>NZ_JRFO01000002.1:0-410515 GCF_000833595.1 Burkholderia sp. MSHR3999
TCCTAGGGTCTGTTTACATACGGAACGCACATGCGAATGCCCGAAATCGCTCGTAGGGCAAGGAGCAAGGAGCGCCGTTTGGCCGAGCCAAACAAGCGACGCGCGACGCCGCCATACGGGCGATTTCGGGCATTCCCGTGGAATGAAATTTAAGTTTGGGGTTGCCACGAGAACGGCCGCTCGCCGCGTTGCGCTCCTTGCGAATACGTCCAGTATTCGCGGCGTCGCGCGCCTCGCGAGCGGCCGTTCTCGTGGCAACGCATGTGCGTTCCGTATGTAAACAGACCCTAGCATGTCCGCGCCGCATCCGGCATGTCGCCGCGCGGTTCCAACGTGCACATCGTTTGATCGACGTCAGGTCGCGTGACGTCATTTACGCTTCAATGGCGAAGCCCGCGCAATGCCGGTCCGGCGATCGTTGCGCAGGCACCCAACACCGACGTGCTCATCGTCCAGCGACGGCACCGCGGCGCAATCGGCCGCGACTCGCCCGATCGCAACCGACGTCGGCGTCGCGCTGCACGGCCGACGGCACTGCAAGGTCGCCGGCATTCGTTTAACCTGCGTCGCAGCAGCGCGCCGTGCAACCGGCCTCCGGCCGGTTCCTTTTCAACCCGCATCTCGGAGAAACCATGTACAAGCGCATTCTGGTTGCCGTCGACGGCAGCGATACCTCCCGCCACGCGTTCGATGCCGCGCTTGCGCTCGCGCAAGCACACGGCGCGCAGCTGCAGCCGTATTACGTCGTCGAGAACGCCGCGATCTACTACAACGTGCCCGGCTACGATCCGTCCGTGCTGCGCGATCAGCTCGTCGAGCAGGGCAACGCGCTCGCGAAGGAATACACGCAGCGGATGCAGGCCGCCGGCGTGAAGGGCGAGGCGCGGTTCGCCGAAGCGACGTCGCTCGCGGATGTCTCGTCGCTGATCCTCGAAGGCGCGAGCGCATTCGGCGCCGACCTGCTCGTGCTCGGCACGCATGGCCGTCGCGGCTTCCGCCGGCTCGTGCTCGGCAGCATCGCCGAGCAATGCGTGCGGCACGCGTCGCTGCCCGTGCTGCTGATTCCCGCCGCCGCGCACGCCGGCGAGCAATCGAACTGAGCCCCGGCCGGCGCGCGCAGCGGACGCCGTCGCGCCGCCGGTCATGCCTACATGCCTATAACGAATCGCGACGTTTTGTCACCCGACCGCCACCAACTTGCGGTGGGACAATGATTCCGTCGATTCAACGCCGGAGAAACCGATCATGTTGACGCCCGTCGCCACACGCCACGCCGCCACGACTCACACCGCCAGCTGGGCACCGCGCCAGGCTGCGCACTGCTCGTCGTGCGCGATGCGGCACCTGTGCATGCCGCAGGGCCTGGCGCCCGAAGCGCTCAGCCGCCTCGAGACGGTCATCTGCGCCGCGCGCGCGGTCAAGCGCGGCGAAGCGCTGTTCCGCGAAGGCGACGCCTTCGACAATCTGTACGCGGTGCGCTCGGGTTCGCTGAAGACCGTCGCGACGCGTCACGACGGCCGCGAGCAAGTCACCGGCCTGCATCTCGCGGGCGAAGCGCTCGGCCTCGACGGCATCTGCGACGACACGCACCCGCGCACCGCGGTCGCGCTCGAAGACAGCTCCGTCTGCGTGATTCCTTACAGCGCGCTCAAGTCGCTGTGCTCCGAAGCCGGCTCGATGCAGCTGCGCATGCACAAGCTGATGAGCGAGCAGATCGTGCGCGAAACGTCGCAGACGATGCTGCTCGGTTCGCTGAACGCCGAGGAGCGGGTCGCCGCGTTCCTGCTCGACGTGTCGTCGCGCTACCTGAAGCGCGGCTATTCGCCGACGGAATTCAACCTGCGGATGACCCGCGAGGACATCGGCAGCTACCTCGGCATGACGCTCGAAACGGTCAGCCGCACGCTGTCGAAATTCCAGAAGCGCGGCCTGATCGAAATGCACGGCCGCCTCGTGCACATCGTCGACTTCGACGGCCTGCGCCACGTGTGACCCGGAACCCGGCCGCGCGCACCGCGTGCGGCCGACCGCAACGCGCGATGCGTCACCGCTCGCGCATCAATCGAGAAACAGCGCGGCCCGCGCCTTGAGCGCCGCGCTGAAATCGTCGAGCCAGCCGATCGACAGGCGCCAGCTCTGCCAGTACAGCTCGATGTCGACGGTGCGCCCCGCCGACATCTCGATGAGCTCCCCCGCCGCCAGCTGGCGCTCGATCATCCGGTCCGGACACATCCCCCATCCCAGCCCCGTTTCGCACGCGCGCAGATAGCCCGCGACGTGCGGTATCCAGTGCTGCGGCGGATCGAGGTCCGCGCGCGTCACGCGCCGGATGAAGCGCGCCTGCAACCCGTCCTTCGGATTGAACATCACGCACGGCGCGCGGCGCAGCGCGTCGCGATTGATCCCCGCGCTGAAATAGCGCGCATGGAACGCCGGCGAACACACGGCGTGATAGCGGATGCGCCCGAGCCGCGTCGAGCGGCAGCCCTGGATCGGCTCGGCCTGCGCGGTCACCGCGCCCTGCACGCTGCCGTCGCGGATGCGCGCCGCGGTGTGGTCCTGATCGTCGATCACGAGATCGAGCAGCGTCTCGCGCTCCGCGCAGAACGGCGCCACCGCGTCGATGAACCACGTCGCGACGCTGTCGTCGTTGACCGCGACGCGCAACGTCGGCCAGTCGGCAGCGAGCGCGCCCGGCAGCGCGGGCATCCGCCCGGACAGCTCCGCTTCGAGCAGCTGCACGCGCTCGGTATGGCGGCACAGCAGCGCGCCGGAGGTGGTCGCGACGCACGGCTGCCCGCGCTTCACGAGCACGCTGCCGACGCGCTCCTCGAGCAGTTTCACGCGCTGCGACACCGCCGACGGCGTGACGTTCAGCTCCTTCGCCGCCCGTTCGAACGAGCCGTGCCGGATCACCGCCGCGAGCGCGTCGAGCAATGCATAGTCGAGCATCAGATTTCCTTAATCACCATTAGCTGATTTAGCTTTTCTTAGCCGGTCAGTCCCCGCAGACTAGCGTCACTCGATTCTTTCGTCTACTGCTGCCCCCATCATGAACTGGCTCGCTTTTTCCCACGGCGCGGCGCTGTGCGCGTCGCTCATCGTCACCATCGGCGCGCAGAACGTGTTCGTGCTCCGTCAGGGCATCATGCGCGCGCACATCGGCAAGATCGTGCTGCTGTGCGCGCTGTCCGACATGATCCTGATCGGCGCGGGCGTCGGCGGCGCGTCGGTGCTCGTCGAACGCTATCCGACGTTCGTCCACGCGGTGCTGTACGTCGGCCTCGCCTATCTCGCGTGGTTCGGCCTCAACGCGTTGCGGCGCGCATTCAAGCCGGGGCACGCGACGCTCGACGTGCGCGGCGACGGCGTCGCACCGCCGCCGCAGAGCGGGCTCGCGGTCGTGCTGATGACGCTCGCGTTCACGTGGCTCAACCCGCACGTCTATCTCGACACGTTCCTGCTGATCGGCACGGCCGGCGCGCGCGAGCCGGAAGGCGCGCGGCTCGCGTTCGCGATCGGCGCGATGGCGACCAGCGTCGTGTGGTTCCTCGGCCTCGGGTACGGTGCGCGGCTGCTCGCGCCGTGGTTCCGCAAGGCGGTTGCGTGGCGCGTGCTCGACGGCGCGATCGGCAGCATGGTGCTGTTTCTGGCGGCCGTGCAGTTGCGGTGATGCGTCAGCCGCGCGCCACCTCGCGCAGCTTGCGTGTTCGCTCGCGCAGGCCCGGGCCCGCCACGGCATCCGGGTGAATGCGGTCGTGGCGGTCGACGGCGAGCATTCGACGGCCTGACGCCGGCCTTGACCAGCTGCATGTTGCCAAAAACATGCACGACGTATACAATTGTACATTGTGCATGTAATACGCCAGCGTGACGCTGAGTCAAGTTTCGTTGGTTTTCGAGGTCTTCCCGAAACCCTGCCGGACATCGCCATGAATGCAAGTCAGCTCCTTCAACACGCGCACGAAATCGTCAGCAACTGCACCTTCTGTTTTGTGTCTTCGAACGACGCATCCGGCCAGATCAACTCCAGGGTAGTCGAGATTCTGGAGATCGGGACGGATCTCACGATTCGTTTCATGACCGACTCGAGAACGCGCAAGGCGCTGGAGATTCGCCAAGGGAAGACGATCAGCCTGTCCTTCCTCAGCATGGCTGACCGAGGATACGTAACGATCGGCGCCGCCCCGAAAACCTCCGCGGATACTGCGCTGAAGCAGCGCATCTGGAAGGAATCGCTACGCACCTGGTTCCCAAACGGGCCGGATGACCCCTACGTGATCACCGTCACCTGTGAGCCGGCCTGGGTTGAACTGTGGTCGCGCGTGCGCGGGGTTGCGCCCGCGCCACTGGGCCTCAACTCGGTTCGGCTGACTCGGAAGGACGGCGACTGGCAAGCACATCAAACGTTTCCGACCGATGGCGGGCAACCGATCTCGACTTTCCAGCCATGATCGATCAACCATTCACGCTGGAGAAGGACGGCTTCATCGTGACCTCGCTCGAGGCCGTCCTGGCGGCCGCGCGGACGAACAGCCTTTGGTACATGACGTTCGGTCTCGCATGCTGCGCGGTCGAAATGATGCATGCGGCGGGGGCTCGATATGACATGGATCGCTTTGGCATGATCCCTCGCGCATCACCGCGACAATGCGACCTGATGATCGTTTCCGGCACATTGACCAACAAGATGGCTCCGGCCATGCGCAAGGTCTACGATCAAATGGCCGAACCGCGATACGTCGTGTCGATGGGATCGTGCGCCAACGGCGGGGGCTACTATCACTACAGCTACTCGGTGGTGCGCGGCTGCGACCGGATCGTGCCGGTGGACGTCTACGTTCCGGGCTGCCCGCCGACTGCCGAGGCATTGATCTATGGATTGATGCAGCTGCAACGCAAGATCATGGAGCAAAGCACCCACAGCCAGCCGCGCGTATTTGAGCGGCGGTGAGTGAATCGGCGTCGTCATCCGGCGAAGGCTCCGCAAGCAACAGGCGATAAAATTCGCGCAAGCGGACCTGTTGCCGCCCCTTTCGCGACGCACTTCTCTACGGTCTGCAATGGAGTACATCGATAGCTTACGGATCTTCTGCTCGGTCGTCGAAGCGCGCAGCTTCAGGCGCGCGGCGGATATCCTCGGACTTTCCGCGCCGGTGGTGTCGCGCGCGATCGCGGGGCTCGAGAAGCGACTCGGCATCCGGCTGTTCTTGCTGCCGAGCCCGCTGGTCCAGGACGATCTGGCGTCCGGCCGGCTCGTCCGCGTGCTCGATTCGTTCAGGATCGTCGACGCCGCGACCGAGCTGCGCCTCGCGTACAGCTCGCGCACGCTGCTGCCCGCCAAGGTGCGGACGTTCATCGACCATGCGGTCGCATTCTTCGACGCTCTGGCGCCCCATTCGCCGCCCGCGTGACGGCGCTCGCCGCCCGTTCGCGTCATCCGGGCGCGGCCGGCGCGCACTGACCGTCCGGCGGCCGTTCCGGGAGGGTGGCGGGCCTTCCCGTTAAAATCCTGCACTTTCCATCCCGACCGGCCGCTCCGCCATGCAACCCGCCTCCCTCGACCAACCCGCTTCCCATGGCGCCGACGACGCCGAGCCCGCCCGCGATCTCGTCTACGGCCCCGACGACCGGCCGGCCCCGACCGTCGCCTTCGTCGCCGCCCTGCAGCACCTGCTGGCGATCCTGGTGCCGATCGTCACGCCGGGCCTGCTGATCTGCCAGGCCCTCGGCGTGCCCAGCCGCGACACGACGCTGATCGTGTCGATGTCGCTGGTGATCTCCGGGATCGCGACCTTCGTCCAGTGCCGGCGCTTCGGCCCGCTCGGCGCGGGCCTGCTGATCGTGCAGGGCACCAGCTTCAACTTCGTCGGCCCGCTGATCGCCGGCGGCAGCCTGATGGTCAAGCAAGGCACCCCGGTCGAGACCGTGATGGCCGCCATCTTCGGCGTCGTGATCGCCGGCTCGTTCGTCGAGATGGGCGTGTCGCGCATCCTGCCGTTCATCAAGCGCCTCATCACGCCGCTGGTCACCGGCATCGTGGTGCTGCTGATCGGCCTCACGCTGATCAAGGTCGGCCTCGTCAGCATGGGCGGCGGCTACGGCGCGATGGCCAAGGGCACCTTCGCCAGCGTCGACAACCTGACGCTCTCCGGGCTCGTCCTCGGCACCATCATCCTGCTGAACCGGGTGCCCGTCGTCTGGGTGCGCAGCACCGCGCTCGTCATCGCGCTCGCGGTCGGCTATCTCGCGGCCGCGTTCATGGGCCGGCTCGACTTCACCGGCGCGCACGAAGCCGCGCTGTTCCAGATCCCGACTCCGCTGCACTTCGGCATCGGGTTCTCGTGGCCGCTGTTCGTGCCGATGCTGATCATCTACCTCGTCACGTCGCTCGAGGCGATCGGCGACGTCACCGCCACCAGCAAGATCTCGAAGCAGCCCGTCGAAGGCCCGCTGTGGATGCAGCGCATCAAGGGCGGCGTGCTGGTGAACGGCGCCAACTCGCTGCTGGCCGGCGTGTTCAATACCTTCCCCAGTTCCGTGTTCGCGCAAAACAACGGCGTGATCCAGCTCACCGGCATCGCGAGCCGCCACGTCGGCCTCTGGATCGCGGGCATGCTCGTCGTGCTGGGCCTGTTCCCGCCGGTGGCCGGCGTGCTGCAGGCCGTGCCCGAGCCCGTGCTCGGCGGCGCCGCGATGGTGATGTTCGGCGCAGTGGCCGCGTCCGGTATCAACATCCTCGCGGGTATCCGGCTGGATCGCCGCGCGCTGCTGATCATCGCGGTGTCGCTGGCGCTGGGCCTCGGCGTGTCGCAGGTGCCGGAGATCCTCGCCTGCCTGCCGCATGCGCTCAAGAACGTGCTGGAATCGGGCGTCGCCACGGGCGGCATCTGTGCGCTGGTGATGAACTGGTTCTTGCCGGAGAAGAAGTGACGAACTGACGGCGCGGCCGGGATAGCGGGCCGCGCAGATCGACGCTTATTCATCCATTCCGGAGCCGAAACGTGGATTCAACGACACTTCTGCTGTACGCGGTCACGGTCTCGGCCATCACCATCACGCCCGGCCCCACGATGCTGCTGGCGCTGAACAACGGCGCGACGCGCGGCCTGCGCGTCGCGGCCTATGGCATCGCCGGCGCCGCCCTGTCCGATCTGATCCTGATCGGCGCCGTGGGCTGCGGCCTCGGCGCAATCCTGCAGGCATCGGAGCAGTTGTTCGCCGCGGTGAAATGGATCGGCGCCGCCTATCTGCTGTATCTCGCGTGGGCGCTCTGGCGCGCGCCGGCGACGCTCGCTCGCCCCGAAAAAACGGAGACGGTCGCGGCACATGACGGCTGGTCCGCCTTCAGGCGTTCGCTGCTGGTCGCGCTGTCCAATCCCAAAGGCCTGCTGTTCTTCTCCGCCTTTCTGCCGCAGTTCATTCATGCGCGCGCGGCTGTCGCGCCGCAGTACGTCACGCTTGCGATCACGACCGCACTGATCGACATCGCACTGATGTGCGTGTACGCAATCGGCGGTCACCATGCGATGAAAGCGCTGTCCGGGCGTGCATTGCAATGGCTCAATCGCGGCTGCGCCGGCATGCTGGCGGGGTTGGCCGTGGCGCTGAGCCTGTATCGGCGCAACGCGGGAAACTAGCCGAATCTCGCTTCATCCGGCACCAGCAGGTCGATCCGCCGCATGCGTGGAAGCGCGAACGTGCACGCGCACGGCAGCACGCCCACCGCGACGACGATCGTCATCGTCGCGCGCGAGATCAGCGCGCTCTGGGTCATCACGTACCCGAGCATCAGCGGCTCCGCTTCGAAGACGCGCAGCGCACTCGTGACGCCCGGCAGCACGTCGCGCAGCAACGGCCGGTTCCGTCGCGCCGGCTCGGCGGACGCCGCGCCGAGGTGTCCCAGCTCCCTGAATACGCACAGCGTCGCCGCAACGCCCGCGACGATCGAATTGATCGACGCCCAATACGCAGGTATCCGAAATGTGCCGACCGCCGACGTGCACACGTTGGACGCGCACAGATGCACCAGCTGCAGCCTGTCGGTGAGTTGCAGCAGCGTCAGCAACGCGAGCGCCGCGTTGGCCGCGACGATGACGAGCTTGCGGTCGATCCGGTCGGCAGGCCGCGCACGGCCGGCGCGGCGCTTTAATTTCCATCACTTGTCGAACTTCGTCGTGCAGGCGCGCGCCGTCGACGAGCAATCGCTCCAGACGTCGGCGTCGTGACGTTTTGCGCCGGAGACGCGCACGCACGCTCCGGCGCCCGAATCCGGGCATATTTTCCCTTTGACATTATTTTGACGCCCCTCATATCGACAATCTCATTGCGCACGTTGTTTACGGATTCCACATAAAAGAAAACAGCGTAAATATCGACGTCGCAAAATCAATGCCAGAAACTCGGGCAAGCGGCTCGGGAAAATGCTGACAGAAACGGCCGAATGGGGCTACTAGCCTTATTGCAGCGACGCAATTGTCGGAATTTAAAAGGCTGCTGCAAATGTGCGCCTGAATTGCGCACCTGATCGTTTCTCCACATGGAGGATTTATGTGCACTCATGCAACGTGCCCGCACGGCCATTGCTTCATTATCCCGCCGCACATCCTTGAACATATTGCGACGAATACGAACGACCCGGGACTGAAACAACGCGCACTGGAAAATCTACACCTGCAAGGACTGATGCGCGGCATGCGCACGGGCATCGGGCAATTCGCGTTCGCGGGGGTTTCGCCCGGTGTACTGCGCCGGACGATCTATGACGCACAACATAAAGCAGCGCTGCCCGGCCACCTGCTGCGCAGCGAGACCTCGACGGGCAGTTTCCCCGTGCCCGTCAACGAGGCGTTCGATTACAGCGGCGACACGTACAACTTCTATCGGGAGAATTTCGGTCGCAATTCGGTCGATGGAAAGGGCATGCGGCTCGACTCGACCATTCACTACGGGAAGAGTTTCGACAACGCCTTCTGGAACGGCCAGCAAATGGTTTACGGTGACGGAGACGGGCAACTCTTCGACCGCTTCACCAAATGCCTCGATGTCGTCGCACACGAACTCACCCACGGCGTCACGCAGTTCACGGCACAGCTCGAGTACCACGACCAGCCCGGTGCGCTCAACGAATCGATGTCCGACGTGTTCGGGACGATGGTCAAGCAGTACATCCTCAAGCAGGATGTGACCACGGCGGACTGGCTCATAGGCGCAGGCCTGCTGATCCCGAAAGACGGCACCAATCGCACCGCACTGCGCTCCATGAAGGCCCCGGGAACGGCGTACGACGACCCTGATCTCGGCAAGGACCCGCAGCCCGCCGACATGAGCGGCTACTATCACGGCACCGCAGACAACGGCGGCGTGCACATCAATTCCGGCATCCCCAACCGCGCGTTCTACCTCGCGGCAGTGGCGATCGGCGGAAACTCGTGGGAGGTCACCGGAAAGATCTGGTACGAAACCCTCACCACACGGCTTTCGTCGCAGTCGCAGTTCGCCGATGCCGCCGCCGCAACGCGCGACATCGCGAAGAAGTACGGCGCCGCCGCGGCGACGGCGGTCGATGACGCGTGGACGACCGTTGGGCTTTAACCACGGCATGGCCGGGCAGGGATGTCCATGAACCGACGTGACGGGTCATCATGGGCACCCTGCCTCCACCACTGCGCGCCCAGATCATGCCAACCACCGAACCTTCGTACATCGAAGTCGAGCGATCAGGCGGACAGATTCCGACCTACCGGCCCAAGGTGCGCGTCGACGTTGACCGATTGACAGCCGATGAGCGGCAGAGGCTGGAAGAACTCGTCGCGAATGCGCGCCTCGAACATCAGGCCACCGGCGCCGTGAATCTCCCGTTTCCCGATGCCTTTACGTATCGACTTACCGTGAAGTTGCCCGGATGCCCCGAGCGTACCGTCGCATTCGCCGATCAGGACGGACACCCGGCGGCACTGGACGAACTGGCCGATTGGGTTCGTTCACGTGGGGCACCATAGCAGGCCGGCGGCGCACGCCTGCGCGTTCAGCGCCGCGCGCCGCGCACCCTGGCCTGCGCCGCGAACACTGCGCCCGGGCCCGCCTAGCGATTCATCCCGATATCGGCAACGTAGTTTGCAATACTGAAAAAGCGGTAATCGCTCAGCAGGTCCAGCCCCGGGAACCCCTCCGGATGAATCCGCCCATGGATCGGGCTGCCGGGACGCAGGCCGGCCAGCGTCAACGCGAGCATGAATTCGTTGAACGGCGCCATGAACTGGCGCGACACGAAATGCATGCCCCAATTGAACACCGACGGCAGCTGCTCGGTGCGCAACCACCCTTCCGGTCCGCCCTGCGTGTTCGCGCAGAGATTCTCCGCCCACGGACTATGTCCTTCGACGATGAGAAAGCCGTGCTTCGCGTGGCGCTTCCAGCGGGTCAGGAAATCGATCAGATCCGCCGCCGCCACATAACCGGGCACGAGGCCCTCCGCATCGCTGTACGCCACCTTGAACGCACGCTTGATGTCGTCGAGCGCAACCGGGTATTCGGCCTGGTCCGATACCGTCAGGAGGCCCGGATAGTACTGGTCGACGACCGCGCGCAGGCTGGATCGATCGACGAGGCGGAGATGGCGCTCGAGTATCGCTTCGGCCGCCTCCTCGCGCCGGATGCTCAACCGGCGGTTGTGGACCAGGAACATGAAGGTATGCAGCAGATCGCTCAGCCGCACCGGGCGCACGCTGCCGTCCGGCTGCCTGACGGTCAGGCCGCTTTCGGCCACCGCTTCGTCGTAGCGGTCGGGCTGGGAAATGTCGGCGGCGATCACGCGCACCTGCACGCCGGGTACGTCCTTCAGCGCGGACAAGGTGGCGGCGGCCCGGCCTCGCGCGGATTCGTTGTAGTCCGCGCCGATCACGAGCAGCGGATAGTCCGCGAGATGCTGGCCGCGCCGCGTCGAGTTGATCACGTATTCGGCCAGGCGCTTCACCGCGCTGCCGTCGCCGCAGCCCATGTCGGCGATGCCGGCCGGCTGGCGATCCAGCGGCGTGTCGTCGAACAGCTCGCGCAGGATTTTCGTCGTGATTTCCTGCGACGCCGGCCCCGAGCCGGCGCCGCTCGACGCATACACGTTCATCACGCGATCGATATGGCCGTCGCTATCGATGTCGAGCGGATCGGGATTGCCGAACAGGAGTTCGTCGAGCAGTGCATACGAACGCAAATAGGACGCGGGCAACCCCGCGTAAGGGGCGGCGATCGGCCGGTGAATCCGGCCCGACTCGGTGAGGCGCACCTTTTCCCGATCGATTTCCGCCATGCCGAACTTGCACATCAGCGACCACGCGGCGTACAGGACGACGGGGTCCGCATGCATCCACGCGCCGACCGCGACCCCGCCGGGCTGCTCGTCGAGCTTGTCGAAGATGCCGGGCGCCGTCTGCGAATACTGGCCGTCCGGCTGCTTGTCGAACACCGGCATATCGAGCGCGACCCAGGTCGGACCGAGCAGCAGGCCGTCCATCGCCGTGCGCAGCTGGCCATTCACCCGGCGCTCCAGATCGCTGGCCGGGGCCGGCAGCTCCGGCCAGCCCGCGATGCAGATCCGCGCGAGCTGCGCATACAGCACGCTGTCGTCGGCCGCCGTGCGTTTTCGATGACACAGCGCGTGCAGATGCTGGAGCACCGACGTGGCATTCGCCAATTGCTCGAACAGCGGCCGGGTGCGCTCGACGCACGCGACCACATATTCGCCGGCCGGTGTGAGCGCATATTCGGCGTCTTCGTCGCCGCGATCGAGGGTCAGCCAGCCGGCCAGGCTCAACAGGTTCAGCGCGCCCCACAGCACCCCCAGGTTGCGGGTCGGGTCGGACTGGCGGGACATCGCGAACGCGCGCATCGCGCGGGGCGTCCCGGCCCGCAGGCCACGGAATGCACCGGCAAACACCAGGCGCGCCAGCGTCGGCACCAGCACGATGCCGTTCGCCCAGTTGCAGCTGCGCGTATAGGCCATCACGCGCTGCGCGTCGCGCCGGCCGATGCGCAGCGTCGCCGCGTGCGTGTGTTGCTCGAGCCTGATCGGCAACGCCTTGTCGAGCACCTCCACGCCGATCGCGGTACCGGCCGACAGGCCGAGCAAGGCGCGCGCTTCGTTGGGATACGCGTCGAGATAGTGTTCGAGCTGCCGGGCCAGCGCGGTGGGGGATTCACCAAAGTCGAATCGGGTCTGCATGTTGGTCGATCTCACAAGGTCGAAGGTTGGGCTGCAATGGGCGAGGGCGCGTCCGAATCGGCGTGCGCAACGGCCGCCGCCGGCGCGGCGCCGTGAATCCGGGGCGCGAGATGGGCGGACAGCGCGCGAATGGACGGGTAATCCCAGACCGCCGACGGATCGACGGTCACGCTGAACGTCTCGCTGAATACCATCGTCATTTCGACGGCGAGGATCGAGTCGAAGCCGATCTCGGCGAACGTCGACTCGCGCGTCAATCGAAGCTTGCGGTGCTTGAGGCGCTCGCCCAGCCACGCGATGAGCCATTGCTCGACGGAGGCGACCCGCTCGCGATCGATCCGGCTCGCCGGATCCGGCGCGATCAGGCCCGCCACCGAAGCGACGTCTTCGCCGGCGGCCTCGTCGGGCTCGCGGGAAACCGAACGCGCACCGGCCTCGGCGACCAGCAACGAATCGACGGATTGGCTTGCGCCCGGGATCGTCTGTTCGATCGAGCCGATCTCGACCCCGTTGCGCTCGGCCCAGGCGTTCAATTCCGCCGTCGTGGACAGCGCGGAGCGCAGGCCGACCTGCCGCTGGGCCGCCTCGATCGCGAGTTCATACTGGCTCTGCGCCCAGCGCAGCGCCCCGTCGTCGATGCGCTGCTGCGCGGCCGCGCGTTCGATCACCGCCAGCAGCAAGCCCCATTGCGCGACCGTACCGAGCCAGTAATTGACCCAGACGGCGGCGTGGGCGGCGCCGTCGAGCTTCGACGCATTGGCGAGCCCGTCCTGCGCCAGCTGCTCGCCCAGTTGGCGCAGCTCCCTCGCCAGCACGCCGGCGCCCAGCGCAGTCTCCAGATAACGCAGCAGATCGTCGCTCCCGTTGAGCAGACGGCTGCCCAGGTGAACCAGCAGCGTTTCGGTCGGCCCCTCGAAGATGCGGGTCAGGCGCGCGTCCCGGAAGATCTGCGGCGCCAGGTTGGTTTCGACATAGCCCCGGCCGCCGAGGAACTGCATCATCTCGTCGGCCGATTGCGACAGCAGCTCGGAGCCGAGAATCTTCGAAATCAGCAGGCAGTCCTCGGGCACCGCGACGCCGAGGTCCAGCTCGGCGGCAAGATGCTCGACCAGCACACCAAGCCCGTCGATGCGGTGCCGCAGCTCGCCCAGGCGCAGGCGGCTCAGCGGATTGTCCAGCAGCAGGCCGGTGCCGATCCGGCGCCGCGCCCCGTATCGATGCATCAACTGCGCGCAACGTTTCATGCCGCCCAGGCAGACGGCCGCGATGGCGAGGCGCGCGATGTTCATTGCCTGCTGCGCGACGGACATCCCCTGTCCGATGCCGCCGAGCCGGTATGCATCGCTGATGCGCGCCCGATCCAGATGCAGCGAATTCTGGATCATGCCGCGCACGCCCATCGTCAGTTCCTCGGCGCCGATCCGCACGCCCGGCGTGCCGGGGCGCACCGCCAATCCGACCATCCCGGCGCCGTCGGCCTGCCTGGCGAACACGTTGACGATCCCCGCCCACGCGGACGAGCCGCACCAGCTCTTGTTCCCGGAAACCAGCCAGTCGCCGGAGTCGATGCGCTGCGCGCGGGAGGTGATCGCGCGCGGATGGGACCCCGCGGCCGGCTCGCTCATCGCGAAGGCGGCGAGCATCCGGCCGCTTGCGAGGCTCGGCAACAATTCGTCGCGCAATGGCGCCTGGGCATGCTGCATGATCGGCAGGATCCCGAGCGTGTTGTTCAGGCCGACGAAGAAAGCCAGTGTCGAATCGATCGCGGCCAGTTGCGAGATCACGCGCAACGTGTCGCGATGCGTGAAGCCAAGGCCGCCGTACGAACGGTCGATCGGCATGCCGAGGAGGCCCTGGTTCCCGAAATCGAGCACGACGTGCGGCGGGATCGTGCGACGCTCGTCGATGGTGCGCGAATCGATCCGCGTGCGCGCGTAGTGCCTGAGCCAGTCGTTCAGTTCGTCGACGGTGGAGGCGGCATGCTGCCGGCGACCGTCGGCCGGCGGCGCGTCGATGGCGGCGGCCGGGCGCGCGGGTTGCCGGCGATCGGGCGGCCGGCGATCCGGCGGCCGGCGCTCCGGCGTCGGCGTATGCGCACCGGTCTCGACGTCCCACTGCGCGAGGATCGTCAGCTCGCCGTCGCGCAGCTGCGTGCGGCACGTGCTGCGGCGCACCTTGCCGCTCGACGTTTTCGGCACGCTGCCGGGCGACACCAGCACGATCGCACTCGGGCCGATGTCGAGGCGGTTCCAGATCGCCTGGCGAATCGCGTCGATGAAGCCGTCGAGATTGCCCTTGCGCTGCGTGCGCTCGACTTCCGCCACGACGATCAGGCGCTCCGCGTCGACCTGGTCGTCCATGAAGGCCGCGCAGCCGTTCGGCACCAGTTCCGGCACGCCGACGATCAGCGCGTATTCGATGTCTTCCGAGTAGTAGTTGCGGCCGGCCAGGATGACCATGTCCTTGAGCCGGCCGGTGACGTAAAGCTCGCCGCCGAGCATGAAGCCGAGATCGCCGGTCCGCATGAACGCCTGATCCGGATTGCCCGCCAGCGTGTGCCGGAAGGTCGATTGCGTCTGCTCGTCCAGTTGCCAGTATCCGGCGGCGACGCTTGGGCCGGCCACGCAGATTTCGCCGATGGTCCCGTCGACGCAATGCCCGTTCGTCTCCAGATCACGCACGACCACGCGTTGGTCGCCGGCGGGGCGGCCCACGCTGACCAGCACCCGTTCGCCCGGGCGATCCAGCGGCGCCGGCGAGACCCCCGCGAACTCGCCGCGGATCACCACGGATTGCCGCTGGAGGGCGGCCTGGTCGGCGCAAACCGTCCTGATCGGCTGCTGCGCCGTGCGGCCGGCGACGAACAGCGTCCCCTCCGCCAGCCCGTAGCACGGTCGAAAGCTCCCGGCGGAGAAGCCCGCGGCGGCGAAGCGCTTGGCGAAATCCGACAAGGTGCCGGCGCGCACGGATTCGGCGCCGTTATAGGCGGTCCGAATACATGACAGGTCGAGCGTCGCCAATTGTTCGTCGGAGATTCGCCTGCAGGCCATCCGGTACGCAAAATCCGGCGCGCCCGTCAGATCCGCGCGATATTCGCTGATGGCGCGCAACCACAGGTACGGATGCTGGATGAAGCGCTCCGGGGCCATCAGGACACTCCGGAAGCCGCCGTAGAGCGACGTCAGGATCACGCCGATCAGGCCCATGTCGTGGTACGGCGGCAGCCAGCTGACCATCGTGCTCCGCTCGTCATAGGCGAACCATTCGCGCAGCATCCCCAGGTTATGCATCAGGTTGCCGTGCGAGACCATCACGCCCTTGGGCGTGCCGGTGGTCCCCGACGTGTATTGCAGGAAGGCGACGTGGGACGGCGGCACGCCGGCCGGCGCGTGCAGGGGCGGCACCGCTTCGGCGGCACCGACGTCGAGCAGCGTGCTGCCGGACGCTTCGGTATCGGCGATCCATGTCGTGCAACGTTCCAGGTCGTCGGGCGAGCACAGAATCGTGTTCGCGCCGGCATTCCTGACGATGCCGGCGATCCGCACCATATGTTGCTTGTTGCGCGGCGGGTAGGCGGGCACCGCGACGGCGCCCGCATACAGGCACCCCATGAAGGCGCTGACATAGTCGAGCCCCGGCCGGCACAGCAGCAGGACCCGGTCGCCGAGATCGACCGCGTTCCGTTGCAGCAGCGCGGCAACCCGGCGGGCGCGTGCGTCGAGCTCCGCGAAGGTCATCGAGTCGGCCTGCTCCTGTTCGGGCGGGCCGCTCAGGAACACGTAGGCGGTTTGGTCGCCGAGCGTGGCGGCCCGGTTCTGAAGCAGTTCGCTAAGCGTGGTCGGCAAGGTCGCAGTGGTCATGATGTCGTCGGAAGAGAAATGAAAACAGCGAGCAGCGGCCCGGCGCCGGCCGTCGCCCATGGGTTGCTGCGGCGGGAATCCGAAGGCGGCGTCTCGATCGTTTCGATCGCTTGTCGCCGCCTGTCGCACGCGGACATCCGGATACGGCTATCCGGCGCGATGGAACAGATCGATCATGCGCATCATGCTTTTGAGATGCAGGGAACGCGGCACCACTCTTTCGCTCCTTGCCGCGTAACGCGCAGTCCATTCGTGAGCTAGCTCATGCGCGGCGGCCGCGTTGCCGCGCACCGCGCCCGCGTCGGCCTCGCGCGCATCGAGGCAGGCGCGCGCATGCCGCACCGCCGATCGGGCGAGCTCGCCCGTGAGGATGCCGTGGTGCCCCAGCGCGAGCCGCGGCGCCTCCAGCTGCTCGACGACGTCCAGCGAGTGCCGATACGCGAACAGGTCCTCAAAGACCAGCGGCAGCCAGGTGGCGGGCCCGTGAAACTCGCCGAGCGCATCCGACACGAAAGCGATGTCCAGCTGCGGGCAGTAGTAGCCGAACTGGCAACGGCTGTGGCCCGGGAGCGCGATCGCCTGAATCTCCATGCCGCCGCCGATGTCGAGCCGCTTGCCCGCATTGACGGGGTAGAACGGCAGCTCGGGCAACTCGGTGAAATCGATGTCGACGGGGGGATCCCAGGACTGCGACGCGTGCGCGTCGAGCTGGCGGATGGTTCGGCAGGCCGACGGACTCTGGAAGGCATCGAACGTGTCGGGCGATCCGGATACGTGGAGCCACGGCATGCGCGACTTGAGCGTCATCAGCAGGCTGCAATGGTCGTAGTGCGAGTGGGTCACGAACCAGTAGCGCAGATGCCGGATGCCGCCGAAGTCCCGCAGCACATCGTGAAGCTGCCGCCACACGAGCTCCGTCATGCCGCTCAGGCCGCCCTCGATCAGCGTCGCGGCCTCGTCGTTGACGATCACGTACAGCGGCACGTCCGCCGTGCCGACGAGTGCCAGCCGCGAATCGATCCACCCGGGGGAATCGTTCAGCATGTCGTTCAGCTCCGATAGAGGGCGCAGGCCCAGGTCGCGCCCGCGCCGTAGGTCACCAGCAGATTGAGCTGCCCGGCCGGCATGCGGCCTTGCTCGCGCGCGATGGCCAGCGCGACCGGAAACGCCGCGCTCGCCATGTTGCCCAGCTGATCGACGGAAATCATGCAGCGCTCGCGGGGCAGCCCGAGTTGCTCGATGACCGCATCGAGGATGCGCAGGTTCGGCTGGTGCGGCACGACCAGGCCGATATCCCCGATCGTCAGCCGGTGCTTGTCGAGCATCTGCCGGCACGCGTCGACGATCCGCCGCGTCGCGTCTTCGAACATCGGCGCGCCTTTCATCCGGAAATGGTGCCGGCCGGCCGCGATGTCGTCGCCGTCGATGAAGCGCGGGCGGCGCGCGCCGGGCGCTTCGGTGCTGAGCAGGTCGAACTGGGTGCCGTCGGCGCCGAGCGCCAGGTCGATCAGCCCGCTCGCCGGGTCGTCCGTCGCCTGCAGCAGCAGCGCGGCGGCGCCGTCGCTCAGCAGGATCGACAGGTTGCGGCCGGCGTTGCTGGTGTCGATCCGCCGCGACAACGCCTCGGCGCAAATCAGCAGCACGTTGCGATACAGGCCGCTCGCGAGGAAATGGCGCGCGATCTCGATCCCGTAGAGCCCGCCGCTGCATTGCGCGCGGATGTCGAAGCACGGCACCTCCCGCAAGCCGAGCCGGGGCTGGATGTAGCACGCTTGCGACGGATCGTGATGATCCGGCGACAGCGTATTGACGATCAGCAGGTCGACGTCGTGCGCCGTCACACCGGCGTCGGCCATCGCCCGTTCCGCGGCCGGGCACGCGAGATCCGCCAGATGCTGATCCGGGGCGAGATAGCGTCGCGCGACGACGCCGGTGCGTTCGCGAATGAACGCGTCGCTGGTGTCGATCATGCCGGCGACTTCGTCGTTGCTGACGATCCGTTCCGGCAGCGCGTGGCCCATGCCGGCGATGACGAGTCTGGCGCTCATGCCCGGACCTCCTGTTCCTTCACGGCGGCGACGGCATCGCCCGCGTCGGTCACGACGGTTTCGCCCCAGCGCCACAATTGCGCGCCGAAGCTCCAGCCCGCGGCCGCGCCGGCAAGCACCACCAGCGATCCCGGCCGGATCACGCCCCGCCGGATCGACTCGTACAGCGCGAACGGCACGGCGGCCGACACGAGGCAAGCACAATCGGCCACGCGAATCACGTATTGGTCCGGCTTGAGCCCGAGCCGCTGCGCCCACGCGCGCACGATCAGCGCCGACGGCTGGTGGAACACCATCGCATCGACGTCGGCGGCGCCGATCCCGCTCCGGTGCAGCAGCCGCTCGACGATATCGGGAACGGCCACCGGAACGAAACGCGAGATCTGCTCCTGCGCTTCGGGCTTGAGCGTGAAATACACGCCGAACGGGTTATCGGCGCTGTTTGCCGCATCGTCGACTGCCGCGCCATCGGCTGGAGCCCGCGCGTTGCGCCACTGCATCGTCGCGAGGTCGTAGCGCGTCGCATCGCTGTGGTACGCGGCATCCAGCCAGTCGGCACCGTCGGGATCGGCCGGCTCGGCGACGAGCACGGCCGCGGCCGCGCCATCGCCGAAGTTCGTCGACGACTTGGTGGTGTAGTCGATCACCGCCGACATGCGCTCCGACGAGCACACCAGCGCCCGCTTCACGCGCCCTTGCTTGATGAGGTTGGTGGCGATCTGCAACTGCAGCACGAAGCTCGCGCATTCCATCTCGACATCGGCGTCGAGCGCGCGCGTCGCGCCGAGCCGGTCGCGCAGCGCATGCGCCAGCCGCGGCGCGAAACGGCGCCGGCCGTCGGCGTCCGACACGAACGGCGACGTCATGTTGAACAGCACCAGATCGAGTTCGGCGGGTTCCACGCCGGCACGAGCGAGCGCGTCGCGCGCCGTGCGCTCGGCCAGCGCAAGCTCGGATTCGCCGGCATCGGGATCGATCATGTAGCGCGATTCGATGCCCCAGAATTGCCACCATTCCGCCGGAATGGGCTCGACGCCCGCGAACACGGGATCGTCGTTGGGTACCTGGCGTGCCGGCAAGCGGCAGGCGAGACTTGCGATTCGGACGTTGTGCACCATCAGACCTCCATCGTGCTGCAGGCGATGCGCGGCCTGAACGGATCCAGCGTCATGGCGACCACCGTATGTTCATCGTCACGCAACGACATCGAATCTGCGACGCGGGACGCGAGCCACGCGGACAGCTGGAACGGGTTCGGGATATCCGCGGAACCGGCGACGACATCGACAGGCGATTCGCCCTCCGCGCCGGCGGCGATCGACGGCCATCCGCTCAGCCACGATTCGCAAAACAGCGTGGCGGCACGCCGGTCGATGCGGCTTTGCACCTCGTCGACCACCGCGCGCACCGCGGCGGCCGCATTGGCCGGTTCGCCGTCGAAGCGGCCGGTTGCGTGATCGAATCGGCTCTCGAACCGGGCCAGCGACAGCGCGCCGTTCACGCGCCGCGCGGGCAGCGCATCGAGCGTCGCGAACGGGGGCGACTCGAGGTCCGCGTAGCTGCTCGCATAGCCGCGGTCATGGCCGGAAGGCGTCAGGACGATCGCGCCCGCGCCGTCGGCGAAGCCGCTCGTGGCGACCTGCTCGACGTCCGCGAGCGCTTCCGCGCGAACGACGAGCGCGCGCCGATAGCCGAGCTGCCGGCAATGGCTCTGCGCGAGATCGAGGGCGAGCGTCCAGTCCGCGTCGAGCAGGTCGAACACGACCGCATGCCGCGCACGCAGGTCGCGCTGCACCGGGTGCGCGAGCCGCGGCCCGGCGATCGACGGCGCGTCCGCGAGCCGGCTGGGCGAAATCGACAGGCTGACGATCAGATCCAGTTCCGACGGCAGGCAGCCGGCTTGCAGCAGCGCCTGCCTGGCTGCGTTGACGGCGTAATCGTTGGCATAGGGTTGCGCAGCGGTCGCTGCACCCGGCAGGGCCACCGCGGCTCCAAGAATTTTCATAGCGCTAGCTCGTTTTGGACTGCGTGATTCAGGGGACTCGTCGCGCCGTTGGCCTGCTGCCTGAGCGCGGCGCGCCGCAACTTGCCCGATTCGTTGCGCGGCAAACCGCCGGCGTGGTAGGCAACCCGATGCGGACACTTGTACGGCGCAATCACGCCCTTCACGTGCTGCTGAAGCTGCGTCGTCAACGCCTCCGAGCCGTCGACCCCCGGCTGCAGCACGACGTGCGCGCAGATGAGCGTGCCGCCCCATTCGTCGATCTGTCCGACGACCGCGCACTCGGCGACGTCGGGATGGCGCAGCAACGCCTGCTCCACTTCGCCGGGCGACACCGTGTAGCCGGAGCTGATGATCATGTCGTCCGCGCGCGCCTGATAGAACAGGTAGCCTTCGTCGTCCAGGTAGGCGGCATCCCCCGTCAGGTTCCAGCCGTGCCTGACGTAGTCGCGTTGCCGCGCGTCGTTCAGGTAGCGGCACCCGGTCGGCCCCTGCACGGCCAGATAGCCGATCTGGTTGGGCGGCAGACACCGGCCCTGCTCGTCCACGATCGCCAGACGGTAGCCGGGCACCGCCTTGCCGATCGCGCCGGGCTTCGACTCGGTGTCGCCCGTCGACGCGAAGATGTGCAGCATCTCGGTCGCCCCGATCCCGTCGATCAGGTGCAGGCCGGTCCGCTCGTGCCAGGCCTCGCGCGTCCACGCCGGCAACGCTTCACCCGCCGCCACGCATTTGCGCAGCGACGACACGTCGTGATTGTCGAGATGGCCGAGCATGGCCCGATAGGCCGCCGGCGCCGTAAACAGGATGCTGACCCGATGCTTGGCGACGGCGGCCAGCAGCCGTTCCGGGCTCGCTTTCGGCAGCAGCACGACGCTCGCGCCGACGCTGACCGGAAACAGCAGCAGCGCGCCGAGGCCAAACGTGAACGCGAGCGGCGGCGATCCGCAGAAGACGTCGTCGGCCGTGGGCTTGAGCACGTGCTGCGGAAAGCAGTGGCAGGCCGCCATCACGTCGCGATGAAAATGGACGGTCGCCTTCGGCTCCCCGGTCGTCCCCGACGTGAATGCGATGAGGCAGGGATCGTCCGCGCGCGTCCCGGCGGCCGTGAAGTCATCCGAATAGCCGCTGAGCCAGCCGTCGCGCGGATGAACGTCGTCCGTCTCGTAGCGCCGGACATCGCCACGCCATTGCATGCGCGCCATCGCCGCGTCGAGTTCGGTGGACAGCGCGGCTTCGCAGATCGCGTGCGTGACCCTGGCCCGATCGAGGACGGTCGACAGTTCGCCCGCGCGCAGCTTCGGCATCGTCGTGACGACCACGCCGCCCGCCTTGACCACGCCGAACCACGCGGCGGCGAGTAACGGGTGGTTGGCGCCGTGCAGCAGCACCCGATTGCCGGCCACCAGGCCGGCATCATGGATCAGCATGTTGGCGATCCGGTTGCTCGCATCGCGCAATTCGCGATATGACCACGTCACGCCCGCTTCGGTCGTGATCGCAACGCGCGTGCCCCAGCCCCGTTCCTCGACTGCGGCATCCAGCAGCGCGGCGGCGCAATTGAGAAATTGCGGAAACTGCAGCCCCGGCAAATCAAAGACGAATTTCGGCCAATCCTCGATCGGGGGCAAGTTCGCGCGGCAAAAGTCGTCCATTGTCAGCGCTCGCAAGAGTGTGAGTTCAAAGTCCGCGATAGCGGCATGGCGCCGGCCGAACGCTATGCTCACGCCCGTTCCGTGCAGCCTGAATCGCGATGGCAAAAAAGGGGTTGTCGAAGCGGCAGGCGTATGTCATCCCCGGGTGGCGCACGGCGCATCCGGTCATTCACATGTCGGCCTGTTGATTCACTTGCAGGTATTTCGTCGCGCCATTCTTGAAAAACAAACGAGCGCGACGAAAGCAATTCGATCAATTCATTTCAATGCAATAAACTCAGGATTCCGAATTCCAAAGTAAACAATTTTCAAATCAAAGTAATGATCTTGCAAGCTTGTCGGCATTCTAAATGCAAGGCGCATGTGAAGCTAGATGGATCATTCAAATCTTTGCGCGAAACCGACATCATCAAAATAAAAAAGATTACGAATCGCACTGCTGAATTAAATTATTTCGCAACGCAGAGCAATGACTGATCGATCGGGCGCTTCGCGCGTCACGCGTGGCCCGCAAGAAACTTGAGCGCGCGCGCCGCCGACACCGGCGACGCGCGAAACAGTTTCGGATGACTGCCGCCCACCTCCACTTCGAGCCGCGCGCCCGGAATCCGCCCGGCGGCGAACACCGAACCGCCGCAATGCGCAATCTCGTCGTCGTCGCCCGCGACGACCATCGTCGGCACGCTGACGCGCGGCAGCAACGCAAGCGCGTCGACCTTGTTGAGCGCATCGCTCAACTTCGCATACCGGTACATCAGCTCGGCATTCGCATACGGATAGAGCGCCGCGTGCGCGATCTCGGCCGGAACGGTCGCGAGCGTCGATGGATCGGCGAACCTGCGCTGCAGGTCCTGCGCGACGTCGCGCCCCTGCGCGGCGGCTTCCATCAGCCACGCGTAGTTGCGCTGATGCATCGTCCGCAGCGCGTCGTCCGACAGGTTGTAGTCGCCGTACCACAGGTTCAGCGACACCGCCCGCGCCGGCTGCGCGAGCGCCGCCTGCAACGCGACGACGGCGCCGCCGCAGATGCCCATCAGGTGCGCGCGATCGACGCCGAAGCGGTCCATCACGGCGAACAGGTCGTCGACCTGCGCGTCGATGTCGGTGCGGGCCGCGTCGAACGCATCGCACGCGCCGAACAGCGCGCGCGTTTCCCAGGTCAGCACGAAGTGGCGCTCGGCGAGCGCGTCGAACCAGCGCTGGCACAGGTCGAGCGGCATCCCGCACGGCAGCGCGAGCACGACCGCGGGCCGGTCGCGATGCGAGCCCGCATACGCGGACAGCGAAACGCCCGCCTCGCGTGCGATCCGCACCCGCTCGACGCCGGCGCTCAGCACATCGAAGTCGAAGTCTTCCGCCTCGCGCTGCGCGCAGGCCAGGCGCTGCGGCGTGTCGAAGTGATCGTAGCGGTAATCGAACGCCGCGCTGATGCGCCGGCTCATCAACAGTTCGAACGACGACAGGCGTGTCGCGCCGTCCGGTTCGAACCGCACGTCGCGCGCGCCGATGCGTGCGAACGCGATCGCGACGACGCGCTGCGCGTCGCGCGCATCGGACGCCGGGCGATCGGACGCATCGTCGAACAGGCACAGGCGAACCGGCCCCGGCAGGCTCGCGGCGAGATGCCGGAACGCGCGGATCGTGCTCAGCACGCGCAAGTCGAGGATCGAGTCGGACGCGTCCAGTGCGGCGGCGGTCGATTCGTGCATGAAGGGATTCCAGGCGATCGATGACGAAACAGGCGCGCCGGGCGCGCCGCCCGGCACGTCGATTGAAGCACCCGTGCGCCGGAATGTCTGCAACGGAAAGCCGGGACACGTGCGGGCGTCGCGATCGTCGGCGCTCTGTCGGCGAACATTCGCGACGCCGCCGTCCCGCAGCGGTCCGTCACGCAGTTCTTCGTCACGCAGCCGACGCGCACGGCACGCGTTCGTCGATCATCCATTTCCTGAGCCCGTGCCGCCCGCTGATGCCGAGCTTGACCGCCGCGCGCTTGATGTAGGTCTCGACCGTGCTCTCCTTCAGGCCGAGCTCCCCCGCCATCTCGCGCAGCATCTTGCCCGCGAGCAGGCCGAGGCACACTTCGCTTTCGCGCGCCGACAGCACGACCGCCGAGCGCGCGAGCCGCGATTCGAAGTCGCGGCGCAGCGCCTCGACACCCGGCGCGCCCGCCGCCGGATCGCGCGGTGCCGCGCCTGCGACCGTGCCGTGACGCCACGTCGACGCGTGCCACTCGACGAGCGGCAGCAGCGTATCGGCGAAGTTCTTCAGGAACGACATCTCCTGCAACGAGAAGTCGCGATGCGACGACGTGCGATGCAGCGAGATCACGTAGCGGCGATTCGCCTTGCGCGACACGAGATGACACTGGAATCCCGCGCCCGTCTCGCGCAGCGGCATCGTATTGCTGCCGTCGCCGCGCCGCGCGGGCGGGTTGATGTGAATCAGCTGCCGGTCGCTGGCGCTCACGATCCAGTTCAGCAGCGGATGCCCGGCCGGGTCCCGCTCGACCTGCGCCGCGTGCGGCACCATCCGCGGATCGTCGCGGGGGGCGCCGGACGCGCCGAGCGATTGCACGTCGACGACCTTGCCTTCCGGTTCGTTGAGCGTCCATTCGCTGATTCCGGTGATCGCGAGCGGAATCGACTCGGCCAGCAGCGCGTGCATGTCGGATGCGAACCGCTCGCTTCCCGCGCTCGAAATCACCTTTCCGAGCTTCGTGAAGATTTCGACCATCTGACTCTCCTTGTATTGCGTGCCTGAACGCAGCGACGCGCCGCCGGCGCAGTCGCGCGCAGCGCGGATCGCGATGCGTCTGCGCTGCCATCGCGCGCCGTCCGGCTTGCGCCGGACAGCGCCCTTTTCTTTCATGTCAGTTCGATGCCAGTCCGAGCGCGGCCCCGGCGGCGGCCGCAGCAGGATCGCCGTCGCCGCGCACCGCCTGCTGCCACCATTGCGCGAAGCGCTCGACGTGCGGCGGCCGAATCATCGTGTAGTGATTGCCCGGACAGCGCCACATGGCCATCCGCGGCGCGAAGCGCCGCCAGCCGGACAGCACGTCATCGGGCACGAAGCCGCGCTCCGCGTCGTCACCGTCGGCGGCGAGCACGAGCGTCGCGCACCCCGCATAGACGTCGGCCGGACGGTACGCGGTGCGCAGCGCCGTCCCGTAGGTGCGCACGATGCCCTGCACGTCATGCAGCCCGGCGCCGCTGCGGATGATGCGGGCGTCGACCATCCCGCGATGGAGCATCGCCCATTGCCCGCGCCGGTCCGCGCGAAACAGCGCATCGCGCTCGATGCCGAGCGGGCGGCCCGTGGCCTGTTCGAGCGCGCGGGCGAGATTCCACACGACGCTCGCGAACGTGTACTGGCGCCCCAGCCGGCCTGCCGACGCCGGCGCCTCGGTGTCGACGATCGTCAGCGACGCGGGCGGACGGCCGATCGCCTGCAGCCGGCACGCGATTTCCATCGCGGCCCAGCCGCCGAACGAATGGCCGATCAGATGCACCGGCGCGCGCGCGTCGGCCGCCAGCCGTTCGACGACGGGCAGGTATGCCGTCGCCGCGACGTCGACGCTCGCATACGGCGCGAGCACGCCGTCGAGGCCGCGCGGCTGAAGGCCGTGCATCGGCCAGCCCGGCTCCACTGCGATCGTGAACGGCAGGAACGTCGCGACGTTGTCGCCTGCGCCCGGAATCAGCACGACCGGCCTGCAGCCCGGCGCCCCGCGCTGGATCGGCAGGTGCGGCGAATAGCTCGCCTCCGGCGGGTGCGCGTTCTGCTCACCGCCCCCGGCCGCCGCGCGGCGCTCGTCCTGCAGCGCATGCGCGATCGCGCGGCCGAGCGCCGCCGCGGCGCCGCCCGCCGACGCGTGCCGCGCCGGCACGTCAACCACGCGGATCTCGCCGGGCTCGAGCCGCGCCGCCCAGCCGTCCGCACGATCCGGCAGCGCGGCGGCGGCGCCGGCACTGCGCAGCTCGAACCAGTGAACCGGCATCGACAGCGAAAACGGTTCGTAGTGTGCAAACGCATGATCGAGCGCCGCCCAGCGGTCGAGCCATCGCAGCAGTTGCGCATCGCTGAGGCCGCGCAACCCGGGCGGCAGCAGCCCCGCGTCGCGGCACCGGGACGCGATCTCGGCAAAATCCGACGTCGCCGCGTCCGCGATCAGTTCGCGTGGATCGATCGCACTCGCGCCGCCGCCGTTCGCTTGGCCGCCATTCGCTTGGCCGCCGTCCGCTTCGCCATCGAACAGCCGCAGCCATTCGGCCCACCGCATGTCGCGCGAACGGGCGGCAACGCCGCCGGTTGCATTCGATTCGGCGACCAGCTCGACGAGACGCTCGCCGGCCGGCACGTCGGCGGCATGGCCGGGCGGGGCGGCCGCGTCCGCCGTCGACAGCGACGCATCCGCGATGCCGAGAAACGCGACGGTCTCGTCCCGCCCGGCCAGCTGGGTCGCCACTTCGTAGGCGAGCAGGCCGCCGGACGCCCAGCCCGCGAGCCGGTACGGCCCGCGCGGCTGGAGCGCGACGATGCGTTCGAGCAGGCGCGCGGCAAGCCATTCGACGGTCGACGGCGCATCGCACGACGGGTCGGCGTCCAGCTCGCACACGCGCCAGCCCGCGCCGAGATGCTCGGAGACGCGCCGCGCGCCGTCGCTCGAGCGTGCATAGCCCGCGATCCAGAAGATGCGGTGCGCATACGATCGATCTTCAGGCGCGGCGACCGCAACCCCGTCATCGACGATCGACAAGGCCGATGACAAGCGTGAAGCAGACACGATGTTCCCTCCGTGTTCGACGGCGCCATGCCGGCGGCGTCGCGTTGATCAACGATCGTTACTGGCAAATGCTGCGAAAAAACGCCGAGACGACTTCCGTCATTGAGCTTTGCTGATTGGCCGCCCGGCCGACAGACCCGGCGAAAAATCGTTTCCGCAAAACGAAACGATTATTCCCATTGAATTTGGCTCCGGCACATCCTAGTCGAGCATGATAGCGATGAATTTAAAATTTTGCATTTAGTAAAATGTTTCTTTTTATATAACTAAACGACCCAGCCACTGAATTCCCGGGAATTTCCGATCGATTCGCGCGTTCGATCTCAGCCAAATCGGGAAAATTTTCCTTTGTGCACGGCAAAATTCGGTAGAAAACTCTTGCGCACACACTAAAACATCCATTTCAAAGACGCCTTATTCAGAACAATTAAGGCTTAATGCGATCAACATGAGATACGCATCAGCAAACGCCAGGCCGTTTCTTTCCAGCGAACTGTTTCGATTCATTCAACGATCGATTCGATGTGCCACGCAGCCTGACATGAATTGTCCGCCGGCCGCCCGGCACCGGCTCGCTCACGCGCCCAGCCCCGACGGACGGCCCGGATAGCATTTCCGATGAATATGACATCGACGTTGCAGAACACACATAAATCAGATGATCGTTTCTTGACACAAAACTTCGCGCGGAAACGATAGTTCAGAATATTCTCGAAACCGCAATAATCATGGCAATACAACCCGATTCCCCTCGATCACCCAATGACTTGCCGCTGCGAATACAAGTTGCTAACCTTGGTGGCCGTAAAAATCAAATTGTCAACCGATTTAAAACTGCTTCCGAATTTATTTAATACCCCGAAACCATGAAAACAGGCATTCCCAGACCATCATTATTCTGACGATCGTCGGATATAGCGCCTCGAAACATTCCGGAGCGCATCGTTTTTCACTCCCGGCCAGCCAACGCGCGAATCTGCACGCGCATACGTTCCGCTGAAACAGCACCACCCGCGGTCTCAACTCGTTGTCTTTGGCCTATCCATCTGCAAAACAATTCCAATAGTTGGAGCACACCTTGAATCACGACTTCCGAGACGAATCCAAGCCGCGTCGCGCGTTCCTCGCCGACATGGCCAAGCTCGCGGCCGCCGGTGTCGTTGCCGGCTGGACACCGATCTACCAGGTTGCCGCGAACGCGGCGACGGCCGGCGCGACGCCGCCCGGCTTCCCCGGAGACATCCCGCTCTACAAGCAGGCGTTCCAGAACTGGAGCGGCGAGATCGTCGTGCAGGACGTATGGACCGCCGCGCCGCGCTCCGCCGACGACGTCGTCGCGACGGTCAACTGGGCGCGTGCGAACGGCTACCGGGTGCGCCCGCGCGGCTACATGCACAACTGGTCGCCGCTGACGCTCGATCCGGGCGTCGCCCCCGCGAACCTCGTGCTGCTCGACACGACGAAGTCGCTGACCGCGGTGTCCGTCGACACGTCGACGCGGCCGGCGCGCGTCACCGCGCAAACGGGCGTCTCGCTGGAGACGCTGCTCGCAAAGCTCGAGGATTACGGCCTCGGCGTCGTCGCCGCGCCCGCGCCGGGCGACATTACACTCGGCGGCGCACTCGCGATCGACGCGCACGGCACCGCCGTGCCCGCGGTCGGCGAAACCTTGCAGCCCGGCCACACCTACGGCTCATTGAGCAACCTGGTGCTCTCGCTGACCGCGGTCGTGTTCGATCCCGCCAGCCGGCAATACGCGCTGCGCACGTTCCAGCGCAACGATCCCGACATCGGCGCGTTCCTCGCGCACATCGGCCGGGCGCTCGTCGTCGAGGTCACGCTGGCGGCCGGGCCGAACCAGCGGCTGCGCTGCCAGAGCTTCATCGACATTCCGGCCTCCGAACTGTTTTCCGCCAACGCCTCGCAGGGCCGCACCGTCGCGTCGTTTCTCGATCAGTCGGGCCGGCTGGAAGCAATCTGGTTCCCGTTCACGACTTGCCCGTGGCTCAAGGTCTGGACCCTGCAGCCGAGCAAGCCGCTGCTGTCGCGCGCCGTCACGCAGCCGTACAACTACCCGTTCTCCGATTCGATCCCGCAATCGCTGTCGGATCTCGTCAAGCGGATCATCATCGGCGGCGAGGGCTCGCTCACGCCGCTGTTCGGCCAGACGCAATACGCGATCACGACCGCCGGTCTCGGGCTCACGCTCAGCGTGGACATCTGGGGCTGGTCGCGCACCGTGCTGCAGTACATCCGCCCGACGACGCTACGCGTCACCGCGAACGGCTACGCAGTGCTCGCGCGGCGCGCCGACGTGCAGCGCGTGGTCAGCGAGTTCGTCCAGTACTATCAGAACCGCGTCGACGCGTACAAGGCGCGCGGCGAATACCCGATGAACGGTCCCGTCGAGATCCGCATCACCGGCCTCGACAAGCCCGCCGATGCCGGCGCCGGCGCGGTGGTCCCGACGCTGTCCGCGCTCAAGCCGCGGCCCGACCATCCGGAATGGGACGTCGCCGTCTGGTTCGACATCCTGACGCTGCCGGGCACGCCCGCCGCCGATCGCTTCTATCGCGAGATCGAGCAGTGGATGCTCTCGAACTACAGCGGCGCGTATGCGACGGTGCGTCCCGAATGGTCGAAGGGCTGGGCCTACACCGACACGGCCGCGTGGCAGGACGACACGATGATCACCACCACGATCCCGAATCTGCAGAGTGCGGGCCAGCCCGCCGCGAGCAACTGGGACGCGGCGCGTGCGACCCTCGAGCGCTACGACCCGCAGCGGATCTTCCGGTCGCCGCTGCTGGATCGGTTGATGCCGTAGCGGTATCGGCGAGCGTCGGCGCTGCGCTTTGGCTTGCGCGCGGCGCGGACGACGCCCCGATAAACCAAAAGGGCCGAGCCCCGTGCAATACGGAACCCGGCCCAGTCAGCCCCGGCCGTCGAAACAGTCCGACTTTGCGGAGCCGGTTCAGACCGCCGGGGCTTTCTCCATCGACGGTCGTCAGCCGATGTTCACGCCATGGGCTTCAGCCAGGGGCTTCAGGCCGCCGGCGAAACCCTGGCCGATCGCCTTGAACTTGAACTCGTCGTTGTGACGGTACAGCTCGCCGAAGATCATCGCGGTCTCGGTGGACGCATCTTCGGACAGGTCGTAGCGGGCGATTTCCTTGCCATCGGCCTTGTTCACGACGCGGATGTAGGCGTTGGACACCTGGCCGAAGGACTGCTTGCGGCTTTCGGCGTCGTGGATGGTCACGGCGAACACCAGCTTCTTCACGTCGGCCGCCAGGCCGGTCAGCTTGACGACGACCTGTTCGTCATCGCCTTCGCCCTGGCCGGAACGGTTGTCGCCGAGGTGCTCGATGGTGCCGTCGGCGGACTTCTTGTTGTTGTAGAAGATGAAGCCGGCGTCGCTCAGGACCTTGCCGCTGTCGCCGGTGACGAAGATGGAGGCGTCGAGGTCGAACTCGGTGCCGTCGGTGACGCGCGGGTCCCAACCCAGGCCGACCAGCACTTCGCTCAAGCCCGGGGCTTCTTTCGACAGGGAGACGTTACCGCCTTTGGACAGACTTACAGCCATGGTGAGATTCCTCGTTCAGTTGAATTGCGTTGCGTTGCGCGATCAGAAGCTCATGCCGTAGCCATTGGCCAGCGCGCGCAGGCCGCCGGCGTAGCCTTGGCCGACGGCGCGGAACTTCCACTCGTTGTTGTGGCGGTACAGCTCGGCGAAGATCATCGCGGTTTCGACCGAAGCGTCCTCGGCGAGGTCGTAGCGGACGACCTCGGCGCCGTTGGTCTCGTTGACGATGCGGATGAACGAGTTGCTGACCTGGCCGAAGTTCTGCTTGCGAGCGTCGGCGTCGTGGATGGTGACGGTGAAGGCAACCTTGTCGACATCGGCCGGCACGCGGCTCAGGTCGACCTTGATCACCTCGTCGTCGCCGTCGCCGGCGCCGGTGCGGTTGTCGCCGGTGTGCTCGACGGAGCCGTCCGGGCTCTTCAGTTGGTTGTAGAAGATGAAGTCGGCGTCGCCGCGGACTTTGCCGTTGGCGCCCAGCAGGAAGGCGCTGGCGTCGAGGTCGAACTCGGTGCCGTCAGTGGCGCGCGGGTCCCAGCCCAGGCCGACCAGGATCTTGGTCAGGCCAGGGGCCTCTTTGGACAGGGAGAGGTTGCCGCCTTTTTGAAGAGTCAGTGCCATGCGTACAGCTCCTTGTGGTTGCTACGGGTTACGGGTTGTCGGCCGATGCTTGCGCATGGCCGAATGGACAGTGCGTCAGAGCTCGAAATCCGCCGGGTTCAGGCCCAGCTCCAGGCAGATCAGGCGACACGCAGCCTTCTCCTTGTCGTCGAAGTTGCCGTCCGAGCCGCCGATGGCAATGCACACCCGCACCAGCAGGCGCGCTTCGCCGTCCTTGCCCTTGATCTTGCTGATGGCCTTCAGCGCTTCGGCCTGGCCGATCTGAAAGTCGAACTCGAACTTCGCGCAGGCGTCGGTGAAGACCTTGATCACATCGGTCAGGTTGAAGACCTTGAGCTCCGGGGAGTTGTTGATGAAGCCGACCATCTTCATCTTCTCCTCGGACTGGATCACGCCGTCGGCCGCGGCGATCAGCGCGCAGCCATTGGCGACCGCCTCCATGAAGGTCCGGTTCTTGAACTTGGCGACTTCCGTCGTCAAGGTTTCGCGCGCTTTCGCCGCGTTGGTTTTCAGCCACTCGAGCATGGTTTCCTCCTCGTTGGGCGGGGCGCCTCGGCCCCGCCGGATATCTCGTTACTTGGAGCCGGCGCGCCAGCGCATCCCCCATCCGTAGGCACGGTCCATATCGTCATGCCCACGGTGAAAGTCGACCTGGCGGGTGACCTTGACGGCGCCGCCCACGTTTTCCAGCAGCGCGATCGCGCACATGCCGTGGCGGCCGCCTTCCTCGTTCAGCCGCACCTCGATCTCGGGCTGGCCGGGCACGAAGACGGTCACCACGCCGTCGGTCGCCTTCCAGTTGGGGGCGCCTTCGTAGATGAACGCGAAGACCAGGATCCGCTTGATCTCGCTCCACTGCTTGCCGTTGATGTGCAGCCATTCGCCGCCCGCGACGGAGCCGGTGCGGTCGTCACCCATGAGCTGGATGTAAGGCTCGTCATTCAGGTCGCCGAAGCAGTTGCCGAGCGCCTGGACGACGCCCTTGTAGCCGTCCTGCAGTTCGAACAGGCAGCCGACGTCGAGGTCGACGGAACTGCCCTTGCCGAAGAGGCCGCCCAGCAGGCCCCCGCCGCTGCCGCTGCCGCGGTTCCAGTTCAGGTTCACCTTGATCTCGCCAAAGCCGGCTGCCGGCTTGTCCAGGCTGATGCTGGAGCGCGTCTTGTCCAGCGTGACCTTGCTCAGGCTGACCGTCGATTTCGGCGGCGCCGGAGGAACGGGCGCCGGGGCCGGCGTCGGCGCCGAAGCCGGCGCCGGAGCGGCAACGTCGACGCCGAAGTGCTTGGCCAGCGGCTCCAGGCCACCCGCGAAGCCTTGACCGACGCAGCGGAATTTCCAGGCGCCCTGGCGGAGATAGAACTCGCCGAGGATCAGCGCCGTCTCGCTCATGCCGCCGGTCGGGATCTGGGCTTCGATGCCGCCGGTGACGGCCAGCGCCAGGGTCGACACGCGGTCGAAGGCGGCCTTGTTCTCGTAGATGGTTGCGGTCAGCGCAATCTTCTCGACCGCAGGGTCGACACGGCCGAGGTCCAGCGTGAACTCGGCGCGACCCGCGGCGCTGCCGGTCAGTTGGACGGCCCCGCCCAGGATGCTGGTCTGCCCGTAGAAGCACATGTCGCCGTCGCCGCGGACTTTGCCCGTGGTGGTCAGCGCGAATGCGGAGATGTCGATATCGGCGCCCGGGATCGGCGCGTAGTGGATGTCGACGCGAAGTGGGCCGGTGGCGACCGGCGCATTGCCGCCAGGCAGGAGCGTGGTCATGCGCGCACCGCCTGAATGGCCAGGTTGACGAGGTCTTCGGCGGTGCGACCGTTGGTGGACTGGCCGATCGCCTTGAACTCCCAGCCGCCGCTCGCACGGCTCAGGCTGGCCATCACCACGCCGGTGTGGCGGCCTTTCTCGGCCAGGTTGAAGCGCGCGAGCTCCTTGTTGTCGGTTTCGTTCAGGATGCGGCAGTACGCGTTCTCGACCTGATCGAAGGTCTGGCCGCGGAAGCTGTTCACGGTGAAGACCAGATGCGTCGCCTTGGCCGGCAGGCGCTGCAGGTCCACGTGGATGGTTTCGTCATCGCCATCGCCGTCGCCGGTCAGGTTGTCGCCGGAGTGTTCGATCGAGCCGTCCTTCGATTCCAGCTGGCGGAACCAGACGACATCGATGGGCGCGTAGTCGCCATCCAGAACGATGCACGAGGCATCGAGGTCGATCGAGTCGTTACCGCCGCCCAGCATCCTGGCGAGGAAGCCGCTGGGCTTCACGGGGTCCCAGCCCAGGCCCAGGCTGACGTTGCTCAGACCGGTGCCGGCCGTTTTCTCCAGCGAGATGCTCTGATTCTTGCTCAGGGTGAGTGCCATGATTACGCTCCTTGTTGATCTTCGTTGTTCGGTCGGGATTGAGAGGTCGAGGCGCTCTCCCGGCGCCCGATTTCTTGAACCGCGGGCGGGCCCGCCGCCACGCGGGATGAAAATGTCGCCGGCATCAATTGGCCTCCGCCAGGCGGATGCTGGGCTCGCCACCGGCGGCCTCGGCGGGCTTGACCCCAAGCCATTTGGCGCGCTCGAGGATGTTGGCTGCCCACTTGTGATGGGTGGCGGGTTCGCACATCGCGTCGTTGTGCCTGAACACGGCTTGCGCACCCTGATCGACGATCAGCCTGGCGGCGTTGAGATCCTCCAGGCTGACGCGAAGCGTGTCCTGGATGAGACTGATCTGGCGGGGGTGAATCGCTGTCTTGCCCACCAGCCCGTGACAGATGTCCAGCTCCAGTTCGGCTTGCAGGAGTGCCGGCGTGGCGAGCTGCTCGAACACCGGCGCGGTCAGCGAAAAACCTTGCGCGCCCATGACGCCGGCCAGCATCGGGATCACATAGCTCATCGGGGTGTCGTAGAGCGTCCTGGCCGGGTTGCGGCGAAGCCCAAGGCAGCCCATGAGGTCGTTGCCGCCGATCCGTAGCGCGATGATGCGTTCGTTCAGGCTGGCCTTCAGCGCCTGGCCCAGCTCCACCATTGCACCCGGGTTGTAGACGTCGGCAGTCTCGAGCGTGGGCATGAGGAGCAGGTCCGGGTTGCTGACCGCTTTCTCCCAGGCGCCCAGGCACTTCAAGGTCAGCTTCGGCACCACGAAACCGTCCACGTGCTTCATCAGCGGCCAGTCGTTCAGCACGGCCGCCATGCCCACATCGCGGGGCCGGACGAACACGAGCGGACCTTCCGCAGAACGTCCGCCGCGAACGTCGATCTGCGTGAGCAGCGCCTGCAGGTTCCCCAGCGCGCGCTCGACATCGATCTCCGCCACGGCGTCTTCCAGGCACACCACGAGCGAGCGAAGCTCGGGGAGCTTGCTGCCGAAGACCACGTCCAGAATGTCGCTGCGGGTGGCCGGCATGTACAGGGTCGCCCCGAGGGCGAACGGCGAAATGGCCTTCATCCGTTCACACTCCGGATGAGGGTCGCTGCACGGTACGGGCCCAGGGCCGAACCCGCTTCCTCGACGGTCACGCCGGCGCGCTCGGCGAGGTGCATCAGCAATTGCACGTCGCTGTCGCCGCGATCACGGACCAGGACGTGGTCAGGCACGCGGCGAAGGACGGCGCGCGTCGCCTCGGCGATGCCGGGCTTCACGCGGTTCAGGTTGGCGATCCCGAAGCGCGCCGCGAGCGAATGCACCACGTTGTCTGCTTCCGCCTGAAGCATCAGGCGCTGATCGGCAGTCCACGGAGACGCCTGCGGCACCTCGCCCAATGCGCGACGCGCCGTCTCGATCCGCTCGATGAAGTCACGGGTGACGTCGTGCTCATGCAGGTGGTCGTAGACCACGCAGCCATGCAGACCGCCTTGCGCCGGCCAGATGGAACGCGATACCAGGCCGGATACGGTGGCGCCCAGAATGCCTGACGGAATCACCCAGTCTTCCGCCGACGCGGCCAGCCACGCGCGGCCGCAAGGGTCCGCCAGCACGACGAGGCGCGGATCTTCCGGGAAGCGCGTGTCCGCGCCGAGCGCGCGCGCGAGTTCGCCGGAGATCGCGCCCTTGCCGGTCCAGCCATCCACGAAAACGATGTTCTCCGCACCGTGGAGACGGACGATCGCTTCGAGGGCAACCGTGTCCATGCCGCGGTCGCGGATGATGCTGACGCCGTAGTGGCGCGCGTCGCGCCCCATCGCCACCAGCGCGCGGCGCAGCAGCACGCCAAGCGGCAGTCCGGCGCGCACGAAGGAGACGAGCGCGATGCTCGCGCCGGTATACGCAGCATTCAAGGCCAGCGCCAGCGACTGCACGTCCGTGGCCATGCGCTTGCCGTTCTGCGCCAGGGCGCGCGCATAGAGACGCTGGTGAAACTCGGTCGGCGCATGCTCCAGGCTGATCATCTCGGAGTAGTGCTTGCGGTTCGTCTGGATCAGGCGCTCCTTCTCCTGAACGTCCGTCACCTGCATCTGCATGCGCTGCAGCAGGAGATGCACGTCGTCCGGGGCATAACTGCCGCTGCCGACCGTCATGAAGGAGGCGAAAAGATCACGCATGGATCAGGCCCTCCGCTGCCTTCGCCAACTGGCTCCGGGCCGGTGTGGCCCACATATGGCAGAGGTCCATGAAACCGAGGTCGGTGATGCTGTCGCCAAAGCCCAGCACCGGGCGTTCGCCGTTGAGTTCGCGGTCGCGTCGCAGCCATTCCAGAGCGGCCAGGCGCTTGGCCAGCCCGTCGGGCAGGAAGGCCAGATTGTTGCCGTTGGCGTGGATGTGCATGTCGTCCAGCAGCCCTCGGGCCTGAACTTCGGCAAGCACCGTGGAAAGCACTGCGTCGTCCGATTCGTTGTGCTTGGTCACCACGTAGTGGCAAAGCCCATGCTCAGCCACAACCCAGCCGCGCAGGGAGATGCCAAGGTCCCGCCCGATCCGCAACGTGGCTTCGCTCAGCGCCGGCAGACGATTCTGGAAAGTCCGGAGCGCTTCCGCCATCCGGCCGTGCCAGTCCTGATCGAGCGTGCCGTCGGCACGCAGGATCACGCCGCCGTGGGAACAGATTGCGCCGTGCGTGAACGGCAGCTTCACGCGGCGGTAGGCCTCGACGCTGCGCGCGGTGACCGGAACGACGTCGGCCGATGCCAGCAGCCAGTTGACGAAAGCCTGCTGCACCGGAGTCATGTAGCCGTTTGGCCGGCCGTCGACATCGACGGTTGCCGGGATGCGCGGGATGCCTTCCGGCATCTTGCGTGCGGTCTGGAACAGCGTGTCGTCGAGATCGACGAGCACCAGCGGGCGCTTACTGCTCATCGACGATCACCTCCGCGCCCAGGGCATCGACCAGCTCGGCGGGCAGCGCCTGCGCGGGGGTTTCGGTGCAGATCAGCACCCGGTCGAACTGGCCGGGCTTCACGTTGTAGAGGAAGTTCGGGATGCCGAGGCCGTAGTTGTCCGGGAAGGAAAGCGCGTGCTCGATGGCGTGGCCCAGTGCGATGGGGGAACGGGTGGTGGAGCTGAAGTGGACATCCGCGCCGGCGCGCTTCAAGCGCTCCGCCAGCAGGAAGGGCCGCCACACGAATTCGCCGGTGCCGATCACGATGATCTTCTCGCCCGGCGCGACCTGAAGGTCCGGCGCGAGGGTGTCTTCCACGTTGCGCACGCCCAGGCGTCCCCAGTCGTTCCGAGGGGAGAGCCGCCATTCACCGGCGGACACCGCGCCCACGTCCGGCATGTCCGGCAGCGGCGCGGACGGGTCTTCATGGAACCGGTAAGAACCCTTCATCAGCGACACCGACGTGGCCGATTCGCCGATGGCCTTGCCGACGGCCCCTGCGGACCAGTCGGTCAGGACGCAGGTGACGACCCGCTCGATCTTCGTCAGGCCGGCCTCCACCAGCGCGCGATGCAGGTTGACGAAGGTCTTGCCGGTGGAGGCTTCATCGTCCACCAGCACCAGCGATCTGGCCTCGAGCATCATCTCCCGGACTTCCGGCTCGACCGGCATGTGGATCAGATGAGCGCTGGCGTGGCTATGCTCTTCGTCGAATCGAGCGAAGAGTTCGGTGCCGAGCGGATGGCGGGTGCTGACCAGGTAGACGGTATCGGGCCGGGTTGCGCTCAATGCACGGTGCACGCCGGCGCCGAGCCCGACGGCGGTTTCTGCCATGCCGATCACGAGCACCGGGCCGGGCAGGTCCGCCGGGATCTCCGCGGCCAGGCGCTCGAAGCTGGCGGACATGACGGACGGGCTAACCGGTACGTGCCGACCCAGGACCTTGGACACGAACAGGAAGGCCCGCTTGGGGTTACGGCGCTCGGCGAAGCCGAACAGGGCGGACGGAGGCAGGACGGCGTCGTCGACGTTGACTTCGAGCAGTCCCCGCATCAGCTGTGCGCGGAGGGACACGGGTACGGCATGGCTTTCCATAACTGCTTCCTCGGGATTCAAGTCAATGTGCTTCTATGGGTTCCGCGCTTCGATTCGCCATAGAAACTGCTGCGCCTCGCGGGATATCTGGGCTGTGGTGAAGGTTTTGCCCGAGGGGGTTCTGGAGGCGACGACGCCGCAGGCATCCAGGAAGGCCAGCGCGAGGCCGGCCTTCACCGCGAAGTTCATGTTCTGGGCATCCGGCACCGTCGAGGTGACCATCCCCACGACCGCGCCGGACGTATCGAACAGCGGACTGCCGCTCGATCCGGGCTGGATCGGGGCCGTGAACTGCAGCAGGCTGGCGTCGTTGTGCAGGCCGAACAGAGCGGAGACACCTCCCTGCGTGACCTGCACGCCTCCGCCGGTCAGGCCGGCCAGCGGGAAGCCCATGGCGACCACCTGCTCGCCCAGGTCGCAGCCCGTGCCGTCCCTGAAGGAAACTTGCTTGAAGACGGGCGCCCCCTGGACGCGCAGCAGCGCGAGGTCGTTGCGGCGGTCCACCACCACGGGCTCCGCGCGGTGTCGGCCCTCGAGGGAAGCGATGTGGATTTCCTGCATGTCCTCGATGACATGCGCACAGGTGAGGACGTGCGTCGTGCTGATGGCGAAGCCGGTGCCGCTGGCAGCGCGACACGAATCGGAGGAGCGTGGGCGACGATCGGGATGGGCGTCGTCGACAGCCAGCCCGATCCTGCGGCCGAGGGCGGAAAGTCCATAGGCGGAGCCTTCGGCCAGCGCGCGGAACTTCCACTGCTGGTTACGGCAGTAGAACTCGCCGATGATGATTGCTGATTCGCCGTTCTCGGAGAGGTTCAGGCTGAACTCGATCTGGTCGTCGACCTGCAGGCGAAGGGAGCGGAGCTCGCGCACCGGGCCGATGGCCGAGAAGGTGTACACGACGACGAGTACGCGGTCCGCGCCGGCCGGAAGTGCGGAAAGGTCCAGTCGGCAGCCGATTCTCTCGCGGCTGCCGCTCCATGCCATCCAGCCTCGTTCGACCTGGAACAGGGCCGCGTCCCCCTTGGGCTGACGCTTGTCGTCAACCGGGAGTAGAGCGACTGCAGCATATTCCCCGAAGGCCGCGGGGTTCGCGCATTCCAGCGTCCAGGAACATTGAGGTGCTCCTAAAGCGGTGTTTGCGCCAGGCGCCAGCACCATCATTCCTGCTTCGCTCCTTGAGTCCGAACCCATACAGAAACAATACAACCGCCATACAAATAGTCGCGGTATGGTATCAAACTTAAGGCATTTTGTAAGACGATAAACGAACCCGTCTTGACGGTTCCGGCTATATGGCGGTGCTGGTCCGCCGTGAACCCTGAATCAGGAAATTGCCCGGCTCAAAAAAATCGAGAAATTCGGCGGGCAGGCCATAACGTTTGAACTGTTCACGCAGTCGTCACCAATCTGAAATTGTTGAAGAAGAACGATATCGAGCGACCTGCCTTGGGGAAGCCATGTGCACCAGGCGGCATCACCGCCCTGCGACCGTCACGAGCGCCTGCGCCAGGCACCCGTCGCGACGCGCGAGTGTTTCGAGTATCGAAAAGTGCGTGCAGCCCGGTACGTGGAGCAACTCGACCGCCTCTCCGGCGGACGCACACGCGGCCGCATATTCGTCCGACTGCCGCACGAGTTCCGGCAATTCCGCGCCGCCGACCGCGACCATCGTCGGCACGCCCTTTCCGATATGTCTCAACGGGCTGAATTCATCGATCTCCCGGGCCGACAACTTCAGTTTGTCGTTGAGCCATGACAGGCTGATCGGCTCGAGATCGACGAGCGCGCTGATCGGCAGTGCGCTCGTCACGACCGGATGCCCGCGATACATCGCAGTCAGGTGGCCGCCGGCCGAATGGCCGCACAGCACGAGCGGACGCCCCTTCGTCCCGAGCGCGTCGCGATCAGCGCCAAGATGATCGAGCAGGCGGCCGATCTCACCGACAATCCGTGTCATCGAAGCGTCGGGCGCCAGCGTGTACTCGGCAAGCACGACATTGAACCCGTTCGCGAGCGGGCCGCTTGCGATGAACGCAAAATCTTCCTTCGCGCAATTCTGCCAATAGCCGCCGTGGATGAATACGAGCGTCGGCGCAGCGGGCTGCCCGCACGCGATCCAGTCGTATCGTTCGCGCGGGCTACCGCCATAGCGAAGGTCACGGCGGCACGATGCCTGCTCGTATAGCCCGGTGCTGCGCGCCTGAAAATCGGCCATTACGGCCGGGAAATCGGGAATGGCCTGGACGTTGTTGTAAGCAGCGTCGAGCGCCGCGCGGTTCATGCCGCGATAAAGCGTCGTCATGTTCGTGTCCTCATCGGCTTCCAGGATAGACGGACGTGCCGGCTGCGCGGCACGCGTCAGCCATGGTTCCACGAAGGCTCGCCGCGGACTATCGCAGCGGCGCCATCCGTATCGAAAACGCGCCATCATTTGCCGAAGACCCGCGCGCCCTTCGTTATGTTCCGTGTGTGCAATTTCCGATCATCCGGGTCGCTCACCGCGGCCGAGCATCGCATACGGTCCCATCGTTCCCCGAACATTCGCCGGTGACTATCGCGGTTGCACCGCCAGTATCAGAAAAGCGCCATCCTTCGTTATCCGTGACAACGTGCGGCCCGCTACCAGGAGCCCGATGATGAACGGCCATCCTCCCTGTCCGCACCCGCCGACGCTGCATTTCCCGCCGCTTTTGCCCGGTAGTGATATTCCGCGTGGCGCGCTGCTGTTCCAGTCCGATGACCTCGAGCACGCGCGCACCAGGATCGGCCGGATCTATCGTCCATATCGGTTCACGGCTGGCGAACGCCGCACGACGCCCGTCACCATGTTCAAGCTCGACGGCAACGGCATGGCGCTGACATGGTTCGCGTACGGCACCGACATTTCGATCCAGCCCGAGATCTGCGGCAATTTCGCGCTCGTGCTCACCACGCTCGCGGGACACTCGGAAGCCCGGAGCGGCCGGGTCGAACAGGTGGGCGGCACAGGATCGACGGTGCTCGTCGCGTCGAATGCGCGGTCGGCATTCCGCTATAGCGCGGACAACGTGCAACTCGGCGTGCGCATCGACGCGGGGCGCGTCGGCGAACAGCTTCTGCAGGATCGCCGGTTCGATACGCTCGGGGCTTGGCCTTGTGGTAGGCGACCTTCAGGCGGTCGGCGACATCGCGTACCAACTCGTCGTAGTCGACTCCTTCACCGCGTATGGCGTGAATATGGGGACGCATTTCAGTTTGACTGAAACTGCGAATACGTCTTCATCTTTGGATTGCGTCGGCGAATTGAAGTAGCGCACGCAAAGCTCGCTGCAAGTCCAGTCCATCCCACCCCAAATATTCCGCATTGACTTCCTATCTTTCGATATATATCTTTAGATATGTTTTCCGACATATAGGACTCGATCATGCGACACAGTCACTTCCGCGGCCACGCCCGTTGCGACGGGTACGGTGCGCAATCCGCCCCCGCCTGGTTCACCGGTTTCTGGCACGCGATCGGCCGCCATCGCCGCGGCCGCGATCCGTTCGGCGGCGGCGGGCCCTTTGGCGGCGGCCCCGGCGGTTTCGGGGGATTCGGCGGCGACGATGCGATGCCGCGCGGCCGGCAGTTCAGCGCCGACGACCTGCAATTGATGCTGCTGGCGCTCCTCGCCGACCAGCCGAGCCACGGCTACGAGCTGATCAAGGCGCTCGACACGCGCTCGAACGGCTTCTACAGCCCGAGCCCCGGCATGGTCTACCCGGCCTTGACCTATCTGGAGGAAGTCGGCTTCGTCGCGTCGCAGGCGGAGGGCAACCGCAAGCGCTACGCGCTCACCGACGCCGGCCGCGCGCACCTCGACGCGCAGCGCGAGCGCATCGACACGCTGTTCGCACGCCTCACCCATCTCGCGCGCAAGATGGAATTCATGCGCCGCGCGTTCGCCGGCGAAACGGCCGGCGAAACCGCGGACGAATCGCAAGGCGGCTGGCTGCCGGAATTCGTCGAAGCGCGCGTCGCGCTGAAGCATGCGCTGCTGCACAGGAGCGGCGCGTCCGCCGACGAGCAGCGCCGCATCGCCGCGATCCTGCGGCGCGCGACCGCCGAAATCGAAGGCCGCACCGGCGAGTAAGCCGAATCGTTTCAGCAAGGAGCGCAGATTGATGCAACACAACCCCGACCTCACCGTGACGCGCGTGCGTCACCCCCTCAAGTTCCGCCTGCTGCAGGTCGCGCGCATTCACGCGGTGACGCCGCACCTGCTGCGCGTCACGCTGAGCGGCCCCGATCTCGCGGATTTCGAATCGGCGTCGTTCGACGATCACGTGAAGGTGTTCCTGCCGGCGCCCGGCGCCGAACGCCCCGCACTGCCGTCCCTGGGACCGGACGGCCCCGTGTTCCCCGACGGCGAGCCGAAGCCCGTCGCGCGCGACTTCACGCCGCGGCGCTTCGATCGTACGAAGTGCGAACTGGATCTGGAATTCGTGCTGAACCACCCGGGCCCGGCGTCGCAGTGGGCCGCGCAGGCGCGCGTCGGCCAATGGCTCGGCATCGGCGGCCCGCGCGGTTCGTTCGTCGTGCCGACCGGTTTCGACTGGCATCTGCTGATCGGCGACGACACCGCGCTGCCGGCCGTCGCCCGACGCCTGGAAGAGCTGCCCGCGGGCTCGCGCGCGGCGGTCGTGCTGGAAGTCGCGGACCGCCGCGCGCAAATCGCATTCGACACGCGCGCGGAAGTCCATGAGATCTGGCGTTTCCGCGACGAAGCGCAGGCGGGCGGCGGCGACGCGCTGCTGGACGCCGTCCGCGACCTGCCGCTGCCGACGGGCGATGGCTACGTGTGGGCGGCCGGCGAAGCGCTCGCGATGCGCGCGGTGCGGCAGCATCTGACCGGCGAACGGGGCGTCGACAAGGCGCGGATTCGTGCGGCGGCCTACTGGAAGCGCGGCGCGAGCGCGGTGCACGAATCGCTCGACGACTGACGCATACGGGCAGCCGGCGACGGGCAGCCGGCATACGGGCAGCCGGCGACGGACTCCCGAAATTCGGACTCCCGACACAGGCGTTCCGGCGACCGGCGCGCGGACGGCCTGGCATTGGCACGGCGGCTGGTATATACCTACGTCTGCGACGTCGCCGTCACGCAGTCGACGCTGTCCGCACCAGGAGCGCCCGGTCATGACAAATGAAAACCACGTTGCGCCTTTCCTTCGCCACCTGAGGATCGCCGGCTATTGCGGCCTCGCGGCCGTCGCGCTTGCGCTGTTCGTCGCGATGTGCGCGATCCTCAAGGAAAGCGCGCTCGAGCGCGACGCCGCGCGGCAGCCGGCAGACACGGCCGAGCTGCACGGCAGCGCTGCCCCGGCGACGGCCGAATCGGCCAGAACGCCGGGCTGACCGCCCCGGCCCGATCCTTCCCGTTACGGCGTGTGCAGACGCCCCATCACGACCGCATGCACCGACTCGCCGATGCGCTCGAGCATCGCCGTGACGGGCCGCGCATACAGGTGCGCGGCAAGCGCGCCGGCGGTGCCGACCAGCACGCCGCCCGCCATGTCGAACGGCCAATGGACGCCGACGTAGATCCGCCCCCACGCGATCGCGGCGGCCATCGCCGCCATCACGAGGCCCGTCACGCGCGTCGCGCCGCCGAGCAGCATGCCGACCGCCACGCTCCAGACGAACGTCATGTGATCGCTCGGAAACGAGCCGTCCGGCGCATGCGGGATCAGCTGCGTGCCGACGCCGGCCATGAACGGCCGCGGCGAGAACCAGAAATGCGACAGCACCTGTGCAAGCGCGAGCGCCACGCATGCGCCGACGCCGGCTTCGATGGCCTGGCGCCGCGTCGTGCGCACGCCGAACAGCCAGGTCAGCAGCACCATCGCGGGAATCGCATAGACGAGCCAGTCGGCGGCAAAGATCGCGAGCTTCGCGACGCCCGGTTGCGGCGCCGCGCCGGCATTGATCGCGGAAAAAAGGGTGAGATTGAAGTTCTGCATGTATCCGGAGATGTGGGGCGGGAATGCGCGACCGGTCATCCGGTCACGTCCGATGCTAAGAGCGGCTCGCTTAAGCAATGCTTAACGAGGGCCGGCACCGCGACGGGCGATGCCCGGCCATCCGGCCGCAAGGACGCGCTTAGAGCATGCTTTGCAACACAAGTTCACACAATTGAAATATTTCGCGCGGAGCGTTTCCCGTAAAGCCTCACCTTGCACCCCGAAAAAGCTCACCTTCGGTCACATCGCGGCGTCATCGACACCCGCGATGATCGGTGCGCTGAGCGCCCATCGGGCCATTGGCGTCGTTCGCATCAACATTTGCGTAGTCAATTCACCGATTCCTGCAACAATTTATTCCAGTTGCGGCATCGCACAACGACGGCGCGCAGGCATACGATTACGTGCACTCATCAACGAAGCCGATCAACAACAAGGAGTCCGCATGAAACCCAGCGATGTCCGATCGAAAGCGTTTGCGATGCCGTTGACCAGCCCTGCCTTCCCGATGGGCCCTTACCGTTTCGTCGATCGTGAGTTTCTGATCATCACGTATCGCACCGATCCGGACCGTCTGCGCGAAATCGTGCCGGAACCCCTGCAGGTCACCGAGCCGCTCGTGCATTACGAATTCATTCGCATGGCCGACTCCACCGGCTTCGGCGACTACACCGAAAGCGGCCAGGTGATCCCCGTCGAATACAACGGCCAGCCGGGCAGCTACACGCTCGCGATGTACCTCGACGACCATCCGCCGATCGCCGGCGGCCGCGAGCTGTGGGGCTTCCCGAAGAAGCTCGCGTCGCCCACGCTGCAAGTGAACACCGATCACATCCTCGGCACGCTCGACTACGGCAAGGTGCGCGTCGCGACGGGCACGATGGGCTACAAGCACCGCGAGCTCGACATCGCCGAGCAGGCCAAGCGCCTTGCCAGCCCCAATTTCCTGCTGAAGATCATTCCTCATGTCGACGGCACGGCGCGCGTCTGCGAGCTGGTGCGCTACTACATGGAGGATATCCAGATGAAAGGCGCATGGACCGGCCCGGCCTCGCTCGAGCTGTCGCCGCATGCGCTCGCGCCGGTCGCCGACCTGCCGGTGCTCGAGATCGTCGAGGCCCGGCATATCGTCGCGGATCTGACACTCGGCCTCGGCGAAGTCGTCTACGATTACCTGGCGCGGTAACGTCCGCCGTCCTTTTCCACCCCTTGCACCTTTTTCACCCTTGATTACGGAATCCCGAACATGAGCAATCTGAATGGCAAGACCGCAGTCGTCACCGGCGCCGCAAGCGGCATCGGCAAGGAAATCGCGCTGGAGCTGGCGAAGGCGGGCGCGGCGGTGGCGATCGCCGACCTGAACCAGGACGGCGCGAACGCCGTGGCCGAGGAAATCAAGCAGGCGGGCGGCAAGGCGATCGGCGTCGCGATGGACGTGACCAACGAGGACGCCGTCAACAGCGGCATCGACAAGGTGGCCGAAACGTTCGGCTCGATCGACATCCTCGTGTCGAACGCGGGCATCCAGATCGTCAACCCGATCGAGAACTATTCGTTCGCCGACTGGAAGAAGATGCAGGCGATCCACGTCGACGGCGCGTTCCTGACCACCAAGGCGGCGCTCAAGCACATGTACAAGGACGATCGCGGCGGCGTCGTGATCTACATGGGCTCGGTGCACTCGCACGAGGCGTCGCCGCTGAAGTCCGCGTACGTGACCGCGAAGCACGGGCTGCTGGGGCTGGCGCGCGTGCTGGCGAAGGAGGGCGCGAAGCACAATGTGCGCTCGCACGTCGTGTGCCCGGGCTTCGTGCGCACGCCGCTCGTCGACAAGCAGATTCCGGAGCAGGCGAAGGAGCTCGGGATCAGCGAAGATGAAGTGGTGAAGAAGGTGATGCTCGGCAACACGGTGGACGGCGTGTTCACGACGGTGCAGGACGTCGCGCAGACGGTGCTGTTCCTGTCGGCGTTCCCGAGCGCCGCGCTGACCGGCCAGTCGTTCATCGTCAGCCACGGCTGGTACATGCATTGACGTCCCCGCCCGCCTAAAGGCGGGCAATTCCCACGACTGGCGATGCACGTCCGCATCGGAGAATGTTCAACGCAGCGTTGGTATCACGATCATGCACGACACCACAGCCACTGCAGGTCCACTCTCTTATTCTCAGTCCCGCGATACCTTTCGGCCGCGTCGTGCTGTCTTTCGACCCGCACGACGAACAGGACTGGGTCGAACCGCTTTCGTCCACTTCCTCGAACGTGGCTCCGTGCGCCATCGCCTTGTAACGGAGCTTGTCCCGGAAGGACGACCAGGCTGCGTCGTAGACGCTTTTCGCCATCCTGGTTCTGGCGAGTTTCACGGCCGACACGTTGCCGACCGCGATGTAATCGAAGCGCCGCACCAGATCGAGTGCGAGCTTGTGCTGGAAATCGGCGCGAGCGTTCGCCACCTTGGCGTGCAACTTCGCGATATGCCGCTTGTGCTTACGCGCCCGCTGCGCCTTCGCCAGCTTGTCAGCCGCGCGCCGGCCGAACTGGTCATTCGGCAGTTTCTCTCCGGTCGAAAGTGTGGCGAAGTCTTTCAAGCCGAGGTCGATGCCGACACCGGAACGGACCGGGCGCGCCGGAACATCGGGCATCTCGATCACGATGTTCAGGAACCAGTTGCCGCGCGCATCCTGCGCGAAGTTGGTGCCGTCCCTGATCTTGCCGTCGGGAAGCGGTCGGCTGTTGAACACCCGGAAGGTGTTGCCGGCAAAGCGAAACGCGTCGCCCTCGCGTTTCAAGTCGCGGCCCTTCAGCGGCACCCAGCCGAGCGATCTCCGGCCGCGATAGCGCAGGTAAGGGCGACGGCGCTGGCTGCGCGACTTCGCGTATTGCTCGCACGTTGCGTTGACCGTGCCGGAGTGGATACCGAATGCCTTGCTGCTGCCGGTCGTCAGCACGTTCAGGTCGAACCCCGCCGGCCATTTCTTGCCCCACTTGAGCGCGTGCTTCTGCGTGTCATTGCAGAAGTTCCACACGTAGTTCACCGCTCGGCTCTGCTGGTTAAGGAGTCCGTTGAGCGATTTCACCCGGTAGCGGTAGACAAGGATCATGCCGGCCATCCTAACCTGTGGAAGAAGCTGCCTGTCAAGCGCGCTCCTTTCCTTCCCGCCATCAATGACGGGGTTTCTCGGAGCAAAGTATGGTGAAACCGCACGCCCGCACCGAAAGGCAGGCCGTCGATGCGACGGATCTGCATCACGAGGCCGGCGCGCCGGTCGCCGCCCGCACGCTTCCCTACGAGACGATCGCACTCGTGCTGCAGGGCGGCGGCGCGCTCGGCGCCTATCAGGCCGGCGTGTTCGAAGGCTTGCACGAAGCGGGCATTCCGCTCGACTGGATCGCGGGCATCTCGATCGGCGCGCTCAACACCGCGCTGATCGCGGGCAACGCGCCCGAGCATCGCGTCGAGCGGCTGCGTCAGTTCTGGGAAACGATCTGCCAGCCGGCGTTCTTTCCGGCGGTCCCCGCGGCATTCGAGTTCGCGCTGTTCAACAGCATCGACCAGGTCCGCACGTTCTTCACCGCATCGCAGGCCGCGAGCGCGATGATGCAGGGCCAGCGGGGCTTTTTCGCGCCGCGCTTCCCGCCGCCGCTGCCGGGCGTGTCCGATCATCCGGACAAGGTCAGCTGGTACGACACGGCCGCGTTGCGCTCGACGCTGCTCAAGCTGTGCGATTTCGATCGCATCAACTCGGGTGAGACCCGCGTATCGGTCGGCGCGGTCAACGTCGGCACCGGCAACTTCGTCTATTTCGACAACGCGCGCATCCGCCTCGAGCCGGAGCACTTCATGGCGTCCGGCGCGCTGCCGCCCGCGTTCCCGCCGGTCGAGATCGAAGGCGAGTACTACTGGGACGGCGGCGTCGTGTCGAACACGCCGCTGATGGAAGTGCTGCGCGCGCGCCCGCGCCGCGACACGCTCGCGTTCCAGGTCGACCTGTGGAGCGCGCGCGGGCCGCTGCCGCGCTCGCTGGCCGACGTCGCCGAGCGCACGAAGGACGTCCAGTACTCGAGCCGCACGCGTTTCGTCACCGACACGCTGCAGCGCGAGCAGCGCTATCGCAACGTGCTGCGCCAGGTGCTCGACATGGTGCCGGAGGAGCAGCGCAAGACCGATCCGTGGTGCATCGAGGCGGAAGCGATGTCGTGCGGGAAGAAATACAACATCCAGCACCTGATCTATCAGCAGAAGGCGTACGAGCATCACTACAAGGACTATCAGTTCGGTCTGTCGACGATGCGCGACCACTGGGCCGCGGGGCTCGACGACATCCGCAAGACGCTCGCCGTCAAGGACGGCCTCGCGTTGCCCGTCAACGACGCGGGCTTCGTGACGCACGACATTCACCGCAAGCGGTGACGTCGTGCCCGAACGGACCGGCGCGCTGCCTGCGCCGGTCCGTTTCTCTTTCCGAATCCGACATGCCGATTTTCATTGTTCTGTTCGCGCTCATCGCTCTCGCGTGGGGCGCGGTTCATACGTTTCACGTGATCGCCGCGCGGTTCGGCGAGCCGGTCGCGGTGGCCACCGCGGTGCTTGCCGCTGCGCTGCTGATGGCGCTGGTCGCGTGGTGGGTCAGGCGCCGCCGCGACATCGCGCCGAACACGAACGAAGAAGGCTGGACCCACATCGTGCATCGCGCGTGGGGCGAACTGCGCGTGTCCGCGACGCAGGGGCTGCTGTGGCTGTCGCACGACGGCGCGGACGGCCGCTATACGCTGTCGCAACTCGACGGCTGCCAGGCCGCACCGATCGGCGGGCGCTGGCATCTCGTCGTGCAGGTCCGCGATGCCGCGCGCGGCGAATGGAAGCTGCCGATGACGGACAAGCGCGACGCGCAGCGCTGGGCGCGCGTGCTCATGCTGGCGAGGGACAACCGGTTGTGACCGGTGCGGGCGGCACTGAATCACGATCCCGCAAAAGCTCACCTTTGGCGCGCATCATGCGACGCCGTCGTTCGCCGTGTCGTTCAGATGCGCGAACGCATCCGCGAGAAAGTCGACGCACACGCGCACTTTCGCCGACGTCGCGACCCGTTCCGGATAGACGGCCCAGACGTTCGCGGGCTGGGTCGCGTCCGGCAGCACGCGACATAGCGCGCCGCGCGCGATCAGCGGCCCCGCTTCCCAGATCGACCGCAGCACGATCCCACGCCCTGCGAGCGCCCATTGCACGGCGACTTCGCCGTGATTCGTCGACAGCGCGCCGCCGACCTTCACGGTCTGCGTCTCGCCGCGCACGTTCATGCGCCACACGCCGAGCGGATGATCGCGCTCCTTGATCGCGAGGCATTCGTGCGACGAAAGATCCGCGAGCGTGCGCGGCGTGCCGCGCCGCGCGAGATAGGCGGGCGACGCGCACAGCACGCGATGATTCGACGCGAGCCGGCGCGCGATCAGGTGATCGGCGATCTCGTCGCCGATCCGGATGTCGAGGTCGAACCCTTCGCCCGCGACGTCGACGAGCCGGTCGAACAGATCGAGCCGCAAGTTCAGTTGCGGATAACGCTCGGTGAACGCGAGCAGCGCCGGCGCGACGACGTGCCGGCCGAAGCCGAAACTGCTCGAGATGCGCAGCGTGCCGCGCGGCACCGTGCGCGTGGTCGACACGTCCTCGACGAGATGATCGACGTCGTCGAGAATCTTCTCGGCGCGCGCGAGCACGCGTTCGCCGGCTTCCGTCACCGCGACGCGGCGCGTCGAGCGGTGTAGCAGCCGCGTGCCGAGCTGCGCTTCCAGTTGCGCAACGCGCTTGCTGACATACGCGGGCGACACGCCGAGCTGCTCGGCCGCCGCGCTGAAGCTCGTCAGGCGGACGACGATGCTGAACACGCGCAGGTCGTCGAGGTTCGGCGATTTGTTCACGATTCGTGGAAAGTCGGTTAACCTTTTCGGCGATTTTAATCCGAATGGAAATAAATAGAATGAGGTCATCTGCCGCTGCGCGCGTTGTCCGCGGCGGCCCGAATCGATCTGGAGGAGCATGCGCATGAGCGACAGGATTTACAAAATCGCCGTCATCCCCGGCGACGGCATCGGCCGTGAAGTGATGCCCGAAGGCTTGCGCGCGCTCGACGCGGTGACGGCCCGCTTCGGCATCCGCTTCGACTTCACGCACATCGAATGGGCGAGCTGCGACTACTACGCGCAGCACGGCCGGATGATGCCGGAGGACTGGAAAGCGCAGCTGTCGGGCATGGACGCGATCCTGTTCGGCGCGGTCGGCTGGCCCGCGACGGTGCCGGACCACATCTCGCTGTGGGGTTCGCTGCTGAAGTTCCGCCGCGAATTCGACCAGTACATCAACCTGCGTCCCGCGCGCCTGTTCGACGGCGTGCCGTCGCCGCTCGCCGGCCGCCGCGCCGGCGACATCGACTTCATGATCGTGCGCGAGAACACCGAAGGCGAATACTCGTCGGTCGGCGGCACGATGTTCGAAGGCACCGACCGCGAAGTGGTCGTGCAGCAATCGATCTTCACGCGGCACGGCACCGAGCGCGTGCTGAAGTTCGCGTTCGAGCTCGCGCAGCGCCGCGCGAAGCGCCTGACGGTTGCGACGAAGAGCAACGGCATCGCGATCAGCATGCCGTGGTGGGACGCGCGCGCGGCCGAGATGGCGGAACGCTATCCGGACATCGTGTGGGAAAAGCAGCACATCGACATCCTGTGCGCGCGCTTCGTGCTGCAGCCGGACCGCTTCGACGTCGTCGTCGCATCGAACCTGTTCGGCGACATCCTGTCGGATCTCGGCCCCGCATGCACGGGCACGATCGGCATCGCGCCGTCCGCGAACCTCAACCCCGATCGCACGTTTCCGTCGCTGTTCGAGCCCGTGCACGGTTCGGCGCCCGACATCGCGGGGCAATTCATCGCGAACCCGATCGCGATGATCTGGTCGGCGGCGATGATGCTCGACTTCCTCGGCAACGGCGCCGGCCGCGAGCGCGACGCACACGACGCGATCGTCGCCGCGATCGAGGACGTGCTGCGCACGGGGCCGCATACGCGCGATCTCGCGGGCAGCGCCGGCACGCGGGAAGTGGGCGAAGCGATCGCGGCGCGGATTGCGGGATGACCGGTGATGGGCCGGGCGACGCTGCGCCGTATGCGTGAGAGGTGAGGTGATCGGCACAACGCGTCGCACGCTTGGCGCGGCGACGTGCCGATCTTGCACACGAGTGAGATGCGCGGTGTATCGACGCGCACCACCATGCATTTCGGCAGCGTCACATCGCGTATTCGCACCGAACGAGATCGGTGAGCTGCGCGTCGTGTCGTTGCGTCACCGAAGCGATTGATGCGATGGCGTTTTCACCTGCTCCCGAAAACGCTCACCTTGAACGAACCTGCTCCCGTATTGCCTCACCAATCGATCGCACAGCCGCCGCGTCCGACTGTGCGACGCGACTACAGGCCGAGATCGGACAGGCCCGGATGATCGTCCGGACGGCGGCCGAGCGGCCAGTGAAAGAGCCGGTCCGCTTCGCGGATCGGCATGTCGTTGATGCTCGCATGGCGATGCGCCATCAGGCCGTTGTGGTCGAACTCCCAGTTCTCGTTGCCGTACGAGCGGAACCAGTTGCCCGCATCGTCATGCCATTCATATGCGAACCGCACCGCGATGCGGTTGCCGTCGAACGCCCACAACTCCTTGATCAGCCGGTAGTCGAGCTCGCGCGCCCATTTCCGCTGCAACAGCCCGACGATTGCGTCGCGGCCGGTCACGAACTCCGCGCGGTTGCGCCAGCGGCTCTGCGGCGTATAAGCGAGCGACACGCGTTGCGGGTCGCGGGTGTTCCACCCGTCCTCGGCGGCGCGGACCTTCTGTCGCGCCGTCTCCAGCGAAAAGGGCGGTACGGGCGGGCGGACTTCGGCTGATTCAGACATCGTTTTCTCCAGTCAGGGTTCGGCCGCGCAATGCCGCGGCCAGCTTGCTACCTCGACGGCCGCGACACGGCGTCGAGCAACAGTTCGGCAGTGGCGCGCGCATCCCGGGCGGCCGTCGCGTCGCCGCTCACGAGCGCCACGCCGATCGCGCCGTCGATCAGCACGAGCCACTGGCGCGCAACGCGCGCGAGCGTGCGGCGCTCGATCCCCGCGTCGTCGGCCAGCGCGTCGAGCCGTTCGCGCACGAACGCCAGCAATCGCGCCTTGTGCGCCCGCGCGACGATGCGCACCGGATCGTCGGCGTCCGCGATCTCGCCCGACGCGTTCAGGAACGCGCATCCGTGAAAATCGGGCTGCGAGAACCAGTCGCGCAATACGTCGAACATGCCGATCAGCTGCGTGCGCGGCGTCTTGCCGCGCGCGAGCGTCGCATCGACGAACCAGCGCATCCAGCGTTCGTCGCGGCGTTCGAGCGCCGCAACGACCAGCGCTTCCTTCGATTCGAAGTGCGAATAAAAGCTCTTGCGCGCCGCGCCCGACCGTTTCACGATCGCGTCGACGCCGGTTGCATGGATACCGCCCGAATAGATCAGCGCTTCGGCCGCATCGAGCAGACGGTCGCGCGCGCCCGGTTCCCCGGGCTGAGGTTCGTATGAGGTCATGGTCGGTCAAACAGATCTGTCATGGTTCGAGTTGACGGGTTTACTGTAGAACGATCATTCTCCCTCGTCAAGAAGAATGCAGAACGATCGTTCCACCACGATATGCGTGCGACGCCGGTCCGCAATCTTTACGACATTTTTTCTTGATGCCGACATTCGCGGCTCACTACACTGCGTGCACCTTGTTGGGCCTGAGGATGTCATGCCGCATTCCGAACCCGCACGTCGCACCCGTAGCTACGCCGCTTACGCGAAGCAGCTCGACGAGCGCGTCGTGCTGAGACGTTTCGATCCGCGCGTGGACTCGTACGAGTCGCTGACCGCGCTGCTGCAGCGTGCCTTCGCGCCGCTCGGCGCGCTGGGCTTTCCATACCCGGCCGCCGACCGTTCCGCCGCCGGAACGCGCGAGCGCACGCTCGCCGACGAGTGCTTCGTCGCGCTCAGCAAGGGGCATCTGGTCGCGACGCTGACGATGCGCCTGTCCGATCCCGATTCGCCGTGCGATCCGTATCGCAGCCGCCGGGTCGCGACGATCCGCGAGCTCGCGGTCGATCCGGTCTGGCAGGCGCGCGGCATCGGCCGCTCGCTGCTCGCGTTCGCCGAGCGGTGGAGCGCGTCGCACCGGGCCAGCCATCTCGCGCTCGATGTGCCGCAAGAGGCCGGCCGGCTCGTCGCGTTCTGCGTCGACGAAGGCTTCCGGCCGATCGACGTCATGCGCTTCGCGGGCCGCGGCTATGACAGCACCGTGCTCTGCAAGCCGGTCGGCCCGACGAACGGCGCAGCCGCGATGCGCGGCGCCGTCGCGATTCGCCCCAATCGCCGCCAAGCGGCTTCATCATGAAGCGCGACCCGCTCCCGGGCCGCGACTCGTCCATCCCGCCCATCCCACCCGTCTCGCCGGACGAAGCCGCGCGGCTCGCGCTGCGCAACGCGCGCCTTCGCGCCGCGATCCGGCTGCGCGGCCTCGCGAAGCTGGCGCTCGTCACGATCGCCGTCGCGCACCTGCTGACGCTCGCGTTCGAATTCGCGCTCGTCTCGGCCGGGTTCGCGCCGGAAGCCGCGACGCTGCTGCTGTTCCGCTTCATGTCGTGCGCACTGGTCAGCTACTGGCTGCAGGCCGACGCACAGCGCGCATACCGCCATGCGCGCGAGCACGGGTTCGTCGCGTTCGGCGGTCCCGACGAAGCGCCGGTCCGCATCGCGCCGCGCTGTCCGAAGCGCTGGCTCGTGCTCCTCAACCTGCAGCTCGATCCGCACTGGATCGAGAACAAGCCGCTCCGCTAGCGGCGCGCGCCGCGTTATGCATGCGTTGAAATGAAACGATCCATTCGATGCAGGCCGGCGGCGCCGGCCTGGGAGGCAGCGTGATCGGCAATGCCTGGACACAGGTCGGCGTGTTCCTGTTTGTTCTCACCTTTCTGGTCAAACCGCTCGGGACAGCCATCGCCCGTATCGCGCTCGGCGACCTGCCGGGGCCGCTGCGGCGCGTCGCCGTCGTCGAACGCGCGATTTACCGGCTGGCGGGCGTCGCCCCCGACGAGGAAATGGACTGGAAGCGCTATGCGGTCGCGCTCGTCGCGTTCAACGCGCTCGGCGCGGCTGCGCTTTACCTGCTGCAGCGCATCCAGGTCTGGCTGCCGCTCAATCCGCAGCACTTGCCGAACGTCGAACCGGGGCTCGCATTCAACACGGCCGTCAGCTTCGCGACGAATACGAGCTGGCAGGCGTATGCGGGCGAGACGACGCTCAGCCACCTGACGCAGATGCTCGGCATCGGCGTGCAGGCGTTCCTGTCGGCGGCGAGCGGGATGGTCGTCATGCTCGCGCTGATTCGTGGGCTCGTGCGCCGGGGCAGCAAAACGATCGGCAATGTCTGGATCGACCTGACGCGCATGACGCTCTACGTGCTGGTTCCGCTGGCGGCCTTGTTCGCGGCGGCGTTCATCGGGCAGGGTGTGGTGCAGAATTTCGCGCCGAATCGCGAGGTTGCGATCGTGCAGCCGCACGCGTCGACGCCCGCCGCCGGGCTGACGCTGCCGATGGGGCCCGTCGCGTCGCAGGAATCGATCAAGCTGATGAGCGGCGACGGCGGCGGATTCTTCAACGCGAATTCGGCGCATCCGTACGAGAACCCGACACCGTTCGCGAATTTCCTTCAGATGCTGGCGATGCTGATCATTCCGGCCGCGCTCTGCCACACGTTCGGCACGATGATTCAGGATCGCCGGCAGGGATGGGCGATCTACGCCGCGATGCTGACGCTGTTCGCCGCCGCCGCCGCGATGGTGATCCGGGCGGAGGAGGCTGCCGGTCCGGCGCTGAGTGCGCCCGGCATCGACACGGTCGCGTCGGCGAGCCAGCCGGGCGGCAACATGGAAGGGAAGGAGACGCGCTTCGGAATCGTGTCGTCGGCGCTGTACGCGACGGTGTCGACGAGCAGCGGCGACGGCGCGGTCGATGCGATGCACGATTCGTTCACGCCGCTCGGGGGCCTCGTGCCGATGGCGCTGATGCAGACCGGCGAAGTCGTGTTCGGCGGCCCCGGTTCGGGCCTGTACAGCATGCTGATGGTGGTGCTGCTCGCGGTATTCGTCGCCGGGCTGATGATCGGGCGCGCCCCCGAATACGTCGGCAAGAAGATCGAAGCGTACGAAATGAAGATGGTGTCGATCGCGATTCTCGCGACGCCGGCGATCGTGCTGGTCGGCACCGCGATCGCGGCCGTGACGCCGGCCGGCGTCGCCGGACTCGGCAATCCGGGCGCGCACGGCTTCAGCGAGATGCTCTACGCGTTCTCGTCCGCCGCGAACAACAACGGCAGCGCGTTTGCGGGCCTGTCGGCGAACACGACGTTCTACGACACGTCACTGGCTGCCGCGATGTGGTTCGGCCGCTTCACGGTCATCGTGCCGGTGCTGGCGATCGCAGGCTCCCTCGCGGCCAAGCAGCGACGCGCGGCCGGCGCCGGCACGCTGCCGACGCACGGGCCGCTGTTCGTCTGCATGCTGCTCTCGACCGTGGTGCTGGTCACGCTGTTGACGTTTCTGCCGGCGCTCGCGCTCGGCCCGATCGCCGAGCATCTTGCGATGACGGCCGGCCGGTGACGCTTTCCGTGCCCCCGGCCGACGCCGCGCGGCGAAGCGCGACGACGCGCGCCATGCAGGGAACGCGTTCAGGCCGTCCAGTCGAGAATCACCTTGCCGCTTTCGCCGGACAGCATCGCCGCGAAGCCCTTCTCGTAATCGTCGACGGCATAGCGGTGCGTGATGATCGGCGACAGGTCGAGGCCACTTTGCAGCATCGCGACCATCTTGTACCAGGTCTCGAACATTTCACGGCCGTAGATGCCCTTGATCTCCAGCCCCTTGAAGATCACCTGGTTCCAGTCGATCGCGGTCTGCGCGGGCGGAATGCCGAGCAGCGCGACCTTGCCGCCGTGGTTCATCGCCTCGAGCATGCCCGTGAACGCGCTCGGCACGCCGGACATCTCGAGCCCCACGTCGAACCCTTCGGTCATGTGCAGGTCAGTCATCACGTCGCGCAGCGACTCGCGCGCGACGTTGACCGCGCGCGTCGCACCCATCTTGCGCGCGAGTTCGAGGCGGTAGTCGTTGATGTCGGTGATCACGACGTTGCGCGCGCCGACGTGCTTCGCGATCGCGACGGCCATGATGCCGATCGGGCCGGCGCCGGTGATCAGCACGTCCTCGCCGACGAGGTTGAACGACAGCGCCGTGTGCGTCGCGTTGCCGAACGGGTCGAAGATCGACGCGAGATCGTCGGAAATCTCCGGCGGAATCTTGAACGCGTTGAACGCGGGAATCGCCAGGTATTCTGCGAACGCGCCCTCGCGATTGACGCCGACGCCGATCGTGTTGCGGCACAGGTGCCGGCGCCCTGCGCGGCAGTTCCGGCAGAAGCCGCAGGTAATGTGGCCTTCGCCGGACACGCGATCGCCGATCGCGAAGCCGCGCACTTCCTGCCCCATCTCGACGATCTCGCCGACGTATTCGTGACCGACGTGCATCGGCACGGGAATCGTCTTCTGCGCCCAGTCGTCCCACTTCCAGATGTGGATGTCGGTGCCGCAGATCGCCGTGCGGCGGATCTTGATCAGCACGTCGTTGTGCCCGACCTCGGGGCGCTTCACGCGCGTGAGCGACAGGCCGGGACCGCGTTCGAGCTTTGCCAGTGCTTTCATGGGCGGTCTCCGTCAGACGATGCCGAGCGACTTGCCGACGCGCACGAACGCGGCGACCGCCTGGTCGATCTGTTCGGGCGTATGCGCGGCGCTCATCTGCGTGCGGATGCGCGCACGCCCGCGCGGCACGACCGGGAACGAGAAGCCGATCACGTAGACGCCTTCGGCGAGCAGCGCATCGGCCATGTTCGTCGCGAGCTGCGCATCGCCGAGCATCACCGGGATGATCGGATGCGCGCCCGGCACCAGCGTGAAGCCGGCCTCGGTCATCTGCTGGCGGAAGCGCGCGCCGTTCTCGCGCACGCGCTCGCGCAGTTTCGCGCCCTCGTCGCTGCCGAGCAGCTCGAGCACCTCGAGCGACGCCGCGGCGATGCTCGGCGTGAGCGTATTCGAGAACAGGTAAGGGCGTGAGCGCTGACGCAGCAGCTCGACGATCTCCCGCCGCGCGGCGACGTAGCCGCCCGACGCGCCGCCCAGCGCCTTGCCGAGCGTGCCGGTGATGATGTCGATGCGCCCCTCGACGCCGCAGTATTCGGGCGTGCCGCGCCCATGCTTGCCGATGAAGCCGACCGCATGCGAATCGTCGACCATCACGAGTGCGCCGTAGCGGTCGGCGAGATCGCAGATGCCCTTCAGGTCGGCGATGATGCCGTCCATCGAGAACACGCCGTCGGTCGCGATCAGCTTGTGGCGCACGCCCGCCGCGTCGGCTTCCTTGAGCTTCGCTTCGAGATCCGCGAGATCGTTGTTCTTGTAGCGATACCGCTGCGCCTTGCAGAGGCGGATGCCGTCGATGATGCTCGCGTGATTCAGCTCGTCGCTGATCACGGCGTCTTTCTCGTCGAGCAGCGTTTCGAACAGCCCGCCGTTCGCGTCGAAGCAGCTCGAATAGAGGATGCTGTCGTCGGTGCCGAGGAACGCGGCAAGCGCGCTTTCCAGCCGCTTGTGCACGGTCTGCGTGCCGCAGATGAAGCGCACCGATGCCATCCCGAACCCGTCCTGGTCGAGACCGGCCTTGGCCGCGGCGATCAGGCGCGGATCGTTGGCCAGACCGAGATAGTTGTTCGCGCAGAAATTCAGCACGCCGGCGCCGCCGGCGAGCCGCACGGCTGCCGCCTGCGGGCTCGCGATCTCGCGCTCGGTCTTGTAGAAACCATCCGCGCGGATCTGGTCGAGCGTCCCGCGCACCTGGGCGAGAAAGGCATCACGCATCGCAAAGCTCCTGACATGAATCGCAACCCGCCGGCCGCCGCTCGTGGCGGCGGCCCGGCAGCCTGCTACTGTTATAGTCGGTCGTTCGGTTGACCGCTTTTATCCGTTATTCCGAACTAAAATTCGAAATACCGAACAACTCTAAGCGAACGGAATTCAAATGGCAAGCTCCTCCGGTTCGCGGCGCACACCCGCCGACGCCGCACCGCCGCCGGCCGCCGCGACGCCGCCGCGCGTCGGCGAACAGATCCAGCGCCTGCGCAACGAACGCAAGCTCACGCTCGACGACCTGTCGCGCGCGGCCGGCGTGTCGAAGTCGATGCTCTCCGAGATCGAGCGCGACAAGGCGAACCCGACGATCGCCGTTGCGTGGCGGCTGACGAACGCGCTCGGCATCACGCTCGACGAGCTGTTCTCGCAGCCGAAGTCGCAGGAGACGATCCGCGTCGACGGTCCGCACGACATCCCGACGCTCGCCGGCCACGACGGCCGATACCAGCTGCGCGTCTGGGGCCCGATCGATCTCGCCGGCCGGTTCGAGTGGTACGAACTGACGCTGCCGGGCGGTGGCGCGCTCGTCTCGAACGCGCACGAGCCGGGCACACGCGAGCACCTGACCGTGCTGCAGGGCACGATGGAAATCGAGGCCGCGGCGGCCGTCCGCCGCCTGAAGAGCGGCGATACCGCACGCTACCCGGCCGACGCGCCGCACGCGATCCGCAATCCCGGCAAGGCCGAAGCGAGAGCGTTGTTGATCGTGATTCATCGCTGACGGGCCGTCGAGTCAGCCAAACGGCCAGTTGCATAAAATACTGTATGTTTGTACAGTATACGGACATTCCGATACGCGTCTGCCAGAGTGCGAAGCCTGGGCTGCCCCAGGCACTAAAGCGCCGATTCTGGCCGACCGCAAAGCATGGGGCCGGAGTAAGGCGCTGAAGCACCCACTCCGGCCGACAGGAGCCTGCGATGACCGAAGAACAAGATTTGGCCGCGCTCAGCTTCAAGGCTGCTGCGCATGACCTCGAACAGATCGTTCGGCATATTGCCGAGCGCTATATCCGGCAGGAGGTGCCACTGACGTGGCGCCTGCTGCACGCGATCGAAGCCGAGGCATTGGCGGATCTCGGGTTTGCCAGCCGGCACGAGGCCGGCATGCGTCAACTGTTCGAACGGCCGTCGGACATGACGTTTCCCGAAACGGACGACCCGACCGACTTCGGCAAGTCCAACGCGCTGCCGGCCGTATTCTCGTTCGCAGTCGTCGCGTATGAGGCCGCGGCAAGCAAGCGCAACGTGCAACCCCCGTCCGTCACAACCGGGCGCACGGCCAAGGGCTGGCGCGGCTGATTGCGGGCCGGGCGCGGCTTGCCGGCAACCGTCGTTGCGGCCGGGTCAGCGAGCGCCATGCAGTGCGGCGACGGATGCGCGTTCCGCATATCGAGCCTTTCGGCTCATCCCGCCCGGGGGTTGCAAAAAGAGCTACCATGTACGCAACTAACGGAAAAACTGACATGTCCCTTCCTTCGCCCACGCACACGCCATTGCCAACGGTAGAAAAGGATTTGTTCGACCGTCACGCATCGGACTGGATCGCATCGCCCGAAGCCGCGTTCGACGCATGGCTTGCCATGCAGGACTACCGCCAGTCGTCCGCCGACGTCTATCGCGCGCAATGGGGGGCGTTTCTGACCTGGCTGCGCACGCATCAGAAAAATCTCGCATCGGTCGACACCGCATCGATCGCCCACTTCGTCGGCGAGCTGCCGATCAAGAAAACGCAGCGAATGCGCTATTTGCGGCTGATCGAGCGCGTGCTCGATCATATCCGGCGCAGCGAATTCGGATCGACCAACCCGGCGCGCTTCATTGCTCAGGATGGCGAAGCCACATGGCGCAAGGCGCGCGACAATGAGCCGACCGGCTTTCTCGCGCCGGCCGAGCGCGCGAAGCTGCTTGCCTACCTGTTTTCGCCGATCGGCGTAACCGGCGCCGCGCACTGGAAAGAACGTCGCGACCGCGCGCTCGTTGCCGCGTTTCTCGGCGCCGGCGTGAAGACCGGCGAAGCCCGCGTGCTCACGATTAGTTGCATCAGTCCGGGCGGCACGTCGCTGCAGATTCCGTCGACACATCCCGATTTCGCGCGGGAAACGCACGTGGCGTCATTCGCGATCGCGCTGTTCGATGCGTGGCTCGCGGAACGCAAGCGTCAGGACATTCCGGGCGACCTCGTCTTTCCGGCGTCGCACGCGGGGCGTCCGATGCACAAGGCGACGATGTTGCGCGCAGTCGACGCAATCGTCGAAGCGGCAGACATCGCGACGTCGCGCACCGCGCGCGCAAGCCCGCAGACCTTGCGCAACACCTATGCCGCGGAATTGTTCGAGAACGACGTGCCGCCCGAGCGGGTCGGCACGTGGCTGGGCTTCGTGCAGCCGATCTCGTCGAATCGTCTGCACCGCGCGTGGAAGAACTGGCGTGACAGCTTGATCGAGGGTGAGGTGCCGTCCGAGCCCGAATCTCACTGATCCGGGTCTTGCCGGACGCAACCGGCGATGTGTGAGCGCCTTGCGCAGCAGGGCCTCACCGTTTCATCGATCCCGAAAAACCTCACCTCAAGCCTCCCGGAAAATCTCACCTTTGACTGTGCATCCGGATCGAACTCGGTCAATTGCTTCCAAAACGGGTGACCGCTTCGAAGCGCGAGGGCCACGAGCCTGACGCGTATTCACACTCCGGGCACGACACTTCGAAACCCTCAACCGTGTGCGACAACTCCGGCTCGCCGTCGCAGTGCGGACACTGGCTCGGCACGGGGATATCGGAATCCAGTGCCGTGCCGATCACTGTGAATGCGTCGGCGTCGAGCTTGCCGGCATCGGCCAGGCGCCGGATCAACCCGGCAATTTCCGGATTCATCCCGCGATTCGCGCGCAGCGTGTTCATTTCGCGCGTCGCCGCGGCCAATTCATCGCTCTGGCTGCGCAGTTGTTCCTCCAGGCGGTCCGCGCGCGTCTTCGCAGCACTCAATTGCTGCAGAAAATCGAATTCCTTGCGTTGCACGTCGCGCAGCCCGGCCTGATACGTCGACGCCATGCTGCGCAACGAGTCCAGCTCGACCAGCATCGGCTTGACCCGGCGCTCGGCCTCGGCCACCGCATCCTTGATCTGCTGCGCGTAATGCTCGGTTCGTTGCTGCAACTCGGCTTGCAGCGCATCGATGCGGTCGCGCAGCGCAGCGTTCTGCGTCTGTTCGGCATCGACGCGGCCGGTGGCCGCGGCCAGATCCTTTTCCAGGCGGTTGACTGTGGTGAGCAGCGTGGCCTCGTTTGCCGAACCGTGGGTGCTTTGGGACGCCAATTGAACTTCGAGCTCGGTCACCCGCGCCTGAAGCTGTTCGTTACGGGTTTCGCTGCGCGCGATGGCCGCTTCGAGCGTTTCCTGGCGAACGGCCGCGTCGCGCAGCTGCTGTTCGGCCTGCGCGACGTCGGTGCGCACCTGTTCACGGTCTGCATCGAGACTATCGCGTGCAACTTTCAGCGCTTCTTCATAGAGCGCGCCGAGCAGGGCACCGGCTTTTTCCTCGACGGCCTTCGGAATCGCGGCGCCTTCCAGACGAACCTTCGATGCCGAGCGGATCCGCTCCCAGAAATGGTCGATGTCCTTCGGAATGTCGCTGGCGCTGCCGGTCTGGGTGAGATCGCGAACATTGGCGGCTGACGGCCGGATGCCGAGATCGAAAAACAGCCGCTTGCACGCATGCAGCGACAACTCCTGGCGTCGTGCGCCGGCAGCGCGCAACGATTCCAGCTCTTCTCGGATGACTTGACGCATCTCGTCCAGGGTCATGGCGTCTCTCGCAAGCATTAGGTGGCGCAATCATAACGAAATACGTACTGATCGATACCAATTTTTGACGGACGTTGCGAATTTGCGTCGACGTGCACAGAAAGCGCTGCTGTGGCCGTCTGTGACCGATGAAGGGTGCGGATTCCGTGAAACAAAGCGAAGAAAGCGAGCTAAGCGATTGTATCGAAAGCGTTTTTGAACCAATAGCGAAAAGTTGGCGTTGTTTCACATGACGGCAGGTCCCAAGGATCGGTGGGTGTTGGGGTAAGGGGTGTCTGTGGAAAACTCCATCCCCGAAGTGTTGAGAGTAATAGAAGTAAACACCTTTGAACCCTTAGTTAAAAACGTTAACGCCACGGCACAGCCTTATGTAGCAAGGGTTTCAGGCTGGCAAGGTGAAGCTTTACGGGAATCAAGGTGACCTTCTCCGGGAGCCGACGTGATGGGGTTCGGGGAGCTCCGTGAGCCCTTGCAGGAAAGGTCGTGAGCGGATTCAGGACCACAGTGAATCACAGGATTTTCCAAGGGTGAGGGTTTTCGGGGCCTCACAGCCACGAAACGCCTGCTGTGCCTGAGGGCACAGTTTTTTGCCTGTGAAGGTGTCGGTGAGCCTTTTCGGGACCTTCGTTTGCAGCCGATTCTGCCCTTCTTTTAGGCAATTTGGATGAAAGGTGAGATTTCACGGGATTCCACACAGTTTTGCTGTGAGGATATCCAGGACGCGAACGCGATTTTGCACCGCAAATGTGCATTTGCGGGCCTGTGAACCCCAAAAGGTGAGCGTTTTCGGGAGTAAAACGGGGGATTCCCTGGCCAGATCGGCTTGAGGTGAGCTTTTTCGGGGCATGACTGAAGAGCAGCCTGTGGACCCAAAGGTGAGCGTTTTCGGGAACGATATTTGCTCGAAAAATGGTCAATGGTGAGGCTTTTCGGGAGCTGTGAGCGTCCACTTCCGCTGAAATCCCCGCCGGTACTGGATGGTGAGCCCGTTTTCACAGGCGTTTTTTTGGCAAAGGTGAGATTTTTCGGGACTCGTCACGCTGCTGTCGTACGAATGGGCGCTGTGGATAGGTGAGGCTTTTCGGGGGCTGGCGGCATTGGGCCGGCCAGCCGGGAATCGCGCTAAGTATCGGAGGGCATTGGGTTTTTTGAAACCGCGGAGGTTACGGTGAGGTTTTTCGGGAGTCGTCCGAATGTCTGCTTTCGCGCCGCTTTTGTCGGTAAGGTGAGGGTTTACAGGAGGTGCAAACGGTCGATCCCGCGCGCGACGGGCGTTCGCCACAGATCGGCCACCAGGGCTGTGCGGACAGAGGGTGAGAATTTTCGGGAGTCCGTGATGATGGTGCACTGTACAATGCGCGCCCGGGCTGTCGAAGCCGGGTGGCGATGGGCATCGAAACACGCACAGGCCATGCCGGATCTGGTCGCTCATACGCCGAATGCGTGCGTCTGTCCGGACTTCTGACGCTGTGCCGATCGCCCGACCGGCTTTGCCTGTACATGCATACAGGCGGCTGCGCACAGGTTTGCTGCGATCGGTCAGGCGCAGTGAAAACGCTGTGCGGCGCGGCGCTCACGAAAAGCAGTCGCAAATTTGCGACAAGGTCACAGGTGAGCCGATACGGGAAGGTACGGCGCGCGTATCGTGCACAGGCGAAAAACTGTGATTCCGCGTCTCCCGCGACGCGTAAAGGTGAGTCCCGCACAGGCCGATTCTGGACCGGTGAGCCTTTACGGGAGCCGATTGGGGTGAGTGCCGTTTCGCCGGCGCGCATCACCGGCTATGGTGAGCATGCCGTTCTGGACGCGCATCACCACAGGCGCTATCCTTCCGGGAAACTTCTCCTCCGACCAGACGCATGGCCACGAAGCGCGCCAAGAAAACCGATGTGGATGTGGTGAGTGCCAGTTCAGCCGAATTGCGAAAGGCCGTCGAGGCGATCGCCATTCAGCCGAAAAGCGGCAAGATCACCCTCCTGACTCGCAAGCTGTTCAATGTCCTGCTGGCCGTGGCCCAGCAGGCCGACGACTCGGGCGATACTTATCGCGCGCTGCTGTCGGATATCGTTGCCAACTCCGCCTTCGATTCGAACGATACCGCGCTCGTGAAGGAACACCTGCGCCGCATGGTGTCGGTGCAGGTCGAATGGAGCACCGGCACGTCGAGTCAGAAGCCTGGCCGCAAGTGGGGGATCTCGACGCTGATCGCGGATGCGGAAATTCTCGAAGACCCGGCCACGCGCCGCGTGTGGGTCGAATTCTCGTTCGCACCGAAGATCAAGAAGAAGCTGCTCGACCCGGTCCAGTACGCGCGCCTGAGCCTCCAGTTCCAGAGCCAGCTGCGCAGCAGCGCAGGCCTCGCGCTATACGAGATCTGCGTGCGCTACCTGACGAACCCGAGCCACCTGACGATGCGCGAGCCGTGGGAATGGTGGCGACCGATCCTGTCGGGCACGCCCGACACCGAAGCCGGCGACGAAGCGAAGCGCGAATACAAGTACTTCAAGCGCGACTATCTGCGCCCCGCGATCGCGGAGGTCAACGCGGTCACGAACATTTTCGTCGAGCTGATCGAGCATCGTGAAGGGCGGCGGGTCGCGGAGATCCAGTTCCGCGTCACCGAACGCAAGCAACCCATGCTGGCGCTCGACGAGCATCCGAACGTGTTCGACAGCACGCTGGTCGACCGGATGGTGAAGCTCGGCATTCCGTTGAAGGAAGCACAGACGCTGTACGCGGATAGCGAAGAAAACCGCATCCGTGCGGCGCTGCAGATGACGGAGCAGCGGATGCGCAGCACGTCGCTGCCGCCGGTGCGCAGCGCGGCTGCGCTGTTCAAGGATGCACTGAAGAAGGGCTATGCGCCGCCGGTAGAGGCCGTCGACGCGTTGCCGGCCGGCGCGACGCCGGGCAAGGCTGCCGCGGCGCAGCCGGACGATCTGAAGGCGCGGCTGCTGAGCGAATATGCCGCGTATCGGCGCAAGGAAGCAAAGGCGCTGTACGACGAGCAGGGTGAAGCGGAGCGCGAGGTGGCGCGCGAGTCGTTCGAATCGGAAGCACTGCCGACGATGGGCTCGCATCTGCGCGACGATTGGCGCAAGCGCGGCCTCGACTCCAAGCTGACCGAGACGGCTTTCTTCGATTGGCTGGCCCGGAAGACCTGGGGCGAGCCGACCGACGGCGACCTGCTTTCCTTTACGCTGAATCAATCCCGGGCGGCCTGAGCCGCCTGTCCTGCCTGCGGCGGCGCCGGCATCGCCGGGCGCCCGCCGCGTCTGATCAGTCCGACAACAGCATCCGCTCAAGCTGCTCGAGAATCGCGTCACGCTTTTCCTTCGGCAGCCCGCGCAGCCGCAATTCGATGCGGTCTTCCCCATACGACTTCAGATCGCCGACCGACTTGCCGCCGAGCTTGATCTCGAGCCGTTGCGCATATCGCTGACGGCTGGCGGGTTTCGGCGTCTCCTGGGCGGCCGCTCGGCCTTTCACGATATCGGACACCTGGCGCGTGCTCAGGTCGTCCGACACGATCTTGTTGATCAGCCGCAGCGTCGCATCCGTGCCGCGCGCGTTGTGATAGCGCCCGACCTGATACGCCATGTTCGAACCGAAGCGATCGGGGCGTGCGACCATTTCCTGCATGATCGCTTCCGGCAGCTTGCCGATCGACAGCGCGACGGCGACCGTCGACTCGTCGAGCCCGAGGTGTTCGGCCAGTTCCTTTTGGCTCTGGAAGTGCTTGTCGTCGAGGAATCGGCGCCACACGACCGCGTTGTCGAACACGGTTTGCGAATCGCGCTGGACGTTCAGGTCGTAGCCGAGCTTGTAGCTCTGGATGCCGATCGGCAGATCAATCACGATCGCCTTGACCGATTCCTTGTTCGCTTCCTTCAGCGCACGCACGCGACGGCCGCCGTCGCTGACGAAATACATGCCCGGATTGTCGTAGTCGGGAATCACGTGAATCGCCTGCTGCTGCCCCTGCTTCGCGAGGTTGACCGCGAGCTCGGCAATCGACGATTTCAGATAGAAGTGCCGCGGGTTGAACGGGCTGTGCTTGATCGCCTTCAGCGAGAGTTCGATCACCTGTCCGGGCGCATAGCGGTTCTCGAGACGCCACGCGCGGTATTGGGACGATTCGTCCGTCGGCGCATCGAGGGTGATGTCCGGCGCCGACGGCGTGACGCTGTCTTTCTTGGCTGATTTCGGTGCTGCAGGTGCGGGCGTTTCCGATTTGACGAGACCGTCGATCGCATTCAGCCGATCGAGGGCCGTGCGCTTTTCACTCGTCGTCATATCCGGTCGCGCCTGGAATCCTTTGGCGAATTGGGAAGGTTTCATGCGAGTCCTTTATGCGCATAAAGTCAGGGCAGCATCGCGACGATCTCGTCGGCGCATGCGCGAATTTCCGCCGCGGCGAGCTTCGCGCCACGATCGTTCATCTGCAGGACGGTCTGGCCGAGCGCCATCGCCTGCTTGTACGCTTCCCGCGTCGGGATTTGCGTCTTGAGCAACGGGAAGCCGAGCTCCTCGAGCGCCCGCTTGAGTTCGCGGGTCAGCATGCGCTTCTCTTCGGTCTTGTTCAGCAGGAATACGGCGCGCAGATCTTCGTTCATGACCTGCGCTTGCTGGATCAGCTTGACCAGGCCGACACTCGACCAGTAATCGGCCGGCGACGACGAAGTCGGGATGACGGCGATCGACGCTGCGAGCAGGACGACGCCGGAGACCTTCTCGGTGATCGACGGCGGGCAATCCACGACGATGACGTCGTAGTCGTTAATGAACTTCTTGATCTCGCGGTGGATCTGGCCGCCTGCTTCGGCAAGATTCACGACAGGGAAAGGGATGCCGGTTTCACTGTCGCCCGATGCGCTGGACCAGTGGACCAGGGTGTTTTGACCATCGGCGTCGACGACGAGGACGCGCTTCCCTTTTTCGTGAAATGCGGCGCCGAGGTGCATGGCGATCGTGCTTTTGCCGACCCCGCCTTTTTGTTGAGTGACTGCAATGATTTCCGCGGCCAATTTTCACTCCTGTTTTTGGTCGTTGGAATTCTACAGGACGATATTTATATTTCAATGAAATTGTTGTTCGTCAACTACGCGTTGGCCGTTCGGACGAGCGATTTATGCGCATAAACCGATGACCGCATGGCGGCCGGAGCCGGCGCGCGTGCCGGGCTGGCGCATGAAGATGTCCGCATGGTTTTGTCGCTCCACGGTATGCGAATGGCGGGGCGAACGGTGGTCAGGTCATTGCCAGGCCAATCGGTCGATGCGTGCCACGCGTCGACGTATAACGGAATCACCGTGTGGCAACAGCCTGCGGAGTTTATGCGCATCAATCGAAGGCGCCCTTCCGCTCATGCATGGGGGATTCGTGACGATCGCCGGTGGCGCGGCCCCGCGAGTGAATCTCAGACTGGTGAGCGGCTCTCACGCATCGCATGGTCGGCGTGCGTCAGGCCTTGTGTCGTTTATGCGCATAAACCGACCACTGATCAGCGTCCGCTTGCTCGCGGCATGACAGGCGGTTGAGCCACGGTGCTGCGACTCACGATGATCGGACGGTGTCAGACGCACACTCCCCTGCCAGACACGGCCGCGCGCCACGCAATTCTTCCACGGCGATAGAGGGCATCACGCATCGTCGGGTTTATGCGCATAAAGAGGCGGGACACTATTGAACGTCCCGACATTCCGCCGCCCTCGAGATCAAGCGACCAGCAAGCGTCCGAGACGTCGATGCGCAGTGCGACAACCCTACTCCCCGCTTCGAGCACGCCGTGAGGACTGGCTACAATGCGAGACCCTATCACCCAGGTCCGAATGATGATCACGATCTACCACAACCCCCGATGCTCGAAATCGCGCGAGACGCTGGCGCTTGTCGAGGCGCTGAATCCGAGCGGCACGCCCGTGAATGTCATCGAGTATCTGAAGACGCCTCCGACGGTCGAGGCGTTGGAAACGCTGCATCGTCAGCTCGCGCGTCCGGTTCGCGACATGCTGCGCGACAACGAGGAGCCGTACAAGGCGCTCGATCTCGGTCGCGCGGATTTGACTGATGCGCAAGCCTACGATGCGATCGCCGCCCATCCGATCCTGCTTCAGCGTCCAATCGTCGTGTACAAGGGCAAGGCCGCCATCGGGCGCCCGCCTGAATCGGTGCGCGAATTGTTCGAATAATTCTAATTTCACGTATTTTTCTTATTGTGCCGATCCGGCGCGAATGCTCCGGATTGATCGATGCGTGCTCGACGTGCGGCCGGATCGGCCGCGTCGGCACCGCGATCTATCGGCGCGTCCCGCGGCAGGTATCACGCCGACACGCGTCACCGGCAGGAATCACCGGCAGCGTCGCTCGACGACCAACGCCGATGCGCACGTCGCGTTTCTCGACCGCCAGCGTCGGCCCAAAGCCGGCGAAGCCGTCACGCCTCCTCGTCCCCCTGCCCCGCCGCGGCCTTCGCCGCCGCGCGCAGCAGCGCGATCTGCTCGCGGTATTGCCGGCAGCCGCTGCAGGTCGGCAAATGCACGCGCACCTGCACGCGCTCGTGGACCGTCAGGCGCCGGTCGAGCGCATCCGATAACAGGCGCGTCACATCCTTACATTTCCCCGGTAGCATCTTCGGTCGTCAGTCCCTTTTCGCTCAGGCAGGTGCGCAAGCGCGTGCGCGCACGGTACAGCAGCACGCTGCAATGATTGGTCGTCAACGTCAACTCGGTGCAGATGTCGTCGATCTCGACATCGAGAAACTCGCGCATCATGAACACGCGTCCGATCTGCTCCGGAAGATGGTTCAGGCAGATCTCGAACAGCATCCAGAACTGCTGTTGCTGCAGCAGTGTCTCCGGTCGAGGCCACGGCCGCGGTCTCGCATGCGGGGCCCAGTGTCCGTTGTCCTTGAAGAGTTCGCGCTCGAGCACGGATTCGCCGTCGAGTTCGGCGTCGAGCGCGGACAGGTTCACTGTCCGCTGCCGCGCGCGCAGCACGTCGATCAGCTTGTTGCGCAGGATGCCGAACACCCAGGTCTTGTGCGCGGACAGGCCGGCGAAATCCCCCGCGTGCGTCCACGCGGCGGTCAGCGCTTCCTGCACCGCGTCCTCCGCCGCATCGGCGTCGCGTAGCTGCAGGCGCGCGAAACGCAGCAGGTCGTGCCGCAGTTGTGCAAGATAGGCGGGGTCGTCGTACGCGGACGGCATCGTCGGGAATCTCTCGGGAGGAAGCCGCGCGCGCCACAGGTCGCCGCGCCGCGCGGTGCGAGCAGCTTACTGGGCGTCGCGCCTGCCCGCAATGCGCAACATTGTTCATGAATTTGGCTGGCGGGCTGCGCTATGCTTGCCGACAGGTTGGCTTCGCGCAAACGTTGGTGCGCGACCGGTCATGTGTAACAGCCGGGCATGTCGACAAAGTTATCCACAGTTTCTGTGGAAAACCTTGTGGAAAGTCGGCCGGATGGCCCCGTGGGGCGGCTCGCGGGCTGGCCTGCCTATAAACAGACCTTTGCCGCCTATCCTGAAGCAATCGATTCTATTCCACACCCACCGGAAGGAGACAGTCATGGCACATCGCATTGCGGTCATCGTCGGCAGCCTGCGACGCGGTTCCTGGAACCGAGCGCTCGCACGCGCAGTGGTCTCGCTCGCGCCGGCCGATCTTGCGTTCGAATTCGTCGAGATCGGCGAGTTGCCGCTGTACAGCCAGGACTACGACGCGGACTTCCCGGAAGTCGCCAAGCGTTTCAAGCAGGCGATCGAAGCGGCCGACGGCCTGCTGTTCGTCACGCCGGAATACAACCGGTCGATTCCCGGCGTGCTGAAGAACGCGATCGACTGGGGCTCGCGCCCGTGGGGCGCGAACTCGTGGGCCGGCAAGCCGGGCGCGGTGCTCGGCACGTCGCCGGGCGCGACCGGCACGGCCCTGTCGCAGCAGCATCTGCGCAACGTGCTCGCGTATCTCGACGTCGCGACGCTCGGGCAGCCGGAGATGTTCATCAAGCACGACCCGACGCGCATCGACGACGAGGGCAGGATCGTCAGCGACGATACACGCAAGTTCCTGCAGGGCTTCGTCGATCGCTACGCCGCGTGGGTGCGGCTGAATAAGGGGGCCTGAGGCCAGCGAAGCGCCGGCCGCGGGCCGGCGCGCTCCGTCAGGCACCGGCCGCGTGCCGCGCATCGCGTGCATCGCGCGTGTCGCGGATGCCGTGCAGGATCTCGTCGAGCAGCGCGATGTCGAACGGCTTCGACAGCACGCGCACGTTCACGCCGCGCGTGCGGTCGAGCTCCTCCGCATACCCCGTCACGAGGATCACGGCCAGCTTCTCCGGCCGCCGCCCGATCGCTTCGGCGAGGTCGATGCCATTCAGGCGGCCGGGCATGTGAATGTCCGAAATCACGAGATCGAAGCCGTCGTTCGCCGGCGCCGCTTCGACGAGACTCAGCGCGTCGTCGGCGGTCGCCGCGTAGGTCACGCGGTGACCCAGCAGCGTGAGCAGCGCCTCCGTTCCGGCGGCGACTTCGCTGTTGTCCTCGACGAGCAGCACGTGCAGGCCCGCCGGCGGGCTCGCGTCCTGCACCGGCGCCACGACGGGGGCCGGCGGCCGGGTGGCGGTCACTTCCAGCGGGTTCGCGCGCGGCAGATAGAGCCGCACCGAGGTGCCCGCGCCCACCGCGCTGTCGATCGTCGCGAGTCCGCCCGAACGCTCGCAGAACGCGAACACCTGCGGCAGCCCGAGCCCCGTGCCCATCCCGTGCGGCTTCGTCGTGAACAGCGGCTCGAACGCGCGCGCGAGCACGTCGGGCGCCATGCCCGAGCCCGTATCGTCGAGCGAGATCTGCACGAAATCGCCGGTCAGCGGAAAGCCGTCCTCACGGCGCAGCGTCACGTTGCGCGCGCCGACGGTGAAGCGGCCGCCGATCGGCATCGCGTCGCGCGCGTTGACGGCGAGGTTGATGACCGCGAGCTCGAGCTCCGCCACGTCCACGCGGATCGGCCATACGCCGGGCTCGATCGCGACGGTCAGCGACGACTTCGAGCCGAGCGACGTCTTCAGCAGTTCGCGGCAGGTGCCGACCCACTGCCCCACGTCGATCGTCTCGTTGTGCAGCGGCTGCTTGCGCGCGACGCCGAGCAGCTGGCGCGTCAACGACTGCCCGTTCTTCAGCGCCCGCTCGATCGCGCCGAGTTCCGTGTCGAGCTGCTGGACGCCGCGGTGCCGCGCGATCTGCACGTTGGTCGAGATGATCATCAGCAGGTTGTTGAAGTCGTGCGCGACGCTGCCGACGAGGTTGCCGAGCGCCTGCATCTTGCGCGACTGCCGGTACGCGGATTCGATCGACCGCCGCATCGACGCTTCCGCCTGCCAGCGGTCCCACGCGGCCTCTTCGGCCTTGAGCCGCTTGAGCGACAGCCAGATCACGCACCACAGCGCGAACGACGGCGCGAACATCGACACGAACAGCACGGTGAGATGCTCGTACCACTCGCGCCAGATCGCCGACGTGCGATACGCGCACGACACGTATACCGGATAGCTGCCGACCTGCCGGTACGCGACGATCTCGCTGCCGGCATCGTGGCGCACGCGCACGACGCCGCCGCGCGGGTCGCTGTGCTCGTCGCCGAACGACAGCGCGCGATAGGCTTCGGCCGCGGCGGGCGGCGGCGGATACGACGCGAGCACCGCGCCGTCGGCGCGCGCGAGCGCCATCGTCATCGGCGTCTTCGCGCCGCCGATCAGCTCGCGGTAGAACGCATTGAAATACGACGACTTCAGCGCGATCGACACCATCCCGGCGAACGAGCCGTCGCTGTGCCGCCGCGCGACGCCGGTGTTGAACACGGGCGTGTCCGCGAGCCGCCTCGGCCCCTGCATCACGCGCGAGATGTGCTCGATGACCTTGCCGTCGCGGATGCCGAGGAAGTCGTCGCGATTCGCGATCGACGTGTGCGGCGCCGGATAGTAGAGGCTGTTCGCGAGCAGCTTGCCGCTCGCGCCGAAGATCGACACCGCCGCGACCTGCGGGTAGCCGCCGCCGATCTCGTTGAGCGCGTCGTGGATGTCGGACTCGTCCTTGCGCACCGCCGCGTCGTCCATGTCCTGCACGAGATCGGCGATGCGCGCGTCGAGCGTCTCGCTCAGGTCGAACACCTTGAGCGCGTGCTCCTCGGCCACGCGCACGGTGCGCATCGTCACGTCGCTCGCGGCGGCTTCGCGCGACTTCAGGTCGTTGTACGCCATCACCGCGACGTAGATGCACGGCAGCACGATCGCGGCGATCAGCAGCACGATCAGCGTCACGCGGCGGACCGCGAAATCGTGTTCGGGCGCGCCGGACGGATAGGCCCCGTCGTCCTGCCAGTCGTCGGCGGAAGCGTGGTGGCGGGAATCGGCGGGCCGGTCGGACGTCATGGATGGGAACGGGTGAAGCTCAGGCGGAGGTGCCTGCCATCATAAACGAGTTGCGCCCGGAGCTCGCGCCACGCGGCGCGCGCCGTCCTGACGTTTCCGACAGGGGGATTCCGTCAGATTGAAAACGCGACGAATCCGGAAGCGCAAACGTACACAAAGAAAAATTTTGCGTCCTTGGCGTAAAAATGGTCGTAGCTGTTTTCGGAATGCGGCGCGATCGGATCGATTCTGTCTGAATCAGCAAAAATGGCGAGTTGCACCGCCCCGGTTTTACCCAGAGAATCGCGCCTTGCTTTCCATGACAGATAGATACGCGCCTGCTGATGCCAGCGCGCAGCCCGCCGCGGGCAGAAAGTTGCCGCGGCGTCCGGCGCAGGGGTGCCCGGCGGCTGCACGCGTTCGCTTACACGGCGCCTAAAGAAACGCGGCGCGCGGTCGTTAACGCGAGAGAGACCATTCCGTAATTCGCTCCGCCCGCCATGTCTTTGCCGATTGTGATTGCCGACGATTCACTACTCGCTCGCAAGCTGCTGACAAAGGCGCTGCCGGGGGACTGGGACGTGGACATCGCGTATGCGGCGAACGGCCGAGAGGCACTTGCGCTCTATCGTGACGGCAAAGCTTCCGTGATGTTTCTCGACCTGACGATGCCGGACATGAACGGCTATCAGGTCCTCGAAACACTGCGTCACGAAGATCTGAATACGTTCGTGATCGTGGTATCGGCCGACATCCAGCCGCAGGCGCGCGAGCGCGTGCGCGAGCTGGGTGCGATCGCGTTCGTCGCGAAGCCCGTGACGTCGGAGGCGTTGCTGCCCATTCTCAGGGAGTATGGGTTGTATGCCTGACTCGGTGTTCACGGCGGAGCAACGCGACGCGTTGCAGGAAATCGCCAATCTTGCGATGGGCCGCGCTGCCGCACGGCTCGCGTCGCTGCTCGGCCGGTTCATCGAGCTGTCGGTGCCGCGCGTGCGCGTCGTGCAGGCGTCCGATGCGGGCAAGGCGCTGCGCGAGATGACGGGCATTCACGACAACGTGACCGCCGTGCGCCAGGGGTTCCGCTCCGACATCAAGGGCGAGGCGCTCGTGCTGTGCCGCACCGCGAACGTCAACCGGCTCGCGGCGCTCGTCGACCATTCGTTCGGCGACGCCGCGGCGGGCGAGTGCACGCGCGACGATGATGACGAAGTCGACGAAGCCGGCGACGAGACTGCCGCGCGCGGCGAGACGTCATCCCAGGACGAACTCGTGTTCGACGTCGCGAACGTGCTGATGGGCGCGTGCGTGTCGTCGATCCTCGACGAGCTCGGCCGCACGCCGGTGTTCTTCCCGCCCGGGCTGCTGGGCGCGAACGTGTCGTTCGACGACGTGTTCCAGCCCACCGTGCTCGCCTGGAGCGTCGCGCTGCTGCTCGAAGTGAACCTCGGCCTCGAGGACGACGCCTTCCGCGCCCATTTCGTGATGCTGATGGCCGAAGATTCGATCCGCCTGATGGGCGACGCGCTCGACGCGTTGCTTTCCGCGCTATGACCGCCCCCACCGCCCCGACCGCTTCGCTGAGCGACCTGGTAATCGAACGGGTCGGCTTCGGCCTGTTCGTGCTCGACCGCGCGATGAACGTGCTGATGTGGAACCGCTTCATGCAGGACCATAGCGGCGTGCCCGCCGACGACGTGATCGGCCGCAACCTGTTCGACTGCTTTCCGGACCTGCCGCGCGCGTGGCTCGCGCGCAAGCTCGAGAGCGTGTTCCAGCTCGGCAGCTTCGCGTTCAGCTCGTGGGAGCAGCGGCCGTACCTGTTCCGCTTCGAGCATGACCGGCCGATCACGGGCGGCGTCGACTTCATGCAGCAGGACTGCACGTTCATGCCGCTCACGCGCGGGCGCGAAGTCGAGGCCGTGTGCGTGACGATATCGGACGTCACGCACGTGAGCGTGATGCAGCGCGAACGCGAGGAAGCGGTGGCGAAGCTGCGCGAGCACGCGAACTGCGACGGGCTGACCGGCATCGCGAACCGGCGCTTCTTCGAGGAGCGGCTGCGCGACGAGTTCGCGCGCTGGCAGCGCTATGGCGGCAACCTGTCGGTGCTGCTGTTCGATCTCGATCACTTCAAGACGATCAACGACCGGTTCGGCCATGCGGTCGGCGACGCCGTGCTGCGCGAGATGGCGCTGCGCGTCGCCGGGATCGTGCGCGCGCAGGATACCTTCTGCCGCTTCGGCGGCGAGGAATTCGCGCTGCTGCTGCCGTGCACCGATCTCGCCGAAGCGATGCTGGTGGCGGAGAAGGTGCGATGCGCGATCGGCGCCACGCCGGTCGATGCCGAGGGCGTGCGCGTGCCGGTGACGGCGAGCGTCGGCGGCGCGAGCGCGCATGCGGGCGCGCAGACCTGCGACGTGCTCGTCAACGAGGCCGACGCCGCGCTGTATCGCGCGAAGCGGCTCGGCCGCGACCGTTCCGTCGCCTACGCGTAGGCGACGTTCCCGTTCAGCTCTTCGCGATGTCCGCCAGCACGCCGGCCAGCACCGCCGGCTGCGACACGAACGGCGAATGGCTGCTGTCGAGCTGATGCACGTGCGTCGGGTTGTCCGGCGTGAACGCATCGGCTTCGTCGATGAAGCGCTGCTGCAGCGCGGGCAGGATCACGTGGTCCTGCAGGCACTTGATGTAGTGGCGGTCGAGCGCGCCCCAGCGCGCGGCGGTCGTCGGGATCGCCGTCGCGAACGGCGCGGCCGGCACGTCGCAGCTCATCAGGTTCGCGACCGCCTCGTATTCGGCCTGCGGGACGTCGTCGCACAGCGCGCGCCTGGCCGTCGCGCGATAAGCGGCGTCGTCGCTGCGCGGATCGATGCGCAGCGCGCCGGTCGCGCGCGGGCTCGCGAGCATCAGCTGGCCGAGCAACTCGCCCTGGTTCTCCGGCGCGCGCACGTAGTCGAGGCCGGGCACGCCCGACGCGGGCATGAACGCCGCGAGGTAGACGATCTTCGCGATCTTCTCGGGCATCCGTTCGGCAGCCGCCGTGATCGCGATGCCGCCCATGCTGTGCCCGACCAGGACGACCTTGCCGTGGCCGAGCGCATACGCGTCGTCGACCGCCTGCATCACCTGCGACGCGTAGTCGTCGAGCGTCGTGTTCGCGACCGGCGACGGCTCGGCGCCGAACGCTTCGCGATCGAGCGGCCGCTGGAAGTACGATGCGGGAAAGCGGGCGTTGATCCCGTGCGCGGGCAGGTCGCGCGCGATCGACAGATGGCCGCGTGCGGCCAGCGCGGCCATCACGTGCGCGAAGCACCACGCGCCGTGCCATGCGCCGTGCACGAACACGAAAACCGGGTGGGCGGACTGCGGGGCTGCGGGTGGCACGGCTGTCACGTTCGTCTCCATGAGTTCGGAATGCGTTGTCCGGATAAAGCGTCATCTTAGACGAACCGACGCGAGCCCAAGCGGCGGCGGCCGGTTGCACCGGATCGGCCGCCGGCCATGTGTCCCCGAATGTGTCGCGGAGACGACATTTCGTTCATATCTGATTTAAATTCGCGGCAGATCGCGCTAATTTGATGCTTTGCCCCGATCGCGCCCCATGAACGTCGACTATCTCTTTTACCGGAAGCCGGACAAGCCCGGCCCCTATTCCCTCGACGACCTGGGCGACGTCGCGCCGCCGATCGGCCCGAGCGACGCGGTGCGCGCGGGCATCGCGCGCGTCTTCGAGCAGATCGACTGGCGCGAATCGGCCGACGTGCCGGGCGCGTGGTTCGGCACGGGCGGCCCGGTGTTCCAGTTCACCGCCGATCCGGACGGCCGCGTGACGAGCTTCATGGGCTCACGGCTCGAACGGCGCGCGATGCTTCAACTGACGCGCGAAATGGGGCTCATCGCGCTCGATCTGCAGCGCGACATCGTCTACGGCTAGGTGTGAAGCGCCTGTAGAGGCCCTCGACCAGGCGTCCCCGGCCCGCAGGGGCCGTCCGGCCGAGGGCGGCCAGCCGCGCCCGGCGGGCCGCGCAGCCCGGCGCCGCGCGTGCGGGCGCCGTCGCGCCGCACGCCGGCCGCACCGCCATCGATGTTCAAAGATTGCTATACTTTCGCCCAATTCCGGCTTCCGGCCGGCAATTCATGCTTGTCTGCGTCGATCGTTCGCACATCTCGCACGCATTTGACGCCCTTACCATCCCAGCCGGGCATGGCTTCTTCAATCGCCCCGCGTGGGCGTCTCCGTGGAGCTCGTCTTGGCCGCTTCCAATCTCGTCGTGGACGAACAAGAAATCGACGCCGCTGCCGTCACATCGGGCAGTTCTTTTTATCTTGCGATGCGCATCCTGCCGGCGACGCAGCGCGATGCGATGTTCCAGGTGTATGCGTTCTGCCGCGCGGTCGACGACATCGCCGACAGCGACCTGCCGCGCGCCGAGCGCGCCGCCGGCCTCGAACGCTGGCGCGCGGACATCGACGCATGCTTCGCCGGCCGGCCGCCGCGCCATCTCGCGGCGCTCACGCGCGAGATCCACGCGTTCAACCTGCAGCGCGACGATTTCCACGCAATGATCGACGGCATGGCGATGGACGCCGCCGAAGACATCTGCGCGCCCGACGAGCCGACGCTCGACCTGTATTGCGATCGCGTCGCGAGCGCGGCCGGCCGCCTGTCGGTGAGGATATTCGGGATGCCCGAAGCGGAAGGCATCGCGCTGTCGCACCATCTCGGCCGCGCGCTGCAGCTGACCAACATCCTGCGCGACATCGACGACGACGCGGCGATCAACCGCTGCTACCTGCCGCGCGAGCTGCTCGCGCGCGAAGGGATCGCGATCACCGATCCGGCGACGATCGCGCGCGCGCCGGCCTTGCCGCGCGTCTGCGCGACGCTCGTCGAGCGCGCGATCGAGCATTTCCGGCAGGCGGACGCGGTGATGGACAAGTGTGCGCGGGCGCAAGTGAAGGCGCCGCGCATCATGTCGGGCGCATACCGCTGCATCCTCGATGCGGCGGTCGCGCGCGGCTTCGATGCCCCTCGGCTGCCGATCCGCAAGCCGAAGGCGCGCATGCTGATGATCGCCGCGCGCTACGCGCTGTTCTGAGGCGATGCCCAGAACCGTCCACGTGATCGGGGCAGGACTCGCGGGGCTGTCGGCCGCCGTCGAGCTGCAACGTCGTGGGCGCCGCATCGTGCTGCACGATGCGCACGCGCAGGCGGGCGGGCGTTGCCGTTCGTGGTTCGACGCCACGCTGAACGCGACACTCGACACCGGACTGCATCTGGTGTTCGCGGGACAGCCCGCGACGCAACGCTACCTGCGCACGATCGGCGCGGCCGATCAGCTGGACGGGCCGGCGCTGCCGGAATTCCCGGTCGTTGACGTCGGTGCACAGCAGCGCTGGACGCTGCGCTTCGGCAGCCGGCGCTGGCCGTCGTGGCTGTTCGACGCCGCGTCGCGGGCGCCGGGCACGACGCCGCTGGATTACCTGTCGCTCGTGCCGCTCGCGTTCGCGCGCACGGGCCGCTCGCTCGCGCAAACGATGCGTTGCGACGGCGTGCTGTGGGATCGCTGGCTGCGGCCGTATTTCCTCGGCGCGCTGAACGTCGAGCCGCGCCATGCGACGGCGGAGCTCGCGCGGGCGGTCGTGCTCGGCACGCTCGCGGCCGGCGGGCCGGCGTGCCGCCCGCTCGTCGCGCGCCACGGGCTCGGCAGCGCGTTCGTCGATCCCGCGCTGCGGATGCTGCAGCATGGCGGCGCGTCGATCCGGCTGCGCTCGCGGCTCGACGCGCTCGAATTCGGCGCGAACGGCCATGCGGTCGACGCGCTGATGATCGACGGCGCCCGGGTCGATCTCGCACCGGGCGACGCGGTCGTGCTGGCGGTGCCGCCCGACGTCGCGCAGCCGCTCGTGCCCGACCTGACCGCGCCGGATACGTATAGCGCGGTCGTCACCGCGTACTTCGCGGCCGAGCCGCCGCCGGGCTGCGCGGTGTACACGACCGTCGTCAACGGCGTCGCAGTCGATGCGGTGCGGGCCGCCGAAGGCCAGCTCGCGGCGACGATCCGCGACGCGGGCCGCTGGCTCGACACGCCGCGCGACACGCTCGCGCGGGCCATCTGGCAGGACGTCGCGCGCGTGACGGGCGCGTCCGTGGATGCCATGCCCGCGTGGCAGCTCGTCATCGAGCCGCGCGCGGGGTTTGCGGCGGTGCCGTCGCAGGAAATGAAACGTCCGGCTGCGCGTACGCGCTGGACCAATCTCGCGCTGGCGGGCGACTGGATTGCCACCGGCCTGCCCGCCACGATCGAGGGCGCGATCCGCTCCGGCCAGAAGGCCGCGGACGTGCTCCAGCAACAATAAGAGAGGGACCGATGAACGATCTCACCGATATGCCAACCCTGGCCGCCGACTCCGCGGCAGCCGACCTCGACGCCGCCGTCGCACGCGCGACCGACGCGCTGCTGGCCGCCCAGCAAGCCGACGGGCACTGGGTCTACGAACTCGAAGCGGATTCGACGATTCCGGCCGAGTACATCCTGCTCGTCCACTATCTCGGCGAAACGCCGAACCTCGAGCTCGAACGGAAGATCGGCCGCTATCTGCGCCGCATCCAGCAGCCGGACGGCGGCTGGCCGCTGTTCACCGACGGCGCGCCGAACATCAGCGCGAGCGTGAAGGCGTACTTCGCGCTGAAGGTGATCGGCGACGACGAGAACGCCGAGCACATGCAGCGTGCGCGCAAGGCGATCCACGCGATGGGCGGCGCGGAGATGTCGAACGTGTTCACGCGCATCCAGCTCGCGCTGTATGGTGCGATTCCGTGGCGCGCGGTGCCGATGATGCCGGTCGAGATCATGCTGCTGCCGCAGTGGTTCCCGTTCCACCTGTCGAAGGTGTCGTACTGGGCGCGCACGGTGATCGTGCCGCTGCTCGTGCTGAACGCGAAGCGGCCGATCGCGAAGAACCCGCGCGGCGTGCGCATCGACGAGCTGTTCGTCGATCCGCCCGTCAATGCGGGGCTGCTGCCGCGCCAAGGCCACCAGAGCGCCGGCTGGTTCGCGTTCTTCCGCGTCGTCGATCACGCGCTGCGCGCGGTCGACGGCCTGTTCCCGAGCTACACGCGCGAACGCGCGATCCGGCAGGCGGTTGCATTCGTCGACGAGCGCCTGAACGGCGAGGACGGACTCGGCGCGATTTATCCGGCGATGGCCAACGCGGTGATGATGTACGACGCGCTCGGCTATCCGGAAGACCATCCGAACCGCGCGATCGCACGCCGGTCGGTCGAGAAGCTGCTCGTCGTGCACGACGACGAGGCGTATTGCCAGCCGTGCCTGTCGCCGGTGTGGGATACGTCGCTCGCGGCGCACGCGCTGCTCGAGACGGGCGACCCGCGCGCGGAAGACGCCGTGGTGCGCGGCCTCGAATGGCTGCGTCCGCTGCAGATCCTCGACGTGCGCGGCGACTGGATCTCGCGCCGCCCGAACGTGCGGCCCGGCGGCTGGGCGTTCCAGTACGCGAACCCGCATTACCCGGACGTCGACGATACGGCGGTCGTCGTGATGGCGATGGACCGCGTCGAGAAGCTCCGGCATTCGGACGCGTATCGCGAGGCGATCGCGCGCGCGCGCGCGAGTGGGTCGTCGGCATGCAGAGCAGCGACGGCGGCTGGGGCGCGTTCGAGCCGGAAAACACGCAGTACTACCTGAACAACATCCCGTTCTCCGATCACGGCGCGCTGCTCGATCCGCCGACCGCGGACGTGTCGGGCCGCTGCCTGTCGATGCTGTCGCAGCTCGGCGAGACGGCCGCGAACAGCGAAGCGGCGCGCCGCTCGCTCGACTACATGCTGAAGGAGCAGGAGCCGGACGGCAGCTGGTACGGCCGCTGGGGGATGAACTACGTGTACGGCACGTGGACCGCGCTGTGCTCGCTGAACGCGGCCGGCCTCGGCCCGGACGATCCGCGCGTGAAGCGCGGCGCGCAGTGGCTGCTGTCGGTCCAGAACAAGGACGGCGGCTGGGGCGAGGACGGCGACAGCTACAAGCTCGACTATCGCGGCTACGAGCAGGCGCCGAGCACGTCGTCGCAGACGGCCTGGGCGCTGCTCGGCCTGATGGCGGCCGGCGAGGTGAACCACCCGGCGGTCGCGCGCGGGATCGACTACCTGATCGCCGAACAGAAGGAACACGGGCTGTGGGACGAGACGCGCTTCACGGCGACCGGCTTCCCGCGCGTGTTCTACCTGCGCTACCACGGCTATCGCAAGTTCTTCCCGCTGTGGGCGCTTGCGCGCTACCGCAACCTGAAGCGCGCCAACGCGACGCGCGTGACGGTCGGGATGTAACGCGTGACGGCGGCGAAGCACAACGGCACGCTGCCCGTCATCGCGGTGACGGGGATGGCGTTCGAGGCGCGCATCGCGGGCGGCGACGGCGTCGAGGCGGTGTTCGCCGCGCGCGCCGACCGGCTCGAGCGTGCGCTGACCGAAGCGACCGCGCGCGGCTGCGCGGGCATCGTCAGCTTCGGCACCGCGGGCGGGCTTGCGCCCGACCTCGCGCCGGGCGCGCTCGTGATCGCCGACGCGATCGACGGGCCGTTCGGCCGCGTGCAGACGGACGTCGGCTGGAGCGCGCGGCTCGTCGGCGCGCTGCATGACACGCCGGTGTGGCCGCGGGTCACGCGCGGCGTGATGGCGGCCGTCGGCGCGCCGGTCGTGAGCGAAGAAGACAAGGCGTCGCTGTATCGCGCGAAAGGCGCGCTGGCCGTCGACATGGAATCGCACATCGCCGCGGCCTTCGCGGCGGCGCGCGGCGTGCCGTTCGCGGTGTGCCGCGCGATCGTCGATCCGGCATGGCGCACGTTGCCGAGCGCCGCGACGGCCGGGCTGCGCGACGACGGCAGCACCGCGATCCTGCCGATCCTGCGCGAGCTCATCAAGCAACCTTCCCAGCTCGGCCCGCTGCTGCAGGTCGCGGGCGATGCGCGCGCGGCGCGCACGACGCTGATCCAGGCGCGGCATGCGTTCGGGCGCGCGGGGGCGCTGCGGATCGGGTGAGCGGGCGCTTCCGTTTTTCCTCCCACCTTCCTCTCTCCCTTTTCCTTCGAAAGAACGGCGTCCGCCGCGACGGCGGTGTGCTTCGCAGTTCACTGCCGGATCGAGATGCCTGCCGGCCACCTGAAACAGGCCTACACTCATCCATGCCCCCGCGGTATCTGAATACCGGCCGCCGCATCAGTTCGACGGGCGCGGGCGGACACGTTCGTTCGTCATGGCGCCGCGCATTCGCGGCAAAGGCAAAGGAGAAGCCATGGAAAAGATCCTGAAATCCACAGCCTTGTTCATCGCAGGCTTTGGCCCGATTGCGATTGAAGCCCAGGCAAGCCGCGACCTCTACAGTCAGGCCCTCGGTATTCCCTTCAAGGAAGAGAAAGGCGGCTACCTTCATACGGAGAGTCTGAAAGGCGCAAACACGTTCGCGTTGTGGCCGCTTTCTCAGGCGGCTCAGTCGTGCTTCGGCACGGATTCGTGGCGTCGTGACGTACCCGTCCCACAAGCCTGGATCGAGTTTGATGTCGACAACGTCGAAGCCGCTACGGCAGAACTTGAATCACGCGGGTATCGAATGCTGGTCAGGAATCGGAACGAGCCGTGGGGCCAGACCGTCAGCCGCTTCATCGGGCCGGAAGGATTGCTGGTGGGAATCACTTTTACGCCGTCGATGCGGGACGAGAAATGATGGCGGACCGAGTTGTGGCAACGGTCGTCAAACGACCTCAAGCATGCTGCAAATTCACCAAAACAAAAAAAGAGCGCTGCATCGAGCAGCGCTCCTGATCGTCTTCCGGCAGTCGCGGCGTTACTGCGCCGCGGGACCGCTCGCAGGCACCGCCGGCGCACTCGCCGGCATCGCACCGCCCGCCCCCGGATCGTCATATTGCGGCAGCCCAGGCGCGGCCGGCGCGTTGGCCGGCGCCCCGCCCGATTCGCCCGGATCCTCGTAGCTCGGCAGCCCGGGCGCCGCCGGCGTGCCGGCGGGCTTGCCGCCCGGCGTCGCTTCCCCACCCGATTCATCCGGCTCGTTGTATTGCGGCAGCGCGCCCGGCGCGGACTCGCCCTTGTAGGTCAGCGACTTGCGCTGCTGCAGGTACGCGTCGCGCACGAACGAATACGGATCGAGCGCTGCCTGCTTCAGCAGGTCGGTCGCGCCGAGCAGGTCCGAACGCGCGCTCACGAACTGCATCACGTACATCGGATTGCGCGCGGCCGGCTCGATGTAGTTGAGCAGGTTGAAGCGCACGTCGACCGCGCGGCCGACGCCGTCGCGGAACGTGCTCGGCCCGAACACCGGCAGCACGAGATACGGGCCGGACGGCATGCCCCAGCGCGCGAGCGTCAGGCCGAAATCCTGGTGATGCTTCGGCAGCCCCGCGGGCGTCGCGATGTCGATCAGGCCGCCGACGCCGAACAGCGAGTTCATCGCGACGCGCATCAGGTCCTGCGTCGCATCGGTGATCCGCAGCTGCAGCAGGTTGTTCGCGAGGTTGCCGAGGTCGCCGAGGTTCGAGAAGAAGTTGCTGATCGCCGTGCGCACCGGCGTCGGCGTGACCTTCTGGTAGCCCTTCGCGATCGGCACCGCGATGTTCCGGTCGACGGTGTCGTTGAACGTGTACACCGCGCGGTTCATCGGCTCGAGCGGATCGGACGGATTGCGGTTGGGGCCGGTCGCGCAGCCGCTCAGCAGCGCGCCAGCGGCGACGGTGGCCGCAATGGTTCTTTTATTCATTGATTCCTTGCGATTGGTTCTGCGCGCGCTTCACGCGCGGTTTGCCCATGAGTACCGGCTGGAACACCACGGCGCCGATCAGCGTGCACGTCAGCGCGAGCGCGAGCAGCTTGCCCATGCTGGACGTGCCGGGGTGATGCGACAGCCACAGGCTGCCGAATGCGGTGGCCGTGGTCGCGGCGCTGAACAGCACCGCATGCGTGAGGCTCGAATGCAGCAGGCCAGTCTGCCCGGCGCGCCACGCCATCACGAAATACACCTTGAACGCGACGCCGACGCCGAGCATCAGCGGCAGCGCGATGATGTTGGCGAAGTTGAGCGACATGCCGAACACGACGCACAGCTCGAGCGTCACGATGCCCGACACGAGCAGCGGCACCAGCGTGCGCAGCACGTCGCCGAAACGGCGCAGCGTGATCCACAGCAGGATCGTGATCGACACGATCGACCACAGCGCCGCATGCAGGAACGCGTTGATGATGGTGTCGGCCGAATGCAGGATCGAGATCGGCCCGCCGATCGCGCCCGGCTCCGCGGTCTTCACGGCCGTCGCGAAGCGGCGCAGCATCGTGTCGTCGCCCGGGTCGACGCCCTTCGGCACCTTCGGCGAGATCTGCACGAGCGCATGGCCGTCCGGCGCGACCCAGTCGCGCACGAGCTGCGGCGGCAGCGAGTCGCGCGTGATCTCCTGCGGCTGGAGCAGCGTCGCGAGCTGGCCAAGCGCGGTGCGCAGCGTATCGGCGAACGCGCGCTCGGCGCGGTCGCGCGTCGCGGCGTCGGCGGCCGCGAGCTTCGCGAGCGACGCCGACAGGTGCTGCGCGGCCGCCGCGCCCGGGCCCGGATGATCCTCGGCCGCGTAGCCCAGCAGGTCCGACACGCGCTTGAGCGCGGCGACGCGCTGCGCGTCGGTCGCGGGCGGCGCGGCGGGCTGCGTCAGCGCGGGCAACAGCTCGCTCGCGGCGGCGGCGATCGACGCGCGCTTGGCCGGCTGGTCGGCCGGGATGAAGGTCGACAGCGTCGTCGTGCGACCGACTTCGGGCAGCGCGTCGAGGCGCTTCGCGGCCGCGTCGGCTTCCGCGAGCGACGGCGCGAGCAGCGTGACGTCGTTGACCGACGCCTCCGGCGAATCCTTCAGCGCGAGCAGGGTCGCCATCGATTCGCTGGACGGGTCCTTCAGGTGCAGCGGGTTGAAATCGAAGTGCAGGAACCTGAGCAGCGGCAGCGCACCGATCACGACCACGAGCGTACCGATCAGGATCGGCTTGCGGTGCACGTCGAGGAACTCGTCGACCGGCGCGAGCATCGGGAAGCCCGGCGACTTCGATTCGCCCGGCGGCGCGAACAGGCGCAGCAGCGCGGGCAACAGCGTGACGGTGGTGGCCAGCGCGACGAACATGCCGATGCCCGCGATCAGGCCGAGCTCGGACACGCCGCGATACGCGGTCGGGATGAACGAGAAGAAGCTGGCCGCGACCGCCGCGGTCGCGAGCGCGAGCGGCATGCCCATCGAGTGCGCGGCGCCGATCAGCGCGTGGTCGATGCGCGGGTCGCGGAAGCGCTCCTCGCGGTACTTCACGCCGTACTGGATCGAGAAATCGACGCCGAGGCCGACGAACAGCACCATGAACGCGACCGAGATCATGTTCAGCGAGCCGACCATCATCAGGCCGAGCGCGGCGGTGACGGCGAGGCCGACGAACAGCGTGACGATCACCGAGCCGATCATCCGCTTCGAGCGCAGCGCGAGCCACAGGATGACGAGCACGGCGAGCAGCGTGAGGGCGCCGTTGAGCGCGGCGCCGTCCTGTACCGACGCGAATTCGTCGTCGGCGAGCGGCTGCTCGCCGGTCAGCCGCACGACCGCGCCGAAGCGCTTTTCGAGGTCGAGCGCGCGCGCGGTGTCGCGGATCGTCCGGCTCGCTTCCTCGCCGGCCTTCAGCGCGCCGTAGTTGACCACCGGCTGCACGGTGACGAACGCGCGCGCGGGCTGCTTCGCGGCGTCGCTGTCGACGAGCGCGCGCCACGAGAACGCGGCGGGCTTGCCGGCCAGCACGTCGTCGACCGTCGCGGCGCTGCGCGACAGCAGCTTGGCCATCGCCGGCAGCTTCACCTGGCCGGTCAGGAGCGGCTGGCCGAGCGTCGTCGACAGCGTGGTCGCGAGCCCGGTCAGGCTCGGGTTCTTCGCGAGCTCGTTGACGAGCGGACGCGCGCGCGCGAGTTGCGACGTGGTGTCCGCGACTTCCTGCGGCGGCAGGAACAGCAGCCCGTTGTGCTCGAAGAACGGGCCGCCGCCGGGCTCGGCGACCTGGCCGATGCGGCCGGCTTCGGCCTGCTTCTGCAGCGCGGCCGTCAGCGCATGCGCGGCGGCCGTCGCGAATTCGGGCGCGGGGGCTTCGACGACCGCGAGGATCGTGCCGTCGCGTTGCGGGAACGCGCGGTCGATGCCCTTGCCGAGCGCCGCCCATTGAGGCTCGGCGTCGACGAGCTTGCTGATGTCCGTACTGATCTTGAAGTGACGCGCGACGTAGACGCCGCTCATGGCGGCGATGATCAGGGACAGCACGACGACCCAGACCGGGCGTCGGACCGACCACGCGACGAGTCGAATGATGAGAGATGTCACCATGAGGCGGTGGGGTGGGGCTCGAAAAGGCAAAGTGCCCAAGTATACCGGCGCGGCGCGGCGGCGGTCGTGACGTTGGGCGTCGTGGGGCCGGAAGAATCTTTTCCTGTCGGAGAGGGAATCGGCGCCCGGCCGGGTTCCCGTCATGGGTAAGCGTTTGTTTACTTTCCCCGGGGCCGCCGTTTTCGGCCGCGCCTGTGACAATTAGGCGTGAAAGGTAACAGTCGGTCACGGTGCGGCAAGCGTGCGTCAGGCCCGGTATACTTGCGTCGACCGGATGGCGCGCCGCGCCGTCCGTTTTTCCTTAGCGAGTGCGATATCCGTATGAAACGTCATCTGTTTGCTTTTCTCGCCGCGGCCACCGTGTCGATTTCCGCTTTCGCGCAGAGTGCGCCGGTCGACGTGGTTCGCAATGCGGTCGAGGGCACCGTCAATGCGATGAAGGCCGATCCGGTCGCACGCGGCGGTGACATGGCGAAGGTCACGCAGGTGGTCGAGGCGCGCTTCCTGCCCGCGACGAATTTCGAGCGCACGACCCGCATCGCGGTCGGCGACGCGTGGAAGCAGGCGACGCCGCAACAGCAGCAGGAGCTTTACAAGCAGTTCAAGCTGCTGATGACGCGCACCTACGCCGCGTCGCTCGCGCAGCTCGGCAACCAGGACGCGAAGTTCTCGTTCAAGACGGGCGGCGCGTCGGGCGCCGACGCGCTCGTGCAGTCGACGGTGACGACGCCGGGCGACAGCCAGTCGGTCGGCTACCGGCTCGGCAAGATCGGCAACGACTGGAAGATCTACGACATCGACATGTCGGGCGCGTGGCTGATCCAGGTCTACCAGGGGCAGTTCAAGAGCCAGCTCGCGCAGGGCGGCATCGATGGGCTGATCGCGTTCCTGCAGAAGCACAACGCGCGGACGAACTGACCGCCGCGGCGGTTCACGATGCACGAAGGGCGCTTGGCGCCCTTTTTTGTTGCCTGTCCTGTTTTGTCCGAATCGCCCCTACCGCCGCCGATGCTCGACCGCGAACTTGATCAGCTCGGCCTGTCCTTCGATGTCGAGCTTGCGTTTCAGGTTGAGCCGGTGCGTCTCGACGGTGCGCACCGAGAGCCCGGTCTGCTGCGCGATCTGCTTGCTCGACAGGCCTTCGGCGAGCGCATCGAGGATGTCGCGCTCGCGCGGCGTCAGGCGATCGAGCGGCGACGCCGCCGCGCTGGCGTGGATCATCCGCGCGGCGAGCCCTTCGCTGAAGAACGTGTGGCCCGCGAGCACCGCGCCGATCGCGCGGACGATCTCGCTCGCCGGCGAATCCTTCAGCAGGTAGCCGCTCGCGCCGGCGCGCACGGCCTGCGTCACGTATTCGACGTTGTCGTGCATCGACAGCATCAGCACGCGGATGCCGGGAAAGCGCTCGTGGAACACGCCGGCGAGCGCGATGCCGTTCATGCCGTTCATGCCGACGTCCATCAGCGCGAGATCGGGTTCGAGCGATTCGGCAAGCGCCAGCGCCTCGTCGGCGTTGCCGGCCTCGCCGACGACCGACAGGTCGGCCGCTTCGAGCCGCATCCGCAGGCCGTCGCGCACGAGCGGATGGTCGTCGACGAGCAGAAGGCGGGCGACCGGCTGGGCGACCGGCTGGGCGACGGGGGCGGCGGGGAGCGTTGCGGGGGTGTCCGGGGCGCTCATGGGCGATGGGTCTCCTTGAATCGAGTGGCGGCGCGCGCGGTCAGGCCGGTGAAGTCAGCGGCACGCGCGCGGCCACCACGGTGTGGCCGACCTGCGACGTGATCGTCAGCGCGCCGCCGAGCGCGTCGAGGCGTTCGCGCATGTTGCGCAGGCCGATGCCGCCGCGCGCGTCGGCCTGCGAGCGCTCGGCGTCGAACCCGCAGCCGTTGTCGGCGATGCTCAGCGTGACCGCGTGCGTCGCGACGTCGAGCGTCACCGCGGCGCGCGACGCCTGCGCATGATGCACGATGTTGCTGAGCGCTTCCTGCGCGATCCGGAACAGCGCGGTGTTGACCGCGGCGGGCAGCGGCCGCGCGCCGCTGTGCGCGACCTGCGTGTAGCCGATGTCGACGCCGCTCTCCGCGCCGAGCTCGCGCACGAGCTGGTCGAGCGCGGCCGCGAGCCCGAGATCGTCGAGCATCGCCGGCCGCAGCGCGTGCGAGATGCGCCGCACTTCGCGCAGCGTGTCGCCGAGCCGGACGACGCCGGACGCGAGCGCCTGCTCGGCCTCGGGCACGCGCGCCGCGCCGCGCTCGAAGCGCGCGAGCGCCGATTCGAGCATCAGCTTCGCCGACACCATCATCTGGCTGATGCCGTCGTGCAGCTCGCGCGACAGCCGCGCGCGCTCCTGTTCCTGCGATTCGACGACGCGCTGCGCAAGCTGCTTGAGCTTCGCATCCGCGCTGCGCGATTCGCTGACGTTCAGCACCAGCGCGCAGACGGCGATCGCCGCCGCGCCGGCCAGCGCGATCACGGTCAGCCAGCTCATCGTGCGCTCGATGTTCGCGGATGCGCGCGCATCGATCCGCTGCAGCGCGTTGTCGACGTCGTCGAGGTAGATGCCCGTGCCGACCATCCAGCCCCAGCGCTCGAGCGCGATGACGTAGCCGAGCTTCGGCGCGGCCCGCCCGGTCGACGGGCGCTGCCAGATGTAGCGGACGTAGCCGCCGCCGTGCGACGCGGCGTTGATCAGCTGCTGGATCGTCAGGCTGCCCTGCGGGTCGCGCATCGTCCAGAAATTGTGGCCGACCCGCTCGGGCTCGCGCGGATGCATCAGCGAATTGCCGTGCAGGTCGTACACGAAGAAATAGCCGTCGGGGCCGAAATCCATTTTCTGCAGCATCGCGAGCGCCTGCGTGCGCAGCAGCGCGTCGTCGCGCGCGTTGCTGCCGCTCGCCTCGTAGAGCGGCATGATCGCGCTCGTCGCCAGGTCGACGTAATGCTTGAGCTCGACTTCCTTGCTCGACAGGTACGCGGACTGGATCGTCGCATGCTGGGTGCGCGCGAGCGACGTCGCCTGATGGCGCACCCCGAAGCCGATGCCGGCGATCGCGACGAGAAACGGCACGATGGCCAGAAGAAAGATCTTTGCCTTGAGTCTCATGATGGTGTGGGCCGGCCATGCGGGCCTGTGCCGGCGCATCGAGCCGGCGCATTGAGCCGGCGCATTGAGCCGGTATTGTCGGCGATTTCGCGCGGGCGTGGCGGTCGGGGCAGCCGGCGCCGCACGCCGCCGCGTCACGCCCGCCGGCGTTGGAAGCGCGTGGCGGCCTGCACGAACACTTGGTTGCGGCCGCGTTCCTTCGCGCGAAACAGCGCGTCGTCGGCGCGCTTCAGCGCCGCGTGGACGCTGCCGTCCCATTCGGGGAAGCAGGTCGTCACGCCGATGCTGGCGGTCAGCCGGCCGAACTCGCTGGCGTCGTGCCGGATGCCGAGCTCGTGGATGCTCGCGCGGATCGTCTCGGCGACCGCCGCCGCGCCGCCCGCGTCCACGCCCGGCAGGATCACGACGAATTCCTCGCCGCCGTAGCGCGCCGCGTAGTCGGCCGGGCGGCGCAGGCAGCCGGCGAGGCAGCGTCCGACCGCGGCGAGCGCGTCGTCGCCGGCCTGATGGCCTTGGGTGTCGTTGTAGCGCTTGAAGTAGTCGACGTCGATGAACAGCAGCGACAGCGCATGCTGCGAGCGCGCGGCGCGGCGCCATTCGCGCTCGAGCGTGAGGTCGAGCATGCGGCGGTTGTCGAGGCCGGTGAGGCCGTCGGTGCGCGCGAGCGCCCGCAGCTCGGCTTCCGCGCGATGGCGCCTGCGCAGCTGCACGTCGAGCAGCAGCGACAGGCCGACGAAGCCGAGCGCGAGCAGCACCATCGCGGACCCGATCGGAATCGCGCGGTCGTACCACGCGGCGTAGATGTCCGATTCGGCCTCGGCGACCATGATGATCAGCGGCAGGTTGTCGAGGTGCCGGAACACGTACAGGCGCCGCACGCCGTCGATCGACGCGGTGTCGGCGAAGCTGCCGTCGTGCGCGCTCATGAAATGCTTGAACGTGCTCGCCTTGCTGATGTCGCGGCCGATGATCTTCGGGTCGTACGGCTTGCGCATCAGCATCCGGCCGTTCGTCGCGATCAGCGACATCGAGCCGCGCTTGCCGAGCGTGAGCCGTGCGAACAGGTCCTGGAAATATTCGAGCCGGATCGACATCACGGCGACGCCGCCGAACGAGCCGTCAGGCTGCGAGATGCGGCGGCTGAGCGCGATGCTGGGCGAGCCGTTGCGCAGCCGCGACCGATACGGATCGCTGATGTACAGGCCGACGTCCGGCCGGTCGCGATGCACGGTGAAATAGGGCTCGTTGCCGAAATTGGCGGTGCGCGGCACGTCGCTCGCGCCGTCGACGACGATGTTGCCCTGCGCGTCCATCGCATAAATGCCGCCGAGATAGCGGGCCGCCGTCGCGCGGTCGAACAGCACCTGGCGACGCACCCGCATCGGCAGGCGCGCGACGTCGGGCTGGCCCTGCCCGTCGACGACCGCCTGCAGCGACAGCGAATAGATCTCGATGTTGCGCTCGATGTCCCATGCGGCCATCAGCGCGAGGTTCTGCAGCGTGGTGCGCGCGCGCTCGCGCGCGTCGATCCGGCCCTCGTAGAGCACGATGCCGCACAGCAGGAGCAGGATCAGCGCGATCAGCAGTCCCGAGTAGAAAATCAGGTGCGGAAGCAGCAACCGGCGCAGGCGTGTGGCGGCGCGGCTCGTCAGGCCGGGTTCGCTGGGCGCTGCGTAGTCGGTATCTGCCATGGTCCGAAGATCGGTGGGCATCGCCGGTGCGCGCGACGGGCGTGCCGGGCCGATGCAGTTGTTCTCGTATGGTGTTGCTGGCGGCGATCCGGTACGGCTCCGTTCATGCCGGATGGCGGGCGGGCCCGGGCGGGCGCCGAAACCATCCGGATGTCTGTCTCCTGCTTGATGGAGAAACGGCCAGGCTGAACATCGGCGGCAGGTGGCTGATCCTCGCGCATCGGACGCAGTATAACTGCGCGCTTTTGCGGGCGCGATAAATGTTGAGAATCGATGTGACGAATTGAATTACATCGGGTTTCAACGGACGCGAACGGCGGTTCGAGCCGTGTCCGGCAACGGTTTTCAGGCGCAGGAGGAGACTCGCCCGATGCGCCGGATGGTCAAATCGAACGGCTGTTCGTGACCTGATATGAGAAACGGGCGGCCGCGATGGCCGCCCGTTTCGGCACGCAGGCACGCGGGGGCGACCCGCGTGCGGCGATCAGCCGGCGCGCTGATGCTGCTTGAACGCGAGCCGGAACCGGTGCAGCAGCGGCTCGGTGTAGCCGCTCGGTTGCGCGGTGCCCTGCAGCGCGAGCGCGCACGCGGCCTTGAACGCATACGACGCATCGAAATCGGGCGCCATCGGCCGGTAGTTCGCGTCGCCGGCGTTCTGCTGGTCGACGACGCGCGCCATCCGCTTGAACACGCCGAGCACGAAGTCCTCGGTGATCACGCCATGGCGCAGCCAGTTCGCGATGTGCTGGCTCGAGATGCGCAGCGTCGCGCGGTCTTCCATCAGGGCGACGTTGTTGATGTCGGGCACCTTCGAGCAGCCGACGCCCTGCTCGACCCAGCGCACGACGTAGCCGAGGATGCCCTGCGCGTTGTTCTCGACCTCGCGCAGGATCTCGGCTTCGCTCCATTCGGCGCGCTCGACGACCGGGATCGTCAGCAGCCCTTCGAGCAGCGCGTCGCGCTCGCTCTCGTACGGAATCTTCTCGAGTTCCTGCTGGACGGCCTGCACGTCGACCAGGTGGTAGTGCAGCGCATGCAGCGTCGCGGCGGTCGGCGACGGCACCCACGCGGTGTTCGCGCCCGCGCGCGGATGGCCGATCTTCTGTTCGAGCATCGCGTGCATCAGGTCCGGCATCGCCCACATGCCCTTGCCGATCTGCGCGCGGCCGCGCAGCCCGGCGGCGAGGCCGGCGAGCACGTTGTTGCGTTCGTACGCGGTGATCCACGCCGACGTCTTCATGTCGCCCTTGCGGATCATCGGGCCCGCTTCCATCGACGAGTGCATCTCGTCGCCGGTGCGGTCGAGGAAGCCCGTGTTGATGAACGCGACGCGCGCGGCGGTGGCCGCGATGCACGCGGCGAGGTTCACGCTGGTGCGGCGCTCCTCGTCCATGATGCCCATCTTCAGCGTGTTGCGCGGCAGGCCGTACAGGTCTTCGATGCGCGCGAACAGCGTGTCGGAGAACGCGACTTCCACGGGGCCGTGCATCTTCGGCTTCACGATGTAGATCGAGCCCGTGCGCGAGTTGCGCTTCGACTTCAGGTCGTGCAGCGCGCACAGCGTCGTGACGACGCCGTCGAGGATGCCTTCCGGAATCTCGTGGCCGTCGCGGTCGAGCACCGCGCCGTTGGTCATCAGGTGGCCGACGTTGCGGATGAACAGCAGCGAGCGGCCGTGCAGCGTCAGCGTGCCGCCGGCGGGCGTCGTGTAGTCGCGGTCGGCGTTCAGGCGGCGCGTGAAGGTCTTGCCGCCCTTCGCCACTTCCTCGACGAGCGTGCCCTGCATCAGGCCGAGCCAGTTGCGGTACAGCTGCACCTTGTCGTCCGCATCGACCGCGGCGACCGAATCCTCGCAGTCGATGATCGTGCTGACCGCCGCTTCGAGCACGACGTCCTTCACGTTCGCGACGTCGGCGCGGCCGATCGGCGCCGACGCGTCGATCTGGATCTCGATGTGCAGGCCGTTGTGCTTCAGCAGGATCGCCGACGGCGCGTCGGGCGCGCCCTGGTAGCCGGCGAATTGTTCCGGCTGCGCGAGATGCGTGACGCCCGCGTTGGTCTCGACGGCGAGCCGGCCGTCCTGCACGCGGTAGCGCAGCGCGTCGCGGTGCGAGCCGCGCGCGAGCGGCGCCGCGTTGTCGAGCACGCCGCGCGCATAGTCGATCACGCGCTGGCCGCGCGTCGGGTTGTAGGCCGCGGTGCGTTCCGCGCCGTTGTCCTCGGGCAGTGCATCGGTGCCGTACAGCGCGTCATACAGGCTGCCCCAGCGCGCGTTCGCGGCATTCAGCGCATAGCGCGGAATCGACAGCGGCACGACGAGCTGCGGGCCGGCTTGCTGCGCGATTTCGCTGTCGACGTTCTCGGTGGCGGCCGCGACGCTCGCGGGCGCGGGCACCAGGTAGCCGATCTGCTCGAGGAACGCGCGATACGCGGCATGGTCGCGCACCGGGCCGGGGTGCGCGCGGTGCCACGTATCGAGTTCCTGCTGCAGGCGGTCGCGTTCCGCGAGCAGTTCGCGGTTGCGCGGCGCGAGGTCGTGCACCAGCGCGGAGAAGCCGCGCCAGAATGCCGCCTTGTCGATGCCGGTGCCCGGCAGCGCTTCGTTTTCGATGAACTGGCTCAGCGCATCCGCGACTTGCAGTCCGTCATGGTCGATCATCGTGAGTCCTCCCGGGGAAAGATGGGGCGCGCGCGGCCAGCGCAAGCCCGTTGTTATTAGCGAGGCCCTATGCCGCGACGCTTTGCAGGCCGGCGCGGGCGATCTGCGCGTCCTGTTCGGACTTTACGCCAGACACGCCGATTGCGCCCGCGACCTGGCCGTCGACCGTCACGGGCACGCCGCCTTCGAGCAAGCCCGCAATCGGCACGCTCAGGAAGGCGGTGCGGCCGCCGTTGATCATATCCTCATACGCTTTCGTCTCGCGCCGGCCGAGCGCGGCGGCGCGCGCCTTTTCCTGCGCGACGTACGCGCTCGCGGGCGACGCGCCGTCGAGCCGCATGAGCGCGAGCGGGTGGCCGCCGTCGTCGACGACGGCGATCGTCACGGCCCAGCCGTGGCGTTCGGCTTCCGCGCGGGCGGCGGCCAGCATGCGGTCCGCGTCGGCGCATTCGAGTACGGGTCTGGTTTGCATGGCGGTTGCTCCGGAATCAGTTGACTTGGGGGTGTCGAACGTTCGCTCCAGTGCGCACGGGCGGGCGGCCCGCGCCATGCCGATCAGTCTGGCAGCCGATGCGGGCGGTGACAATCAGGTCTGGCCGCGGGCCGGTTGCGCGTTTCTTGACGCGCGTCACGGGCCGCCGGTCGCGCACGGTCGTCCCGCATGCGAATATGTCACAATGTGAGCTATTTTCGCGTGACCTGTCGCGAGACGATCCGATGCGTCACCGTTTCTGCATGGAGGACGTCGCATGTCACATCAGACCCGTGGCGAAGCCGGCCCGGCGCCGGTCGACGCGCAGCGCGACGCGCTGCTCGCGGTGCTGGACGAGCTGCTGGAAGCGGAGCGCGCGGGCGCGCGTCGCGTCCGAGACGGCGGCCGAGATCCACGATCCCGAGCTCCACCGGCTGGTCGCGGGCATCCGCCTGGACGAGGCGCACTGGTGCAGCGTGCTCGTCGACGCGATCAGGTCGCTGAACGCGACGCCGACCCGCAAGACCGGCGCGTTCTACGAGAAGGCGATGGCGATCGACGACCTGGCCGAGCGGATGGCGTTCCTGAACCGCGGCCAGCGCTGGGTCGTGCGCAAGCTGCAGGCGCTGTTGCCGACGCTGGACAATCCCGAGATCCATCACGCGCTGACGTTGATGCTCGTGTCGCACGAGAAGAACATCGGGCACGTCGACGCGCGCTTGCGCGAAGGACATCAGGCCCCCCCGCCGTAAACCTCCCGCGCCACCGCGCGCAGCGCGTCGACCATCACCGTCGCCGCCGGCGAATACAGCCGGTCCGTGCGCGTGATGAGCCCGAAATCGTCCATCCGGCAATCCATCTCCAGCGGCAGCATCGCGACGATGCCGTGCGCCGCGTAATAGCGCGCGACTTCGTCCGCGAGCACCGCGATCATGTCGCTCTGCTCCAGCACGCGCGTGATGAACAGCAGCGCGGCCGTTTCCACCACGTTCGCCGGCGGCGCGAGGCTCGCGCGCTGGAACATCAGCTCGAAGCGATGCCGCAGCACGCTGCCGGCCGGCGGCACGACCCAGGCGGCGCGCTGCACGTCGGCGAGCGCGAGCGGCGCGCGCGCGAGCAGCGGATGCCCGGGCCGCACGACCGCGGCGACCGGCTCGCCGGTCAGCGGCTCGTAGCGCAGGTGCAGCTTGTCGTGTTCCGCGGACAGCCGGCCGAGCACGACGTCGAGCTTGTCCTGCGCGAGACGTTCGAGCAGCACGTTGCTCGTGTCGATCTCGACGGACACGTGGATGCCCGCATGCGTGCCCTTCACGGCGGCGACGGCCGGCGGCACGACGCGCAGGCCCGGCGACGTGATCGCGCCGACCGCGACGTGCCCGAGGCGCCCGGCCTTCAGCGCGGCGAGCTCCTCACGGGCCTGGTCGAGGCTGCCGAGCGCCGCGCGCGCGTGGCGGATCAGCGCGTCGCCGTACAGCGTCGGCCGCATCCCGCGCGGCAGGCGCTCGAACAGCACCGCGCCGATGGTCTCCTCCAGCTCGCGCAGCAGCTTCGACGCGGCCGGCTGCGTCATGTTCAGCGCGGCCGCCGCGCGATGGATGCCGCCTTCGTCGGCGAGTGCGACGACCAGCAGCAACTGGCGCGTCTTCAGACGGGTGCGGGGTTCCCACGGGCTGGAATCGGGCATCGTACGGGTTTATATCTATGTCGAAAGTGATATGGCAGACGTTGAAAACGTCATTAGCAAGTTATCAGAATTCTTCCTAGACTGCGCCGATATCCCCGTCTCACACAGGACAGACGATGTCGGCAACCAAGCCCAAGCTGCGCTCCGCCCAATGGTTCGGCACGACGGACAAGAACGGCTTCATGTACCGGAGCTGGATGAAGAACCAGGGCATCCCCGATCACGAATTCGACGGCCGGCCGATCGTCGGCATCTGCAATACGTGGTCCGAACTGACGCCGTGCAACGCGCACTTCCGCAAGCTCGCGGAGCACGTGAAGCGCGGCGTCCACGAGGCGGGCGGCTTTCCGGTCGAGTTTCCGGTGTTCTCGAACGGCGAATCGAACCTGCGGCCGTCCGCGATGCTCACGCGCAACCTCGCGTCGATGGACGTCGAGGAGGCGATCCGCGGCAACCCGATCGACGCGGTCGTGCTGCTCGCGGGCTGCGACAAGACCACGCCCGCGCTGCTGATGGGCGCCGCGAGCTGCGACGTGCCGGCGCTCGTCGTGTCCGGCGGCCCGATGCTGAACGGCAAGCTCGACGGCAAGGACATCGGCTCCGGCACCGCCGTGTGGCAGCTGCACGAAGCGCTGAAGGCGGGCGAGATCGATCTGCATCGCTTCCTGTCGGCGGAGGCCGGCATGTCGCGCTCGGCCGGCACCTGCAACACGATGGGCACCGCGTCGACGATGGCGTGCCTGGCCGAAGCGCTCGGCGTCACGCTGCCGCACAACGCGGCGATTCCGGCCGTCGATGCGCGGCGCTACGTGCTCGCGCACATGTCGGGCATCCGCATCGTCGAGATGGCGCTCGAAGGGCTCACGCTGTCGAAGGTGCTGACGCGCGCCGCATTCGAGAACGCGATCCGCGCGAACGCGGCGATCGGCGGCTCGACCAACGCGGTGATCCACCTGAAGGCGATCGCGGGGCGGCTCGGCGTGCCGCTCGAGCTCGAGGACTGGATGCGCATCGGCCGCGATACGCCGACGATCGTCGACCTGATGCCGTCGGGCCGCTTCCTGATGGAGGAGTTCTACTACGCGGGCGGCCTGCCGGCGGTGCTGCGCCGCCTCGGCGAAGGCGGGCTGCTGCCGCATCCCGATGCGCTGACCGTCAACGGCAGGACGCTGTGGGACAACGTGCGCGACGCGCCGAACTACGACGACGAGGTGATCCGCCCGCTCGACCGGCCGCTGATCGCGGATGGCGGCATCCGCGTCCTGCGCGGCAATCTCGCGCCGCGCGGCGCGGTGCTCAAGCCGTCGGCGGCGAGCCCCGAGCTGCTGAAGCATCGCGGCCGCGCGGTCGTGTTCGAGAACTTCGACCACTACAAGGCCGCGATCGACGACGAAGCGCTCGACGTCGACGCGAGCTCGGTGCTGGTGCTGAAGAACTGCGGGCCGCGCGGTTATCCGGGGATGGCCGAGGTCGGCAACATGGGCCTGCCGCCGAAGCTGCTGCGGCAGGGCGTGAAGGACATGGTGCGGATCTCCGACGCGCGGATGAGCGGCACCGCGTACGGCACGGTCGTGCTGCACGTCGCGCCGGAGGCGGCGGCGGGCGGCCCGCTCGCGGCGGTGCGCAGCGGCGACTGGATCGAACTCGACTGCGACGCGGGCACGCTGCATCTCGACGTCAGCGACGAGGAGCTGGCGCGCCGGCTGTCGGACGTCGACCCGGCCGCCGCGCCCGGCGTCGCCGGGCAGCTCGGCAAGGGCGGCTATGCGCGGCTGTACATCGACCACGTGCTGCAGGCCGACGAAGGCTGCGACCTCGACTTCCTGGTCGGCCAGCGCGGCGCGGCGGTGCCGAGCCATTCGCATTGAGCGTGCCTGCCTGACCGGAACCCGAACCATGACCTCCAGCCGTTCCCCGCGTTACCGCGGCATCTTCCCCGTCGTCCCGACGACCTTCACCGAGACCGGCGCGCTCGATCTCGCGAGCCAGAAACGCGCGGTCGATTTCATGATCGATGCCGGCGCCGACGGGCTGTGCATCCTCGCGAACTTCTCCGAGCAGTTCGCGCTGGCCGACGACGAGCGCGACGTGCTCGCGCGCACGATCGTCGAGCACGTCGCCGGCCGCGTGCCGGTGATCGTGACGACGTCGCACTACAGCTCGGACGTGTGCGCCGCGCGCAGCCGGCATGCGCAGGCGCTCGGCGCGTCGATGGTGATGGCGATGCCGCCGTACCACGGCGCGACGTTCCGCGTGCCCGAGCCGCGGATCTTCGAGTTCTTCGCGCGCGTGTCGGACGCGCTCGACATCCCGATCATGATCCAGGACGCGCCGGCGAGCGGCACCGCGCTGCCTGCGCCGTTTCTCGCGCGGATGGCGCGCGAGATCGAGCAGGTCGCGTACTTCAAGATCGAGACGCCGGGCGCGGCGAACAAGCTGCGCGAGCTGATCCGGCTCGGCGGCGACGCGGTCGAGGGGCCGTGGGACGGCGAGGAGGCGATCACGCTGCTCGCCGACCTGAACGCGGGCGCGACCGGCGCGATGACGGGTGGCGCGTATCCGGACGGGCTGCGGCCGATCCTCGTCGCGCATCGCGAAGGGCGCATCGACGACGCCTATGCGCGCTACGCGCAATGGCTGCCGCTGATCAATCACGAGAACCGCCAGGCGGGGCTGCTGGCCGCGAAGGCGCTGATGCGCGAAGGCGGCGTGATCGCGTGCGAGCGCGCGCGCCATCCGCTGCCGGAGCTGCATCCGGACACCCGCGCCGAACTGGTCGCGATCGCGCGCCGGCTCGACCCGCTGGTGCTGCGCTGGGCGCGCTGAAGCGGACCGGCGAGCGGCTGCCGAGCATGCCGCGAATGCCGACGATGCCGCATCGCCGCCGAGCACGACATCGATACCGACACCTACACCACGGTCGACGACGACCCGTACCCAGAGGAGACACGACATGACCCGCACGATTCGCCGACTGACCCTGCGCGCCGCGCTCGCGGCGCTGTGCCTCGCGCCGCTCGGCATGCCGGGCGCCGCCCGCGCCGACGCGCCGCTGAAGATCGGCTTCCTGGTGAAGATGCCCGAGCAGGCGTGGTTCATCAACGAGCAGAATGCGGCCGCCACGCTCGGCCAGAAGGAGAACTTCTCGGTCGTGAAGATCGGCACGCCCGACGGCGAGAAGACGCTCGCGGCGATCGACAACCTCGGCTCGCAGGGCGCGCAGGGCTTCGTGATCTGCGCGCCCGACGTGCGGCTCGGGCCGGCGATCGCGGCGCGCGCGAAGCGCTACAACATGAAGTTCGTGACCGTCGACGACCAGCTCGTCGATTCGTCGGGCAAGCCGCTCGCGAACGTCCCGCATCTCGGGATGTCGGCGATCAAGATCGGCAACCAGGTCGGCCAGGCGATCGCCGACGAGATGAAGCGGCGCGGCTGGAAGCCGGAGGAGGTCGGCGCGCTGCGCGTGACCAACTACGAGCTGCCGACCGCGAAGCTGCGCACCGACGGCGCGACGCAGGCGCTGCTCGCGAACGGCTTCCGCAAGGAGAACATCTTCGACGCGCCGCAGAAGACGACCGACGACGAAGGCGGCTTCAGCGCGGCCGCGCCGGTGCTCGCGCGGCATCCGAACGTGAAGAAGTGGGTGGTCTACGCGCTGAACGAGGAGACCGTGCTCGGCGCGGTGCGCGCGACCGAGCAATTGCACATCCCGGCCGCGGACGTGATCGGCGTCGGCATCAACGGCGCGGGCGAGGCGTTCGCCGAATTCCAGAAGAAGGAGCCGACCGGCTTCTACGGCACGATCGCGGTCAGCTCGACGAATCACGGCAAGGACAGCGCGCAGAACCTCGTCGACTGGATCCGCAACGGCAAGACGCCGCCCGCCGACACGCAGACGAGCGGCAAGCTGATGACGCGCGGCAACTGGCAGGCCGTGCGCGCCGAGCTGGGCATCTGACGACGGCCGGCGAGGACGCGATGACGACGGACACGATTACGCGGCCCGACGCCGTGACCACCCGCGATGCGCTGCTGGCGCTCGACGGCATCACGGTGAGCTTCCCGGGCGTGCGTGCGCTCGACGCGGTGTCGCTGTCGGTGCGCGCGGGCGAGGTGCACGGGCTGATGGGCGAGAACGGCGCGGGAAAGTCGACGCTGCTGAAGGTGCTGTCGGGCGTGAACCAGCCGCAGGCCGGCACGCTGACGCTGAACGGCGTCGCGCAGCGCTTCGCGTCGACGCGCGCGGCGCTGGAGGCCGGCATCGCGATCATCTACCAGGAGCTGCATCTGGTGCCCGAGCTGACGGTCGCGGAAAACCTGATGCTCGGGCAACTGCCGAGCCGGCTCGGCGTGGTCGACGCGCGCACGCTGGTCGCGCGGGCGACGCGCGAGCTCGAACGGCTCGGCGAGCGCATCGACCCGAACACGCCGGTCAAGCACCTGTCGATCGGGCAGCGCCAGATGATCGAGATCGGCAAGGCGCTGATGCGCGACGCGCGCGTGATCGCGTTCGACGAGCCGACCAGCTCGCTGTCCGCGCGCGAGACCGCGCAGCTGTTCCGGATCATCCATGCGCTGCGCGCGGACGGCCGCGCGATCATCTACGTCACGCACCGAATGGAAGAGGTCTACACGCTGTGCGACCGCGTGACGGTGTTTCGCGACGGCCGGCGCATCGAGACCTTCGAATCGGTCGACGGGCTCGACCGCGACCGGCTGATCGGCAGCATGGTCGGCCGCTCGATTGCGGACGTATACGGCTACCGGCCGCGCGCGGCGGGCGACGTGCTGATCGAGGCGAACGGGCTGATGGGGCCCGGGCTGTCCGAGCCCGTGTCGTTCAGCGCGCGCCGCGGCGAGATCGTCGGGTTCTTCGGGCTCGTCGGCGCGGGGCGTTCGGAGCTGATGAAGCTGCTGGCCGGCGCGGCGCGCCCGAGCGCGGGCCACGTCGCGCTGCGCGGGCGGCGCGTCGCGTTCGCGAGCCCGCGCGACGCGGTGCGCGCCGGCGTCGCGCTGTGCCCGGAGGACCGCAAGCAGGACGGCATCGTCGCGATCGCGTCGGTGGCCGACAACCTGAACATCAGCGCGCGCCGGCATTTCAGCCCCGCGCGCGTGCTGCTCGCGCCGCGCAAGGAGCGCGAGCTCGCACGGCGCTACATCGAGCGCCTCGCGATCAAGACCCGCGACGGCGACACGCCGATCGGCGCGCTGTCGGGCGGCAACCAGCAGAAGGTGGTGCTCGCGCGCTGGCTCGCGGAGCGCATCGACGTGTTCCTGATGGACGAGCCGACGCGCGGCATCGACGTCGGCGCACGCGCGGAAATCTACAACCTGTTCTACGAACTCGCGGAAGCGGGGCGCACGGTGATCCTCGTGTCGAGCGATCTCGCCGAGGTGATCGGCGTGTCGGACCGCATCGTCGTGATGAAGGAAGGGCGGATTGCCGGCTGCGTGGCGAAGGCGCAGGCCAGCCCCGATGCGCTGATCAGGCTCGCGCTGCCGCGCTAGCGGCGCGAAAGCAGGACCGAAGCGAAACGTGAACGGAAACGAGTAACGACATGAGCCAAGCCATGCAACCTCAAGGCACTTCCCCTTCCCCCGACACGCCTGCGCCGGCGGCGCGCCCGCGCGGCGGCGCGTGGGACCTGATCAACCGCTCCGGCATCGTGATGGTGTTCGTCGTGCTGTTCGCGACGCTGTCGCTGACCGTGCCCGACTTCCTCACGCCCCGCAACATCCAGGGCCTGCTGCTGTCGGTCACGCTGATCGGCTCGATCGCCGTGACGATGATGTTCGTGCTCGCGCTCGGCGAAGTCGACCTGTCGGTCGCGTCGATCGTCGCGTTCTCGGGCGTCGTCGCGTCGACGCTGATCACCGCGACGCACAGCGTGCTGCTCGGCATCGTCGCCGGCGTGCTCGCGGGCGGCGCGGTCGGGCTCGTCAACGGCGTGCTGATCGCGCGCTGGCGGATCAACTCGCTGATCGTCACGCTCGCGATGATGGAGGTGGTGCGCGGCCTCGCGTTCATCACGTCGAACGGCGACGCGGTGATGATCTCCGAGGAGCGCTTCTTCGAGCTCGGGTCGGGCGCGTTCCTCGGCATCTCGTATCCGATCTGGAGCAACATCGTCGGCTTCGTCGTGTTCGGCTTCCTGCTGCGCAAGACGGTGTTCGGCAAGAACGTGCTGGCCGTCGGCGGCAACGGGGAGGCGGCGCTGCTCGCGGGGCTGCCGGTGATGCGCATCAAGGTCACGGTGTTCGTGCTGCAGGGGCTCGTCACCGGTTTCGCGGGCGTGATGCTCGCGTCGCGGATGAGCCTCGGCGACCCGAAGACGTCGGTCGGCCTCGAGCTCGGCGTGATCTCCGCGTGCGTGCTCGGCGGCGTGTCGCTGACGGGCGGCGTCGCGACGATCTCCGGCGTGCTCGTCGGCGTGCTGATCATGGGGTCCGTGCAGGACGCGATGAGCCTGCTGAACGTGCCGACGTTTTACCAATATCTGATACGGGGCGGCATTCTGTTGCTCGCGGTGCTGTTCGACCAGTATCGTCGCAATCAGCGGCGTGCGATGCGGGTCTGACGGCGGGGCCGGATGCTGTCGGGGCGGCTGCGCGCGAATACAGGCAGACATTCTGGAGACAGCATGCAACAGCAGATTCAGGCGGCGCGGGCGACGCTGCTGGTGGACAGCCGCAACACGCTCGGCGAGGGCGCGACGTGGTGCGATGCGACGCACGCGTTGTACTGGACGGACATCGAAGGCGCGCAGCTTTGGCGATGCCGCGCCGACGGCACGGGCGCGACGCACTGGCCGATGCCCGAGCGGCTCGCGTGCTTCGCGCTGACGGACGAGCCGGACGTGCTGCTCGTCGGGCTCGCGACGCATCTCGCGTTCCTCGACTTGCGCACGGAGACGTTCACGCGGATCGTCGACGTCGAGCCCGAGCTGCCGACGCGGCTCAACGACGGCCGCTGCGATCCGCACGGCGCGTTCGTGTTCGGGATGAAGGACGAAGGCGGTGAGCCGCCGCGCGCGGTCGGCGGGTTCTATCGGCTCAATGCAGACCTCGCACTCGAACGGCTCGCGTTGCCGCCGGCGGCGATCGCGAACAGCATCGCGTTTTCGCCGGACGGTTCGAAGATGTATTTCTGCGACTCAGCTACGCGCGAGATTTTTGTTTGCGACCATCGCGCGGACGGCGGCGTCGCGAACGTGCGGTCGTTCGCGCGCCTGACCGACGCGGACGGCGACCCGGACGGCTCGACGATCGATCGCGACGGCGGGCTGTGGAACGCGCAGTGGGGCGGAAGGCGGGTGGTGCGTTACGGGCCGGACGGTGTCGAAACGGAGCGCATCGCCGTGCCGACCGCGCAGCCGAGCTGCGTGGCGCTCGACGACGCAGGCCGCCTGTACGTGACGAGCGCACGCGTCGGGCTGAGCGATGCCGCGCTTGCGAATGACGCGCATGCCGGCGGCGTGTTCGTTACGCAGACGCGATACGCGGGCTTGCCGGCCGCGCGATTCCCGTTCAAGCGTATGGTGCGCGGCTGACGGCGAGAACCGCACGCGCGTGCTGGTAAGATGGCCCGCAATTTCATCCGGCCCGCGCCATGAGCACTGCACCGACCAAGTCCGCGAATTCCAGGAACGCGAAGAACGCCGTCCGCGCCGCGGGCGACAAGCCGAAGGCGCGCACGCCGCAGCGCCTCACCTACGTGATCGGCAGCCTCGACCGGCTGCTGCGCCGTCACATGACCGACGCGCTCGCGCCGCTCGGCATCACGCTCGCGCAGTACACGGCGCTGTCGGTGCTCGAGGCGCGCGGCGCATCGTCGAACGCGCAGCTCGCCGAGCGCTCGTTCATCACGCCGCAATCGGCGAACGAGGTGATGAGCGTGATGGCGGCTCGCGGCTTCGTCACGCGCGAAGCCGATCCGTCGCACGGCCGCGTGATCCTGCTGACGCTGACCGACGAAGGCGCGGCGATGCTGCGCGAATGCGAGGCCGTGCTGCGCCCGCTCGAAAGCCAGATGCTCGGCGAACTCCCCGCCGACGACGCCGCGCACGTGCAGCGCGCACTCGAAGTGTTCGTCCGCAACCTGCGCGGCTGACGTACCCGACCCCACGAAACCGCCGGTCGTTCGCTGTCCCGGATATCCCCGACAGGACACCCGATCCGGGTTTACACCGGCGTTCTTGTCGCTTGCAATATCAGGTAGCCTGATATTAAATGAAGCCGTTCGCAGCAGAGGCGCTGCGCACCGAATCGGCACTGGAACACATCACAGGAACAGACATGAGCAAGTACGAGAACCGCTGGCAGACCGTCGAGGTAAAAGTGGAGGCAGGCATCGCGTGGGTGACGCTGAACCGTCCGGACAAGCGCAACGCGATGAGCCCGACGCTCAACCAGGAGATGCTGCAGGTGCTCGACGCGATCGAGTTCGACGACGACGCGAAGGTGCTCGTGCTGACCGGCGCGGGCGCCGCGTGGACGGCCGGCATGGATCTGAAGGAGTACTTCCGCGAAATCGACGGCGGCCCGGACGCGCTGCAGGAGAAGGTGCGGCGCGACGCGTCGGAATGGCAATGGCGGCGCCTGCGGATGTACGGCAAGCCGACGATCGCGATGGTGAACGGCTGGTGCTTCGGCGGCGGCTTCTCGCCGCTCGTCGCGTGCGATCTCGCGATCGCGGCCGACGAAGCGGTGTTCGGCCTGTCGGAGATCAACTGGGGCATCCCGCCGGGCAACCTCGTCAGCAAGGCGATGGCGGATACCGTCGGGCATCGCCGCGCGCTGCACTACATCATGACGGGCGACACGTTCACCGGCGTCGAGGCGGCGGACATGGGCCTCGTGAACCGCAGCGTGCCGCTCGCCGAACTGCGCGACGCGACGATCGCGCTCGCCGCGCGCCTGATCGACAAGAACCCGGTCGTGCTGCGCGCGGCGAAGCACGGCTTCAAGCGGTCGCGGGAACTGACGTGGGAGCAGTGCGAGGATTACCTGTACGCGAAGCTCGATCAGGCGCAATTGCGCGACCCGGAGCGGGGCCGCGAGCAGGGGCTCAAGCAGTTCCTCGACGACAAGGCGATCAAGCCCGGGCTGCAGGCGTACAAGCGCTGATCGATACTGCCACGCAGGCATGGGACTGGAGACACCAATGACCGACAGACAGATGCTGATCGGCGGCGAATGGTGCGCGGCACGCGACGGGCGCACCTTCGACCGCTTCAATCCGGCGACCGGCGCGCTCGCGTCGCGTGCGCCGGCCGCGGGCGCCGCCGACGTCGACGCGGCGGTCGACGCCGCGCACCGCGCGTTTCCCGCCTGGGCCGCGCTCGCGCCGACCGAGCGCCGCCGGCTGCTGCTGAAGGCGGCGGACCTGATGGACGCGCGCGTCGACGCCTTCATCGCGACCGGCGTCGCGGAAACCGGCGCGACGCCGGGCTGGTACGGCTTCAACGTGACGCTCGCGGCGAACATGCTGCGCGAGGCGGCCGCGATGACGACGCAGATCGACGGCGACGTCATCCCGTCCGACGTGCCCGGCAATCTCGCGCTCGCGATGCGCGTGCCGTGCGGCGTCGTGCTCGGCATCGCGCCGTGGAATGCGCCGGTGATCCTCGGCACCCGCGCGCTCGCGATGCCGCTCGCGTGCGGCAACACGGTCGTGCTGAAGGCGTCCGAGGCGTGCCCCGGCGTGCACGCGCTGATCGGCGCGGTGCTGCACGACGCGGGGCTCGGCGCGGGCGTCGTCAACGTGGTCACGCACGCGGCGGACGACGCGCCGGAACTCGTCGAGCGGCTGATCGCGCATCCGCACGTGAAGCGTGTCAACTTCACCGGCTCGACGCACGTCGGGCGCATCGTCGCGCGCCACGCGGCGGCGCACCTGAAGCCGGTGCTGCTCGAACTCGGCGGCAAGGCGCCGGTGCTCGTGCTCGACGACGCGGATCTCGACGCCGCCGTCGACGCGATCGCGTTCGGCGCATTCTTCAACCAGGGGCAGATCTGCATGTCGACCGAGCGCGTGATCGCCGCGCGGCCGGTCGCGGACGCGCTCGTCGAGCGGCTCGCCGCGAAGGCGCGCACGCTCGTCGCCGGCGATCCGCACGCGGGCCATGCGCTCGGCACGATGGTCGATGCGCGCGCTGCCGCCCGCGCGGCGGCGCTCGTCGAGGATGCGCGCCTGCACGGCGCGCGCCTGCCGCTCGGCTGCCGGATCGACGGCGCGGTGATGCAGCCCGCGATCGTCGACGGCGTGACGCCGCACATGCGCCTGTATCGCGAGGAATCGTTCGCGCCGGTCGTCGCGATCCTGCGCGCGGACAACGACGACGACGCGGTCGCGCTCGCGAACGACAGCGAGTTCGGGCTCGCGGCGAGCGTGTTCAGCCGCGACGTCGCGCGCGCGCTGGCGGTCGCGCGGCGGATCGAATCGGGGATCTGCCACATCAACGGCCCGACCGTGCACGACGAAGCGCAGATGCCGTTCGGCGGCGTGAAGGCGAGCGGCCATGGCCGCTTCGGCAGCCGTGCGTCGATCGCCGAATTCACCGAGCTGCGCTGGATCACCGTGCAGACCGCGCCGCGCCACTACCCGATCTGAGAGGGAAACGATGAACGCATCGATGACCTCGCACGCCACGGATCGCAACGCCGGCGGCGCGCGCTATCGCGCGGTGGCGGTCGCGCAGGGCGACACCGACATCCATCGTGACGGCGACGGCACCTGGCGGCTGCACGCGCTCGAACCGCTCGGCGCGTATCCGGAGCGCCTCACCGATTGCCTCGCGAACGGCGCGCACGCGCATCCGGACCGCGTGCTCGCCGCGCGCCGCAGCGAAGACGGCCGCTGGATCGAGATCACGTACGCGCAGATGTTCGAGCGCGCCCGTGCGCTCGGGCAGGGCCTCGCCGATCTCGGGCTGTCGGCCGAGCGGCCGCTCGCGGTGCTGTCCGGCAACGATCTCGAACACCTGCAGCTGATGTTCGCGGCGATGCTGGCCGGCGTGCCGTATGCGCCGATCTCGCCCGCGTATTCGCTCGTATCGACCGACTACGGCAAGCTGCGCCACACGCTCGGCGTGCTGCGGCCGGGCGCGGTGTTCGTCGCCGACGGCGACGCGTTCGCGCGCGCGCTCGACGCGGCGCTGCCGGCCGACGCGACGCTGATCGTCGCGCAAAGCAGCCAGGCGGATGCCCGGCGCGACGCCGTGCCGTTCGCGCACCTGCTCGACACCGTGCCGCGCACGATCGACCTGATCCACGAGACGGTCGGCCCCGATCACATCGCGAAGATCCTGTTCACGTCGGGCTCGACGAAGCAGCCGAAGGCCGTGCCGACCACGCACCGGATGCTGTGCAGCAACCAGCAGATGCTGCGCCAGACGATGCCGGAACTGACGCGCGAGCCGCCGGTGCTGGTCGACTGGCTGCCGTGGAACCACACGTTCGGCGGCAGTCACAACCTCGGCATCGCGCTGTACAACGGCGGCACGCTGTACCTGGACGACGGACGCCCGGTGCCGGGCCGTTTCGACGAGACCGTGCGCAACCTGCGCGAGATCGCGCCGACGATCTACTTCAACGTGCCGAAGGGCTGGGAGGAGCTGACCGCCGCGCTCGAACGCGACGCCGCGTTGCGCGACACGTTCTTCTCGCGCGTGAAGCTGTTCTTCTTCGGCGGCGCGGGGCTGTCGCAAGCGGCATGGGACCGCCTCGACCGCGTGGCCGAAGCGCATTGCGGCGAACGCATCCGGATCATGGCGGGCCTCGGAATGACGGAGACGTCGCCGTCGTGCCTGTTCACGACCGGCCCGCTGATGCGCTCGGGCTACATCGGCCTGCCCGCGCCCGGCTGCGACGTGAAGCTCGCGCCGTGCGGCGGCAAGCTCGAACTGCGCTTCAAGGGGCCGAACGTGATGCGCGGCTACTGGCACGCGGACGTCGATCCGCGCGACGTGTTCGACGACGAAGGCTATTACCGCAGCGGCGACGCGGCGACGTTCGCCGATCCGGCGCGGCCCGAGCTCGGCCTGCAGTTCGACGGCCGGCTGACCGAGGACTTCAAGCTGAGCACGGGCACCTTCGTCAGCGTCGGGCCGTTGCGTGCGCACGCGGTGTCGACCGGCGCGCCTTACGTGCAGGATGTGGTCGTGACGGGGCTCAATCGCGACGACATCGGCCTGCTGGTGTTTCCGCGCGTCGACGCGTGCCGTGCGCTGGCCGGGCTCGGCGGCGATGCGGCGGTGGCCGACGTGCTGCGTGCGCCCGCCGTGCGCGCGGCGTTCGCCGCGTGGCTCGAACGGCTCAACCGTGGCGCGACCGGCAGCTCGACGTTCGTCGCGCGCATCCGCTTGATGGAGTCGCCGCCGTCGCTCGATCTCGGCGAAGTCACCGACAAGGGCTCGCTGAACCAGGCGGCCGTGCAGCAGCATCGCGCGGCGGTGATCGAGGCGCTTTACGACGCGACGGCCGGCGATCCGGCGGCCGGCGACCCGGATGTGATCCACGCTTGAGCATTGGCCGGTCGGGTGAGCTGCCGACCGGTTTTTTTCGACTACATAATCAGGCAGCCTGATAAAGGCCGTCGTTCGATCAGGAGACAGCGCGTTCGTCGGCCTCTGGCCGGCGGCGGATGCGCACGTGGGATTTGCATAGGACTGGAGACAAAATGAACACCTATGTTGCAGAGAAGCCGGCGATCGCGACGACCCTCGCGCTGTGCTTCGCGATCGCGTTGCTCGAAGGGCTCGACCTGCAGTCGGTCGGCGTCGCCGCGCCGCGCATGGCGCACGAATTCGGGCTCACGGTGTCGCAGATGGGCGTCGCGTTCAGCGCGGGCACCTTCGGCCTGCTGCCCGGCGCGATGCTCGGCGGCCGGCTCGCGGACCGGTTCGGCCGCAAGCGCGTATTGATCGCGTCGGTCGCGCTGTTCGGGTTGCTGTCGATCGCCACTGCGCAGGCATCGAGCTTCGCGATGCTCGTGGTCGTGCGCGTGCTGACCGGCATCGGGCTCGGCGGCGCGATGCCGAACCTGATCGCGCTGTCGTCCGAAGCAGTCGAGCCGCGCGCGCGCAGCAGCGCGGTCGCCGCGATGTACTGCGGCATTCCGTTCGGCGGCGTGATCGCGTCGCTGATCGGCGTGCTGCTCGCCGGCGACGCCGAGTGGCGCCACATCTTCTACGTCGGCGGCGTGGGGCCGCTGCTGCTCGTGCCGCTGCTGATCGGCCTGCTGCCCGAGTCGCGCGCGTATCTCGGCGTCGCCGGCGCGGAGCGCGCGAGCGTCGCGCACACGCTGTTCGGCGGCGGTCGCACGCTGTCCACGCTCGCCCTGTGGGTCAGTTATTTCTGCACGCTGATCGTCCTGTACTTCCTGCTGAACTGGCTGCCGTCGCTGATGGCGGCGCGCGGGCTGGACCGCGCGCACGTCGGCCTCGTGCAGATCGCGTTCAACGTCGGCGGCGGGCTCGGCGCGCTCGGCATCGGCGCGGCGATGGACCGGATGCGCGCGACGCGCGTCGTCGGCGGCATGTATGCGGGCATCGTGCTGTCGCTCGCCGCGCTCGCGGCCGCGCCGGGTTTCGCGTCGCTCGCGGCGGCCGCGTTCGCGGCCGGCATGTTCGTGATCGGCGGCCAGTCGGTGCTGTATGCGCTCGCCGCGATCTACTACCCGACCGCGATGCGCGGCACCGGCGTCGGCACCGCGGTCGCGGTCGGCCGGCTCGGCTCCGTCGTCGGGCCGCTCGCCGCCGCGCAACTGCTCGCGATGGGCCGCAGCGCGCCGGTCGTGATCGGCGCGAGCATCCCCGTCACGCTCGTTGCCGCCGTGGCCGCGTGGCTGCTGATCGGGCGGCCGCAGGCGGGCGACTGAATTTCGTTTCATCCACGAGCGCCATCAGAGCGCGACATCAACACAGGTTCGGAGACACCATCATGAAGAACACCCAGGCCCTGCTGGCGGCCGGCGCATGCGCGCTGGCCGCGGCGAGCGCGCATGCGCAGTCGAGCGTGACGCTGTACGGGATCATCGACACCGGCATCGAATACGTGTCGCACGCGAACGCGGCCGGCGACCACGTCGTGCGCATGCCCGCCGTGACGGGCGAGCTGCCGTCGCGCTGGGGCCTGCGCGGCACCGAGGATCTCGGCGGCGGCTACCAGGCGGTGTTCGTGCTCGAGAGCGGCTTCAACGTGCGCGGCGGCGATCTCGGCCAGGGCGGCCGGCTGTTCGGCCGGCAGGCGTTCGTCGGGCTGAAGAGCGGCTTCGGCACGCTCGCGTTCGGCCGCCAGTACATGATGACCTACCTCGCGCTGCAGGGCGCCGACATCGTCGGCCCGGACATCTACGGCCTCGGTTCGCTCGACGCCTACGTGCCGAACGGCCGCGCGGACAACGCGGTCACGTACACGGCGAATTACAAGGGCTTCACGTTCGGCGCCGGTTATTCATTCGGCCGCGACGGCGCGGGCACCGGCAATTCGCCGGGGCAGGGCACGTGCGCGGGGCAGGTGCCGGGCCACGCGGTCGAATGCCGCGACTGGTCGGTGATGCTCAAGTACGACAGCGCGCTGTTCGGCGTTGCCGCGTCGTACGAGGAGCAGCGCGGCGGCGCGAACGCGGCGGCGAACTTCTTCGACGGCGTGGCGCCCGCCGCTTTCACGACCAGCGCGGACAAGGATGCGCGCACGCACGTCAGCGGCTACGTGAACGTCGGCCATGCCCGCATCGGCGCGGGCTGGCTCGGGCGGCGCGTGACGACCGAAGCGCCTGCCGCGCCGGGCGCACGCTCGGACCTGTTCTTCGTCGGTGCGTCGTATGCGTTCACGCCGCTGTTCACCGTCGACGGCCAGGGCTACCGGATCGTCAACACCGCGCACGATACGCGCGCGACGATGGCGACGCTGCGCGCCACTTACGCGTTGTCGAAGCGCACGTCGGTCTACGCGCAGACCTCGTATCTGTGGAACAGCGCGCACGCGCGCTATGCGGTCAGCGGCGGCGGCCCCGGCACGACGCCCGGCGCAGGGATGAACCAGCTCGGCGCGATGGTCGGCGTCAAGCATCTGTTCTGAGCCACATTCCTGACGAAACGGAGACACCGTGAACAAATCCGTACTCCTTTGCGTTGCGCCGCTGTCCGCCGCGATCCTCGCCGGCTGCGGCGGCGACGATTCGATCTCGCCGGCTTCCCCGCATTTGAGCGCCGCGACGCCGGCCGCGATGACGCAGACCTGCGACGCGCTCGCCGCGCGGCTCGCGTATGCGAACACGACGTTCACGTCGGTGACGACCGCCGCCGCGGGCGCGCTGACGGTGGCCGGCAAGCCGATCGCCGAGCACTGCGTGATTGCCGGGAAGATGAACGAGCGCGTGAGCCCCGTGGACGGCAAGACCTATGCGATCGGCTTCGAGATGCGCCTGCCGAAGGCGTGGAACGGCCGTTTCTTCTATCAGGCGAACGGCGGCCTCGACGGCAACGTGCTGACGGCGACCGGCGAGGTCGGCGGCGGCGGGCCGCTGACGAATGCGCTGAACCTGGGCTTCGCGGTGATCAGCTCGGATTCCGGGCACGGCGGCGCGCAGAACCCGCTGTTCGGGCTCGACCCGCAGGCGCGCCGCGACTACGGCTACGCGGCCGTCGATGCGCTGACGCCGATGGCGAAGCAGGTGATCCGCGTCGCCTACGGGAAGGGGCCGGACCGCAGCTATTTCGGCGGCTGCTCGAACGGCGGGCGTCACGCGATGGTGACGGCGGCGCGCAACGCGGCCGACTACGACGGGATCATTGCCGGCGATCCGGGCTTTCATCTGCCGAAGGCGGCGATCGGCGAGATGTATGGCGCGCAGCAGTTCGCGAAGATCGCGTCGGCGACCGGCGCGAACGGGCTGCCGGACCTTCGCAGCGGCTTCACCGACGCGGAGCGGCAGTTCGTCGGCGCGAAGATCGTCGAGAAATGCGACGCGCTCGACGGCGTCGCGGACGGCATGGTGCAGGATGTCGCTGCGTGCCAGGCGCATTTCAGCGTCGACGCCGACATCCCGACCTGCGCGAACGGCGCGCGCACCGGCGCGTGCCTGACGGGCGCGCAGAAGACGGCGCTCGCCAACGTGTTCGCGGGGGCACGCAACAGCGCGGGCGCGGCGCTGTATGCGAGCTTTCCGTACGATCCAGGCGTCGCCGGCAGCAACTGGGCTGCGTGGAAGCAGTCGAATTCGGTCACGCTCGACCCGGCCGCGATGGCGTTCACGTTCATGACGCCGCCGAAGCCCGCGGCGACGCTCGCGAACCTGCCGGGCTTCGCGCTCGGCTTCGACATGGATAACGACGCGCCGGCGATCTTCGCGACGAGCGGCGTGTATACAGAATCCGCGTGGTCGTTCATGACGCCGCCCGACGAGACGAATCTGTCGGCGCTGAAGGCGCGCGGCGCGAAGCTGCTCGTCTATCACGGCACCGGTGATCCGGTGTTTTCGTTCAACGACACGCGCGACTGGTATGCGCGGCTCGCGCAGGCGAATGGCGGGGATGCGTCGGATTTCGCGCGGTTCTATCCGGTGCCGGGGATGAATCATTGTTCGGGCGGGCCGGCGGCGGATCAGTTCGATATGTTGACGCCGCTGGTTGCGTGGGTGGAGCAGGGGCAGCCGCCGGAGGCGGTCGTCGCCACCGCGCGCGATGGGACGAATGCGATTCCGAATGCGGAAGTGCCGACGGCGTGGGGAGCGGGGCGGACGCGGCCGCTGTGTCCTTATCCGAAAGTGGCGCGGTATAGCGGGGCGGGGGAGGTGAATTCGGCGGGGAGTTTCAGTTGCCGTTGAGGTTGCCGCAAAGGCACTCCATGAGTGCCTTTTCTATCAACGGCTCGGTGAGAGTTCCGATAATGCTTTCGTGTCCCACTTTCCGTTAGCGAGTGCTCGATGAAGCATGCCAACGGTCAGCGTTTCCCGCTTAAACGTGTGCGGCTTCCTGAGTAGCTTCATCAGCAAGTGATAAAAAATCCCTTCGCCTTCCATCAGGAAGTAGTGGTGAAAATCGTAGTCGCCTCTGTCCACGCGAAACGCTTCAAAGAAACGCTGCATGAACAAATCGGCGTCATCCCCCTGCTGGCCTAAGTCATCCTCAACGGTTGATTCCCGAGTGATCACCTTTTTGGGAGATATGCAGGCTTCTTTCCTGACGAACGACTCAAGGTCTTCCCAACTGTAGTTTTCCATCAAAACACCCGGTCCTCAGGCGAGACAATGCGATTGTATCGAACGACAGTGTGATGTGCGATCTGATAGACATCGTTCGCCAGCAGCACCCAACCGACGCCCGGCACAGTCCGACCGACGAATGTGCTGAGTTTGTGCGTCAGAATCCAACGCAGCCTTTTCATGCTGTTCAAGGTGAATGTGGGCAGAACCTTCCTTTTCAGTTCATAGCGGAACACTGCGCGAGACATAACAGACGCCAGCGACGTTCCTTTGGTCGCGCCCAGCGGTTTAGCTCTGGTGGGCAGAATGGGAAGTCCCGACAAGATCAGGATGACGTACTCCACATCGTTAATGCCGAGCTGCTCGCAGGTTTGGTCAACGGCGATGAACAGGAAAAGCTCTGTAGGCTCCAGGCCCGTGTGCGTTCCGTAGTTGTAGGTGTTGCTCATTCGGCCCTCATGGTGATTATTATTTCAGCGCAAACGATCGTATCAAAGAACCGGACCGCTACATCTTCATGTGTGGCGAATAAGGGGGCGTCCCGCAGTCACGTGCACTGGCAGGGCGGCAAGATGGGATTGGGGAGCAGTCGCGCGACAGAGCGACTGCAATCTAAGCTGGGCAGGAGGACCTATCCGTCATTTTGTGGGCGAGGCATATCATGAGGGTTAAAAGTCATGGGTATGCCGATGAAGAAGAAGAGACGAACGGTGGCCTCGCAGGCAGCGGCCCGAGGGCCGCTGCCTGAACTGCCCAAGGAACTGCTGGACCAACTGGTCAAGGGGCCAATGACGCCGGCTGAGGTGCAGGACCTGATGCTGGCGTTCAACAAGGCGCTCATCGAACGCGCAATGGGCGCCGAGATGAATCTGCATCTGGGCCTATCAGCCGGGCCAGTCCAAGCCGCCCGGCCAGGCCAACGAACGCAACGGCGCCAGCGGCAAGACCGTCATCACCGATCGCGGCCCGGTCCGGGTCGAGGTGCCTCGTGACCGCGATGGCAGCTTCGAGCCGATCCTGATTCCCAAGCACGAACGCCGCTTCACCGGCTTCGACGAGCGCATCATCGCGATGTACGCGCGCGGCATGAGCGTGCGCGAGATTCAAGGGTTTCTGGCCGAGCACTACGGCACCGAAGTGTCGCCCGACTTCATCAGCTCGGTCACCGACGAGGTGATGGCCGAGGCGCTGAGCTGGCAGAGCCGCCCGCTCGAAACGATGTACCCGGTGGTGTTCTTCGATGCGCTGCGGGTCAAGATCCGCGACGACGGCGTGGTCAGCAACAAGGCGGTCTATCTGGCCTTGGGCATCCAGGCCGACGGCCAGCGCGACGTGCTGGGCCTCTGGATCGAGCAGACCGAGGGCGCCAAGTTCTGGCTCAAGGTGTTCAACGAACTGAAGACGCGCGGCTGCCAGGACATCCTGATCGCCGTGGTCGACGGCCTGAAGGGGCTGACCGAGGCCATCGGCGCCGCCTATCCCAGGACGGCGGTTCAGACCTGCATCGTGCATCTGATCCGCAACAGCCTGGAATATGCTGGCTGGAAGGACCGTAAAGCCGTGGCGCAGGCACTGCGCCCGATCTACGCGGCGGCCAGCGAAGGGGCGGCAAGTCAGGCGCTACAGGACTTCGCCGACGGCCCCTGGGGCGAGAAATACCCGACCATCGCGCAATCGTGGCAGCGCGCCTGGGAGCACGTCACACCGTTCTTCGTGTTTCCGCCGGAGATTCGACGGGTTGTGTACACGACCAACGCCATCGAAAGCCTGAACATGCAGTTGCGCAAGATCATCAAGACCCGCGGCCACTTCCCGAATGACGAGGCTGCCATCAAGCTGCTCTGGCTGGCGCTGCGCAACGTGCTGGCCAAGACCGTGCGGTCGGCCTTCGACTGGAAATCCGCCATGAACCAGTTTGCTATCCTGTTCGGTGAGCGGTTCACGCAGGCGCGTGGCTAACGATTTGTTCAACCGCCTCACCCACAAAAATGCGGACAGGTTCGGGCAGGATTACTCAGCGTCTGTAACAAGTGAGGCGACAAACAAAAAGTCCGCACGCGGGCTTTTTGTTTGAGCTTTTGTTCATCTTCTTCGGCCGCTTTGCTTCGTCCCGGCGGCTTACTCGTCTGTCTCGACTGGCACGTCAAGGCCGACCTTCACCCGCCCCATGCTCACTAGCGTCTTGAACCGCTTTACGTTGTTGTTCGAAAAGAACAGCTGCCGCGTGAGCGCGTTGTACTGATCCATATCCCGTACGGTGAGAATCAGCACGAAATCCCACTCACCCGTCACGTAGTAGCACTGCTGCACCTGCGGACACCGCTCGAAAGTCCGCTTCATCGCATCGATCTGGTCGATCTGCTCGCGCTCCATCTCGACGTTGACGACGATCGTCAGCGCATATCCAACCTTCTCCGGTGCGACGACGGCCGTGTAGCGCTCGATCACGCCGTCTTCCGCGAGGCGGCGCAGCCGCCGGTTCACAGCGGCCGTCGACAGGTTCACGCGCGCGCCCAGTTCGTTCTGGGGCGTCTGCGCATCCCGCTGGACTTCCATCAGCAGCTTGCGATCGAACGCATCGAGAGGGGTGGTCATGATTTCGCGTGAAGCCTCGCCAAAGTGAGAAATTGTTGCGCAAAGCCAGCTCAGTTGGGGATTTTATTAACCAGCCTGCGCAATATTATTTTGCTCATCGAGGGCGGGCGCAAGCTGCGCTTTCCCGATGCGACTCAACCGACGGACCTCTGCCGAGGCCGCCTCCACGGAGCAAGCCTGCCATGCTGATCGCCAATCCCAGGTCGTCACGCGCCCCTTATCCCGACGCGCTGCGGCGCGTGCTGAACATCGCGACCGCCGACGAAAGCGGCGCGTGGCTGTCGAACTGGCCTCTCCTCGGCGCCTCGCCGACGCCGTTGTGGGACCTGCCCGACACCGCCGCGCAACTCGGCGTCGCGCGGCTCGCGGTCAAGGACGAGTCGTTCCGCTCGCCGCTCGGCAGCTTCAAGGCGCTGGGCGCGCCGGTTGCGCTGCTGCGTCTGGTGAAGCGCCTGTGGCGCACGCACGACCTCGACCCGAAGGACCTGATCGCAGGCCGCCACGCGTCGCTGCTCGCCGGCCTGACCGTGATCAGCGCGACGGACGGCAATCACGGCAACGCGCTGGCCGCGGCGGCGCGCTCGATCGGCTGCCGCTGCGTGATCGTCCTGCATGCGAACGTCGGCGCCGAACGCGAGCGCGCGATCGCCGCGCACGGCGCGCAGATCGTGCGGATCGACGGCAACTACGACGAATCGGTCGTGCGCGCCGCGCAGCTCGCGCACGCAAACGGCTGGCACGTGGTGTCGGATACGTCATACGATGGTTACGAGGCGATTCCGCGCGACGTGATGCAGGGCTACGGCGTGATCGCGGCCGAACTCGTCGGCCAGGCGGCGGACACGCCCGGCGCGCCCGCGTTCACGCACGTGTTCCTGCAAGGCGGCGTGGGCGGACTGGCCGCCGGGTTCGCGAGCTATCTGTGGGAGCGTCATGGCGCGCGGCGGCCGCACTTCATCGTCGTCGAACCGCGGCAGGCCGATTGCCTGTACCAAAGCGCGCTCGCGGGCCGCGCGACGAAGGCGACCGGCGCCGTCGATTCGGTGATGGCCGGCCTTGCGTGCGGAGAAGCGTCGCCGCTCGCGTGGGATTTCCTCGAGCCGTGCATCGATCACTTCATGCTGATCGACGACGACGACGCGGTGCGCACGATGCGCCGCTTCGCGACGGGCACCGGCCGCGACGCGCCGCTCGTGATCGGCGAATCGGGCGCGGCCGGTCTCGCGGGGCTCGCCGCGCTGATGCGCGACCCCGAACATGCACGCGCGGCGGGGCTCGACGCCACGTCGCGCGTGCTCGCGATCAGCACCGAAGGGGCGACGGCGCCGTCGGTCTACCGGCAATGCGTCGGCGAATCGGCCGAAGCCGTGCTGGCGCGCCAGCGCGACTGGCTGGATCGCACGGCGGCCGCCGTCGCCGTGTAACCGGCATCGGCATCGACGAGGAGTTCGGGATGGAAAGCACGCTGCAAGGACAACTGAAGGCCTGGCGACAACACCTGCATCGCTATCCGGAGACCGGTTTCGACGAAGTGAAGACGTCCGACTTCGTCGCGACGATCCTGACGACGCTCGGGCTCGACGTGCATCGCGGGATCGGCGGCACGGGGCTCGTCGCGAGCCTGACGGTCGGCAACGGGGACGCGCTGGGCAACGGCGGCGTGCCGTTGCACAACGCGCGCTACGACTTCAACGACGAGATCCTGTCGATCGGCGCGCGGTATTTCGCGGAGCTTGCGCGGCTTGCGTTGCCGGTCGCGTGAGGGTCGTTTTTTAGCGTATCCGGTTGCATCGCCGGAAATACGGATGAAAATCCTCGCTGATTGATCTAATGTAGAGCGATGATGTTTGGCCTAATGGGTTTGTTGATTTGGGTTTCAAATTCTTATTTGAATTGCGAGTTGACAAATGAAGATCGGCAAACTCATCCTGGCGCTCTGCGTGAGCGGCGTGCTGGCCGGCATCGCGCATGCGGGCCAGCCTTCGGCCCAGGCGGTCGTGAAGAAGATCACGCTGACCGCGCATATCGGCGACAGCATTTTCGTGTCGCGGCCGGACGGCTCGGCTTGGTATGACGTAGTGGAACTGACTGCGAACGACAACACGCAGAAAACTTTCAGCAAGACGCTGCCGATTCGCGTATGGACAAAAACCCCTGACTTCATCGTTACGCTGGCGCGACCGCTGAGGCTGTCGAACGGCCATGGCGAGATGACCAACGCGAAGGTGGCGCTGACGGGCGCCGACGGGACTGCGATCGTCGCACCGGATTCGGTGCGGAAGGTCACGCAGGTCAGGCCGGGCGACGGTGGCGGCTTCGACGAAATCCACAACCTGAAGATCAGCGCCAACGCGCCGGCCCGCAACGGCGCTGCCCGCGCCAACGGCAGCTATAGCGGCGATCTCGTGCTGCTGTTCGAGCCGACCGCGGCGTCAGGCGACGACGGGCCGATCGAACAGTAAGCACGCGTTCACCTGCTGCGTCACGCCATCACACCAGTTCGCCGAGACACGCATCGAACTGCGCGACCAGCAGGTCGACATCGTGCGTGCTCGTCTCGGGACACACGAGCATCATGTTGTGGAACGGCGTGATCAGCACGCCACGGTTCAGCAAGTACAGGTGCACGATGTGCTCGAGCTCGCTGTCGAGCTGCCGGCCGGCGATCGTGCCGTTGCGCGGCGGCGTCGGCGCGAACTGGAACTCGGTGCGCGCGCCGATGCGCGTCACGCACCACGGCAGCCCATGTTTCGCGATCGCCTGTTCGAGCCCTGACGCGAGCCGCGCGGCCAGTTCGAACATGTGCGCGTACGCCGCGTCCGTCGCCACTTCGTTCAGCGTCGCGCGCATCGCATGCATCGCGAGCATGTTCGCGGTGAGCGTCGTGCCGATGCCCGAATGCCCGGGCGGCGCGTTCAGCTTCGCCTGTTTCGCGCGCTCCGCGAACGCCGCGCTGAACCCGTAGACCGCGCACGGCACGCCGCCGGCAATCGGCTTGCCGACCACCAGCACGTCGGGATCGAGCCCGTGCGCCACCGCATAGCCTCCGGGCCCGCTGCTGATCGTATGCGTCTCGTCGATCACGAGCAGCGTGCCGTAGCGGCGCGTCAGCGCGCGGGCTTCATCCCAGAAGCCGGGATCGGGCAGCACCATCCCGATGTTCGTCATCGCGGGCTCGGCGAGCACGCACGCGACGTCGCCGTCCTTCAGCGCCGCTTCGAGCGCCCCCAGATCGTTGAACTCGACGACGCGCGTGTTCGCGAGCAGGTCGTACGCCTGCCCGAGCAGGCTGTCGCGCTGCACGGGGCGGCCGTCCACGAGATCGACGAACACGTCGTCGACCGTGCCGTGATAGCAGCCGTTGAACACGACGATCGTGCTGCGGCCGGTGGCCGCGCGCGCCCAGCGCAGCACGAAGCGGTTTGCATCGCTCGCGCTGAGCGCGAACTGCCAGACCGGCAGCCCGAAGCGGCGCGCGAGTTCGCGCGACACCCATGCGGCGTCCTCGCTCGGCAGCATCGTCGTGTAGCCGCGCGTCGCCTGCTCGGCGAGCGCACGGGCGACGGGTTCGGGCGCATGGCCGAACATCGCGCCCGTGTCGCCGAGACAGAAATCGGCATAGCGATGGCCGTCGACGTCGGTGAACGTCGCGCCGCGCGCTTCCTTCACGTACAGCGAGAACGGGGTCGACCAATCCTGCATCCAGTGCAGCGGGACGCCGAACAGCAAGTGCTCGGCGGCTTCCGCGGACAATGCGCGGGATCTCGGCATCGCTTCGGCGAACGCGCGGCGCTCGCGGTCGAACAACGCGCGGGCGCGGGTGAGGTCGACTCCGTGGCGGGAACGCAAGTTGGGCTCCTCTGGCAAGGTGGATCGGATGACGCCTGAGCGAGCTTGTCACATTCCGCGTGCCGGGTCGATCAGGGCTCGACCGCGTATCTGTCTGATTTGAAGTTTTTGCGCATAAATGTACGGCAACGGATGCCTTGGGGTGCGTTCGTGAAGTGAGTGTGCGCCCACATATTTGCGGATATGCAGGCCGCTTCGCTGCGTCATGACAGCGTCTTGACCATGTGGTGTTCGTCGTAGAAGCGGCCGTCCACGAACAGCGACCGGGGCTCCGTTCCGAATCGGACGAACCCTTGCGACGCATATAGCCGTTCCGCGGTGCCGTTGATCTCGTTCACGCACAGCAGCAGTTGGCGGCATTGCCACGCCTGCGCCGCATGCGCGGTCGCATGTTCGAGCAGCGACTGGGCGATCCCGCGTCCGCGATACGCGGGATCGACGAACACGCCCCAGACCGTCGCCTTGTGCGCGACTTTCGTCCGCGCATCGCGGTGCACACCGGTGATGCCGACGAGCGTGTCGCCGTCGAACGCGCCGAATACCGCGAGCTCCGGCGTCGGGCGCATGCGCGACACCACTTCGTCGAGGGAGAGCGCGGCCTGTTCGTCGCGGGTCGGCAGGAACGAGGTCGGTGAAGTCTCGATCGCCCGGAGGCGCAGGGATTGGAACAGCGCCGCGTCGGCGGCGTCGAGCAGGCGAATCGTGATCATGTGTCGTTGGTCTGGTGGATCGTCGGAATCCGCGGCGCGTCACGCCGCGGGGCGCGTCCATGCTAATCGGATTCGGCAACGCCTGCTTTGCCGATCGAAGCCGCCGTGATGACGCGGTGATGCGCGCGACCGTGTCGTGCTTGTCGGCTGGCGTGCGGCTGAACGACATGATCCACGCAGCGGGTTCGGCTGGCCGATCTTGCGGCGGTCATTCGCCGGGGCCGTGCGGCAAGGCGGGAAAGCGGGCTGCCTGGAATCGCGTGTCGCGTGCTTCCGGCGCGTGAGCTTGAGGATGGGGAAGGAGTGGTGCGCCGCGTCTTATTGGCGGCGCGTACGAAGCAAAGCGGGCGGCGCGGCGCGTGACGTCGCGCCGGTCAAGGGCACGACGTCGACCGAGGACGTCGTGCCGCCGAAATCAGTACCGCGACAGCTGGCTGCCGTCGATCCGCACGCGGTCGCCCGGGCGCAGGTCGCCCGGCGTCGGCACGTCGAACGCGCGCGTCGAGCCGTCGCTGACCTGCACGTCGACCCGGTAGCTGCTCGGCGCCTGCTGCGCGCCCATCTGCTGGCCGATCTGGTTGCCGGCCACCGCGCCGCCGAGCGCGCCGATCACGGTCGCCGCATCACGGCCGTGGCCGCGGCCGAACTGGTTGCCGATCACGCCGCCGAGCAGCGCGCCGACCACGGTGCCGGCGACGCCCGCCGGCGCCACGGCGCTGCTGACCGGGCGGATGTTCGTGATCGTGCCGTACTGCGTGCCGTATTGGTTGCCATACTGGTTCCCATACTGCTGGTTGCCGTATTGCGAATCGTACGGAGACGGCGCCTGGTTCGGATAGGCGGGCTGTTGCTGCACGTAGCCGGGCTGCGAGTACGCGGGTTGCGCATAGCCGGGCGTCGCGTATTGCTGCTGCGGATAGCCCTGCGCGCCGTACGGGCCATAGCCCGGCGCGACGCAGGCAGTCAGCGGGAGCGCCGCCACGGCGACGAGCGAGGCGAACAGAACGGTCTTCGTGGAGGGCATGCGCTTCATGATGTTTCCTGCATCGGCAACGTGTTCGCCGAGGGGATCAAGGGACGGGGGGCGAACTCGGCGTGAGTATAAGGAATGGCCGCAGGCACGTCCGGAGCGGCCGGGTAACAACGTGTAAAGTCTGTTGCCGCGTAAATCCCGGCGTCTATATGGCCGGCCCGCCTGACCGCGGCGCATCGCAAAATCGAATGCGCGGCATCGCGACAATTAATTGGCGCCGCGCACGGGCGTCCGATATCGTGACCGGATTCCCCATTCACGGTCGCGCGGCGCCGGCTGCGGTTCCGCCCATATTGGCTGCGGCGCGATCGCCTCATCGCCACCGTGTCATGACTGACCGCATCTTCATCAACGCCGTCGCTGCGGTTTGCGCGATGAGACGCTCGCGCATCGCTTCGAATCGTTTAGACGAATGGATATGCCGATGACCAGCCTGCTGATCCGCAATCTCCGCACGGGCGCCGGCGACGCGCTCGACCTCCTGATCGACGGCGACCGCATCGCGCGGCTCGGGCCGTCGCTCGACGCGCCGGACGGCTGCGCGGTCGAGGACGGCGCGGGCGCGCTCGTATTGCCCGGCCTCGTCGAAGGCCACACGCACCTCGACAAGACGCACTGGGGCATGCGGTGGTACCGCAACGAAGTCGGCCCGCGCCTCGTCGACCGCATCGAGCACGAGCGGCGCTGGCGCGCGACGAGCGGCCACGACGCCGGCGCGCAGTCGCTGGCGCTCGCGCGCGCGTTTCTCGCCGCCGGCACGACGCGGCTGCGCACGCACGTCGACATCGATACCGACGCCGGGCTGCGCCATCTGCACGGCGTGCTCGCGACGCGCGACACGCTGCGCGGGCAGATGGACATCCAGATCGTCGCGTTTCCGCAATCGGGCGTGCTGAAGCGCCCCGGCACCGCCGCGTTGCTCGCCGACGCGCTGCGCGCGGGCGCCGACCTGCTCGGCGGGCTCGACCCGTGCGCGATCGAAGGCGACCCGGCCGAGGCCGTCGACGTGCTGTTCGGGATCGCCGAGCGCTTCGGGCGCGGGCTCGACATCCATCTGCACGAGCCGTCGACGATGGGCGCGTTCTCGCTCGACCTGATCCTGCAGCGCACGGCCGCGCTCGGGATGCAGGGGAAGGTGACGATCAGCCACGGGTTCTGCCTCGGCGAGATCGACGAACGCGCGCGCGACGCGCTGCTCGCGCGGATGGCCGCGCTCGGCGTCGCGCTGGTCACGACCGCGCCGGCGTCGGTCGCGGTGCCGCCGCTGGCCGCCTGCCGCGCGGCGGGCGTGACCGTCGTCGGCGGCAACGACGGGATACGCGATACGTGGTCGCCGTACGGATCGCCCGACATGCTCGAGCGCGCGATGCTGATCGCCATGCGCAACGATTACCGCCGCGACGACGCGCTCGAGACCGCGCTCGATTGCGTGACCGACGGCGGCGCGCGCGGCTGCGGCTTCGCGGATTACGGGCTGCAGGCCGGCCGCCGCGCGGACCTCGTGCTCGTCGACGCGCTGACGCCCGCCGAGGCGGTCGTCGCGCGGCCCGTGCGCCGGCTGGTGGTGTCGTCGGGGAAGATCGTCGCGCGCGACGGCGTGCTGGTTTGAAGATACGAGCGCCGCTGCCGGGCCGCGGCGTCACCGCCGCTCGCGCTCCAGCATCGCGGCGAGCGTCTTCGTCAGTTCCTTGACCATCGGATCGGCGGTGGGGCGGTGCAGGATCGCGATGTCCATGTTCTCGATCGGCGCGAAGCCCTGCTTCGCGCTCAGCGCGACGTGCTCCGCCGTGACCGCGCGCGCGGGCAGCACGCTGATGCCGAGCCCGTCGGCGACGGCGGCCTGGATGCCGCTCAGGCTCGACGTCGTGAAGCTGATCCGCCAGCGGCGGCCGCGCTCCTCGATCGCCTTGATCATGTCGTCCCGGTACAGTCCGCGCGGCGGAAACGCGACGATCGGCACCGGGTCGAGATCGATCGACGGATGCTTCGCGCTGTCGATCCACTTCAGCTTCTCCGGCCAGCGCACGACCGCTTCGCGGCTGTCGCGCCGCTGCTTGATCAGCACGAGATCGAGGTCGCCGCGGTCGTATGCGGCGCTGACGTCGCGGCTCAGCCCGCAGGTGACTTCGAGCTTGACCTGCGGATGCCGGCGCTTGAATGCCGCGAGCGCGTGCGTCGTGTTGCCCGCCGCGAAATCGTCGGGCACGCCGAGCCGGATCGTCACCGCCACGGTCGCGCCCGACAGCGCTTCGAGCATCTCGTCGTTGAGCGCGAGCATCCGGCGCGCGTAGCTGAGCACGGTCACGCCCGCGTCGGTCGGGCGCACGTCGCGCGCGCCGCGATCGAGCAGCCGGTGCCCGGCAATGTCCTCCAGACGCCGCACTTTCTGGCTGACGGTCGACTGGGTCGAATGCAGGCGCGCGGACGCGGTCGTGAAGCTGCCGCAATCGGCGACCATCACGAGTGCGCGCAGCAGGTCCAGGTCGAACAGCGGTCTATTCATTTCTGCACTTCTTCGGGTTTGAGTATTTCATTTCCCAATACGTGCTGCGACTTTTAACATGCGCGGCCGCGGCGGGCAATCGCTGCTTCACCCGGGCGGGGGTGGTGCAATGGCTAGGCCCGGGGGCGCGATCTGCGATCAGCCGCTGACTTGGGAAATTGCCGCAGGAATTCGGTCGCCAGTCCGGCGCAGTAGTCGAACGATGGCGCGTAACCGAGCGTCCGGATGTCATTGAAGCGCGGCAGCAGGAAATCGCGGTGCTCGTCCAGGATTCGCAGAAAGGTTTCGCGATGGCGAATCAGGAACTCCCCCCGCTGCCATCAAGCTGTCCGGTTCCCGTTCTATCACCAGGCTGAGATCGAACAAGTCCCGCGCAGTCGGGCGATCGCCGCGATGCCACATCTTCTTTGCGACGATCTCCGCAGCAGTTTCGACTTTCATCGGATGATCCATCAGCGTCCACTCGTCGAATCCGGGGGTGGTCAGGTTCCGGGAAACGACGAAGTCGATCTCGCCGTCAGGCAACACGAGTTTCACGAATTCGGCGTGTTCCTCGTAGTCGGTCGTGATATCCGATGCCGCGTCGCTGATGCGAGATTTGACGTACCCGAGGTACTGCGGATTGGGAACGAAGATATCGATGTCCTTGCTCATGCGATGGCCGTAACGCAGCATCAGGACGGTGCCGCCACCGAACGTCCAGAACGGATTGGCCGTGCCATGTATCCGTATCTCGTCGATGAGTGTTAATGCGTGGCGAAACAGGCCCTGCCAAGGGCCGTCGGGCAAAGGTATAGGGCGGTCATCCCCAGATTCCCCGATAAAGATGAAGATCTTTCGACCAGGCCGCGAGGTGCTTCCAGATTTGCCGGAGCGGCGTGCCCGAACGTGTGGCAACCTCTTCGGCCGCTTTCACCACGACCGACACCGGAACCTCGTCGAGAACGACCGAAAGCTGCGATTCATACCCTTCCGGGATCCGCCCCGTGGCGAGCGCGTCTGCCAGCAGACGTTCGGTCAGGTCTCCTTTGTAGCTGACGTTTGCACTCACCGTGGCCTTGTAGAGACCTTTCTGGTCAGGCCGCGGCCGGGTCGTCAGTTCGATGCCGAGCACGCTCAGCAGCGGAATCAGCTTGTTGATGCCGAGATCCTTGACCTTGCCGGTTTCGAGCTGATTGACGGTGAAACGCGACAGGCCGGCGAGCTTTGCCAGTTGAGCCTGTGTGAGATCGAGTTCCGCCCGCCGTTTTGCAACAGCCTGGCCAATCTCGTAAAGCTGCATGATGACCTCCCGCCGGCGATCCTGGATAGCCGGTAAATGTAAAGTATATCCTACATCACTGAATGCGGCGCGAGCATCATTTTGCTCAAGTTACTGTATAGACTGCGATCGGATGACAACACCAATCAGCGGCACTTAACACCAAATTTCTCCGCTTGTTGTCAAAAATAAAGCGGTCTAGACTGCGCTTCGGCGTCATCGAAATCCGAAGCGTTCGCGCGCTGCGCAGGCCCTCATCTGGCGTGGCGTTTACAGCCGGACGGACCCGCGATTGACCCTATCCAACCGACAGGCGAGCCATGATCACGAACATCAAAGACCGCGTCGCGAAAGCCGTCACGCCCGAGCTGATCGAAGCGTTTCGCGCGGAAGGCGCGGTCTGCATCAAGGGCATCTTCTCGCCTGACGAGATCGCGACGCTCAAGTCCGGCATCGACGACAACCTCGCGCGCCCGAGCACGCGTGCGAAGGTCGCGAGCCGGCCCGACGATCCCGGCTGGTTCTTCGAGGATTTCTGCAACTGGCGGCACAACGCCGCGTACCGCGACTTCATCGTGCGTTCGCCCGCGCCGTCCGTCGCGGCGGCGCTGATGGGCGTCGACACCGTGCGGCTCCATCACGACCACCTGCTCGTCAAGGAGCCCGGCACGCGGCAGCGCACGCCGTGGCACCAGGACCAGCCGTACTACAACATCGAAGGCGACGACAACGTCAGCATGTGGATTCCGGTCGATCCGGTGCCGCTCGAATCGACGCTCGAATTCATCGCCGGCTCGCATCGCGGCCCGTGGCTGATGCCGCGCACGTTCATGGACCGGGAAGCGAAGTGGTTTCCGGAAGGCAGCCTCGCCGACCTGCCGGACATCGAAGCGGACCGCGCCGCGTTTCCGATCCGGCGCTGGGCGCTCGAACCGGGCGACATGGTGTGCTTCCGGATGCTGACGCTGCATGCATCGGGCGGCGCGCGGAATCGCCGGCGCGCGTTCTCGATCCGCTTCGTCGGCGACGATATCCGCCATGCGCCGCGGCGCTGGAAGACGTCGCCGGATTTCCCGGGGCTCGCGGACGAGCTGCCGGACGGCGCGCCGCTTGCGCATCCGCTGTTTCCGGTCGTGTGGTCGAAGGAGGCCGGGCAGGCGGCGGCGCTCTGAGCGCGCCGCTCAGGTCTGCTTGTGTCCCGCGCCCGGCTTGAAGCGCGAGCCGAGCCGGTAGCGATTGCCCGGGTGCAGGAAGTGCACGAACGTGACGGGCAGGCCGTTGGTCCAGGTGCGGCGCGTGAGCGTCAGGCACGGCTCGCCGGTGCGCATGTCGAGCAGTTGCGCCTGCTCGTGCGTCGGCAGTGACGCATCGACGACGTGCTCGATCTCCAGTTCGTGATGCGACACGTTGTTGTACAGATATTCGGACGGCGGCTCGCGCTGGAAATCCTGGTCGATGAAGCCCGGCGCGGCGGCGGGATTCACGTAGCGATCCTCGAGCTGGATCGGCCGGCCGTTCTCCTCGTGCACGCAGACGACGTGAAACACCGGCGTGTTCACCGGCAGGCCGAACGCGGCCGCGACGTCGAACGATGCCGGCTCGCTTGCGCGGCTGAGCACGCGGCAGCGGTATTCGTGGCCGCGCGCGCGGATCTCGTCGCGGATGTGCGCGATCATCAGCAGGTTCGATTGCGGCTTGTTCTCGGCGACGAAGGTGCCGACGCCCGCCACGCGCTTCAGCGCGCCTTCGTCGGTCAGCTCGCGCAGCGCGCGGTTCACCGTCATGCGCGCGACGCCGAATTGCGCGGCGAGATCGAGCTCGGACGGGATGCGGTCCCCGGGACGCCAGTCGCCGGATTCGATGTTCCGGCGCACGAGCGTCTTGATCTGCTGGAACGGCGCGGTGGCCTTCTTGACCATCGGGAATCCTTGGGCGGGGAGAAGCGACGATTCTAGTCTTCGTGACTCACGATGACCAGAATCTCCGCCTGCGTTGCGCCGAGGCTTCGCGTGCGGTGCGGAATCAGCGCATTGAAGTAGACCGAGTCGCCCACCTTGAGCTGCACCGTCTCGTTCGGGAACTCGATCTCGACGCGCCCCTTGTGCACGAACAGGAATTCCTCGCCGTCATGCTCGCGGAACGTCGACGCGGCGAATTCGTGCGGCGGCCGGACGATGAACGGCAGCATCTTCTTCGGCGCGACGCCGGCCGCGATGCTCTCGAACGCCTGCGCATGCCCGGCGGACCTGCCGCCCGGCGCGGCGCGCTCGTCCGCGCGCGTCACGGTGATCAGCTCGCGATTGTGGCGTTCCGAAAACAGTTGCTCGACATCCACGTTCAACGCCTTCGACAGCTTCAGCGCAACGGCGATCGACGGCACGCTCAAGCCGCGCTCGACCTTCGACAAATAGCTCTTGGTGAGGCCGGTCTCATCGGCCAGCACATCGAGCGTCCAGCCCTTTTGCTTTCTCAACAGCTTCAGGCGAATCGTCATGGGGCACAGGTTTCTTTTGAAAAACCGATTGTAACGCATGACACAATGTGTCATATAATCGGCTTTGTGTCATGAAGTGCGCAAACGGATGCGCATGACGGGCACGTCCTTTCGATTGAGGAGGCTATATGGCGGAAACATTGCAGTTGCCGAAGGCGGCGCTCGTTGCGCTCGCGCAGCGGCGTCTCGAGAGCGAGGTGGGCGAGAGCGGCTGGACCGTGCGGCAGAAGCTTGCGCTCACGTGCCGGATCCTGTTCGACGCGGGGCACGACTCCGGCCTGGCCGGGCAGATCACCTGCCGCGCGGACGAGGCCGGCACCTACTATACGCAGCGGCTGGGGCTCGGTTTCGACGAGATATCGGCCGCGAACCTGCTGCGGGTCAACGAGGATCTCGAGGTCGTCGACGGCGAAGGCATTCCGAACCCGGCCAACCGGTTTCATACGTGGATCTATCGCCAGCGCCCCGACGTGAACTGCATCATCCATACGCATCCGACGCATGTCGCGGCGCTGTCGATGCTCGAGCAGCCGCTCGTCGTATCGCATATGGATACGTGCCCGCTCTACGACGATTGCGCGTTCCTGAAAGACTGGCCCGGCGTGCCCGTCGGCAACGAGGAAGGCGAAATCATTTCGAAGGCGCTCGGCGACAAGCGGTCGATCCTGCTGTCTCACCACGGCCAGCTCGTGGTCGGCACGACGATCGAGGAGGCCTGCGTGCTCGCGTTGCTGATCGAACGCGCCGCGAAGCTGCAATTGCTCGCGATGTCGGCCGGCACGATCCGCCCGGTTCCGCCGGCGCTGGCGCAGGAAGCGCACGACTGGATCTCGAAGCCGAAGCGCGACGCCGTGACGTTCGAGTATTACGCCCGCCGCGCGCTTCGCACGCATCCCGATTGCGTTGCCTGAACCATCGATTCAACTGGTCTGCATTGACTTTTAATTCTGGAGTGCAAATCGTGTCAATCCTGCTGCAAGGCATCATTGCCTACCCGGTTACCCCTTTTTCCGCCGGCGGCGACGTCGACCTGAAAGCGCTTGACGCGCTGATCGAGCGTTTGGTCGCCGATGGCGTTCACGGCATCGCGCCGCTCGGCAGCACGGGCGAGAGTGCGTACCTGTCCGACGCCGAATGGGAGGCAGTCGCCGACACATCGATTCGGGCGGTCCGCAAACGCGTGCCGACGGTCGTCGGCATTTCCGACCTGACCACCGCGGGCGCGGTGCGCCGCGCCCGCTTTGCCGAGCAGGCCGGCGCCGATGCGGTGATGGTGCTGCCGGTGTCGTACTGGAAGCTCAGCAACGACGAGATCGTCGGCCACTATCGCGCGATCGGCGATGCGATCGGCATTCCGGTCATGCTCTACAACAACCCGGCGACGAGCGGCGTCGACATGTCGCCCGAGCTGATCGCCACGATCTGCCGCACCGTCGACAACGTCACGATGGTCAAGGAGAGCACGGGCGACATCATGCGGATGCACCGCCTTGCGCAATTGAGCGACGGCACGATTCCGTTCTACAACGGCAGCAATCCGATGGCGCTCGCCGCACTGGCCGCGGGCGCGGCCGGGTGGTGCACGGCCGCGCCGAACCTGAACGCGCGTTTGCCGCTTGCGCTGGTTGAGGCCGTTCGGGCGGGCGACCTGGCGCGGGCGCGAGAGGTCTTCCACGCGCAGTTGCCGCTGCTGCAATTCATCGTCAGTGGCGGCCTGCCGGTTACCGTCAAGGCCGGATTGCGTCTGCGCGGCTTCGACGCCGGCGAACCGAGAAAGCCGCTGCTGCCGCTCGGCGAGGACAGGACGCGCGATCTCGCGCGCCTGCTTGCCGCGCTGCCGGTGTGCGAGCCGGCATGAGCGGTGACGCGCTTCCGGCGATCGACGCGGGCATCGGGGCCGTGCTCGTCGGGGCGTGCCGGCCGCTGGCCGGTACGCCCCACGCGAGCGCGATCGCGAAGCGGCCGGTGCCGGCGCGCCTGTGGCTGGGCGCGCTCGGCTTCGCGGGCGACGAGCAGGCGGACCGCCGGCATCATGGCGGCGCCGACAAGGCGGTCCACCACTACGCGTTCGACCATTACGCGTGGTGGTCCGCGCAGATCGGCGCACGCGGCGTGCTCGCGCAACCGGGAGCATTCGGCGAGAACCTGTCGACGTCGGGTGTGACCGAGCGCGACGTCTGCATCGGCGACGTCTTCACGCTGGGCGGCGCCGTGCTTCAGCTATCGCAGTCCCGGCAGCCCTGCTGGAAGCTCAATGCGCGTTTCGAGCATCCGCGGATGGCCGCGCTCGTGCAGCAAAGCGGACGGACCGGATGGTATTACCGCGTGCTGGAGGAAGGGTGGGTGGAGCCGGGCGCGGTGCTGGCGCTGCACGCGCGCCCCCATCCGGAATGGCCGCTGTCGGCGGTGCTCGACGTGCTGTACCGGCGCACGCTCGACATGGCGGCGCTCGACGCGCTGTGCGGCATCGGGACGCTGCCGCCCGCCTGGCGCAAGATGCTCGAGCGGCGCCGGACGGAACGGACGGTCGAAGACTGGACGAAGCGGCTGGAAGGGTGACGGGCGGCGGCGCGCGGCTTATCCGGCCGCCAGCTCCCGCACGTCGGCCGTCGGCGTGGCGCCGAACGCATCGCTCAGCGCGTAGTCGATCAGTTGCCGCGCGGCCGCGTCCGGCGTCGCGAGCGCGCCGCTCGCCTTCAGTTGGTCGAACTTCTCGCGCTGCGGGAAACGATCGGTGCTGGTCGCGCGGATCGTCGCCTGCATGCCGGTATCGACGACGCCCGGCGCGACGCTGCAGATGCGCAGCCCGCGCGTCGCATCCAGCGCGACCGCGCGCGCGTGATGGTCGAGCGCGGCCTTGGTCGCGCAGTAGATGCTCCAGCCCGCGTACGCGTTGCGCGCCGCGCCGCTCGACACGTGCAGGATGCGGCGCTCGACGGTGTCGGCGCCGGCCTGTGCGAGCGCGCCCGACAGCATCAGCGGCGTCGCGACGTTCAGGCTGACCGCGCGCGCGATGGCCGCCGGGTCCTGCGCGTCGAGCGGGCCGATCGGCTCGACGGTGCCGGCGTTGTTGAACAGCAGCACGGTGGATGCGCCGTCGACGAAGCGGCTCAATGCGTCACCGGCGAGCCAGGCTTCGACGCGTGCCGGCTCCGACAGATCGAGTTCGACTTCGGCGAAGCGCTCGCCGGCTTGCGCGCCGAGCGACGGATGGCGGCTGCGCGACAGGCCGAGCACGGCGATGCCGCGCGCCAGCAGTTGCGCGGCGAGCGCGGCGCCGAGGCCGCGCGTGTGGCCGGTGACGATCGCGCGAACGGCCGGGAATGGAGTGGACGGGCTGGGCATGTCGATGAAAAGCGGATGGAGGTTGAACGGGCGCGTGTGCGTCGTGCCCCGCCTGACGAACGCGTATCGTAGCGCCGGCGTTTGCGTCGCGCAAACGCGAACGCCGTTGCGCGATCTACACGGTCGCGACGAGGAACACTTCGCCGTCGACCGGCCGGAGCCCGTCGGTCCGTCCGCTGAAATAGCGTTGCGCGAGATCGGCCGGCAACACGCAGCGGGCTTCGCTGAAGCCGGCTTCGCTTGCGAGCGCGAGGATTTCGGCCGGACTGAAGAGGCTCACGAACGGCGTGCCGGAATCGCGCGCGCGGTTCATCACCGCCTCATATATCGCGCGGTCCGCCGGCTCGACGAGTTCGGGCGGCAGCAGGAACGTCATCGCGAGCGTCGTGCCGCGTGCGAGCGACGCGATCTGCCGCAGCGTCGCCTTGATCGCGTCGAGGCTCAGGTACATCGTCACGCCGGTGGACGCGACGACCGCCGGCCGGTCGGTCGCGAAACCCGCCGCCGCCAGTTTCTCGAGCCACGAATCGCTGGCCTCGAAGTCGACCGGCACGAGATGCAGCCATTCCGGCACGCCGAACCCGAGCGAGATCAGGCGCTGCCGCTTCCATGCCTGCGGGCCCGGCTGGTCCACCTCGAACACCTGCAGGCGTGACGCGAGGCCCGGCCGGCGCTGCGCGAAGGTGTCGAGGCCCGCGCCGAGCAGCACGTACTGCGCGATGCCGCGGTCGGCGCGCTCGGCCACCAGATCCTCGATGAAGCGCGCGCGTCCGACGACCGACGCCCGAAAGCCGCGCGTGCCCTGCGGGTGCATGTCGGGACGGTCGCGCCAGTCTTCGTCCGGCGCGATCAGTTGCAGGCCGATATCGTCTTCGAGCACATACGGCGGCGCATCGACCTCCGTGTGCATGGCCCGCCACAGCGCGACGCGCAAAGCGGTGCTTTCCGGTGCGACGGATTGCTTGTCTTGCATGACGACCTCCTGTCTCGTGGCGAAAGTTCGAGCCGCGCACAAAGTGTAGTCATCGTGCGCGGCGGTTCCAAGCCGGCGCGTTACCCGCGATTCGGGCAGCGCATTCGGCGAGCGCGGCTGACGCAGCGCATTTAGCGATTGCAACCGATGCAACACGCGCAACGCATGCGATGAATGTGACGAATGCCGCGACACGCGACCGCACGCTCCGGCGGCGCGGCACCGGCTATCATATGGCTCGCCCGCCCGGCGCGCCGCCGGGCCCTGATCCGCTTCCCTTTCACACGCAGCATGCCGCGACGCCACCCATGAACACCACTCCGGATACTCCTTCGCCCCGCCCCCTTCGCGAACTGACGCAGCTCGAAGCGCGCATTCTCGGCGTGCTGGTCGAGAAACAGCACACGGTGCCGGATACGTACCCGCTGTCGCTCAACGCGCTGACGGCGGGCTGCAACCAGAAGACCGCGCGCTCGCCGGTGATGAACGTCACCGAGGCCGAGGTGACGACCGCGATCGACGGGCTGAAGCACCTGAGCATCGTGATGGAGGGCAGCAGCAGCCGCGTGCCGCGTTTCGAGCACAACATGAACCGCGTGCTCGGCGTCCCGAGCCAGGCGATCGCGCTGCTGACGATCCTGCTGCTGCGCGGCCCGCAGACCGCCGCGGAGCTGCGCCTGAATACCGCGCGCCTGCACGGCTTCGCGGACATTTCGTCGGTCGAGGCGTTCCTGGAAGAGCTGGCGACGCGCGAGCCGCCGCTCGTCGTGAAGCTGCCGCGCGCGGCCGGCGCGCGGGAGAACCGCTGGATGCACCTGATGTGCGGCGAGGTGAGCGTGAGCGACTTCGCGGGGCAGGATGCAGGCGGGGCCGATTCCGTTCCGCCGTCCGAGTTCGAGGCGCTGAAGGCCGAGCAGAAGCGTCTCGCGGATGAGGTGGCACGGCTGCAGGCGCTCGTCGAGCGGATGGCCGCCGAACTGGGGATCGAAGTCGATCGGGCGGCCGGCGCGTCCTGAGCGAAGCGGACGGCGCGCGCCGGGTCGGGCCGGCGTGCGACCCGGCGCCGGCCGCTGCCGCGACGGCCGGGTGAGATAATCGAGCCTGCCATTTCTACTCGAAGTCCCCCGGAGATCACCATGAAAAACCTCGACAATCCTTCACACGATCGCGAGGTAGGCACCGCCGACGCGACGCAGGACACCACGCGCATCGACGACGTCCGCATCGGCGCCGTCCGTCCGCTGATCTCCCCGGCGCTGCTGCAGGACGAGCTGCCGGTGCCGCCCGCCACGCAGACGCTCGTCGAGGACACGCGCAAGGCGATCGGCGACATCCTGCACGGCCGCGACGATCGGCTGCTGATCGTCGTCGGCCCGTGCTCGATCCACGACCACGACCAGGCGCTCGAGTACGCGCATCGCCTGAAGGCCGCCGCCGACGCGCTCAAGGACGACCTGCTGATCACGATGCGCGTCTATTTCGAGAAGCCGCGCACGACGGTCGGCTGGAAGGGCTACATCAACGATCCGCGGCTCGACGGCAGCTTCCGCATCAACGAAGGGCTGCGCGCCGCGCGGCAGCTGCTGCTCGACGTCAACGCGCTCGGCCTGCCGGCCGCGACCGAATTCCTCGACCTGCTGAGCCCGCAGTACATCGCCGACCTGATCGCGTGGGGCGCGATCGGCGCGCGCACGACCGAGAGCCAGAGCCACCGGCAGCTCGCGTCGGGCCTGAGCTGCCCGATCGGGTTCAAGAACGGCACCGACGGCGGCGTGCAGGTCGCGTCGGACGCGATCGTCGCCGCGCGCGCGAGCCACGCGTTCATGGGGATGACGAAGATGGGCATGGCCGCGATCTTCGAGACGCGCGGCAACGACGACGCGCACGTGATCCTGCGCGGCGGCAAGAACGGCCCGAACTACGACGCCGCGCACGTCGAAGCGAGCTGCGCGGTGCTGCGCGCGGCGGGGTTGCGCGAGCAGGTGATGGTCGATTGCTCGCACGCGAACTCGAACAAGTCGCACGAACGGCAGATCGACGTCGCGCAGGATCTCGCGCGGCAGCTCGCGCAGGGCGAGCACCGGATCGTCGGCGTGATGGTGGAGAGCCATCTCGAGGCGGGGCGGCAGGATCTGAAGCCGGGCGTGCCGCTGAAGTATGGCGTGTCGATCACCGATGCGTGCCTGAGCTGGACGCAGACGGAGCCGGTGCTCGATGTGCTGGCCGAGGCGGTCAGGCATCGCCGGGTGTATTCGCGTAACGCGTGATGTTGCGGCGGGTTCCGGCCCGCCGTCACCTCGTTCGATATGCTGGCGAAGCTTAGCCAAGCATACGTTTTCAACCATGCTCGCCAGACGCGCGTACACGGTCGGCGAGATTCTCACGTCGGAAGATGGCCATTCCTGCCTGCCCGGCCGCTAGATCGACGGTGATCACGCGGGGGACCTGACTGGCTACATCTTTCGTATCCCTGCATTTCGAGTTTTGCACTCGACATTCTTCGTCGAAACTCGTCGCATGAATCGCGAGTCCTCGGATTTCATTTTCCGAGACTGCGTCGACAATTGTTGCTGATTTGGCAATTTTAGGAAGATTCTCATATTCCTTCCGCCCCAATCTTTTGAGAATGCTAATCGAGCGATGCGTTGCGGTAGTCAGCGTATTCAACGCGAAAAGCCATACGCGAGCGTCGTTTCAATTCGATTAGTAATCTGAACGATAGGGTGAAAACACATGACCAAGAAAATGAACATCGGGCATATCGCTCGGGCTTCGGCGGTTCTGGCGCTCGTCGCGGCGGCTGTGCCGGCGATGGCTGCTGACGGCGAAATCGCGTTCAACGGCAAAGTGCTGTCGACGACCTGCACGATCGCTGCGGGCGGCGGTGCAAGCGGCGGCAAGAACATGACGGTCAAGCTGCCGAGCGTATCGGCGAGCGCGCTTGCGAATGCCGGCGACGTGGCAGGCCGCACGCCGTTCTCGATCCAGCTGAGCGGTTGCACGGGCGATTCGACGAAGGTGTCGACGGTGTTCGAAGCGGGCAGCACGGTCGATTCGGCAAGCGGTCGCCTGAATCTCGTGTCGGCCGGCGCGGAAGATACCGTCGCGTCGAACGTCCAGATCAACCTGCTGAACGATGCGCAGGAGCCGATCAAGGCAGGCCTGGCAGGTTCGCAGCAAAACTCGCAGGTTGTCGCGCTGAAGGACGGCGGCGCCACGCTGAATTACTTCGCCGAATACTACGCAACCGGCAAGTCGACCGCGGGTTCCGCGAATTCGCGTGTCCAATACTCGCTCGATTACCAGTAAATCGTGCTCGCAGGGAAACCGCTCTGCCTTACGCGGAGTGGTTTCCCGTTTCCCCGTAGACCTATTTTCCGGCGTGTTCCATTCGGAGCCGCAGCTTGAATACGACCCACCGAACGAGTTGACTTATGAACTGGAGGATGCCGAAATCCCTGGCCGCGCTCGCGCTGTGCGCGTCCATGTGGGCCCAATGCGTGCACGCAAGCGTCGTCATCACCGGGACCCGCGTGATTTTTCCTGGCGAGAATCGCGAAGTGACGGTTCGCCTGCTGAACGACGGCACGACGCCGGCGCTTGTCCAGGCGTGGATCGACACCGGCAACGAGAAGCAGTCGCCGGAACAGATCGCCGTGCCGTTCGCGCTGACACCGTCGATGTTCCGCCTCGATCCCGGCAAGGGGCAGTCGCTGCGCATGCTGTACACGGGCGAGCCGTTGCCGGCCGACCGTGAGTCGCTGTTCTGGCTGAACGTGCTGGAGGTGCCGCCGAAAGCGGAAGGCAACGACGACGCGAACCGGATTCAGCTCGCGTTCCGCACGCGCATCAAGGTGATGTATCGCCCGGCGGGATTGCCGGGCAGCGCTGCCACGGCGGCCGACCACCTGCGCTGGCAGATCGTCCCGCAACAGGGCGGGCAAGGCGTCGCGCTCAAGGCGGCGAATGCCGGGCCATATGTCGTGAACCTCGGCGCGATCGAACTCGACGCGGACGGCCGCAAGTACACGTTGCAGCCGGGTTTCGTCCGCCCGCAGGATTCCGCGACGTTTCCCGTTGAGGGGCTCGGCGCCGTGCCTGCTCACGCGGCGGTCGAATATAGCGCCATTGACGACTGGGGCGCGATCAAGCCGCCCAAGAAAAACAATATCGGCGACAAGCCGCACGACTGATACCGGGCATGCGTCCGCCGGCTCGATCGAGCCAGGCGCGCCCGAGGTACGAGCAATCTGATTTCGGATCCGCGCGATCCCGCGGGCGGCATGCATTCCAGACGAATGCATAAAGTGTTTCGTGATCCGAAGAAAATTCGGGGTAAACATGAATCTGTTTCTACACGGTGGCGCCGCCGCGCGTTCTGCGCCGCGCGTCAGCTTGCTCTATTCGATGGTGCTGTCGGCGATCGCCGGCTGGCACGCGAACGCCAGTGCCGCGCCGGTGACGTCGGCTGCCGCTGACGACGCGCAAGCCGTGGCGACTCAGGTGGCGAGCGTCCAGTTCGACAGCGGCTTTCTGACCGACAACGGGCGCGACGTGGCCGACATCTCGCGCTTCGAGAAGGGCAACGCGGTGCTGCCGGGCACGTATGGCGTCGACGTCTACGTCAACGATAACCTCGTCACGAGCGCCCGAGTCAAGTTTCGCGCATCCGCGCATTCACCCGATGCGCAACCGTGTTTCGACGAGGCGTTGCTGCAGGATATCGGCGTCGACGTCGAACGGCTGCATGCGGCCACGCTTGCGCAATTGCGCGACGAACGTGCCTGCATGGAGCTGCCGGACGCGATCCCGAACGCCACGGCCGCCTTCGCGTTCGACGAACAACGTCTGCGCCTGAGCATTCCGCAGACGGTGCTGCGTCGCAGCCCGCGCGGCTACGTCGGTCCCGATCGCTGGGATGCGGGCGTGACGGCGGGCATGCTGAATTACAACGCGAACCTCTATACGCGCCGTGGTTCCGGTGGACCGACGATCACGCAGGGCTATGTCGGCCTGACGGCCGGTGTGAACCTCGGCAAGTGGCATTTCCGGCACGAAGGCTCGTACAACTGGGCGACGGCGGGCGGCGGCAAGTATCAGGACATCGCGACCTACGTGCGCCGCGATCTCGCGGCGCTCAAAGCGCAGTTGACCGTCGGCGAATCGTATACGACGGGCGAGCTGTTCGATTCGACGCAGTTCCGCGGCGTGCAACTCGCATCGGATGACCGGATGCTGCCGGAATCGATGCGCGGCTATGCGCCGGTCGTGCGCGGCGTCGCGAACAGCAACGCGCAGGTGACGATCCGCCAGAACGGCGTGACGATCTACGAAACGACGGTCGCACCGGGCGCGTTCGAGATCGACGATCTTTATGCAACGGGCTACGGCGGCGACCTGAAGGTGACGGTGACGGAAGCCAACGGCGCCGTGCACCAGTTCAGCGTGCCGTACGCGGCGGTGCCGATGTCGTTGCGGCCGGGCGTTCATCGCTACAGCTTCGTCGCGGGAACGGTACGCGACACGCAGAGCGACCGCGATCCGCTGTTCATGCAGGGCACCTGGCAGCAGGGCATCACGAACCTGCTGACCGGATACGGCGGCCTGACCGTCGCGCAAGGCTATCTGTCGGCCATGCTTGGCAGCGCATTCAACACGCCGTTCGGCGCGATCGGGATGGACCTCACGCAAGCCAGCACCTCGGTGCCGGGCGTCAGGCGCTTCAACGGCACGAGTGCGCGGGTCAGCTACTCGAAGTCGATTCCGCAGACGCAGACCGACGTGACGATCGCCGCCTATCGCTATTCGACGAGCGGCTATTTCGGGCTGAACGACGCGATGAGCGTGCGCGAGCGCGTCGCGAACCTGGGCTCGGTCGACTCGGTCGCGCGGCAGCGCAGCCGCGCGTCGCTGTCGGTCAACCAGTCGTTCGGAGACCGAGCCGGCCGGCTTGCGCTAACCGTGTCCGCAATGAACTACTGGAACCGCAGCGGTTCGGATGTCAGCTATTCGGCATCCTACTCGAATATGTTCCGCGGCATCAGCTACAGCGCGTCCGTGCTGCGCCAGCAGAACAGCATCGGCAGGAACGAGACGCAGTACTACGTGAGCGCGACGATCCCGCTCGGCAAGACTTCGTCGACGATGGCGACGACGAGCTTCTCGCGTAACACGCGCGGCGAGATGCAGGCGCTCGCGACGCTGTCGGGCTCGGCGCTCCACGACGATCGCCTGTCGTACAGCGTGACGGGGAACCGGTCGTCCGGCGGCGGCCGCGCAAGCAACGACGGCAGCGGCACGATCGTGTATCGCGGTGCATACGGCGAAGTGTCGGCGACGGCGGGTGCGGGCACCGGCTATCAGCAGGGTTCGCTCGGCGTCCGTGGCGGGGTGGTCGCGCATCGCGGCGGCGTGACGCTCGCGCAGCCGCTGTCGGAGACCTTCGCGATCGTCAACGCGCCGGATGCGGCGGGCGCGCGCGTGCTCAATTCGCCGGGGGCGCGCGTCGACTGGCGCGGCTATGCGGTCGTGCCGTACCTGACGCCGTATTCGATGAATGCGATCGAGATCGATCCGGAAGGGTTGTCGACCGACGTGGAAATCAAGTTGACGCAGCAGCAGGTCGCGCCGCGCGCCGGGGCGGTGCCGATGATCGAGTTCCCGACGGTGTCGGGCAAGTCGGCGGTGATCGATGCGCGTCGCGCTGACGGCAGCGCGCTGCCGTTCGGTGCGGCGGTGGTCGATGCGGCGGGCAAGGAGATCGGCATCGTCGGGCAGGGCAGCCGGATCTTCGCGCGCGGGCTCGACGACAGCGGCACCCTAGCCGTGCGCTGGAGCGAAGATGCGAAGGCGCTGTGTTCGATTCGCTATGCATTGCCGATTGCGAAAAGCGGTGTGCATAAAAACGCGGTACGGCGCGTCGATGCAGTGTGCGCGGAACAGTAACGGCCGCCCCGGCTCGCCGATGAAGCGGGCCGGCCGGCTTCATGCGACGGAGCTGTCAGGCTATCCGTGCGCGGACGATGAGCAAATACGGGCAGGAAAGAGGAATTGAGATGACGATCACGATAATTGAAAGGGTGAGCGCGAGTGCCGCTCGGCGACTGCATGCGATCGCATTCATGGTGGCTGCAGCTGCCGCAACGGCGTCGCCCGCCAGCGCGCAGACACGTATCAATGCATTCGGGCAGCAGATCTCGCTCCCGAGAAGCGCGGCCAAGGGGACGATCCTGGCGAGATACTATATCGCGCCGACGCAGGTGTGCCATGGGAAGACGTGTGCGATGTGGTCATTTTTTAACTACATCAATGGTGATAGCCAGTTTGGAGTGACTGCGACGATTCCGACGAACGTGTCGGGTGTGTCGACGCGTCTACTGATCAATGGCCAGGCGTATGAACCTGACAGGTTTAAGATCTACGACCCGCCGATCGTTATCAATCAACCGCTCGAAGTGCAGTTGGTCAGGGGCAGTGGAGTGATGTCAAGCGGCGATCTCACGGGCCCTTACGCGTGGTCTCGAGAGTACTTCACGATCTTCACGAAGGCAGACGACGCCAGCATCGACAGTACCCATATTAGCCTACTGGGAACGATCACGACGATCGACGGTACCTGCTCGGTGCCAGCCCAGACCGTGAAGTTGCCCAACGCGCAGTTGAGCAAATTCGGAGACGTCGGGTCGACGCTCGGCACGCAGAGTTTCCAGATTCGTGTCGACAACTGTCCGAAAGGATACAACCGCGTCGGGTACGCGCTTGACCCGCGCGGTGGCGTGATCGCGAATGCGCCGGGCGTGCTGCCGCTCACCGACGGTTCCACCGCGAGCGGCGTGAAGATCAGGCTCGCCGACGACAAGGGCGTGCCCGCGGTTTTCGGCACGTCGATCAAGATCGATGCTTATAACAAAGCGACGGGCGGTTCGTATGCGATTCCGATGCAGGCGTCCTACATCAAGACGGACGCGACGGTCAAACCGGGAACCGTGAACGGCGCAATGACCGTGTTGCTGGACTATCAGTGACCGGGCTGCATCGATCATCAAGAAATGTTCGCCCCGCACCGCGCCATATGGCGCTTATGGCGTGTGTCGTCGTGTCGCCGGGCGCGAACACCGCGACCGCCTGCTGGATCTTCGAGAGGCGCGGCAGCTGACGCCGGGCGTGCCGCTGAAGTATGGCGTGTCGATCACCGATGCATGCCTGAGCTGGACGCAGACGAAGCCGGTGCTCGATGTGCTGGCCGAGGCGGTCAGGCATCGCCGGGTGTATTCGCGTAACGCGTGATGTTGCGGCGGCGGGCCTGGGCCCGCCGCCGCCACGTTCGGTGCGTCGACGGAGATCGGCCGCGCGAGCGTTCATTTCCTCCCTCCCCTCCCTGCCTGCCTGCTTGCCGAATGCGCGCTCGCTGCGGTAACGCATGTCACCCTGCACGCGGGCGTCCTGCCCGGTGCATTGCCCCTCGTTTTCCGGATGGTCGCGTCTGATGACCCGATGGTCTGTCAGCGTCCGACACGTCTTCTGCCCATGTTTGCTGCGCCACGCGCAAGGTGGCGCGTAGCTCGCGGAAATTTAGTAACTTGTCGACATGATCGTGCGCAATCGACGCATATGCTGCCATTTTTAGGACCATTCCTATATTCGGTCCTAGTCTAGTTTGTGAAAATTCAATTCATGCGATGCGTTGCGGTAGCCGACATGCCTGACACGACGCTGGCTGCACAAGAACTGCCGCATCCATTAACAGTCGTCTGAAATGGCTTGAGCGAAGTCGGGCAGGTCGTCGAATGTGAAATGAATTTCTAATTACTAAGTTATGCGAATCGAGTCAAAGGAAAAGTCCCGTGTGGGAATGGTGTTGCTTGCTGCGATCGCGATGTCGCTTGCCTCATCGGTCGCCAGCGCGAACATGACCGTCTATCCGATGGCTGCATCGATAGGGTCGGGCGGAAAATCGGCGGCGCAGTTGCGCGTCTATTCGAAATCCGAAACGACGCAGTACGTGAAGGCAATCGTGAAGCGCGTGATCGATCCGGCGACACCTCATGAGCGTGAGGTAAGCGGCATGAGCTCCGGCGACGACGCGATCGTGATCTCGCCGGCCAAGTTCGCATTGCCGGCCGGCGGAACGCGGCTCGTTCGCGTGATTCCGTTGGGCGTGCCGCAGAAGGAGGTGCTTTATCGCGTCTATCTGCAGCCCGTTGCAGCGCCGTCCGACGCTGACGCCGATTCCGGCACGGCGGGCGATGTATCCGGTCAGGTCAACTTCAGTCTCGTCTGGGCGCCGCTCATTCGGGTGTTGCCGAAAACGGCGTTGCCTGATCTCAACGTGTCGCACGGCTCGCTGACCAATACCGGCAATGTCCGGATCGGCTTGCTCAAAGCCGGCGCGTGTCAGTCCGAGCGGGACGAATCGTCATGCCAGTGGACGAAGTTTGAACGCAGCGTCTATCCCGACCAGCAATTCAAGCTGGACGGGCTGCATCCCGCACCTTACGTGCGGATCAAATATCGGGTGGAGGGAATGTCGGATGTACAGCAGAAGGTCGTGCCCGCGCATTCCATCAACACGATGAGCGCGTCGAGCGCGAATACCGAGACCCAACCGGGTCGAACCATTGTTTCAACCAACCAGGGAGATTAACCCATGCTGAAATTCGTTCCGATCGCCGCCGCTGCGCTCATGTCGATGTCGGCTTACGCCGTGCAGAAGGACATCACCGTGACCGCGAACGTCGACACGACGCTCGAGATGCTGTCTGCGGACGGCTCGGCGCTGCCGACGACCATGCAGATGCAATATCTGCCGGGCTCGGGCCTTCAGGCCACCGAAGTGAACACGAAGATCTTCACGAACGACAAGGCGAAGGATCTGCAGATTCGTCTCGCGGCCGATCCGTCGTTGAAGAACCAGACGAACCCGGGCGCCCCGGAAGTTCCGCTGGCCGTCAGCCTGGGCAGCACCGAGCTGAGCACCACGGCAGCAACGCTGAAGGCGTCGGAGATCTTCACCGGCGAACTGGCGCAAGGCTCGAACGTGCTTGCGCTGTCGATCAAGCAGAAGAAGGCCGAAGCCCTGACGGCGTCGGGTAGCTACCAAGGCGTCGTCAGCGTGATCGTCACGCAAAGCGCGGCATCGGGCGGCTAAACCTCACCGTTTCACTGGCGGGCGCGCCTGACGGGCGCGCCCGTTTTTTTTCTCCTCTTTTTCTCCTCTCTCCTACGCTTTCTCATCACTCATGATCCCATTCGATCTCAAGAAGACTGCCGTTGCATGCCTCAGCGCGCTGTGTGTGGGTGACCTCGTGTCGCCCGCATGCGCCGCTTCGGCCGTGCCGGCGGGATTCGAGGACATCGTGACGGGAAGCGAGGAGCGCATCGACGTCAATTTTCTTGGCGAGTCGCTCGGCTTGTTTCGGGTGTTCGTGACGCCCGGGACGATTCGCTTCGAGGAGCCCGCGCGTTTGCTGATGGCGCTCGGCAAGCATCTCGACCCGACGAAGGACGTGTCGCAGATCGGCGATGCGCTGTCGAAGCCGATGGCGCGCAATGGCAATCTCGCGTGCGGCGGACAAGCCGGCGTGAACGGCTGCGGGTATGTCGAGACCGACAGCGCGGCCGTGATTTATGACGACAGCAACGGCAACATCGAGCTGTTTCTGTCGCGCGACTGGCTGAGCACGGAGGAGCGCGACCGCCGTTTCCGCGAGCCTTCGCCGATGACGGAGAACGCGCTGATCCATCAGCAGACGATCAACCTCTCCGGCGGGCGTGGCTACAAGAGCCTGTCCGTCTCGGGCACAGGCGCGCTCGGCCTCACGCCGAACAGCTTCATCGGCGGCAACTGGGCATTTACCCATTCGAGCTACGCGACGAATTCGGACAGTCGCGTCGATCTGCAGGACATTTACTACCGCCACGACATCGGCTCGCAGCACTATGCGCAGGCCGGGCGGATGGACAATCGCAACCTCGCGAGCACGCTCGGCGGCAACTTCGGTTTCACGATGTTGCCGGTCGGCACACTCGACGGCGTGCGCGTCGGCACGACGCTCGCGTATACGAACCCCGAAGTCGCGGAGCAAGGTACGCCGGTCACGCTGCTGCTGCCGCGCGATTCGCGTATCGACGCTTACCGCGGCAACGAACTGCTGGGCACGGCCTACATGAAGGCCGGCGTCAATTCGCTCGATACCTCGCGCTTTCCGGAGGGCACGTATCCGCTCACGCTGCGCATCTTCGAGAACGGCGTGCAGGTGCGCACGCAGACGACACCGTTTACGAAGACGGGCGGCGGGATCAACTCGCGCACGCGGCAATGGTTCGCGCAGGCAGGACGCGCGGCCGACCGCGACGCGCCGAACGGCGTGGCCGCCGCGGCGGGTGTCCGCATTCCGCTGCCGGGCGATGTGACATTGACGAGCGGCGTCGCGACCGTCGGCGGGAAGCTCTACAACGAAACGGCGCTCGAGTGGCGTCATGCGTTTCCGTTGGGTGTTCTCTCCGCCGGTGGCGCGGTGTTTGTCGGGAACGACGGCGCACGCGGCAATACGCAGCAGATTTCGTTCGCCGACGGCGTGTCGTGGAGCGTGTATCGCTATCAGATGCGCGGCGCATCGTGCAACGGCCCGTCGGTGTCGTATCGCGACGTCGGCTGCTACGACACACTGAATGCAACCGTCTCGTTCCCGATCGGAAGCTGGTCGGCGATGCTCGGTTACACGTACAACAAGAGCGTCGGCCGCTCGCAGAACTGGATGGTCGATGAGGCGGACCGCCCGTGGTCCAGGCCTGTCTCCGCGCAGGACGACCGTGTGTCGCGCGCCCTTCAGTTGGCGCTGTCGCGATCGGTGACGTGGCGCAAGATCAACGCGAACCTGCGGGTGGGCGCATACGCGAACCGCAGCGCCGGCGCGAACAACGAGTATGGCGGCTACGTCGGCGTGACGCTGTCGATGGCCCAACCCGCGACGCAGCCGGGGCGCGCGTCCGCCTATACCGCGGCGGGCGTGGACGTCCGCACGGATCGCAGCAACACGACGACGAACTACACGCTCGATCGCAACTGGAACTGGCATGGCGACACTTATCGCGAAGTCGCGCTTGGCGTGTCCGGCTATGGCACCGACAGCCTGACAGGCTCGGTTCAGGGCCGTTGGAACGGCCGTTATGGCGACGTTGCCGCGTCGGTCGCGAACAGCTACAGCCGCGAAAGCGGCGGCAACAACCCCTCGGTGACGGCGAGCTACTCGTCGTCGTTCGCGGTTGCCCGGCAGGGGGTCTTCCTGGGCGCATCCGCGTCGCAATCGGATCCGCTCGCGGGTTTTGCCGTCAAGGTCGGCAACCGCGACGATGCGCACGGGATGGCGGCCGAAGTGAGCAGTGCGGCCAGCAGAAAGATCAAGGTGGGTTTCGGGCAGCGCGCGCTGTTGCCGGTCTCCGCATTCACGCCGGTGACGACGGAAGTGAACGACGCCGGCGCTCAGTCGGCTGCGGGAGCCACGAGCGTGACCGAAGGTCTCGGCAAGCGCACGCTGTTCATGGTGCCCGGGCAACTCGCGATGCGCGACGTCAAGGCGAAGGTGACGTACACGTATGTCGGTCAAGCGTTCTCGGCGGGCGGCATACCGCTGTCGGACAGCGTGATTCTCAACGGCTCGATGCCGCCGCTCGACGGCGAGGGTGGTTTCGTTGCCGAACTCGACCACAAGGAAGACGAACTATTCGTCGTGGACGGGCCGACGCTGATGCGGTGCCCGTTGCACGTCGAGCGCCGTCAGGACGTGCTGATGATGGTCGGCAAGGTGCGATGCGAAGTGGCCGGGCCGGATGCGCTGCCCGATGCGCTGCGCAAGCAGGCGCGCGTGCAGAAGCTGCTGCAGCAGCGCTATGTGATGTCGTCGGTGCGGGCGCGGACGACGGGTGTGGATGACGCGTCGCAGTAAGTGATTGGACACGGCCGGACCGGCGCGGGCGGACTGATCCGCCTGCGTCATGCCGGACGTTGATCCGCTTCGATGAGCGAGATGCCGGTTGTACGGCATCGCGTTTCGAGGAACAAGCGCGCGGTGCATTGCTTCTCGTCGCATGAAGTACCGCCCGGTAGTGGCCGTCGCGCAGTGGCGCTGACGACACCCCGAACACAAGGACACAGCAATTCAAATGACACGAGCAAATAAATCTCACTGGCGGGCCGTTGTGCTCGCCGCTGCGCTGGGGGCGATCTCGCTCGATGCGTCGGCGGCCATGGAGGCGCCTGCCAACCGCAACGATACCGTTGAAGCCACGCTGGATCGAGGTGCGCCGCAGGGAGACGTCATGATATTCAACGGCGCGTCGGGCGGCTACGACACGGCGGATTACCTGAAGTGGGGGCGAAATACGTGGACGTGCCAGTCGACCACCACCACGACGACAGGTGCGTGCGCGACCGAGCCGATATGGATAGTGGCAGGCAACTCGTCCACGATCCGGCTTTCGTTCAAGGAGGAAAAGACTGGCGCCACAGCCGTGCTGAATCTTCATGGAGAAAATGCTTACAGTCGCCACGTCGATTGCAACGGCAACGCCGCTTCGGAAACCGTGTCGATCGCGCGAACGCCGATCGAGATGGCGCAGTCCGCTACCGTGGGCAATTGCGATGCCATAGGCTGGGACGGACGCAAGCTCTTCGTCAAGATTCCGGTCTCGGAGCTGAAGAACCTCCCGTCGGGCGGAACTTGGAAGGCGAACCTTCAATTGAACTTGAGAATATGGGGCGCGAGCAGCCCTCCGACGCTCGCCGTCTTCAAAGCAGCAATCAAGTTGAACGTCACCGACAAGAACAACATCCAGGTCTACCTGCCCGAGTTCACGAATGCGACGCCCGTGGTCGACCTCAAGCTGCGCACGCTGCCGAATGGCAGCCGGCTGAGCGGCACGTCGAACGTCGACATGTGCCTGTACGACGGATACAACTCGCAGAGCACGTGGTTCGACGTTACCGCAAGCGACGGCCTCACGATCGACCGGCGCGACAAGGGCAGCTATTCGGTGCTGCTCGAATCGGACAAGAGCGGCGCATATGCATCGCGCGTCGATTACAACGCGAGTCTCACGTACGCCGGCAAGAAAATCGTGCTGCCGAACAACGAGACCGTCCGGCTTCAGGGCGTGAACAACAGCGCGGGGCGGACGGTCTCGTTGCCCGGCATTCCGGTTCCGGTCGTCTGCACGCCGACGCCGCTGACGCTCGAGACGCCCGAATTCCAGTCGGTGTGGAAGCGCCCCGGAAAGTACAGCAACAAGCTGACGATCACGTTCACGCCGTCGTCGGCAAGTCTCTAGCGCTTGCGGGACCCTTGACGCGTGTTCCCGGCGCGAGATGCTCGGAATCCAGCCAGGTTCGACGGGCCGTGGCGGACGTTGATAACGACGTGCGCCATGGCTGACACTCGTTGTGAAGTCACCGCCGGCGTTCGATGAGCGCGCTGTCCTGGGGCGCGACTCGTGGGAGGGGGGAGAGGCCCGTCCGATCAGGCAACGCGCTCGACCGTTCCGATGTCGTTCACGGCGATCGAACCGCTGGATGAATCTGCGACGGATCGCCTCCGACGGCATCGAGAACGGCCCGTATCAATTCGGAATCGCTTGCCGCTCCCATTTTCTTCATGGCGCTGCACTTTTGCGAACTTAGCTAAGACATAAGACGCGCCGCTTTCCTCAAGTTTCGTGTGACGAATGCCGTAATACGACTGTATGGAACCTCACGTTCAGCTGTCACGGTTCATTCACTAAACACACGGAAGCACGTCATGAAGATCGATTCCTCTTTGGTCGCGGGCCCGGCACAGGCTGCGGCGAACCCGACGACGGCCGGCGCATCGGGCAATCAGCAAGCCACCGCCGCCGGCTCCACCGCCGCCGGCTCCACCGCTGCTGGCTCCACCGCAGCGTCGGGCACGAGCGCAGGCGCGAATGCGAACGCCGCACAGCCCGCATCGGCCGAAGGCTCCGCGCCGCTGGGCGGTGCGAACGGCAAGGCCGAAGACCCGGCGGTCAAGCAGCTGAAGGAGTTGATCGAGAAGCTGCAGAAGCAGCTCGCGCAGCTGGAAGCCCAGATAGCGCAGGCTGGCCAGCGGGCGAAGAAGGACCCCGCGGCCCAGATCGAACAGCAGGCGCTGGTCGCGCAGGCCGGCGAAGTGTCCGCCGCGCTGCAAACCGCGGTCGCCAAGATGGTGGAATTGCTGCGCAAGCAGTCGAGCAGTCCCACGGGCGGTCTGGTCTCGACGCAGGCCTGACGCGAAGCCGTTTCGGTTCACGCCTTTCGTTGACGCGCCGACTTGGCGTCGCTCACAGCGGATGCGCGGCACCGGCCTGCGCCAGCAGTTGCACGGCGGCCGGGTCGGGCATGCCGTTGGCGTCGATCGCCCCCGCCTTCGCCAGCGCGACGAGGTCGCTGTCGACGCCGGGCTGGCCGACCACGAACGGCGTCGTCAGGAACGCTTGCGTCGTCAGCGTGACCGCGTAGCGCTGCTGGAGATTCGCGACGACCGCCACCTGCGCGGCCTGCACGTCGGACTGGTTTTCCAGCACCTGCTGCACATGCGCGCTGTTCGGCAGGTTGGCGATCAGGCCGGCCGTGGTCGTGCCGAGCTGCGATGCGAGGTAGACGAGCATCAGGTCGGTCTCGGGCGTCGTATTGAAGGTGCCGCCGGCGAACGCGAGGGAATGCAGGGTCGCGCCGCCAGACGTGACGGTGAGCACGCACGGGAGCGTCGCGTTGAACGTCAGGCTGTAGTTCCCGCCGCCGTCCGACAGCGCGGAACCCGAACCCTGCGCGCAGCGGGCGGCGACGGTCGCGCTGGCCAGCGCCGGGCCGGTGGCGGCCGTGCCGGAGACGGTGATGGTCTGCGTGCCGTTGCCGTTTCCGTTGAAACATCCATCGTTGAAGCCGAAGCACGCTTCGCCGCCGCACGCGGACAGCGTCGCGAGCGAAGCCACGCAGAGTGCGCCCAGCGCGGGGCGGATGACGCGCGCATCGTGAAGGTTCATGGCGGCTGCTTCCGACGATGGGAAGGGGAAACGCCCGGCCGGGGCACAGCGACGGCCGGCGCTGCGTTCAATTCTAGGTTCTATTCCGCGGAGCTGCTTGCCGCTGCGAGCGGTTGATTACCTGATGGGCAACTGCCGAACGCAGTTGACTACTGATTCCCGCCCAAGTGACCGCCCAAGCTCAGGCGACCTGCCTCGACCCACCCTTCGAAATCCTCCCCCGTCTTGCCGTTCACGTACATGATCTGATACCAGCCCTTGTACGGCTTATAGACGGTCACGGAGTCGCCGGGAATGATGAAGGTTCGCTTGGTGACGCACTGCGCGTCGGGAGCCGAATGAAAATAGGCGCGCCCCGAGCCGATGACCGTTGCGGAAACCGGCGGCCTGAAATCGTCGCCGGGGCCCCCGACCGCTTCGTTGAGTTGACGGCAATCCACCGGGCCTTTTGCATGGGCGTACATCGGGGCGATGCATGCGCACAGCGCGAAGAGGGCGGCTGCCCGGATGCGTTTCGAAATCTTGGTATTCATGGTTTTTCCGAGGAGGCAGGGCAAGGCAAGTGTTCGACCGGTCATCAAAAGCCGGCAAGTTTAACGGCAGGCAAAGCGGAAATTCCAATCGGAAATACCGCATGTGCTTCAGCGAATGCCTTTCAAGATGCACGCCGACGGCCAATGCGTGCATTTGATCTACGTAATTCTACGTAGCCATGCATACGTAATTATCCGCTTGTAAGCGATCCCCCGAACGCGAATACTACGAGCCCATCATGCCGGCCTTTGCGAGGTCGGCGTGACGTGCCATACCGACACACGAGCGCGGCGGCCCAAGCGCCGCGCGATATCAATAACCACAGGAGACACCATGAATCGGGCTTCCAGCACCCTGATCTGGATTGCGGTCGCGCTATTGGGCGCGTTCGCGTTCGGCACCATCGCGCTCGCGCACGGCGAGCGGGTCAGCGCCCTCTGGATCGTGATCGCCGCCGTCTGCGTGTATCTGATCGCGTATCGCTTCTACAGCCGCTTCATCGCCAGCAAGGTCATGCAGCTCGACGGGCTGCGGATGACGCCGGCCGTCCGGCACAACGACGGCCTCGACTACGTGCCGACCAACAAGTACGTGCTGTTCGGCCATCACTTCGCCGCGATCGCCGGCGCCGGGCCGCTCGTCGGGCCGGTGCTCGCCGCGCAGATGGGCTATACGCCCGGCATGCTGTGGATCCTGGCGGGCGTCGTGTTCGCGGGCGCGGTGCAGGACTTCATCGTGCTGTTCATCTCGACGCGCCGCGACGGCCGCTCGCTCGGCGATCTCGTCAAGATGGAGCTCGGCACCGTGCCGGGAGTGATCGCGCTGTTCGGCGCGTTCCTGATCATGGTGATCATCCTCGCGGTGCTCGCGCTGATCGTCGTGAAGGCGCTGACCAACTCGCCGTGGGGCACGTTCACCGTCGCCGCGACGATTCCGATCGCGCTGTTCATGGGCGTCTACACGCGCTACATCCGTCCTGGCCGCATCGGCGAAGTGTCGATCATCGGCTTCGTCGGGCTGATGGCGTCGATCGCGTTCGGCCAGACCGTGCACGATTCGCCGACGCTCGCCGCATGGTTCACGTTCAGCGGCACGCAGCTCACGTGGATCCTGATCGGCTACGGCTTCGTCGCGTCGGTGCTGCCGGTGTGGCTGCTGCTCGCGCCGCGCGACTACCTGTCGACGTTCCTGAAGATCGGCACGATCGTCGGTCTCGCGATCGGCATCCTGATCGTCGCGCCGGAACTGAAGATGCCCGCGCTGACGAAGTTCGTCGACGGCACCGGCCCGGTGTGGTCGGGCAACCTGTTCCCGTTCCTCTTCATCACGATCGCGTGCGGCGCGGTGTCGGGCTTCCACGCGCTGATCTCGTCGGGCACGACGCCGAAGCTGCTCGACAACGAAACCAACGCGCGCTTCATCGGCTACGGCGCGATGCTGATGGAATCGTTCGTCGCGATCATGGCGCTCGTCGCCGCCTGCGTGATCGAGCCGGGCATCTACTTCGCGATGAACGCGCCGGCCGCCGTGCTCGGCACGACGCCGGAAGCGGTCGCGAACACCGTCACGCAATGGGGCTTCATGCTGACGCCGGACATGCTCACGCAAACCGCGAAGGCCGTCGGCGAGACGACGATCATCGCGCGCGCGGGCGGCGCGCCGACGCTGGCGGTCGGCATGGCGCACATCCTGCACCAGGTGATCGGCGGCGAGGCGATGATGGCGTTCTGGTATCACTTCGCGATCCTGTTCGAAGCGCTGTTCATCCTGACGGCCGTCGATGCGGGCACGCGCGCGGGCCGCTTCATGCTGCAGGACCTGCTCGGCACGTTCCACCCGGCGCTCAAGCGCACCGAATCGCTGCCGGCGAACCTGATCGCGACCGCGCTGTGCGTCGCCGCATGGGGCTACTTCCTGTACCAGGGCGTGGTCGATCCGCTCGGCGGCATCAACACGCTGTGGCCGCTGTTCGGCATCTCGAACCAGATGCTCGCGGCGATCGCGCTGGTGCTCGGCACCGTCGTGCTGTTCAAGATGAAGCGCGAGCGCTTCGCGTGGGTCACGCTGGTGCCGACCGTATGGCTGCTGATCTGCACGCTGACGGCCGGCTGGCAGAAGGTGTTCGATGCGAACCCGAAGGTGAGCTTCCTCGCGCACGCCGCGAAGCTGCAGGCGGCCGTGGACGAAGGCAAGGTGCTGGCGCCGGCGAAGTCGATCGCGCAGATGAAGCGGATCATCGTCAACGACTACATCGACGCCGCGCTCGCGGGGCTGTTCATTCTCGTCGTGGTGAGCATCGCGGTGTACGGCGTGCTCGCGATCCGGCGCGCGCGCAGCGATGCGAAGCCGACCGTGCGCGAGACGCCGTACGAGGCGATGCCGGCGGCGCAGGCGCTCGGCAGCGGACGCTAAGGAGAAGCCGCGATGTTCTCCGATCTCGGCAGTGATCTGCGCAGCGCGGGCCGCTACCTGGGGCAGGCGTTGCGGCTGATGGTCGGCCTGCCCGACTACGACACCTACGTCGCGCACATGCGCGATACGCATCCGGACCGCGAGCCGATGACGTACGAGGAATTTTTCCGCGAACGTCAGAACGCGCGGTATGGATCGGGGGCGGGGAAGTGTTGTTAATAGCAATTTGAGTTTCTCTCATCAAAAAAGGCGTCGAAACTATGTTTCGGTGCCTTTTTTCTTGCCGGTGGATAGTGGTGAGAGGTTGTTTAATGTAATATGTTAGCCGCCACATTTTTGCTTCGAATGATATGTCTACAGTGAAATCGAAAACAATAGTAGAGCGTTTTGGTAAGGCGCAAGATAGCCTAGTGATTCAGGCGGCAGATATGTCGCTCGAAACCATTGCCGCTATGGTTGATGCTGGCGCAATCGATGTGCAGCCAGAATATCAACGTCGGGAACGCTGGTCGCTAGCGGCTCAATCTGCGTTGATCGAATCTTTTTTATTGAATATTCCGGTTCCGCCGGTTTACTTGGCAGAGGAGGATTTTGGTACTTATTCCGTAATTGATGGAAAGCAGCGGTTGACGGCGATTAAAAGATTTATGAGGCAGGAGTTTTCTCTTTTTAAGCCGGCTAGATTTGATGAGTTGAGTGGGTTGCAATTGGCTGAATTGCCGATTGATTTGCGCAATGCATTGACGATAAGGCCCTACGTTCGCGTGGTTACCTTGTTGAAGCAAAGTGATCCGCAATTGAAGTATGAAGTTTTCACGAGATTGAATACTGGTGGCGTTCCGTTGCAGCCTCAAGAGGTGAGAAATGCAATGTATCGTGGAAAATTAAATGACTTGCTGATTCAATTGTCTGATCAGCCTTTTTTGAGAAAGCAGCTTAAAATCAAGACGAAAAAGGAAGATGCATATTTGTCGATGTCGGATGTTGAATACGTCCTTCGATTCTTCACGATGCTGAATGAGTGGCAGTCGTTTTCGGGTGATTACCGAAGATCGATGGACCGATATATGGATATAAATAGAAATCCGACGCTGGCTAGGCTGAAAAAGCTTCAATCACTGTATGTTACGAGTTTGGAGCGATGTCAATCATTGTGGGGGGACCACGCTTTTCGACGATTCGATGTGGCAAGCAATGTGTATCGGGACCAATTCCTCTCGGCTCTCTACGATGCCCAGATGATTGCCGTCTCGGAATTGTCGGATGCTAAATTTAAGAAGCTTATTTCCAAGCGACAAAAGGTTATTGGTGCGACGCGGTCATTATTTGGGGTGAGTGAATTTGAGGACTCGATTCGAGTCTCCACAAACACGCCGACTCGCGTAAAAATGCGTGTTGAAATGATGGTTGAAATGTTGGCGGAACACTGCTAATTATTATGCGAAGTGAACGTGCCAATTTCCTTCGGCGATTGCAAGCCATTTCCAGTGCGTGCGAGGAGCCGCTTCTGGTTAACAATGCAGATTCTTCGCACAATGAGCGAGCGAAGCAACTTCGCTGTGGGTTGTGTGTAATGATATTTTCTGCGTTGGAGGATTTTCTTCGAGAAAGAATTGCTCAAATCCTTGAGCATATTACACCGGCATCGCTGCCATTTTCTAATTTATCGCAAAAATTTCAAACATCGGCTTCCCAGGTTGCCTTGCAAAGTCTTGCATTTCAATCTCAGTATATTGAGGAGGATCAGCGGTTGGCGTTTCTTCGTGCTGAATTTAAGAAATTGGCGACGCTGGGGGAGAATCATTATTCTATATCAAGATACGCGTTCTCGAATTCCAAGACGAATGTTCAGGCATCTGAAATATTCGATGTTCTGGATTCGTTCTTGGTTGAAAAGCCTTGGGAGGCGATCTACTATACGGCTCGGCGCTTGCAGCTGGCTACTGCCAATCCGGCGAAGCAGGAATTTGAGCAGTTGGCAACGGCGCGCCACTCGGCTGCACATAAGCAGATATATGACATCCCGAGTATCGATCTGAAGGCAAAGGTTGCTTCGGCAATGTCAATTGGTGTTGCTTTTGACATTGTTTTGAGTTCTGCGGCGTTAAATATGAATTCTTCCATTGCGCGTCATCAGGCTATGCGCCTTCTTAAGGCGGGCGACATAAAAATATACTTTATTAGTGAAAATCCGTATCGGGGGAAGTATCGTCTAATACAGGATGGGCAACCGAAATCAAAGACATTAAATAGTGATCCGGCGCTGCACACGGTAAAGGCGATTGGACTTCAGAAGCTGGCGATTGATCCAGGGGTGCTGGTAATCCAGGATGGAACAGGCAAGCCGAAAGAGTGGTACTGTCGCGCGGCAGGTGAGTAACCTTGTAGTTTTACGCGCGAACGTATTGTTCAGAGCAAGGATATATCATTGAGCATGTCAGGCACCCGTTTGAGGCGGGACGCAAAGACATCGATCATGGCGCTTCCCTGCACCACAATTCACGTGAGCGATTGTGCGCTGCGGTGACTACTTAGACGTATCACTGTGCGTCACGAGATCGGCGAACAGCAGTGTATGAGGCAAGACGTGTTGACTGACGATTATCCTTGATCGACCGCACACGTCTGCGTGACACGCTCATCGATCGCCGACGCCGCGCGCGGTGCCACCAACCAAACTGCGGCGGCGAGCGCTGATAATGTGACGGCGAGCGTGAGCCGCATCGCGGCCTGAAACGGCTGCAGCGTCGCGATGAACGCGCCGAAGACCGCCACGCCGAGGGCGGAGCCGCTCTGTCGCGCGGCGTTCAGGACGGCCGCCGCGATGCCCGCGCGGCCTTTCTCGACGGCGCCGAGCGCAGGCGAGGTCGCGGCCGGCGAGATGAAGCCCGACGCGAACCCGATCGCCAGCATCGGGCCGATCGCGAGCCAGTACGGCGACGTCGCGCTCGACAGCATCATGCCGAGCGCCCCTGCCGCATACAGGCCGAACGCGGCGCACATCGGCCAGCGCCCGCCGAAGCGCCTGACGAGCCGGCTCGACAGCAGGCCTCCGGCCGCGACCATCGCCGTCATCGGCAGGAACGCGAGCCCGGCATCGAGCGGCGACTCGCCGCGAACCTGCTGGTAGAACAGGCTGAACGTGAACAGCAGGCCGTAGAACACGAACGCGGACGCCATCGAGACGAAGGTCGATCCGGCGAAGAGCGGGCTGCGAAAGAAGGCCAGCGGCAGCATCGGATCGCGCCCCCGCGCCTCGATCACGAGCAACGCGATCCATGTGATGCAGCACACGACGATGCCGGCGACGATCGGCGTCGCGCGCCAGCCGAGCGACGGCCCCTCGATCAGCACGCCGATCAGCGTGCCGAGCGCGACGATCGCCGCGGCCTGTCCCTTCCAGTCGAAGTGCCGGGTTCGCGCGGCATCGGCGCGCGCAGCCGAGCGCGCGAGCCATACGCCGGCCAGCCCGATCGGCAGGTTCGCGAAGAAGATGCTGCGCCAGCCGAACAAATGGATCAGCAGCCCGCCGATCAGCGGGCCGGCAGCCATCGCGACCCCGCCGCATCCCATCCAGATGCTGACCGCCGACGCGCGCTCGCCCGGATCGGGATACGCGCGGTTGATCAACGCGAGCGAGCACGGCACCAGCATCGCGCTGCCGACGCCTTGCAGCACGCGCGCCAGCGCGAGGGCCGTGAGGTTCGGCGCGAAGCCGCACAACGCCGACGCGGCGACGAACACCGCGAGCCCCGCGACGTAGACGGTGCGCGCGCCGAACCGGTCGCACAGGGTGCCGCCCGTCAGCAGCAGGCTCGCGAACGTCAGCGTGTAGGCGTTCACGATCCACTGCAGCCCGGCAACCCGGCTGTCGAGCGTCCGGGCGATTTCTCGCAGCGCGACGTTGACGATCGACGCGTCGAGCAGGACGAGCGTGTAGCTGACGCTGGTCGCCGCCAGGATCCGGCGGGCGTTGGGATGCAGGTTGGCTTTCATCGGACTCCCGCGCGGGGATGCGTAAAAAGCCAATGTATCGACGCGATGGGCGACGACGTTTCACCGCGGACCGAAACGTGGATGTCGCCGCGTCGCCGCTCGTGTGTCGAGCTTGATCTGCCCGCCCCCGGCGTCGTGTCACGGCCGGTATCATATGACCTGTTTGGCCCGATGAACCCGCGCAGGAGGACGACGTCGTGCATGTCGGTGAGCGTTTCAACAGCATTACCCATCTCGTCGGCGCGGTGCTATCGATGGCGGGGCTGGCAACACTGGTGACGATGGGTGCGCTCCAGGGCGACGCTTACAAGGTGGTGAGTTTCAGCGTCTACGGCGCGATGCTCTGCGTGCTCTATGCGATTTCGACGCTTTACCACAGCGTGCGCAAGCCGAGTCTGAAAGCCATCCTGCAGAAATGCGACCATTCGGCGATCTACCTGCTGATTGCCGGCAGCTACACGCCGTTCACCCTCGTCACGTTGCGCGGGCCGTGGGGCTGGTCGCTGTTCGGCGTGAGCTGGGGGCTGGCCGCGTTCGGCATCGTGCAGGAACTTACCCTCGGGCGGCGCACCCGTGCCGTGTCGATGGTGCTGTACGTGCTGATGGGCTGGCTTGCGCTCGTCGCCATCCGCCCGTTGATTCATGCGCTGCCGCCGGTGGGCACCGCCTGGCTCGTGGCGGGCGGCGTCATCTACAGCGCCGGCATCTACTTTTTCATCAACGACGAGCGCATCCGCCACGGGCATGGCATCTGGCACCTGTTCGTTCTGGCCGGCAGCCTGTGTCAGTTCGTCAGCATTGCGCTGTACGTCGCGTGATGTATGCCGCGGCCGCGTCGCGCGTCAATCGGCCAGCCCGGCCAGATTCAATTCATACGACTTCCCGATCCACACCGCCGCGTCGCGATGATCGCGCAGCGAGTCGTCGGTATTCGGATGCAGGAAGATGTCGAGCGCGCCGTGATTCAGCACGAGCCACGGCACGATCTCGGCGAAGTGCGCGGCGGCGAACGCGATCTGGTACGACCAGGCCGGATGCGGCCCGACCAGGCGCTCGTGGAAACGGCCGAGATCGATGATCGCGCCGAAGCGCTGCTCGACGATCTGCCGGAAGGCCCAGGCCGCATCGCGGCTGGCGGCGTCGAAGTAGACGTGCGCGTGCCAGCTGTCGATGGCGGTGACGTCGATGAAAGTGGCGTGAGCGTGCATGCGGGTAGACGAGCGTGGGTGCCGTCGCGTCGGCGACGGCCGGAGCGCCATTATCGCGCCGTGCGGCGCCGCCTGCAGTGACGCACGTCATGCGCGGCCGCGCGCATCACGTCGGGCGAATCTGCGACGCTGCGCCGTCCGCATCCGTCAGCCGCGCGGCGAGCGCGGCGGCCTCGTCGAGCGACGCCACCGCCTCGTGCGGAATCCCGAACGCCTTGACGGCCGTCTCGCCTTGCTCGGCGACCCGCGCGCGCCGCTCGGGATCCGGCTCGACGCTGATCAGCGCCTTGCACACCGCGCCGAGCGCCGCCTTGTTCTGCTTCAGCCATACCGCGCGATGCTTGCGGTCCTCATGCGTCTCGTCGGCGTCGAGCGGCCCGGACGACTTGCCGCGCCGCGACACGCCGGTATGCGGTCAGTGCGCGAAGTGCTTGGGCGTGATGTCGTCGTCGAAGATCGAATGACCGCTGCGCGCGAGCCCGACGAACTTTGTCGTGAACAGCGGCCGCACGCGGATTTCCTGCCCGAGCCGGCGCGACGCGCTGATGAACAGGTCGATGCGGCCGCTGCGCAGCGCGTCGTCGTCGACGTCGTCTGCCTCGGGCATGAAGCGCACCATCGCGCGCGGCATCCCGCGCGCCATCTGACATGAGTGTCGCTTGAAGCTTGGGATTGGCACTATCCTGTCAATCGGGCTGAGCGTGACGGGCGACGTCAGCTATCGGTGGTGACGGCGGCCGCCTGACTCTGAATGCGCGACCGCTGCTCGCCATCCGACGAACAGAAAAAGGGTGTGACGGAATCGCTCCGTCACACCCTTTCTCGTGCTGCCGATGCGCGCGGCGATCGTCGCTGCGCGCATCGCGTTGCGGCACAGCCTTAAGCCGCCGCGGCCGGCTTCGCCGGCTTCTGCAGCTTGCCCTTGCCGGCGCGCTGGATTTCCTCGAGCTTGATCTCGACGTGGCGCGAGAACACGTACTCGGCCGGACGCTGCTTGTCGATCGGGATGTCCGGTGCGAACGCGCCTTCGGTCTTGATACCCTTCCGGCTCACGGCGAACGCCTTCAGCGGATGCGCGATCGTGTCCATCACGGCGGTCGCCTCGAAGCCGCAGTGGACCATGCAGTCCGCGCACTTCTCGTAGTTGCCGACGCCGTAGTTGTCCCAGTTCGTGTCTTCCATCAGCTCCTTGAAGGTCTTCACGTAACCTTCGCCGACCAGATAGCACGGCTTCTGCCAGCCGAACACGGTGCGCGCCGGGTTGCCCCACGGCGTGCACTTGTAGGTCTGGTTGCCGGCCAGGAAGTCGAGGAACAGCGACGACTGGCTGAACGACCAGCGCTTGCCGCCTTCGCCGCGCTTCAGGATCTCGCGGAACAGGTTCTTCGTCTTGTCGCGGTTCAGGAAGTGCTGCTGGTCCGGCGCGCGCTCGTACGCATAGCCCGGCGACACGGTGATGCCGTCGACGCCGATCGGCTTCAGCGTATCGAAGAACTTCGCGACGCGCTCGGGGATCGCGTCGTTGAACAGCGTGCAGTTGATGTTCACGCGGAAGCCGCGGCGCTTCGCTTCCTTGATCGCCGCGACCGCCTTGTCGTACACGCCTTCCTGCGACACGGAATGATCGTGCATGTCCTTGTCGCCGTCGAGGTGGACCGACCAGACGAAGTACGGATTCGGCTGGTAGTCGTCCATCTTCTTTTCCATCAGCAGCGCGTTCGTGCACAGGTACACGAACTTCTTGCGCTTCATGATGCCCTTGACGATCTCCGGCATCTCCTTGTGGAGCAGCGGCTCGCCGCCGGCGATCGACACGATGGGCGCGCCGCACTCGTCGACGGCTTCCAGGCATTCCTCGACGGAAAGACGCTGGTTCAGGATCGGGTCCGGATAGTCGATCTTGCCGCAGCCGTTACAGGCGAGGTTGCAACGGAACAGCGGCTCGAGCATCAGCGCGAGCGGATAGCGTTTGTTGCCGGACAGGTGTTGGCGCATGATGTATGCGCCGACGCGGACTTGCTGGAGCAGCGGAATAGACAAGAGTTGTCCTCCTTAAACTTCGCGGGCGACAGCTTGCGTGAGCTTCGCCGGCAACTTGAATTCGACTTTTTCTTCACGGCCCGCCATCGTCGTGACCTCGACGGGCCCCAGCGCGCGCAGCGCGCCGATTACATCCTCGACCATCTCTTCGGGCGCCGACGCGCCGGCGGTGAGCCCCACCGTCTGCGCGCCCGCGAACCATTCGGCCTTCACTTCCGAGCCGTCGGCGACGAGATAGCTCGGCACGCCGCTTTCAGTGCCGATCTCGCGCAGCCGGTTCGAGTTCGAGCTGTTCGTCGCGCCGACGACGAGCAGCACGTCGACCTGCGCGCTCAGCTCGCGCACCGCCGCCTGCCGGTTCTGCGTCGCGTAGCAAATGTCGCGCGTGTCCGGCCCGACGATGTCGGTGAAGCGGCGTTGCAGCGCCTCGATGATGCCGCGCGTGTCGTCGACCGACAGCGTCGTCTGCGTGACGTACGCGACCGGCGTGTCGACCGGCAGCGTCAGCGTGTCGACCTCGGCCTCGCTCTGGACGAGCGTGACCTCGCCCGGGATCTGGCCGATCGTGCCTTCGACTTCCGGATGGCCCGCGTGGCCGATCAGGATCAGCCGGCGGCCCGCCGCGACGTACTGGCGGCCCTGCACGTGCACTTTCGTGACGAGCGGGCAGGTCGCGTCGAGCACGTCGAGCCCGCGCGTTTGCGCGTCGCGCTCGACCGTCTGGGCGACACCGTGCGCGCTGAAGATCGCGACAGCGCCGTGAGGCACCTCGTCGAGTTCCTCAACGAATCGCGCCCCTTTATTACGCAGATTTTCGACAACGTGCCGGTTATGGACGATTTCATGACGCACATAAACCGGCGCGCCGTGCTGTTGCAGCGCGCGATCGACGATCTCGATCGCGCGGACAACCCCCGCACAAAAGCCGCGGGGCTGGGCAAGGATGACTCGCATATTGAGCGAACTCCGACGACAGACGCGGGGTTCGAGGGAGCCGGCATGCCAGCTCGATCGTCCCGACTTGATGTTATGAATGCAGGAACGACCCGGCAGGCCAGGGCCCGGCACCCCGAATTAATCGCGCATTTTAACTCTATCGGCAGGTCCTTGCTCTGGTGCTGTTTCGAACGTGTTGCAATCGCGTTGCAGGCGTGGGACAGCCGTGTCGGCGCCCGCCGGCGCGGAACCCAGTAAACTAGGCGGTTTCGCAGGCTTCCTTTCGGTTGCCTGACGTCGAGCACATTTCAAGGCCCCCCTCGATGACCGTCGATTCCTACGAGTATTGCCCTGCGGCGCCGCAGGCCGCACGCGCCGTTTTCGGCGTTTTAAATCCGACCCTGATTGCAGCGCCCGGCTCCGCCGCGGGCTGCGCCCGCCGGGAGGCGCGCCGATGATGCTGGCGATCGTGTTCCTGCTGTCCTGCCTGTCGCTGCTGATCTGGATCGTCCTGCTCGCCGCGCGCGGCGGCTTCTGGCGCGCGCAGCCGGCGCGGCCGCTGCCGCCCGACGCGCGCGGCGCGGCGGCCGAGGCCGGCTGGCCGGCCGTCGTCGCGGTCGTGCCGGCGCGCAACGAAGCCGACGTGATCGCCCGCGCGGCGACCTCGCTGCTCGAGCAGGACTATCCGGGCGCGTTTCACCTGATCATCGTCGACGACCACAGCGACGACGGCACCGCCGACGCGGCCCGCGCGGCGGCGCTCGCGATCAACCGCGCCGACCGCCTGACCGTGCTCGCCGCGAAGCCGCTGCCGGCCGGCTGGTCGGGCAAGGTGTGGGCGCAGTCGCAGGGGATCGCGGCGGTCGGCGCGCTCGGCCTGCCGGCCGACTACCTGCTGCTGACCGACGCCGACATCGGCCATCCGCCGGACGCCGTCGCGCAGCTCGTCACGCGCGCGCAGGCCGAGCGTCGCGACCTGGTGTCGCTGATGGTGCGGCTGCGCTGCGATTCGTTCTGGGAAAAGGCGCTGATCCCGGCGTTCGTGTTCTTCTTCGCGAAGCTCTACCCGTTCTCGTGGATCAACGATCCGCGCAACAAGACGGCCGGCGCCGCCGGCGGCTGCATGCTGGTGAAGCGCACGGCGCTCGAGGAGGCGGGCGGCATCGAGTCGATCCGCAACGCGCTGATCGACGACTGCAGCCTCGCCGCGCAGATCAAGCATCGCGGCGGCGGCCGCCATCCGATCCGGCTCGATCTCGCCGAGCGCAGCGTGTCGCTGCGTCCGTACGACAGCTGGCGCGACATCTGGAACATGATCGCGCGCACCGCGTTCACGCAGCTCCACTATTCGCCGTGGCTGCTGGCCGGCACGCTGCTCGGCATGACGATCATCTACCTCGTGCCGCCCGTCGCCGCGCTGGCCTACGGCGCGCACGCATGGCCGGCCTGGCTCGCGTGGGCGTCGATGTGCACCGCCTATGCGCCGATGCTGCGCTACTACCGGCGCTCGCCGTGGTGGGCGCCCGCGCTGCCGCTCGTCGCGGCGTTCTACGTCGGCGCGACGTTCGCGTCCGCGTGGCGCTACTGGCGCGGCAAGGGCGGGCAGTGGAAGGCGCGCGTGCAGGCGCCGGTGGAGCGCTGAGCGCCTCGGCCCGCGCGGCGCGGCGGGCCCGATGTGAAAAAGGGCGGCGCAAGGCCGCCCTTCGATGGCCATCCCGCGGATGGCCGCCCCATGCTTACCGCTGGGTGAGCATCATGTACATCTGAATCACCACGTCCGGCGAGAACGTGAACGGCACCCAGCCGAAGCCGGTGTGGCGCGCGACCAGCAGGCGGTCGCCGTTCGCTTGCTTCTGCACCGCCATCATCGGATTCTTCGTCGACACGAACCGCCAGCCGGCCGGGATGCCCGCCGGCTGTTCCGGCTGCATCGACGCGCGCGCGTGCGCGAGTTCCTCGATCAACTGGCTCAGCTGTTCCGGCTGCAGCGTGATCGATTCGCCGTTGACGGTCAGCGTGATCTCGTTCTGCGACGGGCGGGCGACATGCAGCGTCGGTTTGTCCGCTGCGGCGGCGGGCGCTTCTTCGGAGGACGCCGGTGCTGACGCGGATTCCGGTTCCGTTGCGGTTTCGGTTTCGGCTTCGGTTGCCGCGGGCGCGGGTGCATGGGTGTCGGTGGCCGGCGCGGCTGCGGCTTCCGGCGCGTCCGCGAGTTCAACGGCTTCCGCAGTTTCGGCAGTTTCCACGGCTTCCACGGTTTCCGCCGACGCGGCCCCGTTGACGACGGCTTCGACGAGCGCTTCGGCGTCGGCGATGGCCTTTTCGTGACGCTGCGCGGCGGCTTCGGCTTCCGCGAGCGCCAACGCGTGGCGCTGCGTGATGGCTTCGGCTTGCGCGGTCGCCTCGGCGTGGCGTCGCGCGGCGGCTTCGGCTTCCGCGATCGCTTCGGTGTGGCGCTGCGCAACGGCTTCGGCCTGCGCGGTCGCCTCGGCATGGCGCTGCGCGGCGGCTTCGGCCTCGGCGATGGCTTCGGCGTGGCGCTGCGCGACGGCTTCGGCCTGCGCGGCCGCGTCGGCCTGGCGTTGCGCGGCGGCTTGTGCTTCGGCGATCGCATTCGCGTGGCGCTGCGAAGCGGCTTGCGCCTCGGCGATCGCAGCCGCGTGACGTTGCGCAGCGGCCTCGGCTTCCGCGGCGGCGGCGGCATGGCGCTGCGCGGCGGCTTCCGCCTCGGTCGCGGCGGCGTCGTGACGCTGCGCGGCGGCCTCGGCTTCGGCGATCGCAGCCGCATGGCGCTGCGATGCGGCTTCGGCGTCCGCGTGGCGTTGCGCGAGCGCTTCGGTCAGCGCGGTCGCCTCCGCGTGGCGCTGCACGGCGGCCTCGGCCTGCGCGGCGGCCTCGGTGTGACGCTGCGCGGCGGCTTGCGCTTCGGCGCTCGCCGCGGTGTGGCGCTGCAGCGCGGCTTCGGCCTCGGCGGCCGCTTGAGCATGGCGCTGCGCGGCAGCTTGCGCGTCAGCCTCGGCCGCGGCATGACGTTGGGCGGCCGCGTCGGCTTCCGCCGCGGCCGCGCGCGCGAATGCTTCGGCGCTGCGTGCCGCCTGCTGGGCGGCGTGTTGATCGTGGAGGAGCTGATCGACGCCGGCATTGAGCGCATCGATCTGATCGTTCAGGTTCATGCGTGCTTTCTCTACGTAAGACCCGCGATTTTACCTGCTGCGCCGATGCCGGTTCGCGTGCGGCGTGTAACAAAGTGCGCAAAGCGGCGCAATGCGCGCCGCTTTGTGTTATTTCAGGTAGCCCGCCGAGCGGAACCAGTCGAGCGCGTCGCGCAGCCCGTCGCGGTACGGCCGGGCGCGATAGCCGAGCTCCCGCTCCGCCTTCGCGGACGTGAAATACATCTTGTTCTTCGACATCCGCAGCCCGTCGACGGTGACGAACGGCTCCTTCTTCGTGAACTTCGCGACCGCCTCCGCGCCCATCGCGAGCGGGTACAGCGGCCAGCGCGGCAGCGCGAGCGTCGGCGCCTTGCGGCCGGTCATCTGCGCGATGTCGGCGAGCATCTGCTGCAGCGGCAGGTTCTCGCCGCCGAGGATGTAGCGCTCGCCGATGCGGCCGTGCTCCAGCGCGAGGAAATGGCCGTTCGCGACGTCGTCGACGTGCACGAGGTTCAGCCCCGTGTCGACGAACGCGGGAATCTTGCCGAGCGCCGCCTCGACGATGATGCGGCCGGTCGGCGTCGGCTTCACGTCGCGCGGGCCGATCGGCGTCGACGGATTGACGATCACCGCGGGCAGCCCTTCGTCGGCGATCATCCGCTCGACCGCGCGCTCGGCGAGCACCTTGCTGCGCTTGTATACGCCGATCGCCTGCTCGGGCGTGAGCGGCCGGTTCTCGTCGGCCGGGTCGCCCGCGCTCGTGACCTTCAGCGTCGCGACGCTGCTCGTGTAGACGATCCGCTCGACGCCCTCGGCGCGCGCCGCGCGCATCGTCGCGACCGCGCCTTCGAGGTTCGCGCGCTCGATCTCGAGCGGATCGGGCGCCCACAGGCGGTAGTCGGCGGCGACGTGCAGCAGGTAGCGCACGCCGCGCAGCGCGGTGCGCATCGACGCTTCGTCGCGCATGTCGCCGGTGACGATCTCGGCGTCGAGATCCGCGACGTTCGTGCGCGGGCTGGTCGGGCGCACGAGCACGCGCACCGCGTAGCCCTTCTGCTGCGCGATGCGCGCGACGGCCGAGCCGACGAAACCGGACGCGCCGGTGACCAGAACGAGATCGCGGGATGTATCAGTCATGCAAGTCGAGTCCTCATGTCCGCGCGCGGGCGGCGCGGCGGTTGTGCATCGTGCGAGATTGTACGTGTTCGGCGCGAGGGGAGACGGGCACTGACATGGTGCGGCGCGCGCGACTACAATGCCGGGCTTGGATGCAACAGCAAGGTGACGACGATGAGCCGCGACGACCATGACGAACGGATTGAAACCTACTACGTGCGGGTGCGCGGCGTGGTGCAGGGCGTCGGCTTCCGTCATGCGACGGTGCGCGAGGCGCACGCGCTGAAGCTGCGCGGCTGGGTCGCGAACCTTGAAGACGGCAGCGTCGAGGCGATGCTCCAGGGCCCCGGCGCGCAGATCGACCGGATGCTCGCATGGCTGCGGCACGGGCCGCCGGCGGCGCGCGTGACCGAGGTGACGTTCGAGGAACGGCAGACCGACAAGCGCTACGAACGCTTCCAGCAGCAGTGAGCGGCCGATGACGGGGTATCCCGAGGCCGGGCGCGGGCTCGTGCTGTCGGTGACGGCGTCGATGATGTTCGCGCTGTTGTCCGCCTATGCGAAGCTGCTCGCGCCGCTGACGGGGCTCGACATCTTCGCGTGGCGGATCCTGTGGACGGCGCCGGGCGCGCTCGCGCTGATCGCGCTGCGCGGCCGCTGGCCGGCTCTGGTCGCGCTGGCCGGGCGGGCCGTGCGCGACTGGCGCCTGCTGGTCGCGCTGCCCGCGAGCGCCGCGCTGCTCGGCGTGCAGCTTTGGCTGTTCATGTGGGCGCCGCTGCACGGGCGGATGCTCGAAGTGTCGCTCGGCTACTTCCTGCTGCCGCTGACGATGGTGCTCGTCGGCCGTTTCTACTATCACGAGCGGCTCGATCCGCTGCAGTGGGTGGCGATCGCGTGCGCGGCGCTCGGCGTCGCGCACGAGGTGTGGGCGACGCGCGCGTTCGCGTGGCCGACGCTCGTCGTCGCGCTCGGCTATCCGCCGTATTTCGTTCTGCGCCGGCGGATCAATGCCGATTCGCTGGCCGCGTTCGCCGTCGAGGTGGCGCTGCTGTGCCCGGTCGCCGCCGTGATGGCCGCGACGAGCGCGACGCCGCTCGCCGGCCATCCCGCACTGTGGGCGGCGCTGCTGCCGGGGCTCGGCGCGCTCAGCACGCTCGCGCTGGCGAGCTACCTGAAGGCGAGCCGGATGCTGCCGATGGCGCTGTTCGGCATCCTCGGCTACGTCGAGCCGGTGCTGCTCGTCGTGGTGTCGCTGCTGTTGCTCGGCGAGACGCTCACGGTCGCGAAGCTCGCGACCTACGGGCCGATCTGGGTCGCTGTCGCGCTGACCGCGTGGCACAGCGCGATGCTGATGCGGCGCTTGCACGCTCGCTGAACGTGGCGTGACTGCTGCGGCGTCGACCCGCGAGGCGATCGCACGCTGTCGTCAGACTGACTGCCAACTGACCGCTCGCTGACGTTGCGCTGACCACGCCGCCCGCTTCTCCCGCGCGGCGTGTCGCGGATTTCGCACCGGTAATCGAACAGAAGATTCGGTTGCATTTTGTTACTTAGGGTCTTCCCTGAGCGGCCACTAGACTGACCTGATCGTCATTCCTTCGTATGCCGCTTTCCGATGAACGGTCCACCGCGTATCGCCGCCGGCCGCTTGATCGAAGTCGACTTCTTCCGGGGCGTCGTGCTGCTGATGATCGTCGTCGATCACATCAACGCGAGCGTGCTGTCGCGCGTGACGCTGCACGCGTTCGCGCTGTGCGACGCCGCCGAGGTGTTCGTGTTTCTCGGCGGCTTCGCGACCGCGAGCGCGTACGGCGCGATCGCGGCACGGCACGGCGCGCGCGCCGCGCAGCGGCGGTTCGTGGGCCGGGCGATGCAGATCTATCGCGCGTTCCTCGCAACGTCGACGCTGATGCTCGCCGTGTCCGCGGTGCTCGACCATTACGGCATCGATGCGCCGAACCTCGCGCTCGACGACGTCAGCGTGATGCTCGCGACGCCGTTGACGGGGCTCGCCGAGCTGCTCACGTTCCAGCGCCAGCCGTATCTCGCGGCGGTGCTGCCGATGTACGTGCTGTTCGCGCTGGCGGCGCCGGCGCTCGTGCCGTGGGCGCGGCGGCGCCCGTGGCTGCTCGCCGCCGCGAGCGTGTCGTCGTGGCTCGCCGCGGGCTGGCTCGGCCCCGAGCTGCTGGATAGCGACACGTTCCACTGGAGCTTCAATCCGTTCGCATGGCAGCTGGTGTTCGTGGCCGGCGTGCTCGCGCGCTGCCAGCCCGTCTACCGGCGCGTCGCGCTCGGGCGGTGGGCCGCCGCGGCGACCGGCGTCGCGTGCGCGATCGTGCTGGCCTGCGCGAGCGTCAAGCTGTTCTCGGGCCTGCCGCTGCCGGAGGGGATGATGAAGCGCGACCTGGCGTTCGCGCGCGTCGTGAACTTCGCGGCGATCGCCTGGCTGATGGCGGATTGCGTGCGCTACGGCTGGGTCGCGCGGATCGCGCGGGCGGTGCGCCCGGTCGTCGCGGTCGGCCAGCGCGGGCTGATGTGCTTCGTCGCGGGGGCCGCGATCTCGCTGACGCTCGATTCGCTGCTGCATCCGGCGGCGCACGGCGCGCGCCTGCCGCATGTGATCGGCGTCGGACTGGCCGCGGATGCGTGTGCGCTGGGCCTGATGATGGCGCTCGCGAGTTCGGGGACGTGGCTGGCGCGGCGGCGCGAAGCAGCCGCGTAAGGGGGCGTGCGGGCGCGGGCGCTGCGCGCCCTAGTGAGGTGAGCCGATACGGGAGCGGGGTGTGGGCGGTGCGTCGTCGGTGTCCGCTTCGCCGCGATCGTCGTCGGCGTCGTTGCGTTCGGCGAGCACCGCGTCGGCTTCGGCGGCCGCCTTCGCGGCGCGCAGCGCAGTGCAGCGTTGCGCGCGCCGGATATCCGACAGCATCCTCAAGAGCCGCGTCGTCTTGCTTTTCATGACTTTCTCCTGCCTGTCGCGCGTCTCGTCGGAAGCGCTCCCTGCAACCAGTGTAGGACGGGCGCGGGGAATCGGCAGGAGAATGTGGCGCGCACGCAGCGCGCCAAGGGATTTCACTGAGCCGCGACGGCTGCCGTTGCCGACGTGGCCTCTTCGCGGCGCTCTTCGACGCAGCGCTGATGCTGGCGCGACAGGCGGTTCATCATCGGCAGCAGCAGCAGCGCGAGCAGCATGCCGATCGCCGCGAGCCAGCCGAGCTTCTCGAACAGCGACAGGTAGAGCGGCAGCGATTCGGTCGCCGGCAGTTCGTGCGACGGCATCTGCGCGAAGTTCGCGACCACGCTGCCCAGGTACTGCGACACGCCGGTCGCGACGAAATACGCGCCCATCATGAAGCCGCTCATGCGCGCCGGCACGTAGCGGGCGATCATCGCGAGGCCGAGGCCGCTCACCAGCAGCTCGCCGAGCGAGTAGAGGCCGTAGCCCCACACCATGAACCACGACGACACGCGGCCGTCCACGGCGTAGCGGCCGCTGATCGTGAACACGAGGTAGCCGAGCGCAACCACGCCGAAGCCGAGCGCGTATTTCGCGGCGACCGGGAAATCGCGGCCGTGCTTCGAGAACTGGTTGTAGACGAGCACGAGCACCGGGCTCAGCACCATGATCCAGATCGGGTTGAGCGCCTGGAACTGCGCGGCGCTCCACGTGAACAGCGTCGTGCCGAACAGGACGAAGCGCGGATCGACGTTGCGCAGTGCGAACAGCGTGAGCGACGTCGACATCTGCACGTAGAAGATGAAGAACAGGATCACCTGGCCGATCAGCACGAGCGCCGCGATCAGGCCGGCGCGCTCCGAGCGCTCCGACTTCGCGATCATGTACGCGAAGATCGCGAGGATCGCGAACGCCGCGGCCCACACGCTCGCGACCGCGAGCTGCTTGTGCTGCAGCACGTACAGCGTGACGAGCGCGAGCGCGGCGCCGCCGGCCGCCACCGCGCCGAGGCGCTTCCAGCGGATCGGCGCGTCGTCGGGCTGCGAGCCGATGTGCGCGAGCGTGCGGTGCATCAGCACGAAGTTGAGGATCGCGAGCAGCATGCCGCCGCAGCAGACCGCGAACGCGGTATGCCAGCCCCAGTGGTCCTTGATCCACGGCGTCGCGAGCATCGACACGGTCGAGCCGATGTTGACGGCCATGTAGTAGATCGTGAATGCGCTGTCGATGCGTGCGTCGTCGCCTTCGTAGATCCGGCGCACGAGGTTCGCGGCATTCGCCTTGAACAGGCCGTTGCCGACCACGATCACGCCGAGCGACGCGTACATGTAGGCGAGCCGGTCGTTCGGCACCGCGAGCATCAGGTAGCCGGCGCACAGCACCGCGGCGCCGATGATCATCGTGCGGCGCGCGCCGAGCACCTTGTCGCCGATCCAGCCGCCGATCGACGGCGACGCGTAGACGAGCGCGGTGAACGCGCCCCAGGTCAGGTTCGCATGGCTGTCGGTGAAGCCGAGCTTGTCGACCATGAAGAGGACGAGAAGCGCCGCCATGCCGTAATAGCCGAAGCGCTCCCACATCTCGATGAGGAAGACCGTCGTAAACGATCGGGTTTGCGAAACAGGTGAAGGTGAATGCATGTCAATTTCGGTTCAAGCGGGCGGCGCGGATCGCGCGCTGCCAAGGGTCGATCTGGTGCCTGCGCGTATCGGCCGGGTAGGCAGCGCGAAGGCGGCGGCAAAATCGGGCGGACTGGCCCGCATCGGGGTCAGTCGCCTCCTGTGACAGGCGGCGCGAGGCTTCGGCCGGCGCGCGACTGGTAACGTTGACAGGTGCGCCGCGTCAGGTCCGCGCCACACCGGGAAATCCCTGACGTGTCAGGAGTTTTCAGGACAATTCGTCTCGTCATGTCTTTGTAAGTTTGCGTCAAGGGCCTCGGCAATATCCCGGAGAGCCGCTTGCAGCTTGCCTGTGAAGGCGTCGAGTCTGGCAAGATAGCGCGTTTCGCGGCCTGGGCCGAACGGTGTTTAGCGCACCGCGCGCAACGCTTGAGACGCACGTAAACCCGAAGACTAAGCTATATCGATCTAACTTAGTTATTTTCCATCAAACATTTTTTGACGACCCCTTTTCGGCCTGTTATGGTTCCCCCCACTGAAAACACGCGGCCAGCCGAAGCTGGCGCCGCTCTGGGCAGCAAGATTCGCGCGTTGCGCCAGCGACTGAAACGCACGCTCGATGAAACGGCAACAGCCGCGGGTATTTCGAAACCGTTTCTGTCGCAGGTCGAACGCGGGCTCGCGTCGCCGTCGCTGACGTCGCTGGCCGGCATCGCGCAGGCACTCGGCGTGACGGTGCAGTATTTCGTCGAAACGCCGAGCGAGGAGCGGTCGGTGTGCCGCGGCGAGCAGCTGCGCTTCTTCGGGTTTGCCGATTCGGCCAACCTGTTCGCGCGGCTCACGAACGTGACGGAAGGGCGTCAGCTCGAGGCGATTCTCGTGCGGCTGCCGCCCGGACAGACGCGGTCGGAAGTAACGACGCATGCAGGAGAGGAATTCCTGTATGTGATCGAAGGGGAAGTGTCGTTGACGCTGGAAGGCAGGACGTTCGTGCTGCAGGCCGGCGACAGCGCGCACTATCAGTCGACGGTCCCGCACAGCTGGGCCAACACCGCGAAGATCGAGTCGGTGGTGGTCTGGGTCGGAACGCCGAGGCTGTTCTAACGCACAGGTATTCCTTCGTTCCAGCGACGGATTACCTGTCGAAAGAAACGTAAGGAATACTAAGATGCCATACGAGATTCACGGGCCTCCTCAATCGCTGCACACGGCAGCGTCCTACGTGTAACCCGCGGCGTCCCGCCGCGACACACGCACCGAAAACCCACCAAGTACTGACACGATGAAATCCTTGCATGCCATGTCGGCCGTGCTGGCCGCGCTCGCCCTGACGACGCAGCCTGCGTCCGCCGTTACCGTTCCGTCGAACGTCGCGCTCGCCGCGCAACAGGACCTGACGCGTCAGGTGCCGGCCGAAGTCGAATCCCTCGACCCCGCGCACATCGAGTCGTGGACCGGCAACACGATCGGCCTCGACCTGTTCGAAGGGCTCGCCCGCATCGATGCGGCGGGCCAGATCGTGCCGGGCGTCGCGCTGTCGTGGGAGCGCAAGACGCCGGAAACGTGGGTCTTCAAGCTGCGCCGCGATGCGAAGTGGAGCAACGGCCAGCCCGTCACCGCCGCCGATTTCGTCTATGCGTGGCAGCGACTCGTCGATCCGAAGACGGGCTCGAAGTACACGATCCTCGTCGAGTTCGTGAAGAACTCGAAGGACATCATCGCCGGCAAGGCCGCGCCGTCGACGCTCGGCGTGCGCGCGGTCGACCCGTACACGCTCGAGGTGACGACCGACGTGCCGGTCGCGTTCTTCCCCGAGCTGACCGCGATGGTGCCGCTCGCGCCGGTGAACAAGGACACGGTGACGAAGCTCGGCGACGCATGGACGCGCCCGGGCAACATCGTCAGCAACGGCCCGTTCCAGCTCGTCGACTGGCAGCCGAACAACCGCATCGTGATCACGAAGGCCGCGAAGTACTGGAATGCGCCCAAGGTCGTGATCAACAAGGTCACGTACCTGCCGATCGAGAGCGACGAAACCGCGATGCGCATGTACCAGGCCGGCCAGATCGACTACAGCTATTCGATTCCGTCGGGCATCTTCCAGCAGGTCAGCAAGCAGTTCGGCGGCGAACTGCGCCCGGGCCTGCAGCTCGCGACGTACTACTACTACCTGAACAACAGCGACGCGGCGCTGAAGGACAAGCGCGTGCGCCAGGCGCTGTCGATGGTGATCGATCGCGACGTGCTGACCTCGAAGCTCACGCAGGCCGGCGAAAAGCCGATGTACGGGCTGATGCCGAACGGCACGAAGGGCGTGCAGCCGTTCACGCCGGAATGGGCGTCGTGGCCGATGGCCAAGCGCGTCGAGACCGCGAAGAACCTGCTGAAGCAGGCCGGCTACTCGGACGCGAAGCCGCTGTCGTTCACGCTGACGTACAACACCAACGACCTGCACAAGAAGGTCGCGCTGTTCACCGCGTCGGAATGGCGCACGAAGCTCGGCGTCAACACGAAGCTCGAGAACGTCGAGTTCAAGGTGCTGATGAAGCAGCGGCATGACGGCAAGGTGCAGATCGCGCGCGACGGCTGGTTCGCCGACTACAACGACGCGATGACGTTCTTCGACCTGATCCGCTGCGGCAGCTCGCAGAACACGGTCGGCTACTGCAACAAGCAGGCCGACGCGCTCGTCGACGAAGGCAACCAGAAGCTCGACGACAAGGCGCGCGCCGCGCTGCTCACGCAGGCGCACGACGCGGCGATGAACGACACGCCGATGGTGCCGCTGTTCCAGTACTCGGCCGACCGTCTCGTGAAGCCGTACGTCGGCGGCTACTCGCTGAAGAACGTGATCGACATGCGTGCTTCGCAGGACATGTACCTGATCAAGCACTGAGCGGAGCGATCATGCTGGCCTACGCTTTGAGACGCACGTTGTGGGCGGTGCCGACGATCCTCGCGGTCATCACCGTCTGCTACCTGCTGCTGCATTTCACGCCCGGCGGCCCGTTCGATACGGAAAAGCAGCTGTCCGCCGCGACGCTCGCGAACCTGAACGCCAAGTACCACCTCGACGAGCCGATGTGGAAGCAGTACCTGCTGTACCTGAACGCGCTGCTGCACGGCGATCTCGGCCCGTCGTTCCGCTACGTCGACTGGTCGGTCAACGATCTCGTGAAGAAGGCGCTGCCGGTGAGTCTCGGCGTAGGCGGCATCTCGATCCCGCTCTCGATCGGGTTCGGCGTGCTGCTGGGCACCGTCGCGGCGGTGCGCCGCGACAGCGTCATCGACCGCTTCGTGATGCTGATCGGCAACTTCGGCAACGTCGTGCCGCCGTTCGTGCTCGGCCCGGTGCTCGTGTGGATCTTCGCGATCCTGCTGAAGACGTCGGCCGGCAACGGCTGGCTGCCCGCGGGCGGCTGGGGCGATGGCGGCTGGCAGTACCGGCTGCTGCCGATCGTGCTGCTGACGTTCATCAACGTGTCGCTGCTCGCGCGCGTGATGCGCGGCTCGATGATCGAGACGCTGTCGAGCAACTACATCCGCACCGCGCGCGCGAAGGGGCTGCCCGGCTCGACGATCGTGCTGCGCCATGCGCTCAAGCCCGCGCTGATGCCGGTCGTGTCGCTGTTCGGCACGGTCTGCATCTCGTCGATCACGGCGGCCGTCGTCACCGAATCGGTGTTCGCGCTGCCGGGGCTCGGGCAGCTCGTCGTGAACGGCGCGATCAACCGCGACTACACGCTGGTGCTCGGCCTCGTCGTGCTGACGACCGTCTGCGCGGTGCTGTTCAACCTGCTGGTCGACCTCGCGTATGCGTGGCTCGATCCGCGCATCCGTTATTGAGCGAGGCACAGCGATGACCCCGACTACTCCCGTCGTCGGCCTGCCCGCGCAGACCGACACGCCGCCGCGCTCGCGCTCGCCGCTCGCGCTGGCCCTCTCCCGTTTCCTGCGCAACCGCGCGGCGGTGCTGAGCCTCGCGCTGCTCGTGCTGGTCACGCTCGCGTGCTTCGTCGGCCCGTGGCTGCTGTCGGCCGATCCGGCCGCGAGCGACTGGGCGTCGATCAGCCTGCCGCCGACCTGGGCGAACCAGCACTGGTTCGGCACCGACGAGCTCGGCCGCGACCTGCTCGTGCGCACGCTGATCGGCGGGCGCGTGTCGATCGAGGTCGGCCTGCTCGGCACGCTCGTGTCGGGCCTGTTCGGCGTCGCGTGGGGCGCGACCGCGGGCTTCGCGGGCGGCCGCGTCGACGCCGTGATGATGCGCATCGTCGACATGATGTACGCGATCCCGTACCTGCTGATCGCGATCCTGATGATGACGCTGTTCGGCCGCTCGTTCATCCTCGTCGTGCTGACGATCAGCGCGTTCTCGTGGATCGACATGGCGCGCGTCGTGCGCGGCCAGACGCTGTCGCTGCGCAACCGCGAATTCGTCGATGCGGCGCGCGCGATCGGCGTGTCGCCGGCGTCGATCGTGCGGCGCCACGTCGTGCCGAACCTGCTCGGCGTGGTCGTCGTATATGCGACGGTCTCGGTGCCGAACATCGTGCTGACCGAATCGGTGCTGTCGTTTCTCGGCCTCGGCGTGCAGGAGCCGATGACGAGCTGGGGCGTGCTGATCCAGGACGGCGCGCAGAAACTCGAATCGATGCCGTGGCTGCTGCTGGCCCCGGCCGTCATGCTTTGCGTGACGCTCTACTGCGTGAACTTCGTCGGCGACGGCCTGCGTGACGCGCTCGACCCGAAGGATCGCTGAAATGTCTGCACTACTCGAAGTCGACAACCTCGGCGTGCGCTTCACGCGCAAGGACGCCGCGCCGATCGACGCCGTGAGCGGCGTGTCGTTCACCCTCGACGCGGGCAAGACGCTCGGCATCGTCGGCGAATCGGGCTCGGGCAAGAGCCAGACCGTGATGGCGCTGCTCGGCCTGCTCGCCGGCAACGGCACGACGAGCGGCGCGGCCCGGTATCGCGGGCAGGACCTGCTGGCGATGGATACGCGCGCGCTGAACGCGATCCGCGGCGACCGGATCGCGATGATCTTCCAGGACCCGATGACGTCGCTCAATCCGTTCCTGACGATCGAGCGGCAGATGACCGAAACGCTGCAGCTGCATCGCAGGCTGTCGCGCAAGGAAGCGACGAAGCGCGCGATCGAGGCGCTCGAAGCGGTGCGCATTCCGGACGCGGCGCGCCGCATCCGCATGTATCCGCACGAGTTCTCGGGCGGCATGCGGCAGCGCGTGATGATCGCGATGGCGCTGCTGTCCGAGCCGGAAATCCTGATCGCCGACGAGCCGACGACCGCGCTCGACGTGACCGTGCAGGCGCAGATCATCGACCTGCTGCGCGAGCTGAACCGCGAGCGCGGCACCGCGATCGTGCTGATCACGCACGACATGGGCGTGGTTGCCGGCCTCGCGGACGACGTGATGGTGATGTACGCGGGCCGCACCGTCGAATATGCGCCGGCCGAGTCGATCTTCGCCGCGCCGTCGCATCCGTACACGATCGGCCTGCTCAACGCGCTGCCGCGCCTGACCGATGCCGACGACGCGCCGCTCGTCGCGATTCCGGGCAACCCGCCGATGCCGGGCATGGCGAGCGCCGGCTGCGCGTTCGCGAAGCGCTGCCAGTATGCGCAGAGCCAGTGCGGCACCGCGCGCCCGGCGCTCGAAACCTACGGCGCCGCGGACGCGGTGCGCGCGTGCCACCGGCCGGTGGCCGATCTGACGGGAGGACTGCGATGAGCGTCGATGAACGCCGCAATGCCGGCGCGACGGACGACACGCTGTTGTCCGTCGAGGATCTGAAAGTGCATTTCCGCGTGCCGCTCGGCGGCTATCCGTGGTCGCCGAAGGGGACGCTGCGCGCGGTCGACGGCGTGTCGTTCGACGTGAAGCGCGGCGAGACCGTCGGGCTCGTCGGCGAGTCCGGCTGCGGGAAGTCGACGCTCGCGCGCGCGCTGATCGGCCTCGTGCCGATGACGGCCGGCACGGTGCGCTGGCGCGGCGACGCGGTCGCGCCCGACCATCTGCGCGGCACCGCGATGCGGCGCGAAGTGCAGATGATCTTCCAGGATCCGCTCGCGTCGCTCGATCCGCGCATGACGATCGAGCAGATCGTCGCCGAGCCGCTCGTCACGCACCAGCCGGGCCTCGGCCGCGCCGAGGTGCGGCGCCGCGTGGTGTCGATGCTCGAGCGGGTCGGCCTCAACGCGCATCACCTGCTGCGCTATCCCCATGAATTCTCCGGCGGGCAGTGCCAGCGCGTCGGAATCGCACGCGCGCTGATCGGCGAGCCGAAGCTCGTGATCTGCGACGAACCCGTGTCGGCGCTCGACGTGTCGATCCAGGCGCAAATCGTCAACCTGCTGCGCGATCTGCAGCGCGAACTGTCGTTGTCCTATCTGTTCGTCGCGCACGATCTCGCGGTGGTGAAGGCAATCAGCCAGCGCGTGCTGGTGATGTATCTCGGCCGCGTGATGGAGTTCGGCGCGCGGCACGACGTGTACGGTGTGCCGCAGCATCCGTACACGCGGGCGCTGCTCGACGCGGCGCCCACACCGGAGCCGGCGCGGGAACGCGCGCGGCGGCCGATGCTGCTGGCGGGCGAGATGCCGTCGCCGCTCAATCCGCCGTCCGGCTGCGCGTTCCGCACGCGCTGCCCGGACGCGATCGAAGCGTGCGCACAGGACATCCCGCGGCCGGAAGTACGGCACGGTTCTGCGGCGAAGGTCGCCTGCATCCGCGCGGGTGTGGGCTGAAACACAAATAAGCAGGCAGGTCGACAGGGGTAGGTGCGGCGCGAACGACCTTCGCGCCGCGGGACAGGTGCGTCCTTGACCGGGCGCGCCGGGGTGGGACCGGAAGCGTATCGCGACCGGCGCAGACGACATCAACACAAGAAGAGAACCACGATGACAAAACACAGGAAGATCGGAACGACATCGAAAATGCTGCTCGCGTGGGGGCTGCCGGCGCTGGCCGGCGTCTCGCTGACGGGCGCGGCCTACGCGGACGACGCAGCGCCGCTGACGGTGGCGCAGGCAGCGCCGGGCGCCACCGTCGCGCAGGCGTCCACGCCGAACGCGATCATCAACGCCGAGGCCACGCAGGCCGTCACGCCGCCGGACGAGCCGTCCGCGCAGTCGAAGTCGAACGGCTTCATCGCCGACAGCCATCTGAACTTCCTGTTCCGCAACTATGCGGACGTGCTCGACAACAAGGGCGGGCCGCACCGCCATGCGTGGGTCCAGGGCGCGATGGCGAACTACGAGTCGGGCTTCACGCAGGGCCTGATCGGCTTCGGCGTCGACGCGTCGGTGTACGCGGCGCTGAAGCTCGACGGCGGCAAGGGCGGCGGCAACATGGTGCACGTCGCGAAGGGCGGCGGCGGCTCGAACCAGCTCGCATGGGCGTATCCGGGCATCTACGACGTGAAGGCGCGGATCTCGAACACGGTGGTCAAGTACGGTCTGCAGGCCGTCGACAACCCGTTCATGGAGCAGCACGACAACCGTGCGCTGCCGCCGACGTTCCTCGGCGCGACGCTCGTCAGCAACGAATTCAAGAACGTGATGCTCGAGGCGGGCAGCTTCACGAAGACCGACGCGCGCGGCCACACGACGCTGACCAACCTGACGAGCCAGTACGGCGGCACGCGCATCGACCGGCTGACCTACGCCGGCGGCACGTGGGACTACTCGCCGGACGGCGAGGTCGCGCTGTACGCGAACCAGGCGGACGACGTGTGGCGCCAGTACTACGCGTCGATCAAGCACAGCATCGGCAGCCCGAAGACGATCAAGTGGACGGGCTTCGCGAACATTTACTCGACGCACGACACGGGCGACAAGCGCCAGGGCGAGATCAACAGCAACGCGTACAGCCTGTCGCTGGCCGCGCAGCACGGCCCGCACGAACTGCTGCTCGGCTACCAGGAGGTGCTCGGCGACCAGTTCTTCGACTACCTGAACGAGACGAACGGCATCTTCCTGACGAACTCGATGGACGTCGACTACAACGCGCCGCACGAGAAGTCGCTGCAGCTGCGCTACACGTTCTACGGCAAGGACGCCGGCCTGCCGGGCTTCAAGGCGATGGTGTGGGGCGTGACGGGCTGGGGCGCGGACGGCGGCAAGATGGCGTCGCAGGATCCGACGAAGTCGAGCATCTACTGGGTCAACGGCGCGCCGGTGCAGGGCCGTCACCACGAGTTCGGCTTCATCCCGTCGTATACGTTCCAGAGCGGCAAGCTGAAGGACACGAAGGTCACCTTCATCGCGATGTGGCACGTCGGCTCGACGCACTACTCGGACGCGACCAACCGCGAGTACCGTCTCGTCGTGAACGTGCCGGTGAAGGCGTTCTGATCGCCACGCGGATAGAGACGGAAGGGCACGCGCGCTGCGATGGCGGCGCGCGTCGTGCAGCGGGCGCCGCGCGATCGCGGGCCCGCTGCTTGCGTTTGCAAGGATCTAAGCAGGCTTGTGAAAGCCGGCGACGGGATCGTTCGCCGCCGGCATGTCTTCCGCAAGCGACGCGAGCTGGCGGCCGGTGTCGCGCCACGCGTCGAGGCCGCCGCGCAGCGCGAGCGCGTCGGTGAAGCCGGCGTCGGTCAGGCGCTTCGCCATCAGCGCGGCGGACACCTCGTTCGGGCACGAGCAGTAGACGACGAACTTCTGGGTAAGCGGATAGCGCGCGACGATGTCGCCGATATGGCGCTCGTCGGCGAACTGCGCGCCCGGAATCGCGAACGGGTCGAGCTTGCGGTGCTCGTCGGAGCGCACGTCGAGGATCACCGGCGCGGCGGCGTCCTGCAGCAGCGCGTCGAGCTCGTCGACGCCGATGCGCGCGTTCGCGAGCTGGCGGATCAGCGCGCGGCGGCGCATCCAGCGCACCGCCGCGTAGGCGGCCAGCAGCGCGACGATGACCAGCAGCACCGCGCGGCCGAGCCGGCTCGCGCCGGCGAACAGCCAGTCGATCTGCCGATAGAACACGAGCCCGGCCGCGAGGCCGACGATCGTCCACAGCGCCGCGCCGAGCGCGTCGTAGCCGGCGAACGTGCGATAGCGCGTGCGCAGCGCGCCCGCCATCGGCACGGATACGAGCGACAGCCCCGGAATGAAGCGGGCGACGGCCAGCACGCGCACGCCGTAGCGGCCGAAGAAGCGCTCGGTTTTCCTCACGCAACTGTCACGCGACAGCGACAGCCGGCAGATCGTCTTCAACGTGACGCCGCCGTAGCGGCGCCCGGCCACGTACCACACGGTATCGCCGATCAGCGCGCCCAGCACCGACAGCGCCAGCACCGTCACGAGCTGCGAGCCGATCATTTCCGGGTGCAGTGCGGACATCGCGCCGAACAGCACCAGCGTCGGCATCGCCGGCACCGGCAGCCCGACCGCGGCGGCCAGCACGTTGGCGAATACGAGGAGCGGCCCGTACTGGGCGACGAGATCACGGAGCATCACGGCTGTCCGAAAAGGAAAAGGCGGGCAAGGGCCGGCAAATGCGCGGAATGCGCATGGATGGGCCGATTATCGGCCATTTTCAAGACAGTGGCGGGAAACGTTGAAGCGGGCGAAACGGTGCGGAGGTGAGCCGGCGCATCGTGCGCGGCTCACCGATCCGTCGGATCAGGAGGGGCTGCGCGCGAGCGACGCCGCGCCGTGGTGGTTCTCGCCCGGCAGCTCGGCGCCGTGCGAACGGATCGCCGCGACCAGCTCGGCGGGCGTGATTTCGTAACGGACCTCGCGGTGAATGCCGGGCTTGCGCTCGTCGATCTCGATCAGCAGCACGCTCTTGCCGTCGCTGGTCGCTTCGAGTCGCAACGAACGCAGTTCGCGGCCGTCGGCCGGGTCGTGTTCGGTGAGCAGGGTCATTGCCCCGGATGAGCCGGATGTGCGCATCGAACGTATCCTCGTGTCGTGTGTGCCGTAAAGGCGAAGATGTCGCTTTTGCAAACAGCTTGATGGAGTTTAACGCGAACCGGCGGCGAACAAGGAGCATTTTCGTGCGGTGCGAAATCAGGGCGGCACCAGCCATCCGTCTGATGATCTGCGCGGGCCGGGCGGGCGCTGCGATCGCAGCGCCCGGCACATCCGGCCGCGCGCTGCGGAGCGGCGAAGCGCGCGGCGGCCCGGCGGGGCCAGGTCGCCGGTGAAGCCGCGGTGAGCGCCGTTCGGGCCGAGCCCTCCACGGGTCGTGCTCGTCGCCGTCGGCGGCGGCCGTTCAATCGCCGTGCAGCCGGTCGAGGTGCGGCTTGTCGCAGACGTGGAACACGGCGGCCGCGCGAGCGCGTGCATGCAGTTCGCAACGCAGCGCGCCCACCTTGCATGATGTTGCGCATGCAACGAACCACGAACCGCGGGAATGCACGATCCGTCGCGCGATGCAGCGTGATTTCGTCGGTTCGCGACCGTATCCGGCGCGGCGAATTCGGATAAGCTCGACGTTTCCCCCGGCATGCCGCCGACCTCCGACGCAGCCGCAACGTCCGCTTCCCCCGTTTGCCCGATAGCCTCATGACCGACATCACGATCCGACACAGCGAAACGAAGGACATCGACGCGATCCGCCAGATCGCCGCGCACCCCGCGGTCTATGCGAATACGCTGCAAGCGCCGTTTCCGTCGCCGGAGAAATGGCAGGAGCGCATCGAAGGGATACGTCAGAAGGGCTTCAGCCTCGTCGCCGAAATCGACGGCGAGGTGGTCGGCCATCTCGGGATTCAGCCCGAAGCGAATCCGCGCCGCCGCCACGTCGCGGGGTTCGGGCTGATGGTCAAGGCGTCGCATCACGGGCGCGGCATCGGCGGCCGGTTGCTCGCCGCAATGATCGATCTCGCGGAGAACTGGCTGAACGTCACGCGGATCGAGCTGACGGTGTTCGCCGATAATCGGAGCGCGATCGCACTGTACGAAAGGCACGGTTTCCGGATCGAGGGCGAATCGCCGGACTTCGCGTTGCGCGACGGCGTGTATGTCGCCGCGTGTCACATGGCGCGGCTCAAGCGTGACGCCGGCCCGGCGGCCGGCGGCGGTCGCGAATGATCCTGCATGGCGCGCTGCCCATCGCCTGAATCGGTTCCGAACGCAGTCTCGCGCGGCCGCGCGCGTGTTCCGCGGCGTACCGGCATCAACGGAATCGACGCCGTGCCCGACAAGCAGCCTTGTCGACCTGAATGACGTCGATTTGACGTCGCCCCCCACCTTTTCCTTCTTCCCTCCTTCCTCCGTTCCGACGCTTCGTCCCGCGCAGGGCCGGGCGGCGTTCGCGCGCATCGGCATCCGAATTCGAAATGAGATTTTTTAAAGCACCAAATGAGACAAAACGATGGGGTCGAAATTGCTAATTTTTCTATGATTTCGTTTAATGAAAGATTTTCATTTAAATAATGGATTTTGATTGCAAATTTAACCATGTATGACAAATATTTCGGCCGATTTTTACATTTTTTGAAGATTGATCCGTGAGGTAATAAATAGAATCCATTTCCGGTTAGTGCGGAGTTGAATTAAATCGACTCCGATTTATCGATGAAAATAATGGATTCCAATGATGAATAAATGCTATAAAACGATCTGGAACGAATCATCGGGCGCCTGGGTGGCGGTGCAGGAAGGGGCGGCATCGCACGGCAGGGCAGGCGGCCGCAAGCGCGTACGGGGCCTTCGCGTGATTGCGGGTATTGCATTTTCGATTTCCGGATTGACGCTCTCTGCATATTCGGAAGCGCAAACGGCGGTTTCAGGAACTTCCGCTAATGGTGGCGGAGCCGGTTCCGCGGCCAGTGTCGATTCGACTTGTTCGCAGGATTTCGTCGATCGCCGAAATCCCGGCAACCCGTCCAGCGCATCCGGTTCGCAATATATTCTGCAAAACGGCTGCAGTACGGCCATCGGAAATAACGCGAATGCGCAAAAGGCATCGGTGGCAATCGGCGATCGCGCCAGCGCATCGGATTCCGGTATTTCCATCGGCATCGGCGCGAGCACGACGAAGAACTCGGCGATCGCAATCGGCACGGTCGCGCTGGCAACCGGCAACACCAGCTTCGCGCTCGGCCGCCAGTCGGCGGCGACCGCCGATTACGCGACGGCGATCGGCAACGTTGCCTATGCGAGCGGCGAAAGCGGGATCGCGATGGGGCATTCGGCGTTCGCCCAGGGCTATCGGTCGATCGCGATCGGCTCGTCCGATTCGCGGGCGGCGGGCAACGACGGCGTGTCGAGCGGCGCGACCTACAACCCGGCGACGCAGACCCGCGCGAGCGGCATCGCGTCCGTCGCGCTCGGCGCGGGCGCGGTGGCGGCGCCTGACGGCAGCATCGCGCTGGGCGCGAACAGCGTGGGCGCCGCCAACGCGACCGGTCCGGCCCGGTTCAGCGGCGATGCGATCGCGTCCGGCGGCGCGCTGTCGGTCGGCAGCGCGGGGGCGGAGCGGCAGGTCCGCAACGTCGCGGGCGGCACGGCGGGCACGGACGCGGTCAACGTCAACCAGCTGGCCGCGGTCGCCGACAGCGCGGTGCAATACGACGACGCAACCAAGGGCAACGTGACGCTCGGCGGCTCGACGAGCACCGACGGCGGCGTGACGGGCGGCACGAAGCTGACGAACGTGGCGCGCGGCGCCGTATCGGCGACGAGCACCGACGCGGTGAACGGCAGCCAGCTTTATCAGACGAACCAGCAACTGTCGAACGTGAGCACGCAGGTCGCGGGCAACACGTCGAACATCGCGGCGCTCCAGCAGGACGCGCTGCAGTGGAATGCGACGCTCGGCGCGTATGACGCGAGCCACGGCAGCGGCGCGCCGCAGCAGATCGCCAACGTCGCGCAAGGCGTGAAGGGCACCGATGCGGTCAACGTCGATCAGCTGAATGCCGCGGTGAAAACCGGTGTCGGCCAGCTCGATTCGCTCGCCGTGAAGTATGACGATGCGAGCAAGCAGCAGGTTTCGCTCGGCGGCGGCAACGGCGGCGCGCCGGTGCGCGTGACGAACGTCGCGGAAGGCGGCGTCTTGGTCGGCAGCACCGACGCGGTGAACGGCTCGCAACTGCGCCATGCGACCGACGGCGTGGCGGCGGCGCTCGGCGGCGGCGCAACCGCGAACGCGAACGGCTCGATCAATGCGCCGAAGTATGACGTCGGCGGCGCGACCTTCAACAACGTCGGCGACGCGCTCGGCAATCTCGACACTCGCGTGGCGGGCAACACGACGACGATCCAGAACCACGAAACCCGCCTCGGCAACGCGGAAACGAACCTCGCCAACAACACGACGGCGATTTCGGGCTTGCAGAAGGATGCGCTGCAATTCGATCCGGGCGTCGGCGCGTACAACGCGGCGCGCGGCGGCGTGGCGACGCAGATCACCAACGTGGCGGACGGCGGCATCGCGGCAGGCAGCACGGACGCCGTGAATGGCGGCCAGTTGTACGGCGTGAAATCGGCCCTCGAGCAGCAGATCACGAACGTGTCGAACCAGGCCGGCGAAGCCGTGAAGAACGTCGTGAAATACGACGTGGACACGAACGGCAACCGTCTGAATTCCGTTTCGCTCGTCGGCGGCGACGCCGCGTCGCCCGTCGTGCTGAAGAACGTCGCGGCCGGCGTGGACGATACCGATGCGGTGAACGTGAAGCAGCTGAAGAGCGTGCAGTCGAGCGTCAACCAGTTGGGCGCGATGGCCGTCACGTACGACGACGCCTCGAAGGGCGTCATCACGCTCGGCGGCGGCGCCGGCGGCACGAGGATCACGAACGTGCAGGCCGGTACGCTCAGCGCAACCAGCACGGACGCCGTGAACGGCGCGCAACTTCACGCGACGAATCAGCAGGTCGCGAAGAACACGACCGACATCACGAACCTGCAGGAGAGCGTGACCAACGTCACGAACGGCAAGGCGGGCCTCGTGCAGCAGCAGGACCCGAACGGCCAGGTCACGGTCGGCGCGGGCACCGGCGGCACGTCGGTGAACTTCGCCAACAGCGCCAACGCGGATCGCGTGCTGACGGGCGTGGCGGCGGGCGTCAACAACAACGACGCCGTGAACGTCGGCCAGCTCAACAGCGTGCTCAAGGACGTCAGGACCAACCAGGAGATCAAGGCCGCCGCCACCGATGCGAATACGAGCTGGATCGCGCACGCGGATGCGGGCGCGTTCGGGGCGACGGCAACCGCGAGCGGCAAGAACGCCGTCGCGGTCGGCCAGGGCTCGGTCGCGGATCGCGACAATTCGTTCTCGGTCGGCGCGAAGGGCAACGAGCGCCAGGTCACCAACGTCGCGGCCGGTACGGCGCCGACCGATGCGGTGAACGTGCAGCAGCTGAACGACAACGTCGCCGCCGCGTCGGCGGCATCGCGCGGCTACACGGATCAACGCATCGGCCAGGTCTACAACGACCTGAACACCGTCAAGAAGGACATGTTCGGCGGCGTTGCGTCGGCGATGGCGGTGGCCGGTCTTCCGCAACCGACTGCGCCGGGGCGCTCGATGGTGTCGGCAGCCACGGCGAACTACCGCGGCCAGCAAGGTTTCGCGGCGGGCTACTCGTACCTGACGCAAAACGACAAGTGGGTCGTCAAGGCGTCCGTGACGGGCAACAGCCGCTCGGACTTCGGTGCGGTCGTCGGCGCGGGCTACCAGTTCTGACGCAGGCCGACTCGTGACGACGCGTTTCCGTCGAGTGCGTGGCCCGCCGATGTTGCGTGCCCGTTCGGGCGAGCAATGTTTCTGCGCGCTGCAGCAAAGGGCCTAACGCCGGATTGGCTGCACAATCCCGCCGCCGGTCGCCTCTCGTGCAACCCGGCAGCCGCAGCGCTCCGTCGCTCGGCGCATCCGTCGGGATCGAACGGGACGCGATCGCGGCGCTCGCGATCAGCGTGCATGGGCGCTCGACGGGAGCGGGTGCCGGGTGTGTCGCCGGTATGTCGCCGGGTGTGGCGATTACCCGGCTCTGCCGGCGACGGCAGCGGATTGTTCGGGCCGCTGCCGTTCGCTTCACCGGCCGCACGCATCGCGTGCATTCCCCGGACGATCGTGCCGCGATGACTGAGAGCGGCGCATGCAGGCCGGCCATGGAGCAACGGCTTGCGGCGCCGGATTCGCGGCGCTGGACCGTGGTTCTGCGCGTCGGCGGCCGTGCTGCGCCGCCGCCCACGATTCACGGCAAGAAGGATCGCAATAGAAAACGGAAATGCGAGGGGATCATGGCTTCCGGGGAAGTCTTTCTATCGACCGAACGCGTCGAGCCGGCGCTGCGTGACGAATACTGGCGCCAGGTCACGCGGCCCATCGTCGACACGACGCCGATTGCCGGACACGGGGACGCGCGGCTGGCCGGGACGCTGGCGTCGCGGATGCTCGGCGAGCTGCTGATGTCGCGCACGTCGTTCAATGCGCAGCAATACCGGCGCGACCGCCGGACCATCCAGCAGAGCGGCTTCGACCAGTACGTCGTGCAGCTCGTGCGCTCGGGCTCGCTCGTCGGCGATTTCAACGGCGTCGAGGTTCGCGCGTGCCCGGGCGACATCTACATCATCGATCTCGGCCAGCCGATGTGCAGCCGCGTGGACGCGGGCGAGAGCGTCGCCGTGTTCGTGCCGCGCGAGGGGCTCGAGAAGGCATCGGGCGGGCGCGACCTGCACGGCGTGGTGCTGCATGCGAACCGGGCGATCACGCGTCTGCTGGCCGATTATCTGGTGGGCATGTACGAGCTGGGCGAGCAGGCGTCGCCGGCGCAGGCGATCGCGGTGCAGGATGCGATGGTGGCGCTGCTCGCGGCCGCGCTCGCCGAGGCGGCCGCGCCGGCCGGCCGGCGGCCGGTCACGCATGGCGCCGCGCTGCGCCGGCGGATCGTCCAGCACATCTCGCAACACGTCACCGATCGCGACCTGAGTCCCGACACGCTGATGACGCACTTCCGCATTTCGCGCGCGCACCTGTACCGGGTGTTCGAGGCGGACGGCGGCGTCGCGCGCTTCATTCGCGACCGGCGTCTTGATCTCGCGTATCGGGCGCTCGTCGATCCGCGCTCGAATGGGCAGACGATCAAGGAAGTCGCGTTCCGCTACGGCTTTTCGAGCAGCGACATGCTGGTGCGGGCGATGCGCCAGCGCTTCGGCGCAACCGCGCGCGAGATTCGCACCGAGCACGGCGAGCACTTCGAGGCCGCCCATGACCTGTCGAGCCTGCACGTGCACTTCGCGCGCCATGCGGTGCCCGTGATCCCGCTGCAGGGAGGGCGGGACTGAAGGCGGCAAGCGCGGGTGCGCGGCAAAAAAGAAGCCACGCGAAGGTGGCTCAAGAATGGCACAAATATTCCCGGGCGCGGGGAGCGTCCGGGTGCGGAATTGTCACATTCTTTCTGCACCGGTTGAATCACGGCACGCTTCGATTTGTCTCGTGTTTACCCTGATGACGTCCCATATCGACGCGATGCGGATTCAGGCCGCTGCCTCGGGCAGGCGTGCGTGAATTTTCGACGGCGCAACGATACACGGCTCAATGCAGCCGAATATTTCAGGTTTCGATTCGCGCGAATGCCGGAGTGAAGCCACTTCATATCCATTCGAGAATTCAATCGTTTTCTTCTGGATGCACGATCCGTATCGTTCTACGATTTGTCGGCCTGGCGGTTGTCGGATGCCGGATGCCTGCCAAATATTGGGAATGCCGGTGTCGATGCGCCGGCGTTCGAGCATGGAATGCCGCGCACGCGCGGCCGTCACGATCAACGGAGACCGCATCGATGCAAACCTCTCTTCGGAAACTGGCCGCCGCGTGGCTGCTCGCGACGGCAAGCGCGGCATACGCGGCCGACGCGCCGCGCGAGCCGGTGCACGTGCCGCCCGGCATCGCGTGGCAGCAGGGCGACGTCGACGCCGCGTTCGCGCTCGCGAAGCGGACCGGCAAGCCGCTGCTGCTGTACTGGGGCGCGGTGTGGTGCCCGTCGTGCAATCAGGTGAAGTCGACGGTTTTCAGCCAGCAGGCGTTCCGGGCGCGCTCGTCGTTCTTCGTGCCGGTCTATCTCGACGGCGACACCGAGAGTGCGCAGAAGGTCGGCGAACGCTTCAAGGTGCACGGCTATCCGACGATGATCCTGTTTCGCCCGGACGGCACCGAGGTTACGCGGCTGCCGGGCGAGGCCGATCTCGACCGCTACATGCGGGCGCTGTCGCTCGGCATGAACGCCGCGCACCCGGTGCGGCAGACGCTCGCGAACGCGCTGAAGGGCGGCGCCCCGGTGACGCGCGACGAGTGGCGTATGCTGGCCGACTACTCGTGGGAGACCGACGGCGCGCTGCCGGTGCCGGGCGAGCGCGTCGCGGAAACGCTGCAGACGCTCGCGCAACGCGCGCGCGCCGCCGGCGCGACGGGCGATGCGCAGCGGCTCGAGCTGAAGTCCGTGGTGATCGCGGCGTCGGGCGATCCGGCGCAGGCCGGCGCGCTCGACAAGGCGGCGGGCGCCGACGTGCTGCGCACGGTGCTGCGCGATGCCGCGCTGTCGCGCGCCAATGCCGACGTGCTGGTTGCGGCGCCCGCGGGCGTCGTCGCGTATCTCGGCGGCGACGACGCCCGGCGCGCGGAGTTGCGCGCCGCATACGACGCGGCGCTCGCGCGACTGTCGGTCGAGCGCACGCTGTCGTCGATCGATCGCCTGATGGCGCTGCACGGGCGCGTGCTGCTCGCGCGCGGCGACGCGCGCAAGGGCGCGCCGCTCGATGCGCCGGCGCTCGTCGCGCCGGTGCGCCGCCAAACGGCTGCGGCGATCCAGGGCGCGGCGAACGTCTATGAACGTCAGGCGCTGATCAGCGAGGCGGCCGACACGCTCACCGACGCCGGGCTGCTCGACGAATCCGATACGCTGCTGAACGCCGAATTGCCGCGCTCGGCGACGCCCTATTACTTCATGTCCGGGCTTGCCGCCAATGCGAAGGCGCGCGGCGACAAGGCCGCGGCGCTCGACTGGTACCGCAAAGCCTACGACAGCGCGACGGGGACCGCGACGCGGCTGCGCTGGGGCGCCACCTATTTCGCGAACGCGGTCGAGCTTGCGCCGGACGACGCGGCGCGGATCGAAGGCATCGCGAGCAGCGTGCTCGCGCAGGCCGGGCAGACCCGGGACGCGTTCTATGGCGCGAACCTGCGTGCGCTGACGAAGGTGGTCGCGCAGCTGACGCGCTGGCATAACGGCGGCGCGCACGATACGTCGGTCAGGTCGGTGGTGAAGCAATTCGACGGCGTATGCGGGAAGCTGCCGGCGGGCGACCCGCAGGCGGCCACGTGCGAGCGGCTGATTCAGCCGGTGAAGGCGTAGGGTTCGTCGGCGTGTGCGTTTGCGTCTGCGTCGGCGTGCGATGCGTGCGAGTCGTATCCACGGGTAACATGGGCGTCTTTCCGCGCGCCGGACCAACATGATCGGTCCGGCGCGACGGCGGTTTCAACCACGACCATGACGCCATGCCACATCTGACGCTTGAATACTCCGGCAACCTCGACGGGTTCGATGCCGACGCGACGCTTGTCGCGCTCAACGAAGCGCTCGCGGGTTCCGGACATTTCATTGAACTCGACATCAAGAGCCGCGCGACCCGCTTCGACGATTTCGTCATCGGCACGGCGAGCGCGCCGCGCGCGTTCGCACACGCGAAACTCGCGATCCTGAGCGGCCGGTCCGCCGACGTGAAGCGCGCCCTGTCCGAGCGGGTGTTGTCGGTATTGGCGCAATGCTGCCGCGCGCCGTCCGGAACGCATCTGCAGTTGAGCGTGGAAATACTCGACCTCGAGCGCGAGACTTACGCGAAGGCGATCGTCGAGCCGCGTTGACCGGGGCGTGCGGCAGGAGGGAACGGCAGGATGTCGCAGGCTGAACCGCTGCCTGGATCGATGACGCCGCCTTCAGCCGAGGAACCGGCTGAAGGCGGCGTCGCGCTTACACGAGCCCCGTCGTGTAATACACCGCGATCACGAAGAACACCGCGAGCGTCTTGATGATCGTCACCGCGAAGATGTCGCGATACGACTCGCGGTGCGTGAGGCCCGTCACCGCGAGCAGCGTGATCACCGCGCCGTTGTGCGGCAGCGTGTCCATGCCGCCGCTGGCCATCGCGACGATTCGGTGCAGCACGTCCATCGGGATGTTCGCTGCCTGCGCGCCCTTGATGAACAGGTCCGACATCGCGGCGAGCGCGATGCTCATGCCGCCCGACGCCGAGCCCGTGATGCCGGCAAGCGAGCTGACCGACACGGCCGCGTTGACGAGCGGGTTCGGAATGCTCTTCAGCGCGTCGCCGACGACGAGGAAGCCCGGCAGCGCGGCGATCACGCCGCCGAAGCCGTATTCGGACGCGGTGTTCATCGCGGCGAGCAGCGCGCCGCCCACCGCTGCCTTCGACCCGGCCGCGAAACGTTCGCTGACGCGCTTGAACGCGGTGACGACGACGAGCAGGATGCCGAGCAGCAGCGCGGCCTCGACCGACCAGATCGCGACGACCGTCTTGATCGATGTCGTCACCGGCGTATGCACGCCCGGCAGCACGTCGGGCGCGACCGTGTACGACGCGGCGCCGTACCACGTCGGGATCAGCTTGGTGAGCGCGAAGTTCGACACGCCGACGAGGATCAGCGGCAGGATCGCGAGGAACGGGCTCGGCAGCGATTCGGTCGCGACGCGCTCCGGCTCGTTGACGAGCGACGTGCCGTAGCCTTCGCCCTTCGCCATCGCGGTGCGGCGGCGCCATTCGAGATATGAGAGGCCGACGACGATGATGAACAGCGAGCCGATCGTGCCGAGCGCCGGAGCGGCCCACGCGGTCGTCTTGAAGAACGTGGTCGGGATGATGTTCTGGATCTGCGGCGTGCCGGGCAGCGAATCCATCGTGAACGAGAACGCGCCGAGCGCGATCGCGCCGGGCATCAGCCGCTTCGGAATGTTGCTCTGGCGGTACAGCTCGGCCGCGAACGGGTAGACCGCGAACACGACGACGAACAGCGACACGCCGCCATAGGTGAGCAGCGCGCACACCGCGACGATCACCGCATTCGCGCGCGAGCGCCCGATGTAGCGGATTGCCGCGTGGACGATCGACTCGGAGAAGCCGGACAGCTCGATCACCTTGCCGAACACGGCGCCGAGCATGAACACCGGGAAATACAGTTTGACGAAGCCGACCATCTTCTCCATGAAGATGCCGGAGAAGACCGGCGCGACGGCGGCCGGCTCGGTCATCAGGACCGCGCCGAGCGCGGCGATCGGCGCGAACAGGATCACGCTGTAGCCGCGGTACGCGGCGAACATCAGGAACGCCAGCGCGGCGAGGACGATCACGAAGGACAAGAGAGTCTCCTAATGGCTTTGGTTTTGTTCGGTCGCGCGGCGCGCCGCGGACCGGCTCAGGTTCGTGCAGGTTTCGTGCCATCGGCCGCGATGCGCCGCCGGACGCGGGTCTGCCGGTGGCCGGCGGGCCCACGCCGGCCAATCTTCAGGCGATTCTACATAAATCGTCTCTGCGTGGAGACGAATTTCCCGCCCGGACGACCTGGACATGCTTGCCGAACGTGAGCGGGCAAGGCATTGCGGGCAGTCTCCGGAATGAGATAATCCGTCTCGTTCTGGAGACAGTCCCGGACGATACCCAAAAGCAATACACGGAGACGACGACACGATGATGAACGACTGGCCCCGCTTGCCCGTCGATTACGGCGACGTGCTGCTGCGCGCCGCCGAATCGCTGTTCAGGACGTTCGAGGATTCGAGCGCCGGCACGCTGATCGTCGACCGTGACGCGCGCATCGTGTGGATGAACGAGCGCTATGCGGCGCGTTTCGGTTTCGCCGATCCGCAGCAGGCGGTCGGCCTCGATTGCGAGGCGGTGATCCCGCACAGCCTGATGCGCGAGGTCGTGTCGACCGGGCAGCCGATCCTGCTCGACATCATGGAGACGGGCCGCGAGCCGCTCGTCGTGACCCGCCTGCCGTTGAAGAACGAGGCGGGCGAGACGGTCGGCGCGATCGGCTTCGCGCTGTTCGACCAGTTGAAGACGCTCACGCCGATCTTTTCCCGTTACGTGCAGCTGCAGCAGCAACTGCTCGCGACGCAGCGTTCGCTTGCACAGGCGCGTCGCGCGAAATACACGTTCGCGAGCTTCGTCGGCACGAGCCCGGCGAGCCTCGAGACGAAGCGCCAGGCGCGCCGCGCCGCGCAGGTCGATTCGCCGGTGCTGCTGCTCGGCGAAACCGGCACCGGCAAGGAGCTGCTCGCGCACGCGATCCATGCGGCGTCGGCGCGTGCGCTCCAGCCGCTCGTGACGGTCAACGTCGCCGCGATCCCCGATGCGCTGCTCGAGACCGAGTTCTTCGGCGCGGCGCCCGGCGCCTATACGGGCGCCGACCGCAAGGGGCGGGTCGGCAAGTTCGAGCTGGCCGACCGCGGCACGCTGTTCCTCGACGAGATCGGCGACATGCCGCTGCCGCTGCAGGGCAAGCTGCTGCGCGTGCTGCAGGACAAGGAATTCGAGCCCGTCGGCTCGAACCGCATCGTGCGCGCCGACGTGCGGATCATCGCGGCGACCTCGGCCGACCTGCCCGCGCTCGTGGCGGCCGGCCGCTTTCGCGCCGATCTCTATTACCGGCTCAACGTGCTGACGATTCACGCGCCGCCGCTGCGCGAGCGCGCGTCCGACATCGCGGCGCTCGTCTACGCGACGCTCGAGGAGCTCGCTGCCCAGCACGGGCGCGCCGCGCACTGCGAGCTCACCGACGATGCGCTGCGGATGCTGTGCGCGTATCCGTGGCCCGGCAACGTGCGCGAACTGCGCAATACGCTCGAGCGCGCGCTGATGCTGTCCGACCGCTCGGTGATCGACGCACGGGCGCTCGCGCCGTTTCTCGGGCCTGCGCGCGCGCAGCCCGACGGCATGCCGCCCGCGCAGGCGGAGGCCGAACCTGAAGCAGGCGCGGCGCCTGCCGCATCCGCCGTGTCGTACGCGGACGCGTTGGCGGCATGGGAGCGCCAGTTCCTCGCCGACGCGCTCACCGCATGCAACGGCAAGGTGGTGGACGCCGCCGCACGCGTCGGCATCGGGCGCGCGACGTTTTACAAGAAGCTGGCGGCGCTGGGCATCGACTAGCGCGCGCGTTTCCGGCGCGGCTCGAACGAGGAGGCGACGATGAAGCGAACCTGCATCGCGTGGTGGCTGGGCGTGACGCTGGCGGCGTCCGCGCTGGCGGCATCCGTGCTCGCGCAACCGGATGCGGCGGGCGAACAGACGATGCGACGCAATTGGTACAACGACCCGTTCGTCGCGCTCTCGCGCGACGTCGCCGAATGCCCGTTGCCGCTCGGGCCGTGGATGACCCGCGCGGAGATGGAGGACGACGCGCATTACCGCGCCGAGCGCGGCACGACCTGCTGGCTCGCGCATCGCTGCACGAAGCCGAATTCGTATATGTACGACGCGCCGATCGCGGCTGCGGCGAAGGCGCGCTTCGCCGGCGCGACGCGGCTGAGCGGCACGAGCCTGTGGATCACCGTGCAGCGGCGCTTCGTCTACGTGGAAGGGTGTGCGGACGCGTCGTTCGATCGCGCGGCGCTGCAACGCGAATTGGCGGCGCTGCCCGACGTCGAGCAGGTTTTCGTTCGCATCACAGACGATCCGCGCCGGTCGGTGCCGTACAAGACCCGCGCGCAACCCGACCGGGCGCCGAATTGACGAGCGTGCAGGGGCGCATGGCATACTCGCGACATTTAAAAAAAGGTTGACGGAAAGAACAATGAAACACATGCTTGCGTCGGTCTGTCGAAGGCCCGACGCGTTGTTGCGGCGGGCCGGGGCGATTGTCTTGCTGGCGGTGCTCGGGGGATGCGGCGGAAGTGCTCCGCTATTTACTTCGGATGGCCGTCCGACCACGTTGGTGCAATGCACGAGCGGCGATTCATGGGGCAATTGCATGGACAACGCGCGCGCCACCTGCAACGGTGAATTCGACGTGCTTCAGCAATCGGTCGACGGCGGCGTGCGGAGTCTTCTCTTCGCATGCAAGAGAAAAAGCGGTTATTGATCCCGTTTTCTCAGCCGGAGAAATCTCCCGATCGCGCAGACCCCTTTTCTATTTGCTTCGAGTCACCTATTTTTCATAAATAACACTCAGGGAATCCCATCCATATGGCGACCTACCGGCAACTGACAGCGCAACTCGAAAAACTTCAGCAGAAGATCGATAAGGAACGCGAAAAGGCGATCGCCGACGCGATCGCTGCGATCCGGGCGAAGATCGAGGAATTCGACATTACGCCGGAGGAACTCGGCTTCCGTTCCACGGGCGCCCCTGTCAAGGCCAAGCGTCCGCTGCCGCCGAAATATCGCCATCCGAAGACCGGCGAAACGTGGAGCGGCCGCGGCCGCGCGCCGGCATGGCTCGGCAAGAACCGCGCGCGTTTCCTGATCAAGGACTGATTCCCGAAAAGTCTCACCTTTCCCGCGCTGACTGACGGTGCGCATGGCCGGATGGCCATCGCACCGTTTTGTTTTGGTGCGCGCGCCGATCAATTGAATCCCCCGAAGCGTGGCGCGCTGCTGCGCGATTGCCGCGTGCCGTTTCGGCAAATCACCGCGATTTATCCACGTTTCGCGCCGATTTCCGGTAAACCGCCGCGCAATCGCGTGTCGCATGTGCGTATCCGCAGGCGAATTGCGCGGTGCATGCGCCGACGATGTTTCCATCACCTTTCGCCGTTTCGCGCATTCACGTGCGCAATTCCCGAACGTTCTCACCTTGGCTCCTGTAAATCCTCACCATTGCCGGACAGGCGCGGACGAACGCGTTCGCGTTTCGCGTGACGCAGCATGCCGGACGCCCGTACATGGTGCAGGGCTTGACCGAGGTCGAGTAGTCGGCCGTTCGGCATATAGGCAGCCGCGAACGGTTCGCCTATGCTTTGAATTCGCGCAGGCCGGACGGCGGCTCGTCGAGCCGCATCCGGGTCCGGCCATCTTTCGTTACCGTATGGAGCCGATGTGACCGTTCGCCATCTCGATGCGCTGTTTCAGCCCAAATCCGTTGCGGTCGTCGGCGCGTCGCCGCGCGCAGGCAGCATCGGCGCGATGGTGTGGGCGCGCGTGCTCGACGGCGCGTTCCAGGGGGCCGTGTGGCCCGTCAATCCGAAATACGACGCGCTGAACGGCTACAAGGTCGTGCCGGACGTCGACCGGTTGCCCGCGCCGCCGTCGGTCGCGGTGATCTGCACGCCGCCCGCGACGTGGCCCGGCATCGTGCACAAGCTCGGCGTCCTCGGCGCGCGCGTCGCGGTGATCGTCGGCGAGGCGCGCACCAGTGCGCATCGCGCGGCGCTCGATCGCGCGCTCAAGGCGGCGAAGCCGTTCGTCCTCCGTATCGTCGGGCCGGGCAGTCTCGGCGTGCTGTCGCCGGCGCGGCATGCGCATTTCGGCGCGCCGGCGTATACGGTGCGCTCCGGCGGCGTCGCGTGGGTATCGCAGTCGAACGCGCTGACGAACGCCGTCCTCGGCTGGGCGGATGCGCGCGGGCTCGGCTTTTCGCACGTCGTCGCGCTCGGCGGCGAGGCCGACGTCGATGCGGGCGACGTGCTCGACTACCTCGCGAGCGATCCCGGCACGCGCGCGATCCTGCTCGAGCTCGACAGCGTGCGCGCCGCGCGCAAGTTCATGTCGGCGGCGCGCGCGGCCGCGCGCAACAAGCCGGTGCTCGCGTTGCGCACCGGCCGCGCGGACCCGGGCGACGCGCTGTATACGGCAGCGTTCCAGCGCGCGGGGATGGTGCGCGTCGACGCACTCGACGATCTGCTCGACGAGATCGAGACGCTAGGCGTCGGCCGCGTCGCCGCACGCGGAGCGGCGACGCTCGTGACGAGCGACGCGGGCGTCGCGAAGCTCGCGGTCGATGCGGTCGCGGAGGTGCGCGACGTGCTGGCCGAATGGCCGGCGGAGGCAACGGCGACCGTCGCGCAAGCGCTGCCGCATCTCGGCGCGCCCGGCAATCCGCTGACGCTCGGCGACGACGCGCGCCCCGAGCATTTCGGTGCAGTGATCCGCGCGCTCGCGCCGTTTCCGCAGACCGGCACGCTGTTCGTCGTGCATTCGACGTCGCACAGTGCGCCGGCCGACGCGGTGGCGCGCATGCTGATCGAAACGCGCCAGCATGCGCATCGCGGCATCCTCGCGTGCTTCTTCGGCGCGGTCGATGCGTCGACGCGCGACGCGCTGCATGCGAACGGCATTCCCGTGCATACGACGCCGCAGCGGCTGGCGCGCGCGTATGCGCGCCTCGTCGATTACAACCTCGGCCGCGAACTGCTGATGCAGACGCCCGAAGGCACGCCGCCGCAGCCGGCGGCATGCATCGCGTCCGCGCGGGAGGAGGCGCGCGTGTGGCTGGAGGCGGGGCGGCACGAACTCGCCGGCGAGCCCGCGCTGCAATGGCTGGCGCATTTCGGCCTGCCAGGCGCGGCGCCGTCCGACGAGCCGCGCGATGCCGTGGTCGTCGACGTGACGGTCGACATGCACGACGACCCGAATTTCGGTCCGGTATTCCGCTACCTGGTGCCTCCGGCGGACGGCGTGTCCGCGCCGTTCGTCGTCTACGGGCTGCCGCCGCTGAACACGGTGCTCGCGCGCGCGGTGATGGAACGCTCGCCGTATGCACGCCGCGCGCCGGTCGAACCCGCGCTCGGCGCATTCACGGCGCTGTCGCAGGTGGTGTGCGACGTGCGCGAGGTGGTCGCGCTGTCGCTCACGCTGCGCGTGCTGCCCGACCGCGTGCGGGTGATCGCGCCGCGCATCACGCTGGCGGAGGGGCGCAGCCGGCTCGCGATCATGCCGTATCCGCGCCATCTCGAGCAGACGCTTGCGTGGCAGGGCGACACGATGACGATCCGGCCGATCCGTCCGGAAGACGAGGCCGCGCACAACGAACTGCTCGGCGCGATGACGCCGGAGGATCTGCGGATGCGCTTCTTCGGTGCGGTGCGCAGCTTCGATCACTCGCAGCTGGCGCGCATGACGCAGATCGATTACGACCGCGAGATGGCGTTCATCGCGTCGGTCGACGACGGGGCAGGCCGGTCGCACACGCTCGGCGCGGTACGCGCGGTGACCGACCCGGACAACGAGACGACCGAGTTCGCGATCGGCATTCGGCCGGACCAGAAGGGCAAGGGGCTCGGGCGCCTGTTGATGGCGCGCATCATCGAGTACGCGCGCTCGCGCGGCACCGCATGGATGATCGGCGAGGCGCTGCGCGAGAACACCGCGATGATTGCGCTCGCGCGTGCGTGCGGGTTCACGGTCAGTGCGACGGAGGAGCCCGGCATCGTGGGCTTCAGGATGAAGCTGCAGGCGTGACGCGCGGCGCTTGTCTTCCGTTGTCAGATACGGCATGTCGCACGCACATTCGCCCCCGGCCGCGGCGCGAGCGAAGGCGGGCAACGATGCCTTTACACCTCCATCGCGTCAAAGGTGAGCTTTTTCGGGGGCCGTGCGTGAGCCTTTCCGGGAACGCAGGAGTGAGTTTTTTCGGGAGCCTTCGGTGAGCCCTTTCGGGAAGGGGCGGTGAGCGTCTCCGGGAGACGCCGGTGAGCCTTTCCGGGACGCAATGGTGAGCCTCTGCGGGAAGCCGTGGTGTGGGTCTGCGCGAGGATCGGGTGAGCCGTTCCGGGAGCCCTCGGTGAGCGCTTTCGGGACGTTCAGGTGAGCACTTGCGGGAGGCTGAGGTGAGATTTTTCGGGAGCCGCGCCGGCGGTGCTCCCGTGGGCACGGCGCCGGCTGTCGCGTTGCGCGCGCCGGTGTCGGCCGTGCCCGGCGGTCCGGTCAGGCGGCCAGTTTCGTCGCCGCGTCGTTCACCTGCTCGCGCGAGATGGCGAGTTCGGCCAGGTGCGCGTCCGCGTATACGGCGCCCGTTTCGCGCTCGAGGCGGGCGATCGTCAGTGCGCAGCGGGCCACGTCCTTCGGCATCGCGATGAAGCGCTTGACGGACTCGCCGGCCTTGAACGCTTCGAACAGCGCGCCGCGAACATCGTCCGGCAGTGTCTTGGTCCATTGATACGGCTTGCCGTTGAACGTGATCGACGGCGGCAGCGTGCGCTCCTTCTTGGTCGCCGTGATGAGCCCGTAGGTGCGGGCGGCGTCGCCGATCTGGTCGGGCGAGAAGAGTTCGTCGGGCGTGATGTCGAATTGCTCGATGTAGTTTTCGATCGCCTGCATCGCCGCAGCGCGGTCGTCGCGCTTCTTCTGCGCACGCGCGACGATGTCGCGCAGTTCGTCCGCCTCTTCGGGCGTGATCGTGAAGCTTGCCTGCTTCTGCTGAAGTTCGGAGAAACGCTGGAATTCGAGATCGTTCAGAAGTTTGGCCATGACATTCATCAGACACGACAGCCGGCGCCGCCAGCCGTCGTAGTTTTGGAGAGGGCCGCTATTCTAGCGTAGCGACCCTGCATGGCGCGGCCGTGCGAAGCATCGCGGCCATGCGCAACATGTGCAACATGTGCAACATGTGCGATACGCGGCGGCGGCGCGCGTGCCGCGTCGCGGCGCGCGTTGCCGCCGCACCCGCATCGGTCCGACGCGCTCGCGTGCGCCGGTCAGTTCAGCCCGATGCGGCTCATCGACAAAGTCGCGGCGGTGGCGCGCAGGCGCTCGGCTGCCGCGTCGACGGAAGGCGCCGCGTGCGCGTCGATGCGGCGCATGTACGGGCAGGTCAGCGCGGCGATCGCGTGGCCGGACGGGCCGACGATCGGGACGCTGATGTCGACGACGCCATAGGCCTGACGGCTGTCCCGGCACAGGAACCCGTCGCCGCGGATCGCCTGGCACGCTTGCACGAGCTCCTGTTCGTCGAGCGGCGCTTCGCCCTTGACCTTGCGGTGCTCGGCCAGCATGTGCGCGCGTTGCTCGGGCGCCTGGAACGCCAGCGTCACGCGTCCCGACGCGGTATCGGCGAGCCCGATGCGCGAGCCGAGCCGCACCGATACGCCCCACGGGCCGGGGCCGTCCACCTGCGCGATCACGAGCAGGTTGCCGTGGTCGTAGACGGCCAGGTGGCAGGACTGTTCCGCCGCATCGGCGAAGCGCTGCATCGGCGGCAGCGCTTCGGCGATCAGGCGGCTCATCGGCGGATGGCGGTGGGCGAGCGCGAACAGCTTGAGGCTCAGCGTGTAGCGGTCGCCGCCCGTCGAACGCATCACGTAGCGGCGCGCGACCAGGCGTTCGAGCATCCGGTAGATTTCGCTCGCGTTGCGGCCGAGTTCCTTCGTGATTTCGGTGCGGGTGAGCCCCTCCTTCTGCTCGGACAGGAGTTCGAGGATGTCGAGCCCCTTGTCGAGCGCGGGGGCGCGATAGCGTTCGAGTCCCCCGCCGTCTCCATGGGCGTCGTTACCGGGGGGCCGGTCGTTGATCATCTGCATCGTCTTGGTATCGTGGGTCGGTGAAGTGCTTACGATCGGTCGGCAGCGCACGCGCAACGGCTTTTGCAACGCCCACGTGCAAAGCCTGTACGCGCCGGCGAGCGCACGTCGATCGAGCATAACAATAAACAATTGGGAAATAATTCTGCAGATTCTTACTGATTATTACCAATCTGGCGCGTATGTGCGGCTGCTCAGGCGACAAATATTGCAAGAAAATGCATATTTATTTTATGTGACGAAATAGTCGCGGTGAATCGATGACGCCCGTATGGCGAGTATTCACGTCGCGTTGCCCGGAGCGGATCGGGCCGGCGCGGGACCCCGACGGATAACGGCGATGCTGCGCCGCAAGGCCAGCGTGCGCTTCAATAGTCGGTATACGTCGCGCGTCGTTTCATGGCCGGCGGCGGGTGGTACAAAGAGCGGCGGGCAACACTGGCTGCTGCGCGAGAGCGCCGTTTTGCCGGCGTCGACCCGCAAACCGACGGCCGCCCGTTCGTTGCGTGCGTCGGCATCCTGTCACATCCGATCACGGAGGTTGAGTTCGATGAAACTGCTTCGCTATGGCCTGCCCGGCCAGGAAAAACCCGGCATGCTCGACTCGGACGGCCGGATTCGCGATCTGTCGGCGCATGTCGACGATCTCGCCGGCGACGTGCTGTCCGACGCCGGACTCGCGCGGCTGCGCGCGCTCGATCCGGCGACGCTGCCGCTCGTGCCGGGCGAGCCGCGCATCGGCCCGTGCGTCGGGCGGATCGGCAAGTTCATCGGCATCGGGCTGAACTACGCCGATCACGCGGCGGAGGCGGGGATGCCCGTGCCGGCCGAGCCGGTCGTGTTCGGCAAGTGGACGAGCTCGGTCTGCGGCCCGAACGACGGCATCGACATTCCGAAAGGCTCGGTGAAGACCGACTGGGAAGTCGAGCTGGGCGTCGTGATCGGCGCGCCGTGCAAGGACGTCGACGAGGCGCGCGCGCTCGACTGCGTCGCCGGCTATTGCGTGGTCAACGACGTGTCCGAGCGCGAATGGCAGCTCGAGCGCGGCGGCCAGTGGGACAAGGGCAAGGGCTTCGACACGTTCGGCCCGATCGGCCCGTGGCTCGTCACGCGCGACGACGTGCCCGATCCGCAGCGGCTCGACCTGTGGCTCGAGGTCGACGGCCGTCGTTACCAGCAAGGCAACACGCGCACGATGGTGTTCACGGTCGCGCAGCTCGTCGCGTATCTGTCGCGCTGCATGCGCCTGCAGCCGGGCGACGTGATCACGACCGGCACGCCGCCGGGCGTCGGCATGGGCATCAAGCCGGCGCCGGTATACCTGAAGCCCGGGCAGACGGTGCGGCTCGGCGTCGAAGGGCTCGGCGAGCAGCTGCAGCGCACGCGCGCCGCGCAGTAGGTATTCGCCCCGCATGCCGATAGGCTCCGGCCGCATCGCAACAGCCAGCGCCTACCTGCCGGACAGCTTTCGCCACATCGTCGTCTTGCTGATGCCGAGCATCGCGCACGCGCGGTCGCGATCGCCGCCGCATGCGTCGAGCGCCGCGCGGATCTCGTCGGCTTCCGCGCGGCGGCGGCGCGCCTGCAGTGTCGGCGCGTCATCCGGATCGGCCCCCGCGTCGGCCGAGCTCGCGAACAGTTCCGGCGCGATCGCCTGCAATGCGTCGGGATCGAGCACGCCGCACGGCGCAGCCTGCCCGTCGTCGCCTGCTTCCTCCGCCAGCTCCACCGCGATCCGCTCGATCACGTTCTGCAATTCCCGCACGTTGCCGGGCCACCGGTAGCGCATCAGGATCGCCTGCGCCGCGTCGAGCACGCGCGCCGCGTCGCCGGCGTCGCGCAGGCTGTCCGCGAGCCGCGGCTCGCGCCGCGCGGCCTGCGCCAGCAGCGCGGCCGCGAGCGCGGGAATGTCGGCCGGGCGCTCGCGCAGCGGCGGCAGCCCGACGTTCAGGATGTTGAGCCGGTAGTAGAGATCCGCGCGGAACGTGCCGTCCTCGACGGCCGCGAGCAGCGGCCGGTGCGTCGCGGCGATCACGCGCACGTCGATGCGGATCGGCTCGGTCGACCCGAGCCGGATCACCTCGCGCTCCTGCAGCACGCGCAGCAGCCGGCTCTGCAGCGACGGCGGCATCTCGCCGATCTCGTCGAGGAACAGCGTGCCGCGATGCGCGGCCTCGAACAGGCCCGTCTTGCCGCCGCGCCGCGCGCCGGTGAACGCGCCTTCCTCGTAGCCGAACAGCTCGCTTTCGAGCAGCGCTTCCGGAAACGCGCCGCAGTTGATCGCGACGAACGGATAGCTGCGCCGCGCGGACAGCGCATGCAGGCTCTGCGCGATCATCTCCTTGCCGGTGCCGCTCTCGCCGAGCACGAGCACGGTCGCGTCGGATTTCGCATAGCGGCGCACGAGGTCGCGCACGCGCGTCATCGGCGCGGATGCGCCGACCACGTCGTCGAGCGTGTAGCGCGCCGCGAACTGCTGCGTGCCCGGCTGCGAGCGCAGCGCACGGTCGAGCCGCTCGACCGCGCGCGATTCCTGGAAGGTCAGCACGCTGCCCGACGTGACGCCGCGATCGACGAGCGGGCCGCGGTGCACGACGTAGCGCACGCCGCGCACGGTCGCGAGCGCGTCGCCGTCGTCGCCGCGCAGCGTGCGCAGCTCCGGCGTCAGGTCGACCAGCGCGCGCCCGACGGCCGCCGCGGGTTCGACCCCGAGCGCGAGCGCGAGCCGCTCGTTGATCGCCTCGACGCGCCCGCGCGCATCGAGCGCGACGACGCCGTCGCGCAGGTGCTGGAGCAGGTTGTCGAGGCGCTGGCGGCGCAGCGCCTCCGCGTGCGTCGCATAGGCGACTTCGAGCGCGGTGTCGACGGCCTTGCGCACCGACGCATGCGAATACAGGAACACGGCGCCCATGCCGGCGCTCGCGGCCAGGTCGGTGACGAGGCCGGGGCCGACGATCGTCTCGATGCCGCGGTCGCGCAGGTCGTGCACGCAGGTTTCCGCTTCCTGCGCGGACTGATATGACGCAAACTCGACGTCGAGGCCGTACGCGGCGACGAAGCGGCGCACCTCGGGCGGCGTCTCGCCGACGCTGACGAGCGCGATCCGCGACGCGTCGCGCCGGGCCCGCGCGAGCGCCTGCATCACGTCGAAGCCGGTCGGCGTGACGACCACGACCGGCACCGGCGCGCGCGTTTTCAGGAAGCTGCCGTTCGAGCCGGCCGCGACGATCACGTCGGGCCGCGCGGCGCCGGCCTCCGCGATCGCGTTGAGCGCCTCTTCATACGCGCGCGACACGATGCGCACGTCGGCGCGTTCGTCGAATTCGCCGGCGATCTCGCGAAAGAGATCCCGCAGGCGGCTGATGCCCATCGCCCAGATGCGCGGCCGCACCGCGCGGTCGGCGGGGCCGACGGGCTTGATCAAGGAGAGGTCCATGACGAACGATTATGCGCGCGCGATTTCATTTTTGGAACGCGAAATTTCCAAATTGAAATCAATCGGCCACGGCGGCACGCGGCCGGTTGCTTAAGAATCAGTGGGTTAGCGGCGGCACGCGAGCTGGCCCGGTACTTGCTGTGTAGCAGGCATTCCATCAGGAGGCCGTTCATGAGCAACACGCATCTTCAAAGCGCCGGCGCGAAATTCCGCGCGGCAGTCGCGGCCGAGCAGCCGCTGCAGGTGGTCGGCGCGATCACCGCCTACGCGGCCAAGATGGCCCAGGCCGTCGGCTTCAAGGCCGTCTACCTGTCGGGCGGCGGCGTCGCCGCGAATTCGCTCGGCATCCCCGACCTCGGCATCAGCACGATGGAAGACGTGCTGATCGACGCGAACCGGATCACCAACGCGACCGACCTGCCGCTGCTCGTCGACATCGATACGGGCTGGGGCGGCGCGTTCAACATCGCGCGCACGGTCCGCTCGTTCATCAAGGCCGGCGTCGCCGCCGTGCACCTCGAGGACCAGGTCGGCCAGAAGCGCTGCGGCCACCGCCCGGGCAAGGAAGTCGTGCCGACCGAGGAAATGGTCGATCGCGTCAAGGCCGCGGTCGATGCGCGCACCGACGACCAGTTCGTGATCATGGCCCGCACCGACGCGGCCGCCGCCGAAGGGATCGACGCGGCGATCGAGCGCGCGGTGGCCTACGTCGAAGCCGGCGCGGACATGATCTTCCCGGAAGCGATGAAGACGCTCGACGACTATCGCCGCTTCAAGGCCGCGGTGAAGGTGCCGATCCTCGCGAACCTGACCGAATTCGGCTCGACGCCGCTCTTCACGCTCGACGAGCTGCGCGAGGCGAACGTCGACATCGCGCTGTACTGCTGCGGCGCGTATCGCGCGATGAACAAGGCCGCGCTGAATTTCTACGAGACGCTGCGCCGCGACGGCACGCAAAAGGCGGCCGTGCCGACGATGCAGACGCGCGCCGAGCTGTACGACTTCCTCGGCTATCACGAATACGAGCGGAAGCTCGACGAGCTGTTCGCGCAGGGCAAGAAGTAACGCGGCCCGCACCCCACGAGACACGATTCTGAATTTGGAGAACGGAAACATGAGCGAGACGAAAGACGCAGCAGCACCGGCCGCCGCAGGCGCGTTCAAGCCGAAGAAGTCGGTCGCGCTGTCGGGCGTGGCGGCCGGCAACACGGCGCTCTGCACCGTTGGCAAGACCGGCAACGATCTGCATTACCGCGGCTACGACATCCTCGACGTCGCCGAGTCGTGCGAGTTCGAGGAAATCGCGCATTTGCTCGTGCACGAGACGCTGCCGAACCTGACCGAACTGGCCGCCTACAAGGCGAAGCTGCGCGCGATGCGCGGCCTGCCGAACGCGCTGAAGGCGGCGCTCGAGCAGATCCCGGCGTCCGCGCACCCGATGGACGTGATGCGCACCGGCGTGTCGGTGCTCGGCACCGTGCTGCCGGAGAAGGACGATCACAACCTGCCGGGCGCGCGCGACATCGCCGACCGCCTGATGGCGTCGCTCGGCTCGATGCTGCTGTACTGGTATCACTTCTCGCACAACGGCAAGCGCATCGAGACGGAAACCGACGACGACTCGATCGGCGGCCACTTCCTGCACCTGCTGCACGGCAAGGCCCCGTCGAAGTCGTGGGTCGACGCGATGCACACGTCGCTGATCCTGTACGCGGAGCACGAGTTCAACGCGTCGACGTTCACCGGCCGCGTGATCGCGGGCACGGGCTCGGACATCTACTCGGCGATCACCGGCGCGATCGGCGCGCTGCGCGGGCCGAAGCACGGCGGCGCGAACGAAGTCGCATTCGAGGTGCAGAGCCGCTACCGCTCGCCGGACGAGGCGGAAGCCGACATCCGCCGCCGCGTCGAGAACAAGGAAGTCGTGATCGGCTTCGGCCACCCGGTCTACACGATCTCCGATCCGCGCAACAAGGTGATCAAGGGCGTCGCGCACAAGCTGTCGAAGGAAGCGGGCGACCTGAAGCTGTACAACATCGCCGAGCGCCTCGAATCGGTGATGTGGGACGCGAAGAAGATGTTCCCGAATCTCGACTGGTTCAGCGCGGTGTCGTATCACATGATGGGCGTGCCGACCGCGATGTTCACGCCGCTGTTCGTGATCTCGCGCACGTCCGGCTGGAGCGCGCACGTCATCGAGCAGCGCATCGACAACAAGATCATCCGCCCGAGCGCGAACTACACGGGCCCGGAAGACCTGCAGTTCGTGCCGATCGAGAAGCGCTGATCGGGCGCCCGGGGGAGGCCGGCCGGCTTCCCCCGCTCATGAATCCCCAGCTTTCCCCCACATCATGAATACCGCCTACCGCAAACCCCTGCCCGGCACGTCGCTGGACTACTTCGACGCGCGCGCCGCGGTCGAAGCGATCGCGCCCGGCGCCTACGACACGCTGCCGTACACGTCGCGCGTGCTCGCCGAAAACCTCGTGCGCCGCTGCGATCCGGCGATCCTCGCCGCTTCGCTGCAGCAGATCGTCGAGCGCAAGCGCGAACGCGATTTCCCGTGGTTCCCGGCGCGCGTCGTGTGCCACGACATCCTCGGCCAGACCGCGCTCGTCGATCTCGCGGGCCTGCGCGACGCGATCGCCGAGCGCGGCGGCGACCCGGCGAAGGTGAACCCGGTCGTGCCCGTGCAGCTGATCGTCGATCACTCGCTCGCCGTCGAGTGCGGCGGCTTCGACCCGGACGCGTTCGCGAAGAACCGCGCGATCGAGGATCGCCGCAACGAGGACCGCTTCCACTTCATCGAGTGGACGAAGAAGGCGTTCGAGAACGTCGACGTGATCCCGCCGGGCAACGGCATCATGCACCAGATCAACCTGGAGAAGATGTCGCCGGTGATCCAGGCGCAGGACGGCGTAGCGTATCCGGACACCTGCGTCGGCACCGACAGCCACACGCCGCACGTCGACGCGCTCGGCGTGATCGCGATCGGCGTCGGCGGCCTCGAAGCCGAGAACGTGATGCTCGGCCGCGCGTCGTGGATGCGCCTGCCCGACATCGTCGGCGTCGAGCTGACCGGCAAGCGCCAGCCCGGCATCACCGCGACCGACGTCGTGCTCGCGCTGACGGAGTTCCTGCGCAAGGAAAAGGTGGTCGGCGCGTACCTCGAATTCCGCGGGGAAGGCGCGGCGAGCCTCACGCTCGGCGACCGCGCGACGATCTCGAACATGGCGCCCGAATATGGCGCGACGGCCGCGATGTTCTTCATCGACGGCCAGACGATCGACTACCTGCGCCTCACCGGCCGCAGCGACGAGCAGGTGAAGCTCGTCGAGACCTACGCGAAGGCGGCGGGCCTGTGGGCCGATACGCTGCAGCACGCGCAGTACGAGCGCACGCTGACGTTCGACCTGTCGTCCGTCGTGCGCAACATGGCCGGCCCGTCGAACCCGCACAAGCGGCTGCCGACGTCCGACCTTGCCGCGCGCGGCATCGCCGGCCAGTGGGAAGAGAAGGCGGGCGAGATGCCCGACGGCGCGGTGATCATCGCCGCGATCACGAGCTGCACGAACACCAGCAACCCGCGCAACGTGATCGCAGCTGCCTTGCTCGCGCGCAACGCGAACGCGAAGGGCCTGACGCGCAAGCCGTGGGTGAAGAGCTCGCTCGCGCCGGGCTCGAAGGCGGTCGAGCTGTATCTGGAAGAAGCGAACCTGCTGCCCGAACTCGAGAAGCTCGGCTTCGGCATCGTCGCGTTCGCGTGCACGACCTGCAACGGGATGTCGGGCGCGCTCGATCCGAAGATCCAGCAGGAGATCGTCGATCGCGACCTGTACGCGACCGCCGTGCTGTCCGGCAACCGCAACTTCGACGGCCGCATCCATCCGTATGCGAAGCAGGCGTTCCTCGCGTCGCCGCCGCTCGTGGTCGCATATGCGATCGCCGGCACGATCCGCTTCGACATCGAGAAGGACGTGCTCGGCCACGACCAGGACGGCAAGCCGGTCACGCTGAAGGACATCTGGCCGACCGACGAGGAGATCGATGCGATCGTCGCGTCGAGCGTGAAGCCCGAGCAGTTCCGCAAGGTCTACGAGCCGATGTTCGCGCGCAGCGCCGATGCGGGCGAGCGCGCGGCGCCACTGTACGACTGGCGGCCGCAGAGCACCTACATCCGCCGCCCGCCATACTGGGAAGGGGCGCTGGCCGGCGAGCGCACGCTCAAGGGCATGCGCCCGCTCGCGGTGCTCGGCGACAACATCACGACCGACCACCTGTCGCCGTCGAACGCGATCCTCGCGAATAGCGCCGCCGGCGAATACCTCGCGAAGATGGGCCTGCCGGAAGAGGACTTCAACTCGTACGCGACGCACCGGGGCGACCACCTGACCGCGCAGCGCGCGACCTTCGCGAACCCGACGCTCGTCAACGAGATGGCGGTGGTCGACGGCGCGGTGAAGAAGGGCTCGCTCGCGCGCGTCGAGCCGGACGGCAAGGTCATGCGGATGTGGGAAGCGATCGAGACGTACATGAATCGCAAGCAGCCGCTGATCGTCGTCGCCGGGGCCGACTACGGCCAGGGCTCGTCGCGCGACTGGGCCGCGAAGGGCGTGCGGCTCGCGGGCGTCGAGGCGATCGTCGCCGAAGGCTTCGAGCGGATTCACCGCACGAACCTGATCGGGATGGGCGTGCTGCCGCTCGAGTTCAAGCCGGGCACCAACCGGACGACGCTCGGCATCGACGGCACCGAGACCTTCGACGTGGTCGGCGCGCGCACGCCGCGCGCGGACCTGACGCTCGTGATCCATCGGAAGAACGGCGAGCGCGTCGAGGTGCCGGTCACGTGCCGGCTCGATACGGCCGAGGAAGTGTCGATCTACGACGCGGGCGGCGTGTTGCAGCGCTTCGCGCAGGACTTCCTCGAATCGTCGCAGGCGGCGGCTTGACAGGGACAACACGGACATGGCTCATATTCCTCAAATCAGGATTCCCGCGGCTTACCTGCGCGGCGGCACCAGCAAGGGCGTGTTCTTCCGCCTGCAGGACCTGCCCGAGGCCGCGCAGGCGCCCGGCGCCGCGCGCGACGCGCTGCTGCTGCGCGTGATCGGCAGCCCCGACCCGTACGGCAAGCAGATCGACGGGATGGGCGGCGCGACGTCGTCCACCAGCAAGACGGTGATCGTGTCGAAGAGCACGCGGCCCGGCCACGACGTCGACTACCTGTTCGGCCAGGTGTCGATCGACAAGGCGTTCGTCGACTGGACCGGCAACTGCGGCAACCTGTCGGCGGCGGTCGGCCCGTTCGCGATCGGCGGCGGCCTCGTCGATCCGTCGCGCGTGCCGCGCGACGGCATTGCGACCGTGCGGATCTGGCAGGCGAACATCGGCAAGACGATCGTCGCCCATGTGCCGATCACGAACGGCGCGGTGCAGGAAACCGGCGACTTCGAACTGGACGGCGTCACGTTCCCGGCGGCGGAGGTGCAGCTCGAGTTCATGGACCCGGCCGCCGACGAGGAAGGCGCGGGCGGCGCGATGTTCCCGACCGGCAACCTCGTCGACGATCTCGCGGTGCCGGGCCTCGGCACGCTGAAGGCGACGATGATCAACGCGGGGATTCCGACGATCTTCGTCGACGCGGAGGCGATCGGCTACACGGGCACCGAGCTGCAGGACGCGATCAACGGCGACGCGCAGGCGCTCGAGAAGTTCGAGACGATTCGCGCGCACGGCGCGCTGCGCATCGGCCTGATCGACACGCTCGACGAGATCGCGACGCGGCAGCACACGCCGAAGATCGCGTTCGTCGCGAAGCCGGCCGACTATGTCGCGTCGAGCGGCAAGCGCGTCGCGGCCGCCGACGTCGACCTGCTGGTGCGCGCGATGTCGATGGGCAAGCTGCATCACGCGATGATGGGCACGGCGGCGGTCGCGATCGGCACGGCCGCCGCGATTCCGGGCACGCTCGTCAATCTGGCGGCGGGCGGCGGCGAGCGTCAGGCGGTGCGCTTCGGGCATCCGTCGGGCACGCTGCGGGTCGGCGCGGAAGCGAAACTGGAAAACGGCGAGTGGACCGTCACCAAGGCGATCATGAGCCGCAGCGCGCGCGTGCTGATGGAAGGGTGGGTGCGCGTGCCGGGGGATGCGTTCTGACGCGGCGCGATCAGCGTGAACAGGCCCTGCCGATCCCTGCGAAGCGGACCCCGCCGAGCAGGGATTTTTCGTTTGAGGGGGCGTCCGTCGCAAACGCCCACCGACCGCCAAGCATGGAGAACCGCATGCCGCTCGAATCGCCGCTGACGGGCGTTCATATCGTCGAATTCGAAGGTCTCGGCCCCGGCCCGCTCGCGGGCCGGATCCTCGCCGGGATGGGCGCGCGGGTCACGCTGATCGCGCGTCCGGCGGGCCGCACGAGCGCGCCCGACGCGCTGCAGGGCCGCGACGGCGACCTGCTGCGCGAAGGCAAGACGATCGTCCCGCTCGACCTGAAAACGCCGGCGGGGCGTGACGAAGCGCTCGCGCTGATTTCACGCGCCGACGCGCTGATCGAAGGGCTGCGGCCCGGCGTGATGGAGCGCCTCGGGCTCGGGCCGGCGGATTGCGCACCGCATAACCCCCGGCTCGTCTATGGCCGGATGACCGGCTGGGGCCAGACAGGGCCGCTCTCCGCTGCCGCCGGCCATGACCTGAACTACGTCGCGTTGACGGGCCTGCTGTCGCTCGCCGCGCCGCGCGGCGCGGACAGCGCCAAGCCCGGCCTGCCGCCGACCGTCGTCGGTGACGCGGGCGGCGCGCTCGGGCTCGCGTTCGGGATCGTCTGCGCGCTGTTCGACGTGCGGGCTGGCGGGCCGGGGCGGGTGGTCGACGGCGCGATCGTCGACATCGTCGCGATGCTCGGCACGCTCGCGCTGTGGGCGCGCGCGAACGGCCAGCTCGACGGCGCGCAGCCGAGCCTGTTTCACGACGCGCCGTTCTACGACGTCTACCGCTGCGCGGACGGCGAATGCGTGACGATCGGCGCGCTCGAGCCGCCGTTCTATGCGCTGCTGGTCGAGCGGCTCGGGCTGACGGACGTCGATCCGGCGTCGCAGTACGACCGCGCGCATTGGCCGGCGCTGAAGGCGCGTTTCGCGGAGGTGTTCGCGCGGCAGCCGTTGGCGCACTGGCGCGCGCTGCTGGAGGGCAGCGACGCGTGCTTCGCGCCGGTGCTGAGCGTCGCGGAGGCGGCGGAGCATCCGCACAATGTCGCGCGCGGGATTTACGAGGCCGACGCGCAAGGCGTCGTGCGCGCGCGCGTTGCTCCGCGTTTCCTGCCGCTGGCGGGCGGCGAAGCGGAATAGGGGCGCGTCCATGTGCAAACCCGCGACCGGCGCAAAACCGGCATCTGCGTGTGCTATGCCGCTTCCTCCGGCGCCCCCGGCACCTTCCCGTCGCCGACGCGGTTGATCGTGCCCTGCGCGATCGCGACCAGCCGCTCGTGATCGCCGTCGATGACGAACACGTGACACTGGCAGGTCGCCTGTTGCCGCCCCGCATAGACGAGCGTCGCGCGGGCGACGAGCGTGCCGTTCACCGCCGGCCGCAGATAGTTGATCTTGTATTCGGCCGTGATCACGCGCGGCCCGAGCGCGAGCGCGCCGGCGAACGTCAGCGCGTTGTCGGCGAGGTAGCTGATGACGCCGCCGTGCACGTAGCCGTGCTGCTGCCGCAACTCGTCGCGCACGGGCAGGCACAGCGACACTTCATGCTCGCCGATGTGCATCAGCTCCGTGCCGAGCAGCATGCTGAACGGTTGCGCCCGCAATGCGCCGCGGGCGTGATCCACGATGTCCGTCATCGACTTGCCTCGCAATGAGTGGCCGCTTGCGCTGAACTCTAGGAAGCGGGGCGCGGATAAGCAAGGAAATCTGTCCGCATTTCCTGCGATTGGCGGCGCCGCGCAATGCGATTATTGCGTCGCACGCGCGCGACCTCCGTAAATTGGAGGAGATTCTCGGGCATGCCTAAAGTCCGCCCGGGAATTGCCGCTAACGCCGGGGCATTGCTCCATCGTCGCTTTCCAGGAATTTCCATGTTCAGCAAAATCAAGCTCGCGTCGGGTCTGCTCGGCGTGTTGACCATGTTCTGTCTCTTCATGCTGGCGGTCGAGGCGCTCGGCTTCTGGTCGTTCACGTCGACGCGCAGCGGCGTCGACGACCTGTCGAACGTCGCGATCGCGCAGGTCGGCGCGGCGAACCAGGCGACCGAACGCCTGCTCGACGCGCGCATCAACCTGTCGCGCGCCGGCACGCGGATGGTGCGCGGCGGCCCGAAGCCGGACGACATCATCCGCCATGCGAGCGATTCGCTCGCCGAGGCGGACAAGGCGTTCGCCGCGCTCGCCGCGGCGCAGCCGGTCGACGAGGAAAACCGCACGCGCGTCGCGGCGCTCACCGAGCGCTACCGGAAAATCCACGCGGCGCTCGCGGAGCTCGTGCAGTTTCTCGACGGCGACAACATCCAGGCGTTTCTCGACCAGCCGACCCAGAGCATCCAGGATGCGTACCTGTCCGAGCTGCATCGCTTCGTCGAGTACGGCGGCGCATCGAGCCGCACCGCGCTCGGCACGATCGACGCGGGCATGAGCTGGTTCAAGTGGGTCGGCATCGTGCTGCTGGCCGCGATGCTGGCGAGCAGCGCGGCGATCTACGCGGCTGCGCGGCGCGCGGTGGTCGCGCCGCTCGACGAGGCGGGCCTGCATTTCGAGCGGATCGCGCAGGGCCGGCTCGACGAGGACGTGCGCGCGGGCGGCGTGTACGAGATCGACCGGATGCTGCGCGGGCTCGCCACGATGCAGGCGAGCATCGCGGAGACGGTGCGCGTCGTGCGCCACGCGTCCGACGCGATCCACCTCGGCGCGGGCGAGATCGCGAGCGGCAATGCGGACCTGTCGGCGCGCACCGGCACGCAGGCCGCGTCGCTCGAGGAAACCGCCGCGAGCATGGAGGAGCTGACCGCGACCGTGCGCCAGAACACCGACAGCGCCCGCGCGGCGAGCGTGCTGGCCGACGACGCGCTCAAGGCGACGAGCCACGGCGGCGGGGTCGTCGACAGCGTGATCGACAAGATGCGCGGCATCGCGCAAAGCTCGGGGCGCATCGCGGAAATCATCTCGGTGATCGACGGGATCGCGTTCCAGACCAACATCCTCGCGCTGAACGCGGCGGTGGAAGCGGCGCGCGCGGGCGAGCAGGGCCGCGGCTTCGCGGTGGTCGCGGGCGAGGTGCGCTCGCTCGCGCAGCGCAGCGCGCAGTCGGCGAAGGAAATCAAGACGCTGATCGAGGATTCGGTCGCGCAGATCAACGGCGGCGCGGAGCTCGTCGAGCGCGCGGGCGAAGCGATGCGCACGGTGTCGACGTCGATCTCGCGCGTCGTGCAGACGATGACCGAGATCACGTCGGCGTCGGTCGAGCAGACCGTCGGGATCGAGCAGGTCAATCAGGCCGTCACGCAGATGGACCAGCTGACCCAGCAGAACGCGGCGCTGGTGGAGCAGGTTGCCGCGGCGGCCGCGTCGCTGAACGACCAGACCACGCACCTGATGCAGGCGGTGTCGGTGTTCGAGCTCGGCGACGTGCGCTCGCCGCTCGGCGGACGCGCCGCGCCGTCGTTCGGCGCGCCGGCTTATGCGTCGGCGGGCAGCGCCGCGTAAGCGGTCGCGAGGTGATAAGGCGTCGTCGACGGCATGTCGGCGCGCGACACCTGGCCATCGGCCGTCTTGCACTCGAACCAGCCGCGCGGATGCAGGAAGCGTGCGGCGAAGCGCGCGATCTGCGCCGCCAGCGGCGCGGACGCCGGCGTGCCGCCGTGCGTCGCGAGCGCGCGCAGATACTCGGTCTGCGCCCAGATCCGCTGCGTGCCGTCCAGGCACGCGCCTTGCGCGTCGAGCGCGGCGCTGACGCCGCCCGTCCGCGCATCGACGCCGTGCCGTTCGGCGAACGCGAAGGCACGCGCGAGCGCGTCGCGCAGGCCGGTATGCGCGACCCGCGCACCGGCCGCGTCGACCAGATAGAACCATTCGAATTGATGCCCCGGCTCGAAGCGGTTGTCCGCCGAGCCGAGCGGCAGCTCGGCGACGCAGCCGGTGGCCGTGTCGACGAACGTGCGCTCGACCGCCTGCGCGGTGCGCGCGAGCGCATCGTCGAACGCGGCGTCGCCGAACGCGCCGGACGCCGCCAGCCATGCTTCCGTCAGGTGCATCAGCGGATTCTGCAGCGCTCCGCTGCCCGACGACGAGAAATCGGCATGACGCGCGGCGTCGAGCAGCGCATCGCCGCGCTGCGGCGCGAAGCGATCCTGGATCAGCGCGGCCGTGTCTTCGGCGACCGTGCGCGCGGCGCGCTCGCCCGAGGCCGCGTGATACGCGGCGCAGGCGAACACGATGAACGCGTGCGTGTACAGGTCCTTGGTCGTGTCGAGCGGCGCGCCGGCCGCGTCGATGCTGTAGTGCCAGCCGCCGTGGCGGGCGTCGCGGAAATGGCGGCAAAGCGCGTCGAACAGCGTCGCCGCGTGATCGGCCTCGCCGGCCTGCGCGAACACGAACAGCTGCCGCGCGCAGGCCATCGCGCGATAGCGTGCGACCGGCAGCGGCGCGTGGGTGGCCGGATCGACGGCTTCGAACGGCAGTTGCAGCGCGCGATCGAACCCTGACCCCCGCCAGATCGGCAAGACGACGTGCGCGAAATGGCGGCGCAGTTGAGCGGCCTGGGCGGAAGCGGAGTCGAAATCGGACATGACGGGGTTGAGCGCGTGAATCGAATCGTGTTGGCGCGCGCCGGATGCGCGCGGCCGGGGGCCAAGGATAAAGCATTCGGCGGCCGGCCGGCACCACAAAAAGGACGGAAATCCGCTGCGTGCGCGCGCTGCCCGGCGTGACGCGCGGCGACGACGGAAACGGCGGGGCCTGAGATGAATAGGCGACAGGTCATGCGACAATGCGCGGTCACTGATTCCGTTTGACGCTCCGGTTCCGCGTTCGCGGGGCCCCGCATCCCGACCTCCATGACCGAATCCGTCGCCACGCCCCGTTCCCGTTCCAACCGTCCGTCCGCGAAGCCGCGCCGTCGCGCCGCCGCTGCCGCGGGCCGCGCGCCGGCCCGCGCGACGATGCAGCCCGGCGGCGACGCGCAGGCGGCCGGCGCGCCTCGCGACGAGCGTACGCTCGACCTGTTCGGCGATCCGGTGCTCGAGGCCGGTGAAGGGGCGTCGGCGGTCGCACGCAGTCGGGTGGCCGAGGCCGCGGCCGTCGTCGACGCTGCAAGCGACGCGCCGGATCATCAGCAAGCGACGCTCGACGGGTTCGACGCGCCGGAGGTGGCGGTCCCGGCTGCGGCTGGCGGCGAGCCTGCCGCCGATGGCGCGACGGCAGAGGCCGGACATGTGCCGGCGGCTGCCGACGCTGCATCAGGGGCGGCGTTCGAGCCGACGGAGGAAGGCATGCCGGCTGGCGCCGAGCGCGAGCCGGCGGCCGAGGCGACGCTGGAAGTCGCCTCCGACGCGACGGCGCAGGATGCGTCAGCTCACACCGCCGACGCCGCGTCGGCAGCGCAGGACAGCGTCGCGCCGAGCCGTGCCGAGGACATCGCGACGGCCGGCGCGGCGGCAACGCTGCCGCTTGCAGCGGCTGCCGCGGTTTCCACGAAAGACGACGGCGGCGCGGCAACGAAGCCGGCGCCCCCGCGCGCGGCAGGCGCCCGCTCATCGACGGGGACGAAGCGCCGCACGTCGGCGGCAGCCGCCCGCGAAGCGACCGCACGGCCCGCGCCGGGAGCGGCTGACGCAGCGTCCGGGCCGGGCAAGGCCGCCTCTGCCATGAGCGTCGAGCCCTCCGTCACCGCGCGCGAACGCGACGATGCGGCTGCGTCGGCTGCGCGGCCGGCGGCGTCCGCGGCGACGTTCGTCACGAAACCGTCGTCGGACCACGCCGGGCCGTCGTTCGATGCCGATACGCAGCTGCGGCCGCTCTCCGACCGTCTGGCCGCATTGCAGGCGGAAACGACCGCGCTCAAACGCGCGGCCGATCGGGAAATGCGCCGGGTGAACCGCCTGTTGCTGGCGCTGGCCGTCGTCGTGCTGGCGGGGCTCGTCGCGCTGGTGATGCAGACGATGCAGATGTCGCGCCTGAAGCTCGGCGCCGTCGCCCAGCAGCAGCGAATCGATCGCCTGACCGCCGATCTGGCGACGCAGCAGGCCACGGTCACGACGCTCGAGCAGCACAACGACGCGCTCCTGTCGCAGGTCGACCGCCTGGAACGCAACGTGAGCCGCCAGACGGCGGCGGGGAAGCGCGTCCGTCGGGGCCGCTGAACGTTTCGACCCTACCTGGAGAGCCCCGCCACACCGAGATCGGCGTTTGTGGCGCTGGGCTCGTCATTGGCCGGTTGCGGCAAATTGCTGCGGCACGCTGGCAGAGTCTAGGGAAAACCCTTAGAATGGAGTCCGTCTAAGGGAAAACCCTAGCTAACCCTGTCGGGAGTCGCCCATGAGCTTCATCCTCGCCCTGCTGCAAAAGATCGACGATCTGTTCGTTTCGCCGCACCTGCCGCTCGATGCGGAATACTCGTACGCCGCGCGTCACGCCGAAGCCGAGCGCGTGCGCCGGTCGCACCTCGTGCCGCTTTGCCTGTACCGTCGCTGATTCGCTGATTCGCTGATTCGCTGATTCGCTGATTCAGCGCGGCGCCCGCCGCACCTGCCCGCCCGTTTCCGCCGCCGCACCGTCCGTGTGCGAGCGCGACCGTCCCGCTACACTGGAAGTCCGATTCCTCTCACGGCGACCGGGCCATGCTGCAGATGCGGCCGATGACGGCCGGCGAATTTCATGCGTACCGCACGCGAGCCATCGACGGCTACGCGCGCGACCTCGTCTCATCCGGGCAAAACGCCGTCGAAGACGCGCCCGCCCGCGCCCGGGCCTGTTTCGACACCTTGCTGCCGGACGGCCTGCTGACACCGGGCCAGATACTCGTCTCCCTCGTCGACGCCGCCGATGGCGAAGTGCTCGGCGATCTCTGGTACGCGATCGTGACCGAAGGTCCGAACCGCACGCTGTTCATCTACGATCTCGAAATCGCGCCGTCCAGGCGCCGCCAGGGCTGGGCCACGCGCGTGCTCGATGCGCTCGAGGCCGAGGCGCGCCGGTACGGCGTGACCGAGATCGGCCTGTCCGTGTTCAATCACAACGCGGCCGCGCGGGCGCTGTATCGTGCGTGCGGCTTCGTGCCGATCACGACGACGCTGATCAAGCCGGTCGTGTCGGGCTAACGCCGGTTCAATCCGGCCCTCCCACGCGGCTCCATGCAAACGGGCCCGGCGCAACCGGGCCCGTCCTTTCTTTCCCGTAATGGCGCCGCGCTCAGCCGCGCGGCGCGTCGCGTCACCGAGCCCGCCCCTTCCATCGCCGCAGCAGCAGCGCGTTCGTCACCACGCTCACGCTGGAAAACGCCATCGCCGCGCCCGCGATCACCGGGTTCAGCCAGCCGAGCGCCGCGAGCGGCACGCCGACCAGGTTGTAGACGAACGCCCAGAACAGGTTCTGCTGGATCTTGCGGTACGTGCGCTTCGAGATGTCGATCGCGTCGGCGACGAGGCTCGGGTCGCCGCGCATCAGCGTGATGCCGGCGGTGTGCATCGCGACGTCGGTGCCGGTCGCCATCGCGATGCCGACGTCGGCCGCGGCGAGCGCGGGCGCGTCGTTGATCCCGTCGCCGACCATCGCGACGATGCCGTCGTGCGTGCGCTTGAGCTCCGCGACGACGCGCGCCTTGTCGTCCGGCAGCACCTGCGCGTGGACTTCGCCGATGCCGAGCGACGCCGCGACCGCCGCCGCGCTGCCGCGGTTGTCGCCCGTCACGAGCACGCTCGCGACGCCGCGCGCGGCGAGCGCCGCGATCGCGTCGCGTGCGCCGGGCTTCACGGTGTCGCCGAACGCGATCAGCGCGAGCGGCGCACGCGGCGCGTCGGCGCGCATCAGCCACGAGATCGTGTTGCCGGCGCGTTCGAGCTCGGCCGCGCGCGCATCCAGCGCGGGCGGCGCGGCGATGCCCAGCTCGTCGCGCCAGCGCGTGCTGCCGAGCGCCAGCCGCCGGCCGGCGACGCGCGCCTCGACGCCGCGTCCGGCGACCGCCCGTGCGTCGGTCGCGACGGGCGCCGACGTCGCGCCGCCACGCGCCGCGACGTCGGCATGGTGCGCGGCGACCACGGCGCGCGCCAGCGGATGATCGCTGTGACGCTGCACCGCCGCGGCGAGCGCGAGCGCCTCGTCGCGCGGCAGGCCGACCGCGTCGAACGCGGTGACGGACGGCTTGCCCTCGGTGAGCGTGCCGGTCTTGTCGAACGCGATCACGGTCGCGCGCTGCGCGAGCTCGAGCGCCTGCGCATCCTTGATCAGCACGCCGTGACGCGCGGCGACGCCGGTGCCGGCCATGATCGCGGCGGGCGTCGCGAGGCCTAGCGCGCACGGGCACGCGATCACGAGCACCGCGACCGCGTTGAGGATCGCGGTTTCCGCGCCCGCGCCGGCAATCAGCCAGCCGATCAGCGTGAGCGCCGCGATGCCGAGGATCGCCGGCACGAACACCGCGCTGACGCGGTCGACGAGCCGCTGGATCGGCGCCTTCTCCGCCTGAGCGGACTCGACGAGCCGGATGATGCGGGCGAGTGTCGTCTCCGCGCCGATCGCGGTGGTTTCGACGATCAGCGCGCCTTCGCCGTTGATCGAGCCGGCCGTCACCGGATCGCCGTCGTCCTTCGCGACCGGCAGGCTTTCGCCGGTGATCAGCGATTCGTCGATGTGCGAGCGGCCCGACACGACCCGGCCGTCCACCGGCACCCGTTCGCCGGGCCGGATGCTGACGGCCGTGCCGACGCGCACCTGCGCGAGCGGCACGTCGCGTTCGACGCCGTGTTCGACGATGCGCGCGCGGTCCGGCCGCAGCGCGTTCAGTGCGCGGATCGCTTCCGTGGTCTGGCGCTTCGCGCGCGCTTCGAGCCATTTGCCGAAGCGCACCAGCGTGATGATCACGGCCGACGCCTCGAAATACAGATGGCCCGGATGCATGGGGTCGCGCAGCAGCATCCACAGGCTCAGGCCGTAGGCGGCCGACGTGCCGAGCGCGACGAGCAGGTCCATGTTGCCGGCGCGCGCCTTGATCGCGTGCCAGGCCGCGCGGTAGAAGCGCGCGCCGAAGCCGAACTGGACGAGCGACGCCAGCACCAGCTGGAACCAGCCGTTCAGCATCGCGTCGACGCCGAACGGCGCGGCGAACATCGGCGCGATCAGCGGCGCGCTCAGCAGCGCGGCGGCGATCACGAGGTTGCGTTCGCGGATCGCCTCGCGGCGCTTGCGCGTGTCGGCGTCCGTGGCTTTCGCGGCGTCCGGTTTCGTGCCGGCGGGCGCGCCGGTCGTGGCAGGCGTTCCGGATGCGCCGGCCGGTGCGGCGACGCGCGACGCCCGGTAGCCGGCGGCCGTGACCGCCGCGATCAGCGCGGCCGGGTCGAGCGGGGCGGCGCCGTGCACCGTCGCGCGCTCGGTCGCCAGGTTGACCGACGCGCGGGCGACGCCCGGCACGTTCGCGAGGGCCTTTTCGACGCGGCCGGCGCAGGACGCGCAGGTCATCCCGCCGATGTCGAGTTCGACCGCGCCGGGTGCGGGGCCCGGTACGATGGCGGCCTCCGGTTCCGCGACCGGCGTCGCCTGATAGCCGGACTGCTTGACCGCGTCGACCAGTTGCGCGGTCGTCACGCCGGCCGCCGCGTCGACCGTCGCGCGCTCGGTCGCGAGATTGACCGACGCGCGCGTGACGCCCGGCACGCCGGCCAGCGCCTTTTCGACGCGCGCGACGCACGATGCGCAGGTCATCCCTTCGATTTCGAGTTCGATCGGCGCCGTCGCGGCGGCAGCGTCAGCGTGACGTTCGCTCGTGTCGACCGACTCGCGCAACGTCGCGCGATAGCCCGCGTCGCTGACCGCTTCGACCAGCCGGGCCGGATCGACCGTATCGTGCGCGCTCACGGTGGCCGAGCGATCGGCGAGATCGACGGCGGCGTCGACGACGCCCGGCACGCCGGCCAGCGCGCGCTGCACGCGCCCGGTGCAGCCGCCGCAATGCATGCCGTCCACCGTCAGCACGATCGTGTTCAGCGCCGCCGAGGCGAGAGGTTCTGTCATGTCGGGTTCCCAAAAAGCGCGGTCTGAGCCGCAGACAGGTCAAATATCAACATTCCCATCATGGGAAGGTCAAGCGGCAGCGACGATGCGTCGCGGGCAGGCATCGGCCATGCGTCCGCGTCGAACCGTCGGCAGAGGGCTCCATACATGAACATACAGGTCTTCATGATGGACGACTGCGCGACTCAGGGCTACGGCCTGTTCATCCCGAAGCTCACGAAACCTTGCTGGACATGTGTCCGATACGTCGTCGACAACTTCGCCGCGCAGCCCGTGTTCGAGAATTTTCCTGCCGCCGCAACGATTGCTCTGCAAAAGGCTACGCGCCGACGTCATGCAACAATTCGCGCTTTCAATTACATAATTCATTTATTGGAAATAAAAATTCCAACAAATTATTTGCCGAGTTCTCCAAATATGAAAATCTGCCGCATAAAATGAAGCTGTCGATCCGGGGAATTCTGGTGACATGGAATCGACATCCCGTTTTCAATTCTCTTTATTGTTTTAAAAAATAGCGAAGGAGAAGTGATCATGGCTCAAGTTACACTGTGGGGCAGTGTCAATAGAGATGGCGTGGTTTTGGATGGCTCGGGCGGATTCGCCGTGAAACGTGAAAGCACCGGCACGTATCAGATCAAGTTCAGTGTCCAATTCACCAAGACGCCGGCGGTTGTCGGCTCGCAAGGGGCGTTTGGCAACGGGCAAAGCACGCTGGACAACGTGATCTTTCCGGTAGTTAATCCCGGTGAGATCACGGTTCAAACCGGCGACCAGTATGGAAAATATTCCGACCGGAATTTCAGCTTCATCGTTATCGGAACGATTGCCTGAATGTCGATCGGATCCGCATTTATATCGACTGCGGTAGTTTGATTTGAAGAAGATGTCGGGGCGAATGCGGTTCCAATTCAATGACCGGCCGCGTCGGGGCAGTCCCCGGTGCGGCCGCGCAATGCTCGCCTGTCAGATTCCGCCGAGCCAGAACGAGCGGTCATGTTCGACCTGTCCGCAACGACAGCGCATGCCTGCGTAACCGCCAACTTCACAGCCAGCTAGCCCGGCCGGCCGTTCTGGGCTGCTGGCACGTGCAGTCTCATTCCCGTTTCCAATTTCGCGTCGACGGCATCGGCCGGCGGTCGGTCGCCATGGCGTCCGCCCCGCGCATTTCGCGGTCGCAATGACAAGCATCCGGCATATTGGGGAATGCCCCGAGGCGCTATGATACCGGCCTGACGATAGCGCCCGCTGCGGTGAAATTGCAGCGCGGCAAGGCCGGGGCAGCCTCGATTGACCTTGCTTGGCCTTGGATTCGCAGGTTGCGAATCGCGCAAGGCGTTGATTTACAAAGAATTAGATACGGCCACGAATCAATGATAAAAACCCGACGAGAATCCGTTTCTCTGCGGCGCGCCTGCGCGTCGCTGGCCATTGCGGCCCTTCTGGCCGGATGCGCCACCCAGCCCGACGCGATCCCGCGCAAGACCGGCTGGATGCGTGCCGAAGTGGCCGACGCCTATATATATGCGTATCCGCTCGTGATGATGGACGTCGCGAAGGACGCCGCCACCGGCGGCGACGGCGCGCAGCCCGGCCAAGCGCCCGTCAACACGCTGCGCCATGCGCAGGCGCTGCCGCCCGTCGGCGCGGTCAACCCGCCGCTGCCGGGCGTCGACACGCTCGATTCGACCGGCTGGCTCGACGTGGCCGCCGAACCGGTGATCGTCACGCTGCCCGACACCCGCGGCCGCTACTGGGACGCCCGCGCGCTCGACATGTGGACCAACGTGCTGTGGTCGTCGAATGCGGCCGCGCGCGGCCCGCGCGGCGGCCCCCGATCGCAAACGATTGCCTTCGCCGCGAAGGACTGGCAGGGCACGCTGCCGAAGGGCGTGACGCGCGTCGACGCGCCGTCGCGCAACGCGTGGCTCGAAGTGCGCCTGCAGACGAGCGGCGGCCGCGACCTGACCGCCGTGAAGAAACTGCAGCGCGCGATCCGCGTGGTGCCGCTGTCGGTGTATACGGGCGCGGCGCGCGGCGCGTCGGTCGCGGTGCACGCCGGCAGCGCAGCCGCCGAGGCGGCGAGCGGCGGCACGCCGGCCGAGCAGGTCGCGGCGCTCGACCCGAAGGCGTACTTCACGCGCTTCGCGCAGGCGCTGCAGGACAACCCGGCGCCCGCCGACGACGCGCACGCGCAGCAGCAGCTCGAGGAAATCGGCGTGATGGCCGGCTATCCGGTGCTGTGGACGGGCGATCGCCTCACGGCCGCGACGGCGGGCGTCGCCGAAGCGCGCGCGCGGCTCGCGGCGCCGCCGCCGAACCTGCTGAACGCGAACGGCTGGAGCTGGATCGGCGACACCGCCGGCAAGTACGGCCAGGACTACGCGCTGCGCGCCTTCGCGGCCTACACGCAGTTCGGCACCGCGACGCGCGACGACGAGACGCTCGCGGTCGTGCGCGTCGACAGCGACGGCCATGCGCTGAACGGCGCGAACCGCTACACGCTGCATTTCGCGGCGGGCGCGCTGCCGCCCGTGCGCGCGTTCTGGACGCTCACGCCCTACACGACGGGCGGCGCGCTGCCCGACGTCGGCGCCGCCCGCCGCTCGCTCGGCGATCGCGACCGGCTGCGCCGCAACCGCGACGGCTCGATCGACATCGTCGTCTCCGCGACGTCGCCGGGCGGCGCGAACGCGGCGAACTGGCTGCCGGCGCCGCGCGCGGACTTCGCGCTGGCGCTGCGGCTCTACGCGCCGAAGCCGAAGGCGAACGACGGCTCCTGGATGCCGCCCGTCGTCGTGCGCAAGTGAACGCGCCGCCGCCGCGCCGGTCCGACCGGCAGGCGCGGCGGCGGCCCCATCTGCGTTCCGTCACCCCCTGAGCCTATACTTGCGGGAAACGGGCCGGATCGCACCGATTCCCCGGATTCCCTGAAATATTGCTCCCAAGGCAATTCGGCATGGCAAGCCTCAACAAAGACACCGTTTCCTCGACGCTGCACGCGCTGCGCGACGTCGCGCGCGCGCGCGCCGGACCCGGCGCATCGGCCTCGGCGTGCTGATCTTCCTCGTTCTGTTCGGACTGCTCGGGTTCTTCGCCGCGCCGCCGCTGATCCGCCACATCGCGGAACAGCAGCTGAGCCGGCAGCTCGACCGTCCCGCGACGATCCAGCGCATCGCGCTCAATCCGTATACGCTGAACCTCGAAGCCGACGGCATCCATCTCGGCGAGCGCGGCGGCCAGGGCGATTTCATCGACATCGGCAAGCTCGTCGTGCGCCCGTCGTGGACGTCGCTGTTTCGCGGCGCGCCGATCGTCAACGAAATCCGCGTCGATGCGCCGCGCTTTCACGTCGTGCGCTACGACGCGCAGCGCTTCAACTTCACCGACCTGATCGAGAAGCTCTCGACGCCGTCGAAACCGGAAAGCAAGCCGACGCACTTCTCGGTGTCGAACATCCAGATCAACGACGGCCGGATCGACTTCGACGACCGCCTGCTCAATGAAAAGCACGTCGTCGACAACTGGACGCTCGGCATTCCGTACATCGCGACGCTGCCGTCGAAGACCGACATCTTCGTCCAGCCGAAGCTGCGCCTGCGGCTCGACGGCAGCCCGATCGCGATCGAAGGCCGGACCAAGCCGTTCGCGCAGTCGCGCGAATCGGAGATCGCGCTGAAGTTCGACAAGCTCGATGTGCCGCAGCTGATCTCGTACGTGCCGGCGAAGCTGCCGGTCGCGGTGACGAGCGGCCTGCTCAGCAGCAACCTCAAGCTCAATTTCGTGATGAGCGGCGCGACGCCGGCGCTGCGCGTGTCGGGCACCGTGGACCTGAACGACGCGAAGGTGACGAGCGCGGCGTCCGAGCCGCTGTTCGCCGCGCGCGGCGTGCACGTCGCGGCGGCCGGCCTCGAGCCGCTGCGCAACGCGCTGCATTTCGACGAGATCCGCGTCGACCAGCCGGTCGTCGATCTCGCGCGCGACCGGCAGGGCGTGCTGAACGTCGAGAAGCTGGCCGCGCACCCCGCGGCGGCACCCAACGCAAAGGCGCCGTCGGCCGCGCCGGCCGCGTCGGGCGTGGCCGTGCCGGCAGCGGCGAGCGCGGCGCAGGCTGCATCGGGCGCCGCAGCGCCGGTCGAAACCAAGGCGCCGCCGCTCGACCTGACGATTCGCCACTTCGCGATCGACGGCGGCACGATCAACCTCGACGACCGCGTGCCCGCGACGCCGACCACGCTGTCGCTCACGAAACTGGCGGCGACGCTCGACGGCTTCACGCTGCAAGGCAACACGCCGGCGAAGTACACGCTGTCGACATCGCTCGCGCGCGGCGGCGACGTGAAGGCCGAAGGCGCGTTCAGCGTCGCGGCGAAGCAGGCCGACGCGAAGCTGACGGTCGATGCGCTCGCGCTGCCCGCGCTGCAGCCGTACCTCGGCGAAGCGACGCGCGCGCGCGTGCTCGACGGCACGCTCGGCGCGACGCTCAACGCGAAGGCCGACTGGGGCAAGACGCCGCTCGACGCGCAGGTCGCCGACAGCGAGGTGAGCCTGAAATCGCTGAAGCTCGCGACGCCGGACGCGAAGGCGCCGGCCATCGTGCTGCCCGACGCGAGCGCGAAGATCGCGAAGGTCGATCTCGCGACGCGCACCGCGCAGATCGCGAGCGTCGACGCGAGCGGGCTCGCGCTCGACGTGACGCGCCTGAAGGACGGCACGATCGATCTCGCGGCGCTGGCGAGCGCCGAGCAGAAGGCGCTGCCCGCGCGCACGGTCGCGCGCAAGGCGCAGGCCGCCGCGCCGTCGTGGCATTACCGGATCGACGCGCTGAACGTGAAGGATGCGGCGGCGAACTACACGGACCTGTCGACGCAGCGCCCGGTGAAGCTCGCGATCAAGCCGCTGGCGTTGTCCGTCCAGAAGATCAGCGACGACCTGACGAAGCCGCTGCCGGTCGAACTGAAGGCGACCCTGAACCGCAAGGGCTCGCTGAACGTGTCGGGCGACGTCACCGCGCAGCCGCTCAAGCTCGGCCTGAAGATCGACGGCAACCGCCTCGACGCGGCCGCGTTCGAGCCGTATTTCGGCAGCGCGCTGAACGCGACCGTCGCGAGCGCGCTGCTCAATGCGAACGGCAACCTGGCGTTCGCGCAGGCGAACGGAGCGACACGCGCGTCCTATCGCGGCGACGCGGCGCTCGTCGACGTGCGGATGCTCGACAAGGCGACGTCCGACCCGTTCGCGGGCTGGCGCTCGCTCGCGCTGTCGAACCTGAAGGCGACCTACGACGAGAAGGGCACCGACGTCGACGCGGCGCGCGTGACGTTCTCGAACTTCTACGGCCGCGTGCTGCTCGACGCGCAAGGGCGGCTGAACCTGAAGGACATCGTCGCGAAGGAATCCGGCCCCGCGCAGTCGCTGACGCGCGACACGAGCAAGGGCGAGCCGGCGCCGGCCGCCGCGTCGGCCGTGGCCGCGGTCGCGGTCGCGCAGCAGGCGTCCGCGCCAGCCGCCGCGTCGGCGTCGACGGTCGTCAAGGCCGCGCCACCGCCGCAGAACCCGGTGCGGCTGCATTTCGGCGAGTTCGTGCTGCAGAACGGCCGCGTGAACTACACCGACAACTTCATCAAGCCGAACTACACGGCGAACCTCGTCGCGATCAAGGGCACGATCGGCGCGTTCGGCACGGATTCGACGACGTCCGCGCCGGTCGACGTCGCCGCGAACCTCGCGGGCAACGGGCCGATCACGATCAAGGGCACGGTCAATCCGCTGATCGCGAAGCCGGCGCTCGACCTCACCGCGACCGCGCACGACATCGAGCTGACCAACCTGACGCCGTATTCGGCGAAGTACGCGGGCTACCCGATCACGAAGGGCAAGCTCAACGTCGACCTGCATTACCAGCTCGCGAACGACCAGCTGTCGGCGAACAACCACATCTTCATCGACCAGCTGACGTTCGGCGACCACGTCGAGAACGACACGGCGACCAAGCTGCCGGTGAAGCTCGCGATCTCGCTGTTGAAGAATTCGCGCGGCGAGATCGACGTGAGCCTGCCGGTGTCGGGCTCGCTGTCGAATCCGGAGTTCAGCGTCGGCGGGCTGATCTGGCGCGCGGTGCTGAACCTGATCGCGAAGGCGGTCACGTCGCCGTTCACGCTGCTCGCGCACGCGTTCGGCGGCGGCGGCGAGGAGCTCGGCTACGTCGAGTTCGCGCCGGGCTCGGACGAGCTCGCCGACGCGCAGCAGAAGAAGCTCGACACGGTCGTGAAGATGCTGAACGAGAAGGCGTCGATTCGTCTCGACCTGATCGGCCGCGTCGATCCGGACAAGGACACGCCGGGGCTGCGCGAAACCTACGTCGACCGGCTCGTGCGCCAGCAGAAGCTGAAGGACGTCGTCGGGCAGGGCGAGAGCATCGATCCGCGCTCGGTGAAGGTCGAGCCGGCCGAGTACCACACGTATCTGACGCGTGCGTACAAGGCCGCCGACTTCAAGAAGCCGCGCAACCTGGTCGGCCTGCAGAAGACGCTGCCGGACGACGACATGAGGAAGGCGCTGGCCGAGCACGCGCCGGTCGACGAAGGCAGCCTGCGCACGCTCGCGCAGGCGCGCGCGCAGTCGGTGCGTCAGTACCTCGAAGGGAAGATCGATTCGAGCCGGATGTTCATCGTCGCGCCGAAGCTCGATGCGAAGGGCATCGACGACAAGGGCGCGACGACGCGCGTCGACTTCGGTTTGAAGTGATCCTTGCCGTTCCTCCGCTGCCGCGTCCGTCTGTTCGGGCGCGGCGGCGGAACGTTCAGCGCGCGACTTCGGGTTCGCGCTTGTCCAGCTCCTTCCTCGCCGCCAGCGGCAGGCGCGGATCGTCCCATTGCGTCAGCCACTGCACTTCCTTCGCCGTGAATACCTGTCCGTAGTTGCGCAGCGCGTACTGCAACGCGTCGACGACGTGATGGCGAATGATTTCAGGGGTGCGTGCATCGTCCAGCACGAACCGGAGGGCTTCCAGGGTCGACATTCTCGTGCTCCGGGTCAGGGAAAACCCTTTATCGCATGACAATAGTCGGGCGCCAAGGCGGAAAAAAAGTTCTTGGCGCCAAACGACGGCCTCCAGGCTGCAGCGGCCCGACCCATGTCGAGACGCCGCTTTCGTCACTCACGCAGCGAAGTCGGTCGATGTCGATAGTGCCTTCCACGTTTCCGTTTCCTGCGCCACGTAAGCGTTCTTCGCAGCGATGGCAGCCAGTGTGTCCGTGCCAAGCGGAAGGCGCAACGGTGGGTTCGGCGCGTCGACAAGCGCGATCATCGCAGCCGCCAGCTTCGCCGGGTCGCCAGGCTGGTTGCGATTCAATTGCACGGCCTTGCGGCGAACCGCACCCGAGGTTTCGTCGTAATCGTCGATCACGTCCGGCGCAACGACCAGCGAGGACGCATCCAGAAAGTCCGTCCGAAAATACCCCGGCTCGACAACTGTCGCGTGAACGCCCAGTGGCTTCAACTCGGCATGCAACGCTTCCGTAATGCCTTCGACGGCGAACTTCGTCGACGAGTACACGCCAAATCCCGCCGCTGCCCGATAACCGCCAATCGATGAAATATTGATCACGTGGCCCGAGCGGTTCGCGCGCATCGTCGGCAACACGGCACGCGTGACGTTCAGCAAGCCGAATACGTTCGTGTCGTACATGCGGCGGACGTCCTTGTCGGCGGATTCTTCCACCGCACCCAGCAGACCGAAGCCGGCGTTGTTGACCAGCACGTCGACGCGGCCGAATTTTTCGACCGCCGCCTGCACCGCCGCCTTGGCTTGGGCCTCGTCGGTCACGTCCAGCTCGACCGGCAGCAACGCAACCGAGTCGCCAAGACGCTCGACGATGGCCGGGACGCGACGGCCGGCGGCCACGACCGCGTTGCCGTCCGCGAGCGCCGCTTCGGCAATCAATGCGCCGATACCGCGCGACGCGCCGGTGATGAACCATACGCGCTTGAAACCACCTTGCTGGACGTTTGCCATGATGTCTCTCCTACGTGTGTGATGAGGTGATGCCATGGTAGGCACGACGATTGACACAAACTAGCCGCCCAATACTGGGGTGATAATCAACTTTTATTTGCGAATCCGGGGCCCTGGGAATGAACGAAATTCGTGCGATCACCACTTTCGTACGCGCCGCGACGCTCGGAAGCCTGCGGAGCGCGGCGGTCGATCAAGGCGTCTCGCCGCAGGCCGCGAGCCATGCGGTGATGCAATTGGAGAAGGCGCTGGGCGTGCGGCTCTTTCATCGGACCACCCGCAAGCTGAGCCTGACGGAGGAAGGCCAACGGCTTCTCGACAGCGTGAAGCCGGCGCTCGCTATTCTGTCGTCCGCGCTCGACGAGGCCCGGCGCGCGAAGGAAGACGTGGGCGGTATCCTGCGCGTGAGCGCACCGCGCGCACTCGGGCTCCCGGTCCTGTGGCCGTACTTCGAGGAATTCCAGATGCGCTATCAGAACGTGCAGCTCGAAGTGCAATTCGACGATCAGTTCACGGATCTCGTGGCCGACCGCTCCGATGTGGGATTTCGCGGTGGACCGCCGCCATCGGGCGGCTCGATCGCGCGCCGACTGGTGCCGATTCAGCTGATCGTGTGCGCGTCGCCGGAATATATCGAGCGCAACGGCGCACCGAGGACCATCGACGAACTGGCTCGACATCGCTGCACCGGGTACCGGCGCGCAAACACGGGCAAGCTCGCGCAGTGGCAGTTCCGTATCGACGACGAGATCGTTTATCGCGACGTGCCCGCCGCCATCTGCGTGAACGACACGGAAATGGAAACGCAGGCGGTGCTATCGGGCCTCGGCATCGGGCAACTGGGCAGCTTCAACGCAACGACTCACATCAGAAGCGGCCGACTCGTTCCGCTACTGACGCGGCACGTCACCGAATACGGGATGATCTACATCTACTACAAGCATCGAACCGAACAGTCGCTGCGCGTGAAGACGTTCATCGATTTCATGGTTGAGCGCATGGACGGCAACCGAAATTTTTTCCTCGATCCGTCCGAGCTTCGCGCCGGGCAGCAGCCGTAGCCGAACGCGGACGGTCCGCACCGCGTTTATCCGGTAATCGTCGAAGAATCAACAGAAGCGGTTGCAAGCCGCACGGCGGGCGTTCATGCGCCGCATGCACCTGCATGGTGCGGCTGCATGCGGAATCGGCGATGCTCGCAGCCATCGCAACACGCCCCCCTGCTGTCATTTGCGATTGGTTACGTTTGACAGAAAACAGAAAGCCTCGCTTCACGGAGCCGTCCCACGGCTCGGCGATATTGACGCGCCTGTTTCGCAGGCCATGCAGTCCAACGTCAATCGATGAGGTGGGGTGATGATTTCGTTCCTCGGTAAGCAGCGGAAGGTGGCGGTGATGGTGGCGGGCGCGCTGGCGCTCGCGAGCGCGGGCGCCAGCGCGCAGGGCGACAACGAACGGCATGAGCACGGCCGCCGCGTGGCGAAGCACGTGCTGCTGCTCAGCATCGACGGCCTGCACGAGCAGGATCTCGCGCGCTGCATCGGCGCGAACACGTGCCCGAACGTGGCGGCGCTCGCGCAAAGCGGCGTGACGTACACGAATGCGCACACGCCGGGCCTGTCGGATTCGTTCCCGGGCCTCGCGGCGCTCGTGACGGGCGGCTCGCCGAAGACGGCCGGCCTGTTCTACGACGTGTCGTACGACCGCAACCTGTACGCGCCGACCGACACGACCTGTTCGGGCAAGCAGGGCTGGAACGTCGTGTTCGACGAAACGACGGGCATCGACGCGATGAACGGCGGCCCGCTCGTGCACCTCGACGGCGGCGGCGCGTTCAACCCGCAGGCGATTCCGAACGCGCTCGTCGGCGGCAAGTGCGTGCCGGTCTATCCGCACAACTACGTGAAGACGAACACCGTGTTCGAGGCCGTGAAGTCGGCGATCCCGAATGCGCGCACCGCATGGGCCGACAAGCATGCATGGGGCTACGACTGGCTGAACGGGCCGTCGGGCAAGGGCGTCGACGATCTCGCGCGCACCGAGATCAACTCGATCGACCCGGTGACGAAGACCGCCTACACCGACGTCTATTCGCACACCGCGCAGTTCGACAACCTGCACGTGCAGGCGCTGATCAACCAGATCGACGGCCTGGACTCGACCGGCAAGACGGCCGCGCCGGTGCCGACGCTGTTCGGCACGAATTTCCAGACGCTGAGCGTCGCGCAGAAGGCGCCGGTGACGAAGGGCGGCGGCTACCTGGACGCGAACTTCACGCCGAACGGGCAAGTCGCGAACGCGATCACGTATGTCGACAACTCGATCGGCCGGATCGTCGCCGAGCTGAAGCAGCGCAACCTGTACGACACGACGGCCGTGATCGTGACGGCGAAGCACGGCCAGTCGCCGACCGATCACACGAAGCTCGTGAAGAACGGCGACACGCTGACGAAGCTGCTCGAAACGAACAACTATCTCGATCCGAACGGCAACTTCGGCCAGAACAACACGACGACGGGCAACCTGAACGACGGCACGGGCCTCGTCGGCACGGGCTTCGTGCAGACCGACGACGTCGGCCTGATCTGGCTGCGCGACCGCAGCCAGCGCACCGCCGTCGTCCAGACGCTGAAGGCGAACCTCGGCTGCAACGCGCCGGGGATCTGCGCGGACGGCCCGCAGGCGTACATCCTGTACGGCGCCGCGCTCGCCGAGCAGTTCGGCGATCCGGCCAACGGCCGCACGCCGGACATCGTCGTGCAGCCGAACCCGGGCGTGATCTACACGTCGAGCACGAAGAAGGACGAGGAGCACGGCGGCAATGCGCCGGACGACAACCACCTCGGCCTGCTCGTGTCGTATCCGGGCCTGCATCGCGCGCGCACGGTCAGCGACTACGTCGGCACCAAGCAGGTCGCGCCGACGATCCTCGGGCTGCTCGGCGTCGAGCCGGAGCGGCTGCACGCGGTCGTCGCCGAGCACACGCACGTGCTGCCGGGGCTGGGCATCGAGCACTGACCGGGTGAATCGCCTGCCGCCCGCGCGCGGCAGGCGCACTGCGCGGCACCGCGCTGCTTTTCGAGAGCGATGGCCGGCGCCGCGGTTACTTCGCGACCAGCACAGGCGGCATCGTCGCCGCGCAGTCGCGCATGCGCGCGCCGCTTGTCTGGGCTTCCGGATCCTTGTCGGCAGCCTCGCTTCACCCGCTCGCGCATTCGTCCAGCATCCATTCCCTGAAGCGCCGCAACGCTTCGCTCGTCTCCAGGCGCTCCGGCGCGTAGCACAGGTAGTGCCCCTGCGCGTCGACGTCGACCGGCGCATCGAACGGCTCGACGAGCGTGCCGGCCGCGAGGTTGTCGAGGATCAGGAAGCGCGGCACGAGGGCGATCCCGAGCCCCGCCTGCGCCGCCTGGATCAGCACCGAATACTGTTCGAAGCGCGGCCCCGCGAGCGCGTTCATCTGCGTCGCGCGATGACGCTCCGCCCATGCAGACCACGCGATCTCGGCCTGCTCGTGCACGAGACGCGGCGCGGCCGCGGCGTCGGCGGGCGCGCGCAGCGCATGCCGGTCCGCGAATTCGCGCGTGCACACCGGCGCGAAGGTCCGGCCGTCCAGGTAATCGCTTCGCACGCCTTCCCATGCGCCGTCGCCGTAGCGGATCGCCGCGTCGAGCCCGAACGGAAACATGTCGCCGTGCGCGAGATGGCGGCGAAAGCTCAGCGTGACGCTCGGCGCGCTGGCGAGAAAGCGCGCGAGCCGCGGCACGAGCCACTTGGTCGTAAAGGTCGGCACGCTCGCGATCGTCAGCAGGTCGCTGTTCTCGCGTGCGCTCAGCAGTTCGATCGATGCGTTGCCGATCTCGCGCAGCGGCCCGACGACGCGTGCGTGGTACACCTGCCCGGCGCGCGTCAGCGCGAGATTGCGTCCCTCGCGCACGAACAGCTTCACGCCGAACAGCGCTTCGAGATTCGCGATCTGCCGGCTCACCGCGCTGGGCGTCAGGCCGAGTTCCCGCGCCGCGTACGAGAAATTCAGGTACTTCGCAGAACTGGCGAACGCATGCAGTTCCGCCACGTTCGGATACAGGTGCTTCATCGCCGACTATTCCTTGCACGCACAGATCGATGCGGGCTTTGTACGTTTTTTTCATGACGATGCCATGTCGAAACCGCACACTGCGCCTGTCTCGATCAAGCGTGCAGGCCCCGTCCGGCGGGCGCTGCGCGACGTTTTTCCTCATCGGCAGCGAGCGTACCCATGCATCCGTCTACCGCCCCGGCACTGGCCGATGGTGTTCCGATTCGTCGTAACAATGCCGTGCGCCCGATCGCGTGGCGCTTCGTGCTGCAGGCGCTCGTCGCGGTGTTCGGGGTCTACCTGCTGCTGCCGATCGCGCTGCTGCTGATCGGCTCCGTCGGCCAGTCGTGGACGAACACGCTGCTGCCCAGCGGCTTCACCGGGCACTGGTTCGCCGATCTGGCCGCGAACGGGAGCTTCACCCGCGCGTTCGGCGTGAGCCTGATGGTCGCGCTGGCATGCTGCGCGCTCAACGCCGTGGTCGGCCTGCCGCTCGCGTATGCGCTGCATCACCGTGCGCAGGCCGGGCGCGGCGTCGCGACGCGCATCGTGATGCTGATGCCGGTCGGCGTGCCGGCGCTGACGCTCGGCTTCGGCTACATCGCGATCTTCAGCGGCGACACGCTGCCGTGGATGGGCACGCTGCCGCTGATGATCGCGGCCCACGCGGTGCTGACGCTGCCGTACCTGCTGCAGACCCTGCTCAGCGATCTGCGCCATCTCGGCCTCGAGCGTCTCGAAGCGTGCGCGGCGACGCTCGGCGCGACGCCGCTGCGCCAGTTCTTCACGATCGTGCTGCCGAACCTGCGGCACAGCCTGTTTTCCGGGCTCGTGATGGTGGCCGCGCTGTCGATCGGCGAATTCCAGGTGTCGAACCTGATCGCGGGCTTCCGCTATCGCAACTACCCGATCGTGCTGCTGCAGGCGTTCTACGGCGCGTCGGGGATGGCGTGCGCGGCCACCGTCGTGCTGCTCGTCCTCGCCGTGCTGGCGACGCTCGTGTCCGTCAGCACCGTGCAACGTCTGAAGTGAGTCCGTCATGAGTCTCGATTTCGAACACGTCAGTTTCCAGTATCCCGGCGCGCGTCACGGCGTCGACGACGTCACGCTGTCCGCTACGCAAGGCGAGCTGCTCGCCGTGATGGGGCGCAGCGGTTCCGGCAAATCCACGCTGCTGCGGCTCGCCGCCGGCCTGCTCGACGGCTGGCGCGGCCGCATCGCGATCGGCGGCGACGACGTGGCGGGCGTGCCCGTGTGGCAGCGCGAGGTGGGCATGGTGTTCCAGCATTACGCGCTGTTTCCGAACCTGTCGGTCGTCGACAACGTCGCGTACGGCCTGCGCATGCGCGGCGTCGCGGCCGACGCCCGGCGCCGGCGCGCGCTGGAGATGCTCGAGCGGGTCGGCCTGTCGGCGCATGCGGATCGCGGCATCGCGATGCTGTCCGGCGGGCAGCAGCAGCGCGTCGCGCTGGCCCGGGCGCTCGTGATCGAACCGAAGCTGCTGCTGCTCGACGAGCCGCTCGCGGCGCTCGACGCCGGCATCCGCCATCAGCTGCGCGACGAGATTCGCGCGCTGCAGCGCGCGTGCGGCGCGACGACGCTACTCGTCACGCACGACCAGGACGAGGCGCTGAGCATGGCCGACCGCGTCGCGATCGTCGACGGCGGCCGCATGCTGCAGGCCGGCACGCCGCGCGACCTGTACGAGCGTCCGGCCAGCGCGCAGGTTGCCCGCTTCGTCGGCCATTCGACGGTGCTGCGCGGCCGCGTGCTCGCGCAGGGCGCGGTCGACGTGCGCTTCACGACGCTGTGCGCCGAGACGGGCGCGCACCGGCCGGGCGACACGGTCGACGTGCTGGTGCGGCCCGAGCACGTGCAGCCCGATCCGCCCGCGTACGCGGTGAACCGCATCGACGGCCGGATCGGCGAGGTGCGCTACTTCGGCGCGACGCAGCGTTTCGACTTCGTGCCGGCGGGCGGAACCGACGCGTTGCTGTGCGAAGGGCGCGAACTGCCTGCGCGCTGCATCGCGATCGAGCCGCGCCATCTGCTCGTGCTGCCTGCCGCGTAAGCATGCGGGCGACCCCATTCATTCAACGGAGATTCACGATGTCTGCACGCCGCTTCTTCCTCCAAGCGATGCGCCGCCGCCTGCTGGCGCTCTGCGCGCTCGCGACGCTCGCGCCGCTGGGCGCCCACGCCGCGCCGCTCTATCCAGGCGAAGACGCGCTGTACGAGAAGGCCGCCGACGAAGGGCTCGTCGTGTCGTTCGACACGGGACCGGAATGGGCGAACTGGAAGGCGCTGTTCGCCGAATTCCGCAAGCGCTATCCGAAGGTCGAGATCACGTACAACGATATCGGCTCGGCGGCCACCGTCGTCGCGCTCGACAAGTCGCGTCGCCGCCCGCAGGCCGACACCGCATACTACTTTGCCGCGTCGGCGCTCGATGCGGCGGGCAAGGACGTGGTCGCGCCGTTCAAGCCGCTCAACTTCGACAAGCTGCCGGCGGTGTTCCGCGCGGCCGACGCCCGCTGGTTCGCGGTGCACTCGCTGAACATCGCGTTCCTCGTCAACAAGAAGCTCGTGAAGAGCGTACCGCAGCGCTGGTCCGACCTGCTGAAGCCCGAGTACCGCAACGCGGTCGTCTATCTCGATCCGCGCTCGACCGGGCAGGGGCAGGTCGCGGTGTTCGCGGCCGCGTACGCGAACGGCGGCAGCGTCGAGAACCCGAAGCCGGGCGCGGAATTCTTCGGCAAGCTGAAGAACGCGGGCAACGTGCTGCGCGTCGAGGGCACGACGCCCTACGCGAAGTTCGTGAAAGGCGAGATCCCGATCCTGATCGGCTACGAGAACGACGGGCTCAAGGCGAAATACGCGGACGGGATGGGCGACGCGGCCGAAGTCGTGATTCCGCAGGACGGCAGCGTGTCGGCGCCGTACGCGATGAGCCTCGTGAAGAACGGCCCGAACCCGGCCGCCGCGCAGCTATGGCTCAACCTCGTGATGAGCGACGTCGGGCAGGCGCTGTTCGCGCAAGGCTACGTGCGTCCGGCGGTGCCCGGCACGCCGGTGGCGCCGGACGTCGCGGCGAAGCTGCCGAATGCGCCGCAGGTGCGCCCGCTCGACGTCGCGAAGGCGGCGGCGCGCAAGGCCGAGGTCGACCAGTTGTGGTCGCAGGCGACGCTCGGCAAGTAAGGAGCGCGAGATGCAGGCCACTTTACCGGAACGCGGCGCGTTGCGCCGCTTCGGCGCGGCGCCGGCCGCGGGGTTGCTCGCGGTGTTCTTCGTGCTGCCGCTCGCGGCGCTCGTCGGCGCGGCCTTCACGGACGGCGGCCGCGCGTTCGCCGCGGTGCTGCGCGATCCGCTCGTCGCCGATGCGGTCGCGCGCTCGCTGGCGCTGGCGGTCGGCGCCGGCACGCTGTCGGTCGGGGTCGGCGTGCCGGTCGCTTTCGCGCTGGCGGGGCAGTCGCCCGCCCGCCGCCACTGGTCGCTCGCGCTGCTCGGCGTGCCGCTCGCGTTCTCCGGGCTGGTGATCGCGTACGGCTTCATCCTCGCGTTCGGCCGCGCCGGCTTCGTCACCGCGCTGCTGGCCTCGCTGGGGGCCGACCAGAACGTGATCGGCGGCGCGATCTACACGATGCCGGGGCTCGCCGTTGCCTACGCGTATTACCTGATCCCGCGCGTCGCGCTGATGATCTATCCGGCGCTCGCGAATCTCGACCGGCGGCCGCTCGAAGCGGCGCTGACGCTCGGCGCGCGACCGTGGCGCGCGTGGCTCGACGTCGCGTGGCGCGAGCTGTGGCCGTCGGTCGCGTCCGCGTGGTGCCTCGTGACGGCGATCGCGCTCGGCACCTACGGCACGGCGCTCGCGCTGGCCGGCACGCAAATCAACATCCTGCCGCTGCTGATGTACCTGAAGCTGTCGGACGGGCAAACCGATTTCTCGCAGGCGGCCGTGCTGTCGATCGTGCTGACGGCGCTCTGCACCTGCGTTCTTGCACTGGGGGAAGGCCTTGTTCGGCAACGGCGTCATTGAATGTGAATGGTCGGAGGACGCGCGCGACGCGCTCGCGCGGCTCGCGCAGCGGCAGCGCGGCGCGCGCCGGCACCGGATGCCGGTCGGCGTGATCGGGCCGCGCGATGCGACCGACATGCAAATGCGCATCGCCGAGCAGATCGCATACGGCATCGCGGCGGCGGGCGTCGCGCTCGTCGGCGGCGGCAAGCAGGGCGTGATGGAGGCCGCCGCGCGCGGCGCGCATGCGGCCGGCGGGTGCGCGATCGGGCTGTTGCCCGAGGACGATGCGCAGGAGGCGAACCCGTACCTGAGCGTCGCGCTGCCGACCGGCCTCGGCATCACGCGCAATGCGCTGATCGCGCGCGCATCGCTGTGCCTGGTCGCGGTGGGCGGCGGCCTCGGCACGCTGTCCGAGATCGCGCTCGGCCTGCAATGGGGCAAGCCGGTGTTCACGATTTGCGACGCGCCGCAGGTGGCGGGCGTCGAGTGCTTCGACGAAGCGGACCTGCTCGTCGCGCGTGTCGCGCGGTGGCTGTCCGATTCGGCGTAGGTCGGCATCTCGCTCGGGGGATGCATCGTTTCAGGTCGCATCGAATCAATAGACAGGAATCCTCTACATGAAGAAGATCACTTTGGCGCTCTGCGTCGCCGGCTGCCTTGGCACCGCGGCGCATGCGCAAGGCACCGTCACGCTCTACGGGATCGTCGACGCGGGGCTGGGGTACGCGAGCAACCAGCGCGTCGCGACGAGCAAGGGTTCGCTGGGCTCGCCGGTCGCGTATCGCGGCGCATCGAGCTACAGCTTCGCGAGCGGTACGTGGTCCGGCAGCCGCTGGGGGCTGAAAGGCAAGGAAGACCTCGGCGACGGGCTCGCCGCGGTGTTCCAGCTCGAGAGCGGCTTCAACATCGGCAACGGGCAGCTCGGCCAGGGCGGTCGCATGTTCGGCAGGCAGTCGTGGATGGGGTTGTCGAGCACGCGCTTCGGCACGTTGACGATGGGCCGCCAGTACGATCCGATCGTCGACTTCGTCGGCTCGATCGGGCCCGGCTCGTTCCTGACCGGGATGGGCGCGCATCCGGGCGATCTCGACAACATCGACAACCAGTCGCGCGAGAACAACTCGGTCAAGTACGTCAGCCCGAAGTTCGGCGGCTTCACGTTCGGCGCGCTGTACGGCTTCGGCAACCAGGCCGGCAGCGTGAAGAACCAGAACACGTGGAGCGTCGGCGGCCAGTACGTGAACGGGCCGTTCGCGATCGGCGCCGCGTACCTGTACGCGACGAACGCATTCGGCGCGAACGGCGGCGCATGGACCGGCTCGTATGACGGCACGTTCGCGTCGTCGATCAACGAGGGCTTCGCGTCGTCGAAGAGCATGCAGATCGTTGCGGCCGCATCGACATACCAGATCGGCGCGGTGACGATGGGCCTGTCGTACAGCAACACGCAGTACCGGGCGGGCGCGTTCTCGACGTTCTCCGGCACCGCGACCTACAACTCGGTCGGCGGCACCGTGTCGTGGCAGGCGTCGCCCGCGCTGCGCGTCGCGGCGGGCTACGACTTCACGCGCGGCAGCTCGGTCGGCGGCGAAGCCGCGCCGAAGTATCACCAGTTGAACCTCGCGTCGTATTACTACCTGTCGAAGCGCACCGCGCTGTACGGCCTCGTCGGCTACCAGAAGGCGAGCGGCAAGACGCTCGACGCATTCGGCAACGTCGTCAACGCGACGGCGTCGGTCGGCGACGTCGGCAACGGCATCTCGTCCGCCGGCGATACGCAGACGCTCGTGCGGGTGGGCGTGCGGCATACGTTCTGAGCGCGGCGCGGTAATTTCTCCAGCGATTTCGATACGGCTCTCGCGCGATGCGAGGGCCGTTTTTTTCTGATCGCGCATGACCCTTCGACAACGCCCCAAGTCGTCTCCCGTCGAGCGGGCCATTTCTTGACGCGGTCATTCCCCGCGTCGTCCTTTTTCGGTAGATTTCTATATAGATCATGCGAACAAAGCGGCATGACGTGTATAGTTTTCTGCCGAAATGCAGTGGTTTGGCCCAGAGCCGAACGTGCGTTACCAACGAAATGGCATGATCCTGCCAACGACACCATGGACAAGCGCTACACCGCACTCTCGCTTCCGGATCAACTGGCGCTGCGGCGGCGGGCGATCGAGGATGTTCTTTCGCATCCCGAATGGACGCTGCGGGAATCCGTCTGTCATCTCAAGCGCACGATGCGGCTGACCAGCGCCGAAATGGCGAAGCTTGCGGGCGTGTCGACGAAAACGATGCAGGATATCGAGCAGGGGCGCAGCGAGGGCACCGTGCAGACGATGAACCGCATCTTCGGCATGCTCGGGCTGAAGCTCGGGGTAGTGAGGCAGGCACCGTAGTCTGCGCACGCACGAAACGACAAAGCGCCCGGCAGCCATGGGCGCCGGGCGCTTTTCGCCGGATCATTTCACCGCGAACAGCGTCAGGTTCATGAAGATCTTGAACGCATAGCCGAGCGTGACCGCGCCGGCGACGCCGCCTGCCCACAGCAGGACGAACCACATCCAGCCGCGCAGTTTCGAGCGCGGCGCGGCGCCGTGCTCAGTGGTGGTAGTAGTGCTGGTCTTCATGGCGCACCTTGCCTCGGAATACCCAGTAGCCCATCGTCGTGTAGGCGATGATGATCGGCAGGATAACCGCTGCGCCGACCAGTGTGAAGGTCTGGCTGGAACGCGGCGCGGCCGCTTCCCAGATCGTCATGCTCTGCGGGATCGCATACGGAAACAGGGTGACCAGCAGACCGACGTAGCCGAGCAGCACGAGCGCCAGCGCGAGCACGAACGGCGTCGTGTCGTGCCGGTCGCGCACCGCGCGACGCATCCACATCGCGCAGCCGACGACGAGGAACGGCACCGGCAGCAGACGCCAGAACAGCCCCGAATCGAACCAGCGCTGCGCGATCGCCGGGTCCTGCAGCGGCGTCCACAGGCTGACGACCGCGATGAAGCCGAGCAGCACGACGGTCAGCGGCCACACGACGCGATGCAGGCGGCGCTGCAGGTCGCCTTCGGTCTTCGCGACGAGCCAGCAGCAGCCGAGCAGCGCGTAGGTGGCGACGAGGCCGAGGCCCGTCAGCAGGCTGAACGGCGTGAGCCAGTCGAACGCGTCGCCGGCGAACACGCCGTCCTTCACGTTGATGCCCTGCAGGAACGCGCCGAGCGCGATGCCCTGGAACAGCGTCGCGCCGGCCGAGCCGCCGATGAACGCGAGGTCCCAAAGCTGCTTGGTGCGGCGCGCCTTCGCACGGATCTCGAACGACACGCCGCGGAAGATCAGGCAGATCAGCATGAACACGAGCGGCAGGTACAGCGCGGACAGCACGGTCGAGTAGACGACCGGAAACACCGCGAACAGGCCGGCGCCGCCGAGCACGAGCCACGTCTCGTTGCCGTCCCATACGGGCGCGACCGTGTTCATCATCAGGTCGCGTTCCTTCTCGTCCGGGAAGAACGGGAAGACGATGCCGATGCCGAGGTCGAAACCGTCGAGCACGACGTACATGAAGAGCCCCAATGCGATGATCGCGGCCCAGATTACGGTGACGTCCATGAATATCCTCGTATGCGTGTGTGGTATGCCGCTCAGACGGTCTCGATCAGCTCTTCGACGGCCGACATCGGGCGGCGCGCGGTGTGGTCGGGGCGCGTGTCCGGCTTGTCGTCGTGCGGGACGTCGGGCAGCGCGGGGCCGGCCTTCATCAGCTTGAGCATGTAGTAGACGCCGGTGCCGAACACGAGGAAGTACACGACCACGAACGCCATCATCGAGATGCTGACCTGCTGCGCGGAGAGCGGCGACACGGCCTGCGCGGTGCGCATCACGCCGTACACGACCCACGGCTGGCGGCCCGCTTCGGTCGTCACCCAGCCCGCGAGCAGCGACACGAAACCGGTCGGGCCCATCGCGAGCGCGAAGCGCTGGAACCCTTTCGATTCATACAGCCGGCCGCGGCGGCGCAGCAGCCATGCGAGCGCGGCGAGCGCGATCATCGCGAAGCCGAGGCCGACCATGATCCGGAAGCTCCAGAACACGACCGTCGAGTTCGGCCGGTCCTCCGGCGGGAATTCCTTCAGGCCGCGGATCTCGCCGTCCCAGCTGTGCGTGAGGATCAGGCTGCCGAGGTGCGGGACCTTCACCGCGTAACGCGTCGTTTCGGCCTGCATGTCGGGAATGCCGAACAGGTTGAGCGGCGTGCCGCCCTTCTCGGTTTCCCACAGCCCCTCGATCGCGGCGATCTTCGCCGGCTGGTGCTTCAGCGTGTTGATGCCGTGCTGGTCGCCGATCAGCGCCTGCACCGGCGCGAGCACCAGCAGCAGCCACAGCGCCATCGAGAACATCTTCTTCACGCCCTTGTCGCGGCGGCCCTTCAGCAGGTGCCACGCGCCGGTCGCGGCGACCACCAGCGCGGCCACGATGAACGCGGCGATCGCCATGTGGAAGAGGCGGTACGGGAACGACGGGTTGAAGATGATCGCGAGCCAGTCGGTTGGCACGACGCGGCCGTCGACGATCTCGAAGCCCTGCGGCGTCTGCATCCAGCTGTTCGACGCGAGGATCCAGAACGTCGAGATGATCGTGCCGATCGCGACCATCAGCGTCGCGCCGAAGTGCGCGCGCGGGCTGACGCGGTTCCAGCCGAACAGCATGATGCCGAGGAAGCCGGCTTCGAGGAAGAACGCGGTCATCACTTCGTACATCAGCAGCGGGCCGGTGACCGAGCCGGCGAAGCTCGAGAAGCCGGCCCAGTTGGTGCCGAACTGATAGCTCATCACCACGCCGGAGACGACGCCCATCCCGAACGCGACGGCGAAGATCTTCGACCAGAACAGGCAGAGGGTTTTGTAGTACGGCTTGCCGGTCTTGAGCCAGCGGTATTCGAGCACCGCGATGAAGCTCGCGAGGCCGATGCTGAGCGCCGGAAAGACGATGTGAAACGAGACGGTGAACGCGAATTGCAGGCGGGCCAGATCGAGGGCCGAGAAAGCGGTATCCATACCAGTTGACCGAAGCTGTCGATACCCGCCGGCGGGCCTGCCGGCGGACCCTGGCCGAGGGCGGTTGCAGGGTTGGCTGGAGTATGGGACGCGATGTTGCGCTGCGAAATGCGCCAACTCGTCGCAGATGTCCAGACCCTGTGCGGCGGCAGCGCGTTAAATCGTTGATTCGTATCAAGATCGCGGCGCGGCCCGCGGCGGGCGGGGCGCGGCGGCCTGCCGCACGTGCGTCAATATGGCGCGTCGCATATGATCGGAAAGGGAGAGGCAACCGAAGGCGGATCGCAACAATCAGACGCCTGCCGAGCAGTTTTATTCGCCGGTGATCTACGGCGTCCTAAGCATATCGATGAGCGAGACTTCCGGCGACGCGCTGAACGACGCGCCGCCGGACGATTCAGTATCCGACGTCGAGCAGCCGTGGATCGTGAAAAACCGACGTGATCTTCTTCCTGAGCTTGGAACTGTCCAGGTAGGGGAGGTCTGTCCGATACAGAAGCTCGACCTGGAACTTGTTGAACCGGCCGCGCAGATCGTGGATCTTTATCTCGTCGCGGACGTCTCGGCCGATCGAACAACGCAGCACCAGCGAGATTCCCTTCCCGGCGGACACGCTCGAGAACAGGATCGGATAAGACCCGCATTCGACAACCCGCCTGGGCGTAATGCCGCCCTCGCGGAACAGGAGATCGAAGTTTCTCGTCGAGGCGGCTTTTTTGCTGCTGAGCAAAAAAATTTCGCCATCTAGAACGGAAATTCTATCGATGTCCGGTGATTTTTTCTCGCTGATGACAACCAGCTCGCTCGAGAACAACGGCACCCGGGCATGACGCGCGGCAGAAAATCCTGAGCCGACGATGACCATGTCGAATTCGTTATTTTCGTAAGCGTTTAGCAGGTTGATTGTATTGCCGATCGAAATATTTATTTCCTGATCGACGTCGTGACTTAAATCTATCAGTGAATTGACGATGTAGGGCGGCAGGCACTCGATCAGTCCAATTCGGATGCTGGACTGGCTGCCCTTGGAATGGGCAATTTTCGTTTTGCAATCGCCCACGAGGTCCATGATCCTGAGCGCATAGTCGTAGAGTATTTTCCCTTGCGCGGTGGGCGTGATCCCGTCCGTGCGCCGATCCAGCAAGGTGACGTCGAGCGCATCCTCCAGATTCCTGATGCGATGGGAAATGCTCGATTGCACCCGATTCAGGCGGGCGGCGGCCTGGGTGATGTTCCCAGTCTCCACGACGGTGACAAAGGCAAGAAGTTCGCTGGTGTTCACGTGAAACCCTCGTTTGCGAAGCGGTGCCTGCCTGGATCGGCGCCGTCGCGTCGGTGTTTTTAACGTGGACTGACGGAGACCGCCGCGTCAGCCGGGATTCATTCTAGCCATCGATATCATCGATGGCCGTGTCGATATTATTCACTGGTTGTTGCTTGCGCTGCAACATACGATTACGTCAATGCAATTGATGCGCCGATTGAGATGCATCGCGAATTTGTCTTTGATGCTTCAAAATCAACAGTTTGCGGTGGAATTTCATCGTTTGTGCACCATTATTGTGCCAGAGCGTCGATTCCTCGCGTCAACCGGTTTCTCGAGCAAGTTGTTGCCCTGCAGCAGGTCGTTGAATTGCAATTTTTAAAATAAATAGAAGCGATTGTTTCTGATTTTGCTTGATTGAAAAATTATTCTAACTTTCCGAGGGAAAGCATGGCGAATGCAGAATTTGATGAAGTGATGCGTGAGCTGGTCGACTATGCGTATGGCCAGGCCACGTTCGACGACGAGACACTACGCCTGGCGCGCTTTTGCCTGCTGGATTCGATCGGTTGCGCGATTGCCGCGTCGACCGATCACGACTGTACGAGGCTGATGGGCAGTGCGCAGTTCAGCAAGAGCAGTCGCGGCGTTCCTGTCATCGGTACCGCGCTGCGGCTCGGACCGATCGAAGCGGCCTTTCACATCGGTTCGATGATCCGCTGGCTGGAGTTCAACGACACCTGGCTTGCCCAGGAATGGGGACATCCGTCCGACAACCTGGGGGCGATCCTGTCGGCCGCCGCGTGGCACAGCCTGGCGCACGACGGGAAGCCGGCCATCGATATGACGGCCGTGCTGAATACGATGATCCGCGCGTACGAGATTCACGGCGTACTGTGCCTGACGAACTGCTTCAACGCGCTGGGTATCGACCATGTCGTGCTGGTGAAGGTGGCGTCCGCGATCGCGTCGGCCCAGATCCTCGGCTTGTCGAAGGAGCAGGCGCTGAGCGCGCTGTCCAACGCCCTCATCGATGGCCATTCGCTCAGAACCTACCGGCATGCGCCTAACGCGGGCACGCGCAAGTCCTGGGCCGCCGGCGACGCGACGGCGCGCGGCCTGCAACTGGCGTTGTTCGCGCAAACCGGCGAAATGGGGTATCCGACGGCGCTGACCGCGCCGCGGTGGGGATTCAACGACGCGGTGCTTCGAGGCCAGCCGTTCAACCTGTCACGCGATCTGTCGGATTTCGTGATCAAGAACATCCTGTTCAAGGTTCCCAATCCCGCGGAGTACCACGCGCAGACGGCCGTGGAGGCCGCTATCCGGCTTCGGGACCGGCTCGCCGCGGCGGGCTTTTCTCCCGAACGCATCGAATATGTCCGGGTGGAAACCACGCGCCCGGCCGTTCAGATCATCGACAAATCGGGGCCGCTGAAGAATTCGGCCGATCGCGATCATTGTCTGCAGTACATGATTGCCGTTGCGCTTCGCACCGGAGACCTGACGATCAAGGACTTTCACGAGCCGCTGGCCTCCGACCCGCATCTGGACGCATTGAGACTGAAGATTTCCTGTGCCGAACGCGTCTCCTTTACCGAGAGCTACTACGACCCCGAGAAGCGCGCGATACCCAACGCGCTCCATCTGAAGTGCGACGGGATGTCGGAAGAGCTGTCGGAGACCATCGAATATCCGCTCGGCCACGTTCGGCGCCGCGATGAATGCTTCGACGCGCTGCTCGCGAAGTTCCACCTGAATCTGTCGGAAAGCCCGCTTCGCGACAGGGCGGACGTGCTGGCCGATGCCGTGACTTCGGGATCGAAGCTCGATCGCATGTCCGTGGTGGATCTGCTGAAGATGTTCTCCTGCGACTAGGCGGCACCCCGGACATATTCAATTCAGTTAGCGTGAGGTGATCAATTGAAAGCGGCAATTCTCGCTGGTTGCGGTGCGGAGATCGGGGCGAATCTCCTGATCCAGAATGATCCTGGGAAGGATGGCTTCGAGATCAAGGCTGTCGTTACCAATCCTCCTCCTGTTGACAAGCATTATCCCGAACTGCGTCCGATCGACGGCATCGTCGCCCGCCTCGCCATGGCGCTGCCCGGTATCCAGTCCAGTGTCGACGTCGTGAGTGACGATACGCTCCGGATCGAGGGGCGCGAAGTCCGCTTCTATTTCGGCGACTCGGGCAAGGAACGTCCCCCCGTGGCCGGGCACTTCGACCTGGGCTTCATCGCGACCAGCAAGCTGGACATCGCCGATGACAGCCCGGTCGCCCGCAACATGAGGGAACTGGCCAGCGTGGTGCTGGGGGTGGCGGAGGCGGACGATCTGCCGAGCCTCTACGGCTGCCTGGCGGACCTGTCGAGCGATGAAATCGGCACGATCCACCGTACGGTGGTCGACGCGGGCATGTATTGCCTGGGTTCCTGCCAGACGAACGGCATGCATGCCTCACTGCGCGTCGTGGTCGAGGCGCTGAAGGCCATCGATCGCAACGCCAGGCATATCGTGGCGGTCGAAACGGATATCGTGCATCCCGATACCCCCAACGGCGTGCTCGGCACGCGCTCTTTCGAAGGGCGCATGCAGGACGCCCGCGACAATCTGCGCCCGAGCTTTTCCCAAATCGCGAAGAGCCAGCACAAGGTGATGCCGTGGGCGCCGCTGGTGAACACCGTATCGTTGCGAGCCCCGGTGCATGCGCCGGGATATCAGATCAACCGTTTCGTCGTGAACGACGGCGGACAGTTGAACGCGGGTCTCCTCGAGGCGGCGATCTCGCGCGTGAGCGAGAAGCTCGGGCATGTCGTCAAGGCGTCCCGGACGCCGCTGGGCAGCCGTGCATATGCGTACGAGCGCAGGTGCGCCACGATCGTGGCGGACGCCAACCACCTGCTGATTCTCCGGCCAGGGTATCTGGCGAATCAGGGTTTGAGTGAAATCATCATCCAGTCGTTCGTCAACAACACGGTCGGTTACTCGGCCGTTGTTCGGGCCGTGGCGCGCAGCATTGCTCTTGGCCAGCCAATTGCAACTTTCGGGAGGATTGAAAGATGACGGGTTCTCACACGGTGGATCTTCTGAGCTCCGGCTTTGTCGTGAAGACGGCGAGTTCCGAGACGTTCAACGGGAAATTGAAAGCGGAAGTCGATCAGATCCGGGCATTGCACGACATCTATCCGGAATTTATGGTTCCGGTCCTGCACGACGGGCTGGCAGCGGGGCGGCAGTTCTACATCCTCGAGAAAAAGGATGCGCTTCCGCTGTCGGAGATCGTGTTCGACGAGCGGCGGCCGCTGGCTCAGCGCCGGATGATCGTTCATCACGCGCTGGGCGGCATCCAGAAGGCCATCAGCATGGAGATGAACGGCCAGGCGACGCTTGCCAACGACATGCCTGCCAGGTTGCTGGAGGAGTGGGAGGGCATCCGGTTCGCGCATGACCTGTTCGACAAGCAGATCCTGCTCAACGGTGTCCGCTTCAGCATGACCGGGCGCGACGTCTTCGAAAAAGCGCTCGTGCTGGCGCGCACCGAGACGTTCAGCGCGGTCGAGAAGGCCCACTTCAATTTTCACTTCGGCAACGTGCTGTACAACGAGGGCCGGTCCCAGGTCAGCTTCATCGATCCTGATTTCTCGGTGCGCGGCATCGATCCGTATTTCGGCTTCTCGAGATTCGCCTTTTCCTTCTGGCACGAGCTGGCGGCCGAGACGGAAGACGCCGTCAAGATGGTGCCGATGTCGGATGCGCTCATGTTCGTGCTGAGGAAGCCGGACTACGGCAACATTCTCAGCGAGATTCCGGAGATCGGCAGGATCACCGGCCTGCTTCCGTGGGTGGATGAGCACATGCAGAAGAAGTTCTACGTGCTGACGACCTACTGCTTTCTGAGGAGCATTCGCATCAACGGCAGCAAGGGGCAATGGAGCGTGCCCCGGTTCCCGGTCGTCGCCCGTCCCGAGGAAGTCCTGACGCTGGGACTGCTGGCCTATCTCGAAGGGCCGAACGTCGAGCCGGAAAGCACCCGCGCGTAATTCGCAGTCAATATAGGAAGATCAGGTATGTCGTTGGCGACCAATGCGGCAGAGCAAGGATTTGAGATACCGAGGCGCTATCTGGCGGCTGCGGCCATTTTGATCGGCGTCTTGATGGCGGCCCTTGACAGCTCCATCGTCAATATCGCGTTGCCGTCCATTGCGGAGGCATTGCGGGTCGATTCGGCCTCTGTCATCTGGGTGACCAACGGCTATCAGGTCGCCAGCGCGGCGGCGATGCTGATTTGCGCTTCGCTGGGTTCAAGGATCGGGGAGCGGCGCTTCTACACGGCAGGCATGGTGCTGTTTACGCTGTCGTCGCTCGGTTGCAGCCTCTCCCCGACCTTTGGCATGCTGGTCGCCATGAGAGTGATCCAGGGGGTGAGCTATGCGGTGATGATCAGTGTCGGGCTGGGTCTCTATCGGGTGATCTTTCCACCGAGTGCATTGGGAACGATATTCGGACTGAATGCGCTGGCGTTCGCGGTCGGCACGGCAATCGGCCCCGCGTTGGGCGGCCTGATCATTTCCTATCTGTCGTGGCCATGGCTGTTCTACATCAACATCCCGCTCGGTGCGATCGCCATCGCGTTCTCGTTCATGTCCCTGGGGACCGATACCTACAAGGAGAAAGGCTTCGACTGGATCGGCGCGGTCACGTCGGCCGCGGCGTTCGGCCTGATGGCGATCTCCGTCGATCAGATCGGACGATGGAGCGACCGCACGGTTCTGCTCTGCGGGGCCGCGTCCGTCGCGTTGCTCTGCGTGTTCATCAAGGCGCAAACGCGATCGAAGAGCCCGCTCCTGCCATTGGATATTTTCCGGTCTCGCCGTTATACCTTCGCGGTGGTCTCGTCCGTCACGATGTTCGTGTCGCAGGGGATGGCGCTCGTCGGGCTGCCGTTCGTGTTGCAGCACGTCTACGCCTACTCCGTACTCGAATCGGCGTTCATCTTCACGCCGTGGCCGATTGCCGTCGCGTTCTGCGCGCCGATTGCCGGCCGGCTGTCGAATCGTTTCAACCCGACCCAGATCTCCACGGTCGGCGTCGTGATCTTCTGCCTGGGCCTGGGATCTCTCACCATGCTGCCGGAGCACGCCACCGTCGTCGATTTCCTGTGGCGCGTGGCGATGTGCGGGATCGGGTATGGGCTGTTCCTGCCGCCGAACAACAAGGAGATGTTCTCGAACGTGACCGCGAATCGGACCGTCACGGCCTCCGGCGTGCTGTCGACCGCCAGGACGGCCGGGCAATCCATCGGGGCGGCGCTGGTTGCGGTGATCATCGCGCTCCTGAACGGCTTGACCGGTCATGCGGGCCTGCATTTCGCCGGCTATGTGTTCGGGCTGGCCTGTGCCATCTCGGCGCTGTCGTCGCTCGCGAGCACGCTGCGTCTTCATCGATAACGGACACGGCGCCCGCCGTGTCGATCGAGATTCAAGCGGCGATGGCGCAATGGAGGAGACATCATGACTAAAACATCTCATCGGTCGTTCGACGTGACCGTGGTGGGCGCCGGCATCTCGGGCCTGTCCGTGGCGGTCGCGGCCGCGGCGGCGGGGGCGCGCGTCGCGGTGCTGGAGCGCGCGACGGAAGACGAGTTCGGCGGCAATACGCGCTGGACGGAGGCTTACTTCCGCATGGCGTCGGAGGACGAGGTCAGCGCGGATCTGGAGGAGCGCCTCGCCGAGAACGCCGGCGACCACCTGGATCCGTATATCGTCGAGCAGATGGTCCAGCCCGATCATCTGAGGCCGCCGTTCGTGAGAGCGCACGGCATGCCGGATCCGGAATTGATCGCGGAACTGGCCGGCAGGGCGCCCGAGACGGTCAAGTGGCTCAAGACGTTCGGCGTGCGCTTCGACCTTCTGCCGACCTACTTCATCACGGCGGCCGCGCCCCGATTGATGCCAGTCGGAGGGGGGCTGGCGTTGATCGAGGCGTTGCGCGCGCATGCCCTGCGAGCCGGCGTCGAGATCTTCTACGAGACGAGCGCGCGCGCGCTTTCGCGAGAGCGCGACGAAGCGTTCCATCTTTCCACTGCGGGGAAGGACGGAGACGTCTTGTTCAGAAGCTCCGCCGTGGTGCTGTGCTCAGGGGGCTTCGAAGGCAATCCGGAAATGCTTGCGCGCTATCTCGGCAGGGTGGCGCGCTACGTGCGGCCGGTGGCGCGCGGCGGCTATCAGAACCGAGGCGAGGGCATTCGCATGGCGCTCGAGATCGGCGCGGCCACGGCAGGGGATTTCAGCTCGTACCATGCCGAGCCGCTCGATCCCCGCTCGAAGCGGCCGGAGGCGCTCGTGATGAATTTTCCATACGGCATCCTCATCAATCGGCACGCGGATCGATTCGTCGATGAAGCGCCAGGGCCCGTCGACGTTCACTACGATCCTATTTCTCGCGCCATCGGCGCGCAGCCGGGCGGCATCGCCTGGAGCGTCTTCGATGCATCGATCGCCGACGTGCCGAACTGGGAGCGCAGCATTCGCACCGATCAGCCGCCGATCCAGGCGGATTCGATCGAGGCGCTCGCCGACAAGCTGGCGCTTCCTCGCGAGCGCTTCGCCGCGACCATCGACGCCTACAACGCCGCGTGCCCCGCCGGAAAGTTCAGGCCGCTGGAGATCGATGGGCTGGCGACCGTCGGCGTGTTCCCGAGGAAATCAAACTGGGCGCGGCCCATCGAAACGCCGCCGTTCTCTGCCTATCCCGTCATTTCAGGCATCTGCTTCACCTATGGCGGCGTGAAGACGAACCGCCGAGCCGAGGTCATCGATTGCGACGGTCGAACCATCGCCGGGCTTTACGCAGCGGGAGAGGTCGCGGGCCTGTATTACCAGACCTATACCGGCGCTACCTCGGTGATGCGCGGCGCCGTGTTCGGCAAGATCGCGGGAGAGCAGGCGGCCGGGTTCAGTCGCAGCAAAGGTGGCCTGGCGAGGTGACGGAAAAAAGTGAAGTGATGTTTCGATGAAGCCGACGCGGGTGCGAACCTGAGACGCGCGTCCAAATGCCTCAACTGTTTTGCTCGCCGGCGATATAAGTCGTCCTAAGAATTTTGATGCGCCGCACCTCCGGCCATCCTTATTGCGACAGAGCCAGCCGTTTCATCTTCTTCAATCAGTCACAAGGAGAGAACATCATGATGTGGACAAGCAAAGCCCTGCTTTCGATCGCACTCGTCGCACCGGCGGTCGCGTTTTCGCAGACCAGCGAGCCGCTGTCGCGCGCGCAGGTTGTCGACGATCTGGTTCGGTACGAACAGGCAGGCTATCAACCGGGCATGAGCGCCGACGCGTCGTTCTACCCGGCGGACCTGCAGGCGGCGGCGACACGTGTCGCCGCCGACCGCACGCGAACGTCGGCCTATGGTTCGACGGCCGGCGAGCAGACCAGCTCGGGCCGGCCGGCTGCATCGGTCGGCCGCTGAACGTTCGTTGACCGTGCCCGCCTGCACCGGCGGGCATGGTCGGCGTGCATCGTGCGCGCACCCCATGGCGCACATGCCACGCGAGTGCCGCTTCGACGGCGTGCCTTTCCGTCGAGTCGCCGGACCACCGTTATTGCGACAGAGCCCTTGATTGGGTCATCGATACTTTCGATACCTGTATCGATATTATCCGTTGGCGATGTGATGCGACGCACCATAACCTAGCTTCCACTACAAAGAGAGACATGTTCTCCAGCGTAGAGAAAGAAAGGGCAGTCAGGCGTCCTATCCGCCGCCCAAGCCGCAGAGCAGTCGATTGGCGCCGGCGATAGTGGTCATTGCGTTCGCGAGCGGTCCGTCAGGTGAGCCGGGTACACGTTTCGTGACTGATGTGTTCGCCCTCGCCGGTGCGATATCGGCATGCTCATCTCTCGCTATTTTCCGAATCCTGAAGGTACTTATACCCCTCGCCGCCATTCATGTGGATCGTCAATCTCGCGCTCAGGCGCCCTTACACGTTCATCGTGCTGGCCATCATGATCCTGCTGGCCACGCCGCTCGCGATTCTGAAAACGCCGACCGACGTACTGCCGTCCGTCGATATCCCCGTGATCAGCGTGATCTGGAACTACACCGGGATGTCGGCGAAGGAGATGGCGGACCGGTTCACCTCGGTGCATGAACGGACCCTGACCACCACCGTCAACAATATTCAGCATCTGGAATCCCAGACCTATTCCGGGGTTTCCATGATCAAGATATTCCTGCAGCCCGGCGCCAACGTGCAGACGGCGATCGCGCAGACCGTCTCGGTGGCGCAGTACATCGTGCGCCAGATGCCGCCCGGTACCACGCCGCCGTTGATCATCAGCTATTCGGCATCGAGCATCCCCGTGATCCAGCTCGGCCTGTCGAGCGCGTCGATGACCGAGCAGTCGCTCGCCGACGTCGCGATGAACTTCCTGCGGCCGCAGCTGATCACGATTCCGGGCGCGCAGGTGCCCTATCCATCCGGCGGACGCACGCGCGTGGTGTCGATCGATCTCGACACGCGCGCGATGCAGGCCAAGGGCCTGACGCCGGCCGCCATCGTCAGCGCCGTCAACGCGCAGAATCTGGTGTTGCCGACCGGCACCGCCAAGATCGGCCAGTCCGAATTCACCGTCACCACCAATGCGTCGCCCGACACCATCGAGGCCCTCAATCGCCTGCCAGTGCGTACGCAAAACGGCGCGACCATCTATCTCGGCGACGTCGCGCACGTGCGCGACGGCTTCTCGCCGCAAACCAACGTCGTGAGCAAGGACGACAAGCGCGGCGTGCTGATGGCGATTCTCAAGAACGGCGACGCCTCCACCCTGCAGGTGGTCAACAACCTCAAGGCCTTGCTGCCTACGGTGCAGACCATGCTGCCGGCCGATCTCAAGATCACGCAACTGTTCGACCAGTCCATCTTCGTGGAAGCGGCGATCCAGGGCGTGGTGCGTGAAGCGCTGATCGCCGCCGCGCTGACGGCCGCCTTGATTCTGCTGTTCCTCGGCAACTGGCGCAGCACGCTGATCATCGCCATATCGATTCCGCTGTCGATCTTCAGCTCCCTGCTCGCGCTCTCGGCCCTCGGCGCGACCATCAATATCATGACGCTGGGCGGCCTCGCGCTCGCGGTCGGGATCCTGGTCGACGATGCGACCGTGACGATCGAGAACATCGAACGGCACCTGCACCTTGGCACGCCGCTCTACGAATCGATCCTCGAAGGCGCCGGCGAAATCGCCGTGCCGGCGCTGGTCTCGACACTCTGTATCTGTATCGTGTTCGTGCCGATGTTCTTCCTGACCGGCGTGGCGCGCTACCTGTTCGTGCCGCTTGCCGAAGCCGTGGTGTTCGCGATGCTCGCCTCCTACGTGCTCTCGCGCACGCTGGTGCCGACGCTCGCGCTCCTGCTGTTCAAAGGCCACGCCGAAGCGCTCGAGCACCGCGGACAGTCGACCTTCGACCGGCTGCACCGGCGCTTCAACGCGAGCTTCGAGCGTCTGCGCGGCGGCTATATCGTGCTGCTCGGGATGCTGCTGGTGCGGCGCCGGGCGTTCGCCGCCGCGTTTCTCGGCTTCTGCGTGCTGTCGACGGGCCTCGTCTTCGTGCTCGGCCAGGACTTTTTCCCGAGCGTGGATTCGGGCGACATCCGCATGCACATGCGCGCACCGACCGGGTACCGGATCGAGGAGACCGCGCGCCTTGCCGAACACGTGAAACAGGTGATCCACCAGCAGATTCCGGCGAACCAGCTCGACACCATCGTCGACAATCTCGGCCTGCCCGTCAGCGGCATCAACCTGGCGTACAGCAACTCGGGCACGATCGGCACGCTCGACGGCGAATTCATGATCTCGCTCAAGGGTGATCGCTCGACCGCGCGCGGCTATATCGATGCGTTGCGCAAAGTGCTCCCGCAGCGCTTCCCCGGCGTCGAATTTTTCTTCCAGCCGTCCGACATCGTCACGCAGATCCTGAACTTCGGGCAGCCCGCCGCGATCGACCTGCAAGTGCAAGGCAACGATCTCGCCAGCGACATGCAGATCGCCAACCGCCTGATGAAGCAGGTGCGCGCGATCCCCGGCACGGTGGACGTGCATGTCCTGCAGCGCAATGACGCGCCGACGCTGGCCGCCGAGATGGACCGCACCAGGATCCAGCAGCTCGGCATGTCCGCGCAGAACGTGGCGCAGGACATGCTGATCGCCCTGTCGGGCAGTTCGCAGACCTCACCTTCGTTCTGGGTCAATCCGAAGACAGGGGTGGAATACCCGCTGACGATCCAGACCCCGCAGTACCAGATCGCGTCGATGGACGATCTGCTCAACACGCCGATCTCGAACGGCCAGCCCGGTCAGCCGCTCCAGCTGCTCGGCAACCTCGTCACCGTTCGCCAGCGCGCCGAGCCCGCTATCGTCTCGCACTACAACATCCGGCCCGTGGTCGATCTCTACGTCAGCGTCGAGAACCGCGATCTGGGCTCGGTCGCCTCGCGCATCGACGACATCATCGCGCAGGCCAAACCCGCACTGCCGCGCGGCACGCAACTGGCCCTGCGCGGTCAGACCGAAACCATGCGCAGCTCGTACATCGGACTCGGTGCGGGCGTGGCGATGGCGATCGTGCTGGTCTACCTGCTGATCGTCGTGAATTTCCAGTCGTGGCTCGATCCGCTGATCATCATCAGCGCGATGCCCGCCGCGCTCGCCGGCATCGCCTGGATGCTGTTCGTGACCGGCACGCACCTGAGCGTGCCGGCCCTGACCGGCGCGATCATGACGATGGGCGTGGCCACCGCCAACAGCATTCTCGTGGTGGCGTTCGCGCGCCAGCGGCTCGAGGCCGGCGCAACGCCGCTCGCGGCCGCGCTGGAGGCCGGCGCCACGCGGATCCGGCCGGTGCTGATGACCGCGCTCGCGATGATCATCGGCATGGTGCCGATGGCGCTGGGCCTCGGCGAAGGCGCCGAGCAGAATGCCCCGCTCGGCCGCGCGGTGATCGGCGGCCTGCTGTTCGCGACCGCCTCCACGCTGCTGTTCGTCCCGCTCGTCTTCGCCGGCGTGCATCAGCGCCTCGCGCGACGGCGCGCGCGGCAGCAGCCCTCCGGCGGCGCGGGTTCCGATACGCATTGATTGATCCATTGATCCATTCGAATCCTGGTTGAGCACATGGAAGACAAACATCACAGTTCCGTTGGCATACGTACCGACCAAGCCGGGCTCGATCTGCCGTCGCGCACACGGGTCGCCAGGCGGGCCCGCCTCGCGCTCGTCGGGTTCGCCGTCGTGCTGGTCCTGCTCGCGGCCCGCTCGGTCGTCGCCAATCGGCTCAATGCGCGCCATCTCGATCAGCTCGTGACGCAAAACCAGCAGGTCTACGTGCGCGTGGTCGAACCCAGCCTCGCGGCCAACGGCGGCCACCTGGAACTGCCCGGCACCTTGCGCGGCTACGTGGAAGCACCGATCTACGCGCGCGCCAGCGGCTACGTGCGGCGCTGGAACGCCGACATCGGCGCGCAGGTGAAGCAAGGCGAGGTACTCGCCGAACTCGACACGCCCGAACTCGACCACGAGCTGACGCAGGCACAGGCCCAGCGGCAGCAGGCCTCCGCCGCGCTGGCGCTGGCGCGAACCTCGTACAACCGCGCGCAGCAGCTGCGCACGCGCGATGCCGTCTCGCAGCAGGAGCTGGACGACCGCCAGGGCGCCTACAACCAGAATCTCGCCAACCTCGCCGCGGCCGACGCCAACGTCAAGCGCCTGAGCGAACTGAAAGGCTTCCAGAACATCATCGCGCCGGTGAACGGCATCGTGACCCAGCGCAACGTCGATGTCGGCGATCTCGTCAATGCCGGCAACAGCGGCACGGGCCGTGCGCTGTTCACCGTCGTCCAGGCCGATAAATTGCGCCTTTATGTACAGGTACCGCAGACGTACGCGCAGCAGGTTGCGCTCGGCCAACACGTCAGCGTGACCCAGCCCGAACTGGCTGGACAGACCTTCGACGGCGTCGTCACGCACACGGCGCAGGCCATCGACATCGTCACGCGCACACTGCAGATCGAAATCACGCTGCCGAACGCCGACGGCAAACTGATGCCGGGCGCCTACGTGACCGCCAGCCTGCCGATGGCCAGCGCCGCGCGGCTGACGCTTCCGTCCAATACGCTGCTGTTCCGCTCCGAGGGAGCGAGCGTCGCGGTGGTCGATGCGAACGGGCGGGTGCGCCTGCAGCCGGTCACGATCGCGCGCACGCTCGGCAAGACCCTCGAAATCGGCACCGGCGTGAACCCCGGCGACCGCGTCGTGCTCGATCCGAGCGACGGGCTGGCCGCGGGCGACAAGGTGAATGTCGAAGCCCCCGCCGCTCCTGCGACAGGCGCGTCCGCCGCGCACGTTGCCGCGCTTGCTTCAGGAGGCCGTGCGTGAGTGCGTCCCTTCTGTTGCGCGTGCATGCGGGTTGCCAGCCGATCAAGGCGGCCATCCTTGCCGGTGGCCTGATCGTGCTCGCAGGCTGCACGGTCGGCCCGAATTATCAACGGCCGCCGGTCGCGTCTCCCGCGACCTGGCAGGTCGACCCGGCCGACGCATATTGGCGCCCGGCGGCGCCGTCGCATGCGTCGCTTGCGCCGGACTGGTGGAAAGCGTTCGACGATCCGCTGCTCGACGATCTGGAAACCCGCGCGTTGGCCGGCAACGAGACCGTGCAGATCGTCGCGGCCCGCTACCACGCCGCGCGCGCCACGCTCGCGTCGGTCGCGTCGGCCGAACTGCCGAGCGTCGACCTGGCGGCCGGCGCCTCGCGCTACAAGATTTCCGCGGACCGGCCGCTCACGAACTACAACACGCCGAACGCGTCGACCGTCCAGAACGACGTCCGGATCGGCGCCGCCGTGAGTTACGAGCTCGACCTGTTCGGCAAGGTGCGGCGTACCGTCGAGGCGGCGCGGGCCAGCACCGAGCAGGCCCAGGACGACCTCGCCAATGCGCGCCTCGTGATGAGCGCCGATCTCGCCACGCAATACCTGGCGCTGCGCGAGACCGACGCGGAACTCGACGTGCTGAACCGTTCCGTCGCGCTGCAACAGAAAGCGCTCGATTTCGTTACGGCGCAGCACGAGCTCGGCGCGGCATCCGGGCTCGAACTGCAGCAGCAAAAAGCCCAGCTCGACGCCACCCGCACACAGGCGCAATTGCTCCTGAACCAGCGCGCGTTGTACGAACATGCCATCGCAACCTTGGTCGGCACGCCGGCGCCGTCGTTCTCGATCGCCCCCAAGGTCGAGACCCTCAAAGCGCCGCGCCTGCCTGCCGGACTGCCGAGCGACCTGTTGCAGCGCCGGCCCGACGTCGCATCGGCCGAGCGAGCCATGGCCGCCGCCAACGCGCGGATCGGGGTCGCGCGCGCTGCGTATTTCCCCGACCTGACGCTCTCGCCCGGCATCGGCTGGGACGCCACCCGCTTCGGCAGCTTGTTCACCGCGTCGAGTCTGCTCTGGTCGGTCGGCGCGTCCCTGAGCCAGCCGTTGTTCGAAGGCGGCCGGCTCGCGGCCGGCGTCGCTTACGCGAAGGCCAATTACGCCGCAGCCCAGGCGAACTACCGGCAGACCGTATTGACCGCGTTCCAGGAAGTGCAGAATGCGGTCACGGGGCTTTCCGTGCTCGACGGCGCCCTGCAACAGGCCGCAGCCGCGAGTGCCAGCGCGCGCACGTTGGCCGGCCTCGCAAAGGACCGCTACGCGGGCGGCCTGACCGCGTATATCGACGTGATCAGCGCGCAGCAGCAACTGCTGACCAGCGAGCGCCAGGAGGTTCAGATCCGCGGCCAGCGCGCCGCGCTCGTGGCGTACCTGGCCAAGGCGCTCGGCGGCGGCTGGAGCGCAGGCGAAGTCGGCGTTGCACAAGCGTCGCAGCAGGAAGCGGGCAGTACCGGATCCTGACGGCTCCGTGCACTGCCGGAAGGAGAGTACGTGAAGGTCGACGTCCCGACCGACGGGCAGGACACCGACGGGAAGGCCATCGCGCTCAACGTACTTGTCGATACGTTCGCAAATCCGCTTGCCGGCCTTGGTTAAGCTGCCCAGCGCCCTATTAGCGGATTCAATTGTTCGAGGCGGTTTTGTGCGTCGAGTGCATTCCAGCGCGACGTCGTCGCGTCATGGGATATTCGTCGGCCTTTACGACAGCCGGACGATACCGCGCCAACGGCGGTGCCGCTTCCGGCATCGACGATATCGATAGCGACATCGAAATTATCTGTTAGCGGTCAGGTACGTATCTCGATATTCTCGAAATGTTGGCTTGGTAGCCAAAGGCGCGTTGCGATCAATAAAAGCGATCATCTCCGTCCGACTGATGAGACGGATATGGGCTTTGCAACGAGATGGACATCGCCGAGGGCTTTCGGAAGCCTATGTCTTTGTGGGCGGAACTCCCGAGTGCCAATGGCTGATGGGGGTGCCGGATTGGGTGTCACATCATGTGGCGGCCGACGATAATGTAAGCGGCAAAATGAGGATGAAGGGGTGCTAAATGTTTATTCGGCCACTTAAATTGACTCAGCACGTCGACCTGCAGGGGGCGCCTGACGCGCCCACGCTGGTGCTCCTCCACTCCCTTGGAACAGACCTGCATCTTTGGGATCCGCAAATGGCGCGTTTGACACAACGTTATCGCGTCGTTCGACTGGACATCAGGGGCCACGGATTAAGCGCGGTTGACGCCGAGCCGTTTTCAATGTCGGATCTCGCGAATGACGTATTGGCGGTCCTGGATCAGCTTCGGATAAAGGATTTCTACGTTGCGGGGGTGTCGATCGGAGGAACGATAGCGCAATGGATCGCGTTCAAGGCACCTAAGCGGGTCCGTGGAATGATCATTATCGATACGGCTCTCGTCAATGCCGCTCCACCGGCGATTTGGCGCGCACGAGCGGAAGACGTATTCAATCACGGGATCGAACATCTGGAATGGGAAATTCTCAACCGTTGGGTTACGCCGGGATTTGTCCACTCTCCCGATGCGGACGGCATGAGGCAGATGCTTCGTCGAACATCCGTCGAAGGATTCGCCGGTTGCTCTTTGGCCATCGCCAATTCGGACTTGACGACCATGGATATACCGGGCGTGAGGGCCGTCGTAATTTTGGGGAGCGAAGATAAGCTTACGCCGCTGGATTACGCACAACGCCTGGCTGAAAAGCGGAATGCAGAGCTGCACGTCATACCCGGGGCGGCTCATTTGCCGAATTTCGAGCGACCTGACGTTCTCGTCGACGAAATAATTTCGTTTATCGAGAATAAGAAAGTCCGTGCCGCGGACGAAAGCAGGGGGTGAACATTATGAATCGTCGGTCGTTTATCGGTGGAACCTTGGGGCTGTATGCTGGTGCAGCGCTTCCCATGTCATACGATTGGACGGAAAGGGCGGATGACCGTATTGAAATGACGCTCGCTACCGGGCTGGTGACCATTAAGCTGTATCCCGACCTGGCGCCCAATCACGTGAATCGCATCAGATCGCTGGTGCGTGCGAAATTCTATGATGGCGTGCCGTTTCATCGTGTCGTAGATGGGTTTATGGCACAGACGGGCGACCCTCGGAAAAAAAGCGACGTGGATTTTGTGTCGTTGCCGAAGCTGGCTGCGGAATTCAATAGCCTCGCGTTCGAGCGGGGAACCGTTGGAATGGCTCGATCGCGGAATCCGCACAGTGCGTGCCATCAGTTTTTTATTACATTCTCGGAAGCTGCGTTTTTAGACCGGAGATATACCGCGGTCGGAAAAGTAACGAGCGGAATGGAGTTGATCGACAAACTTCGCCGAGGCGCCCCCGATACCGGGACGGTCGTGAATCCGGATGTCATCAGAAGCATCCGGATGGCGACCGTCAAAGAGGCGTAGAAAAATTATTTGTGACCGAGCGCATGCGCAAGGGATTGATGCAAGATGCCAAACATCACTGTCTTCATATCCGAAAGTAATCGTCTGAAATCCGACGTTGCTTCAGGGCTGTCGTCCTCTTTCAAGGATCTGTGCATGGAGGTCCTGAAGGCAAAGGAGAGCAACGTTCACGTATGTTACGTGTATGCGGAGATTGGATTCGGGGCGCCGATATATATCGAGGTGAAACTGAGAAAAGAGGTATTCCGCACGGCGCCGGTGCTGAGTGACTTCGTGGATGGGGTTGACTTGTTGATTAGGGCGAAGACGGGAGTGGCAGCGCGAATTCGGTGCTTCTCCTACGAGAATGACAGCATTCATGCGAAGAACTGAGGAGGAAAATATGTCCGCGACTTTCCCGACCAGAGATCTCGGCGACGTATCGGTTACGGCTGTCAGCGATGGCTATCTTCAGGCCGACTTCGGGTTGCTCTTGAATATCCATGCGGTCGAAGCCGAGAAAATTCAATGTGATGCGGGAGTGAAAGATCCGACCGCTATCCATATAAATACGTTCCTGGTGCGTCGGAATGGCAAGAACATCCTTATCGACAGCGGCGCCGGTGGGATCAAGGGTTGGGGAGGCCAGCTCGTAACCAATCTGGCCGCGCTGGGCATCGAGCCTGGCGGCATTGACGCGGTTCTGCTCACTCATGCTCATCCCGACCACATTGGCGGATTGCTGGCCCCTGACGGCGAGCCGATATTCACGAATGCGGAGCTGGTGATAAGCAGCGAGGAGTTCAATTACCTGGAAGACGATAAAAACCTGAGCGAGGCAAGCGAGCGCGCAAAAGGAAATTTTCGCTTTGCGAGGGACGTGTTCAAAAAGTATCGGCGAAATATTCGGCTGATCGACGAAGAGGAAGCGCTTCCCGGAATCTTTTCGACTCCGTTGGGAGGCCACACGCCGGGCCACACTGGATACAGGATCGAAGGCAGCAAAGATAATCTGCTTATTTGGGGAGACATTGTTCATTTCCCGAACATTCAGCTGCTCAGGCCGGATGTTTCGATCGCGTTCGACAAGGATGCGCCGTTGGCGGCGGCGACACGCGCGCGCTTGCTCGACATGGTCAGCTCGGACCGACTCCTGGTCGGCGGCATGCATTTGGGGGAGCAGGGATTCGGTCGGGTCGGCAAATACAAATCAGGATATGAGCTTACTTACGCCGAGTAACCAGACAACCACCGACTAAAGTCGGTGGGTTTGTATTGCAGACTGAAAATCCGGATTCGCGTCGCCTGAACGACGTGTCTTGATCCGGCTCCATCCTGAAAGCGTGGTACCGACGGTCGCCCGGCCGTGGGTACCGCATGATGACGTTGCTATCCGCGATCGGCCCGGACCTGGGCCGCTTTGCCAGCGTCAAGCATTTCCGTTCGTGGCTGGGCCATGCTCCGGCACGAAGATCAGTGGCGGCAAGGTGCTGTCTTCGGGTACGACGCGTTCGGCCAACGATTCGGCACTCTGCTCTCGCTTCGTGCCCCGACCGGCAGGTAGCGGCGTGAAAGCAATCTGTGTGTATATGTTTCTTACCAGAGTACGAAAATTTAATGCACGGTAGCGGAGGAATAGGATGAGTTCGGCAATTACCAGGGAAATGGATGTCGGCGTTGTGTGCAGCGATCTCGGCGAATTGGAGGTCGATCGATCGATAACGGCTGTCAGGCCGCCAACTCGCCCGAAACTGCCCTCGCTCACAGGTAGTAGATTTTGGGCTGCATTCTTGGTCTTTTTGTTTCACGCCTCTTTGCCCAGCGACCTCGCTCCGTATGCGGACCCGACCACTCAGCGCGTGTTTGCCGCTATTGTAAGCAAAGCGGGCTGGCTGGGGGTTTCGTATTTCTTCATACTCAGCGGGTTCATTATGGTGTGGTCTGCCAAGGATAATGACACCGTTGGCGACTTTTACCTGCGACGCTTCGCGAAGATTTATCCGACTCACTGTCTGACCTGGGTGCTTGCATTCGTCGTTGGCGCGGTGAGTGTGGGGGAATACAAGCTGTGGTCGTCAAACCTGCTGTTGGTGAATACATGGGTGAATGACGTCAAATATTTTTTCGTGGCAAACCGGCCAAGCTGGTCGCTTTGCATCGAAGCCTTTTTTTATATGCTGTTCCCGGTGTTGTACAAGGGGATGAAGCTAATACCCGAAAAGTTCGACTTGCTGGGATTGGTAACCGCGGTGGCGGCATCCCTGCTCGTGCAGACTTGTATTTACCTTTGGGTCGAGCCGAATCACATGATGGGGGCGTTCCAAATCTCGCAGCGACAGTTTTGGGCGTCGTATATATTTCCTCCTCCGCGCCTGTTCGAATTCGTTGCGGGGATGTTTGCCGCTCGGTTGCTGATACATGGGCGAGCGCCCTCGCTTTCGAAAGCCGCATCGCTCGCGTTGCTTTTGGTGACGTATATCGTGGCAATGTTTATCCCGTTCCAGTTCGGCATGAGCGTTGTTTACATTATTCCCGTCAGTTTATTGATCGTCTCGATTGCTCGTGACGATTTGGAGGCCAGGAAAACCGTGCTGAGCGGGGAGACCTCCGTATGGCTGGGGGAGATCTCGTATGCATTCTATATGGTTCATTTCTTGGTGCTGTTTTTCTTCCTGAATCTGGTATCCGGGAAAAAATTCAGTCTGCCGGAAGGGAGTGCGCTTATTGCCGTCGCACTTATATTGTCGGTCACATGCGCGTCGTTTGTGTATCGATACTTCGAGGTCCCGATGATGAAGAAAATATTGCATCATTATCGATCGAGAGGTTGAAGTACAACACCTCGACGCCCATCATCGGACAAGTGCGTCGGCAGCCGCCCGGCGAATTGCGTACACTCTGAGTCTCCTTTCGGCAGGCCGGCTCGGGCACGCCCGTGCCGGCCCGCGTTCACTCAGGGACCACCGATGATCGATCTACGCAGCGATACCGTGACGCGCCCCAGCCCCGCGATGCTGGCCGCAATGACAGCCGCCGAAGTCGGCGACGACGTGTGGGGCGACGACCCGACCGTCAAGCGCCTGCAGGCCGTGACGGCCGAGCGCGCGGGCAAGGAGGCGGGCCTGTACCTGCCGAGCGGCACGCAGAGCAATCTCGCCGCGATGATGGCGCATTGCGAACGCGGCGACGAATACATCGTCGGCCAGCAGGCGCACACCTACAAATACGAAGGCGGCGGCGCGGCGGTGCTCGGCAGCATCCAGCCGCAGCCGATCGAGAACGCGCCCGACGGCACGCTGCCGATCGACAGGATCGTCGCCGCGATCAAGCCGCTCGACGACCACTTCGCACGCTCGCGGCTGCTCGCGCTCGAAAACACGATCGGCGGCCGCGTGCTGCCGGCCGGCTATGCGGAAGAGGCCGCCGCGGTGGCGCGCAGCCGCGGGCTGTCCACGCACCTCGACGGCGCGCGCGTGTGCAACGCGGCCGTCGCGTCGGGCCGCGCGATCGCGGACCTGTGCGCGCCGTTCGACACGGTGTCGATCTGCTTCTCGAAGGGGCTCGGCGCGCCGGTCGGCTCGGTGCTGGTCGGCAGCCGGCCGCTGATCGAGCGCGCAGCGCGCTGGCGCAAGATGCTCGGCGGCGCGATGCGGCAGTCGGGGCTGCTCGCGGCCGCGTGCCTGTATGCGCTCGAGCACAACGTCGAGCGGCTCGCGGACGATCACGAGAACGCCGCGCGCCTTGCCGCGGGGCTCGCGCGCATCGACGAGGTGAAGGTGCTGTCCCACGCGACGAACATGGTGTTCGCGCAGTTTCCCGAGGCCGATTGCGCGCCGCTCGAAGCGTGGCTCAAGGAACGCGGGATTCTCACGCAGATGCTGTATGCGTCGCGTTTCGTCACGCACTGCGACGTGTCGCGCGACGACGTCGATACGTTCGTCGCCGCGGTCGGCGCGTATTTCGCGCGGCGGCGCGCGTAACCGGGCGGCGGCGGCGCGTCGTCCGGGCGATCAGCGCGCGAGCGGCGCGAGCAGCCGCCGCGCCGCTTCGACGACGCGCGCGGACAACGACGCCATCGCCGGCGACTGCACGGTCCACGCGTGCCAGTACAGCGTGACGTCGGTCGGATGCGCGGGCGCGAGATCGACGAGGCCCTGCGCGTCGAGCGGCGTGTCGCCGAGCAGCGGCGCCGGCACCATCGCATAGCCGAGCCCGTGCTTTACCGCCGCGAAATGCGCGTGCGTGCCCGGCACGTAGTGGCACGGGTATGCGCCGACGGGCAGCCCGAACTTTTCTTCCAGAAACGACGATTGCAGCGTGTCGCGCCGCGAATACGCGACGACCGGCGCGCGGCGCGCGCTCGCGCGATTGAGGCCGCGCGGGAACCAGCGCGCGGCGAACGCGGACGCGGCGAGCAGCCGGTAGCGCATCGTGCCGAGCGGCGTCGCGACGCAGCCGCGCATCGGCTTCGGCTCGGTCGTCACGCAGCCGACCGCCATCCCGCTTTCGAGCAGCGCGAACGTATGGTCCTGGTCCTCGACGATCAGCTCGAACAGGATGCGCTCGCCGGCGAGCACCGACGTCAGCGCGGGCAGGAACCAGGTGCCGAGGCTGTCGGAATTGAGCGCGATCGTGACGGAGATCGGCGATTCGCGCTCGACCGCGAGCGCGCTCTGCAGGTCGGCCTGCAACAGCGCGACGCGGCGCAGGTGCTGCAGCACGCGCTGCCCGGCGACGGTCGGCCGGCACGGCCGCGTGCGAAGCACGAGCGGCGTGCCGAGGCTCGCCTCCAGCGCGCGCACCCGCTGCGTGACGGCGGACGCGGTCACGTGCAGGCGCAGCGCCGCCTGCTCGAAGCTGCCGGTGTCGGCGACGGCCAGCAGCGCGGCGGCCTGCTTCGGATCGATCGTCAGCGACATTCGCGGAACACGACGTCCGGTATCCAGTTGCGCTTGCGGCGCGCGAGCCGCTCATCCGTGCCCTCCCCATCGAAGGACGCGGCCGCGGCCCGCTCGACGCGCGCGGCGTCGACCCCATCGAACGTGTTGACTTTGACGACCCCGTAGAGCCGGCCGTCCACTTCGCTCGTCACGACCGGCACGATGCCGCACGCGCGGCACACGTGATATCGAGCCGTGCGCGTGCCGAACGCATAGTCGCTGACCTGCGCCGGGTCCTTCACGGTGATTTCGAGCGCGCCGACCGGACAGGAAGTCCAGGCGCTGCCATGCTTGCGGCAAAACGAACAGGCACACGAACGCGCGGTGATGCGAGGCGCGGCGTCGCGCCAGTCGAGCGCGAAGGAGATGTTGCCGCAGTGACGGCTTCCCGAGGTGATCATCGATCGGCTCCTTGGCTGAGTCGCCGGATTCTGGTTGAAAGGGGAAGCGGGATTGTTTCACAGATTTGCGAGTGGTCCCATGACGCAGGTCGGTGCTCAGGCTGTGGATAAAAAACGCCCGCCTTGCGGCGGGCGTCCTCCGTGAAACGGTATGCCTGGCAGGCTATTGCCACGCGGGCGCCGGCGTGATCTGCGTCGTATAGCTGGTCGACGGGAGCAGCGTGATCGTGGAATTGCTCTGGCCGCCGTACGTTTCGTGCACGGTGCCGAACGTGACGCCGGTGACCGGCACCACGACCGATTGTCCGTCGCTGCGCGATGCGCTGAGCGTGATCGACACGCCGGGCTTCAGCGTGGCGGCCACGTTCGACGAGTTGAACACGAGCCGCTGCTTCGCGAGCGTGCCGGCGTCGGACAGGTACGGGCTGCGGATCGGCAGGCCCTTGTAGTACTTGTTGTACTTCGTCAGCACCGCGTTCAGCAGGTCGCCGAGCAGGAAGCTCGTGCCGCTGTACATCCGCAGGTTCGACTGGTGGAACATCAGCGGCCGCAGGTCATACGTGAGCAGGTAGGACACCAGCGTGTCGGACACGTGGTCGAGCACTTGCGGATAGGTCTGGTCGGTGCCCCACCGCGTCGGATCGATCCCGTTCGCGCCGTAGAAGTAGTTGTATTCGGCGACCCATTCCGCCGGCTGCGACACGTTGTAGAACAGCGCGGTCGCATAGCGCGGGATCTCGAAGATGTTCGGGTTCACGCAGTTGACCTTGCCCGCGTTGTACGGCGGCAGCGGCCACGCGACGCCGTTGTTGTTGGTCGGGCAGCCGGGCGTGCCGACCGGCGGCGTCGGTTTCGACGAATCGGACACGAGCACCGTGATCCCGAACTGCCGCAGCGCGCCGAGCGTCGTCGCGTTGTAGAGCCCGGAGATTTCCGGCGTGACGATCACGGTCCTGTTGTAGCGCTCGAAGCCGAACGTCTGCGCGACGTTGTCGTTGTTCTGCAATTCGGTCGTGACCTGCGAGGCCGACGTCGTGAACGGCGGATCGAGCAGTATGTGGTCGTACGTATGCGTGATCCACTTGAACTCGAACTCGTTCGCGTTCGTCTCGACCGACAGCGTGTCGGTGCCCGTCGTCGGGTAGAACCCTTGGCCGCCATAAGCGGTGCCGAAGCCCGATCCGTTGAACGCCATCGTGAACTTCAGCGCGCCCGCGTTGGCGGTGTTGGCGTTGGCGTTGTCCTGCCAGCCCATCGTGTTGTCGAAGTCGGCGCCGATCATCCGGTATTCGCACGCGGTCGTGCCCGTGTTCGGGTCCGTCGAGCCGACGGGGTTGCCGAGCGGGCACTGGCCGGGGGGGCTCGTGCTGGTCGTCTGGCCGGTCCTCACGTCGTACCAGTTGCCCGTGGAGTCCGACTGCGCATACGGGTAGATCTCGTCCGGGATGCCGAGATCGTCGACCTGCGGATCCATGTACACGTGCCGCACGCCGACGAACAGCCCGCGCGTGACCCAGTTGACGAGGCCGTATGACAGCGTCATCGAATGCATCAGGTACGGGTTGTTGTCGAACGACACCGCCATGATCTCGCGCGACGTGCTGTCGCCCGCGAGCGGCGTCGTGTTGCCGAACAGGCAGGTCGATGCGACCGAATAGGTGGTGCCGTTCGACGCCGTGGCCTGGATCTGCGTCGTCGTGGTCGTGCCGGCCGGCAGCGGGCTCGCGGGCGACATGAAGTACGTCCACGCGTTCTGCACCGTCAGCGGATTGGTCGTGCTCGTACCGGCGTTCATGTACGGGAACAGCGTCTTGCCGGTGGCCGTCAGCGTCGTGTCGAGCGGTGACGACGACGTATCCCGGAAGCCGACGTACTGCATGCAGCCGGTATCGCCCGGCCACGTGTAGACGCTCGCGAGCCGCACGTTGTACTTGAACTGGTAGCGCGCGAGCGTGGTCGCGAGCGCGCCGCCGGAGAACGGGTTCATGTAGCGGGCGTCGCTGATCGGCATGATGATGCCCTGGTACATCGCGTGGTCGCCGGCTTCGAGCGGCGGCAGCGTCGGATTGTTGGTGTCGTAGTTGTAGATCGAGTACGGCACGCCCAGCCGGTCGAGGATCGACTGCGTCGCCTGCAGCTCGGGCGAGTTGCCGGCCTGCTGGCTGGCGAGCACCAGCACCTTCAGGTCGATTTGCGCGTCCGCCGGGACGGCGTGGACGACCTGCGCCGCGGCGCAGAGCCCGGCCGCGGCCAGCCCGCGCGCGATTGGCCCGGAGGATCGGAACAACGTTCGTATCGCACTCATGGCATACCTCTCGCCTCAGTGATCGAATGGATGAAACCTTTCCCGACAACGACTTCAGCGCGATGCCTACAGTGGTTTCGGGGTGACCTTGCTCTTCGCCTCGCTCGGATGCGGGCCGGTCGGAAGCTTCGGGAACTTGGCGGGGATGCTTCCTTTCACGGGCAGGGAGCCGTGACCGATGTGGCGTGGCCCCTTGCCGGCGGCAAACGCTGCCGGCGAGCTGAGCGCGGCGAACGCGACGGCGCTCGCGCAAAGACCGGTCAGCACCGCGCGCCACACGCGCAGCGATTCGTTCTTTCCTCGCACTTTCATGGTGTCCTCCTGAAGCGACTGGCGTCGTTCGAGACGTTGCAAAATTGACTTCCCGTCCGCCGGCTTGGCTGGCGTGCCGGCGCCGATCGGCGCTCACGGGACGTGTCAGGTTCAACGAAACGGAACGCGCGGACAGGGCAGCGGCCTGTTCCGGCGCGGCGTCGGCGACGCCGCCGTGTTCCTGTGGGCGCGACCGCGCCGGCGTGCGCGCGCCGATGTCGCGCACATGCGAACCTGCTTCCTGTTGTAAGCGAACGCTGTGCCATGGGTACTAACGTGATGATTCGATGGGCGAATTTGTTTTCCTGACGCGCGCGCCACGCTGCAACGCCGGAAAAACGTTTCACGCGTGATCGACGCGGGGAACGGAGGTGCGGATGCGCGGGCCGGCGATGACCGCGCCGGCCGGCGGGGACGCCGGCGCGGCGGGGGCGAAGGGAAGGCGATGCGGGGGAGGTAGCGGCCGACGCAGGGGCGGCGGGGTCAAGCGCGTGCGCCGGTCATGGCTGCCGGGGTGTTTCGGCGGGCGGCGTGCCGTCGCGGAACAGCGTCCGCAGTTGCGTGCGCAGCTCGGGCGTGTCGGCGTGCTGGTGCACCGCGACCGCGTGCTGAACCGCGGCCTCCAGCAGTTCGCTGTCGGAATCGGCGGAGATCGCGACCGAGCAGTGCGTCGCACTGGGAAACTCGCGGCAATCGATATAGCGGCGAGGCATGATGTTCTCCTTGCAGGAAGGGGGCCCGGCCGGGCCGTTGCGCGACCGCCGGTGCGCCGCGACGCGGCGCGTGCGTCACGTTCGGGGAATCGATGAAAAAAGTATAGGCGGCGCAACGCGGCGGTTCGGCGCCGCGGCGCTCGCATGCGGGATCGGACACTTTGCGGCCGCGCGCTGCGCGGCGCCGCCCGTGACGCGCGCAATTTGACCTACGCTATAAGCGCGCGCGGGACGCGGCGCGTGCCTGCCTGCGTCCCGCGCGCGTCATGAGGATTTCGAGGGTTCCATTTCATGGAGGACGAAATGTCGATTCGACTAGGAGAAGAAGCGCCCGATTTCACGGCCGAGACCACCGAGGGCACGATCCGCTTTCACGAGTGGATCGGCGACCACTGGGCGATCCTGTTCTCGCATCCGAAGGATTTCACGCCGGTGTGCACGACCGAACTCGGCTACATGGCCGGGCTCAAGCCGGAATTCGACAAGCGCAACACGAAGATCATCGGGCTCTCGGTCGACCCCGTCAGCGATCACCAGCGGTGGGTGAAGGACATCGAGGAGACGCAGGGGCACGCGATCAACTATCCGATGATCGGCGACGACAACCTGGTGGTCGCGAAGCTGTACGACATGATCCACCCGAACGCGAGCGGCGGGCCGCGCACCGCGGTCGACAACGCGACGGTGCGCTCGGTGTTCATCATCGGGCCGGACAAGAAGGTCAAGGCGATGCTGGTCTACCCGATGAGCGCGGGGCGCAATTTCGACGAGGTGTTGCGGCTGCTCGATTCGCTGCAGCTGAATGCGCAGCACACGGTCGCGACGCCGGTGAACTGGAAGCCGGGCGACGACGTCATCATCCCGACGTCGGTGTCGGACGACGACGCGAAGAAGAAATACCCGCAGGGCTTCAGGACCCTGAAGCCGTATCTGCGGTACGTCACGCAGCCGCGTTGACGGCATGACGGGATGCGGATCGGCTCGCCCCGCGTGGCGGCCGACCGCGTGGGCGGGGGCGGCGCGGCGCGCGACGCCGGGAAAGGCGGCAGGGCAGGAGGCGGAGCGACATCGTGATGATCTTCCGGCAACTCTTCGATCAACAATCGTCTACCTATACGTACCTGCTGGCCGATCGCGCGTCCCGGGAAGCGGTGCTGATCGATCCGGTGTTCGAGCAGGTGCGCCGCGATGCGGCGCTGATCGACGAACTCGGCCTGCGGCTCGGCGCGACGATCGACACGCACGTGCACGCCGATCACGTGACGGGCGCGTGGCTGCTGAAGCAGCGCACCGGCAGCGCCATCGCCATTTCCGCGGCGAGCGGCGCGGCGGGCGCGGACCGCTATCTGCGCGACGGCGACCATTGTGCGTTCGGCGGGCGCTACCTGACCGTGCGCGCGACGCCGGGCCACACGAACGGCTGCATCAGCCTCGTGCTCGACGACGAATCGATGGCGTTCACCGGCGATTGCCTGCTGATCCGCGGCACCGGCCGCACCGATTTCCAGCAGGGCGACCCGCGCGCGATGTATCGCGCGGTGCACGGCCGGCTCTTCACGCTGCCGGAAAGCTGCCTGCTGTACCCGGCGCACGACTACCGCGGGCTGAGCGTGACGAGCGTCGGCGAGGAGCGGCGCTTCAATCCGCGTCTCGGCGGCGATCTCAGCGAGGACGATTTCGCCGGCTACATGACGAACCTCGGGCTGCCGCACCCGCGCCAGATCGACGTCGCGGTGCCCGCGAACCTGAAATGCGGGATCGCGGCGGGCGCGCCGGAGCGCCAGGACGAGCCCGGCTGGGCGCCGCTCGTCTATACGTTCGCCGGCTTCTGGGAAATCGATCCGCAGTGGCTGGAAGATCATCTGAACGCGGTGCAGGTCGTCGACGTGCGCGAGCCCGCCGAATTCACCGGGCCGCTCGGGCACATTCCGGACGCGACGCCGATTCCGCTCGGAGAACTGGCCGCGCGCGCGGCCGAGCTCAGGCGCGACCGGCCGATCGTGACCGTGTGCCGCGCGGGCGGACGGTCCGCGCAGGCGACCGTGATCCTGCGGCAGGCGGGGTTCGACGCGATCGCGAATCTCGGCGGCGGCATGCTGCGCTGGCGCGCCGACGGGCGCGCGGTCGTGAACGGCCGGCTTTAGCGCCGGCGGCCGCATCGCGGGACGCCGGCGCGAGCGGCCGGCAGCGCGCGGTGGTTCGACGTGACAGCAGCAGCGGCAGCATCGCGACGCCCTCCGATTACAGCGTGTGCCTGGCCGACAGCGCGAGCGTCAGCAGTTCGTCGAACTGCGTGATCAGCTCGAAGCACAGCAGGAACGCAAGCGTGTACGCCGGCGCCGGAAAGCGCCCGATCAGCCGCAGCACCGGCGGCGCATAGTGCGCGCGGATCGCGTCGCGCGTCATCAGCCACGTGATCGCGACGCCGATCGCGGCGCCCGCCAGCAGGTCGGTCGGATAGTGAAAGCCGAGATACGCGCGCGGCACGCAGATGAACACGATCGTATACAGCAGCGCGAGCACGCCGACGCGGCGCGACATCAGGAAGATGCCGGCCGAGATCGCCATCCACAGCATCGCGTGGTCGCTCGGAAACGAACTCCACGTCTGCAGCGTCGCCGCGCGCAGTTCCGAGGACGGAAAGTGCAGGTGCAGTTCCGGGTTGTAGATCGGCCGCAGGCGGAACGGCAGGGTCTTCGCGAGCAGTCGGCCGGCCGCGAGCGCGACGAGGCCGCTCGCGATCGTCGCGACGATCATCTCCCGCCGCCGCTCGCTGTGCGGGCCCGGCTGGAACCACAGCCAGCACAGCACGGGAACGAGCACGAAGCCCTTGAACGTGTACAGGCCGGCGACGACGCGGATCGCATGATTCAGCAGCGGGCTGAGCGTGATCCGGGTGAGGTAGAGCTGGATGGCGGTATCGAAGCTGTTCATGTTCGGCAGTTCTCGGCGCAAGCGCCACGGGGTGGCAAGTATGTCCACCCGGAATTGCGAAGAAAATGCGAAAAAATACCGGGAATCCCCTGATGAAACAGGCCTTTCGACAAAGGGGCCGGATGCGGAATTCTGAAAAATATTTCGGTGAACTGGAAAAAAAATTGAACCGATTGGTCTGCGCATTGCATCGCAGCATCGCACGCGCGCATCGGGGCAGTCGCACGAAAAAAAGGGCGGGCACGACACGCGTGCCCGCCCGGTGCGCAATGTGCCGCGTCAGCGCCGCCAGATCCGCGTGACGAATGCCGCGAGCGACGCCGCGACGGCGAGCGCGAGCACCGCGGTCCAGCCGAACTGCGCGAGCAGTTGGCTGCCGATCGCGGCGCCGGCCGCCATGCCGATGAACATGCCGACGAACAGCACCGCGTTGAGGCGGCTGCGCGACGCGGGATCGATGCGGTACACGATCGACTGGTGCGCGATCAGCGTCGCCTGCACGCCGAGGTCGAAGCCGATCGTGCCCGCCGCGAGCAGTGCGAGCTGCGCGTGCGCCGACAGCAGCGGCGCGAGCCCCATGACCGCGAACGACAGCGTGGCGATGCCGATGCCGAGCCGCGTGATCCGCTCCGGCCCATGACGGTCGGCGAGCCGGCCGGCGACCGGCGCGGCCAGTGCGCCGGCCGCGCCTGCGAGGCCGAATGCGCCGGCTGCCGCGCTGCCGAGATGGAACGGCGCGCCGTGCAGCATCACCGCGAGCGTCGACCAGAACGCGCTGAAGCCGACCGACAGCAGGCCTTGCGCCAGCGCCGCGCGCCGCAGCGCGGGATGGCGGCGCCACAGCTCGCCGAGCGAGCCCATCAGCGCACGATACGGCAGGCGCGTCGTCGGTTCGAAGCGCGGCAGGCCGCGCGCGGCCACGACGCCGATCGCCGCGACGCTCGCGGCGGCGATCACGAACATCGTGCGCCAGCCGAGGTTCTCGGCGACGAAGCCGCTGACCACCCGCGACAGCAGGATGCCCATCAGCAGGCCGGTCATCACGGTGCCGACCGTGCGGCCGCGATGCGCGTCGTGCGCGAGCGTGGCCGCCGCCGGCACGACGTCCTGCGCCATCGTCGCGGACAGGCCGATCGCGAAGCTCGCGGCCAGCAGCAGGCCGATCGACGGCGCGGCCGCGGCCAGCAGCAGCGCGCCGACCAGCGCGGCCGCCTTGGTCACGATCACGCGGCGGCGGTCGAACCGGTCGCCGAGCGGCGCGAGCAGCAGGATGCCGAGCGCATAGCCGAGCTGCGTCAGCGTCGGCACGAGGCCGACCGCGCGCTCGGACGCGCCGAGATCGGGCCCGAGCACGCCGAGCATCGGCTGGCTGTAGTAGAGCGGGGCGACCGCGAGGCCGGCCGCGGCGGCGAGCAGCAGCACGAGGCGGCCGTCGAGCGGCGTGGCGGCGGTGGCCGCGTGCGGCGGGGCAAGCGGCGCGCGGGCCGCGGCGTCGAGGTTCGTCGGGGTGGACATGATCGGCATCCTGTGTCGGGTGAAGGAATGGACGCGAGTGTGCCGGCGCGGCGCGGGCGACGGTAGTAGCGTGCGGCGCAGATTTGTTATACGTTCCGCGTATGAAAGAGAAATCCCCTGTCAAGGCCGCTGCTGGCGGGTCTGCGCGTCACCGCACGGTTCCGGTGGAGGGCGCCGGCTATCGCTTCGAGCTGATGGAAACCTTCGTGCGCATAGTCGAATCGGGCAGCCTGTCGGCCGCCGCCGCGCAACTGAACACGACCCAGCCGACGATCAGCCGCCGGCTGCAGGCGCTCGAGCGCTCGCTCGGCGTGCGGCTGCTGCAGCGCACGACGCACACGATGCGGCTGACCGTCGACGGCGAGCGCTGCTTCAAGCGCGCGAAGGAGCTGCTGGCGAGCTGGGCGGCGTTCGAAGCCGACCTGCGCGGCGCGCAGGAGGAGCCCGAGGGGCTGCTGCGGGTCGCGGTGCCGCACGCGTTCGGGCAGGAGCGCTTCGTCGGGCCGCTGGCGGGGTTCCTGCGCGACTATCCGCGCGTGTCGGTGGAGTGGCTGCTGCAGGACGAGGTGCGGGATTTCATCGGCAGCGGCATCGACTGCGCGATCCAGGTCGGCGAGCCGACCGATCCGGGCGTCGTCGCGATCCGGCTGTCGAAGGTGCCGCGCTTCGTGGTCGCCGCGCCGTCGGTGCTGAACGGCGCCCCCGTGCCGGCCGAGCCCGACGCGCTCGCCGCGCTGCCGTGGCTGTCGCTGAGCACTTACTATCGCAACGAACTGGCGCTCACGCATGCGGTCACGGGCGAGACGCGGCGCATCGCGATCCGGCCGCGCATCAGCACCGCGAACCTGTATGCGCTGCGCAGCGCCGCGCTGCTGGGCATCGGCGCGTGCGTCGGCTCGTCGTGGCTGCTGGCGGACGACCTGGCGCACGGGCGCCTCGTGCACCTCGCGCCGCAATGGGAGGCTGCGCCGCTGCCGGTTTACCTGACCTATCCGTATGCGCAGTTCTATCCGTCGCGGCTCGTGCGGTTCGCCGCGCTGATGCGGGAGGCGGTGCCGGGGCTGGTCGAAGGGCACGACGGGTAACGCGCCCGGCGCGCATCACGCGCCGTAGCAACGCAAGCGCGCGAGATCGACGACGGTGATCCCGCCGTATTCGAGCCGCACGAGCCCTTCCTTCTGCAGCGTCTTCAGCGACTGGTTCGCGACCTGCCGCGTGATGCCGGACAGCAGGCCGAGCTCTTCCTGCGTGATGTCGAGATGATCGCCGCCGCCCGGATACAGCACCGGATTGAACAGCGACGCGAGGCAGCGCGCGAGCCGCGGCGTCGCATCGAGCAGCCGGTCGTATTCGAGCAGCGCCATGAAATGCGACAGCCGTTCGTTGAGCTGACGGACCAGGAAGCGGTTGAACGCGACGCTGTGCTCGACGAGCCACATGAAGGTCGGCCGTTCCATGAAGGCCATGCGCGTATCGCGCAGCGCGACGATGTCGTAGCGGCGAGGCTCGTTCTTCAGCACGGTGCCCTCGCCGAACCAGCCGCCGGCCGGCACGCCGGTGAACGTGACGCTGCGCCCTTCCGGCGACACCGTGCCGATCTTGATCAGGCCGGTCACGACGCCGGTCCAGCTTTCGAGCACGGTGTTTTTCGGGCAGATGCACGCGCCGCGCGCGAACGTCTTCTCGACGATGCCCGCGCAGGCGCGCTCCGCCTCGTCGTCGGGCAGCTCGATCGACCACGCGGCGATATGCGCGAGCCGCGCGCGGCTGATGCCGGGGCGCGCGGGGCCGGCGCCGGGGACGGGCGGCTCAGTCACGCCGGATGCCGTCTGGCAGCGCGCTGATGCGGCGCACTTCGGGCGAATCGAGCCACGCGCGCGACGCGACGCAATCGACGAACATCGCGGTCGAATCCTCGCCCCAGAACAGGTTGCCGTCGAGTTCGAACGTCGGCACGCCGAACACGCCGTGCGCGATCGCGTGGTCGGTATGCGCGCGCAGCGCGTCCTTCACGTCCTGCGCATCGACGGCGCTCACGCCTTCGGGGTAGCCGACGGCGTCGCACAGCGCGGCAAAGCCTTCCGGCGACGCGACGTCATGCCCGTCGCGCCAGATATGGCGGAAGATGCGCCGGATCGCATCGAGCGAGCCGCCCATCGCGATGGCGAGCCGCAGCGGCTTGATCGGATTGAACGGATGCGCGGGCGGCATCCGGTATGCGATGCCGAGCTGCCCGGCGCGGTAATGCGCGTAGCGGTAGATGAACCCGCGCTTGGCGGCGATCTCGGTGGGGCCTTTTTGCCCGCAGTGCTTCAGCAGCGCACCGAGCACGATCGGGCGCGGCTCGATGGTCAGCGTCCGCGGCAGCCGGTCGAACTGCTCGAGCTGCAGATAGGCGAACGGCGAACCGAAATCGAAATACCAGGTGGCGGTTTGCTCGGGGCTCATCGCGCGAGTCCTTCCGGGGTTGCCGGCGCGGCCTGCGCGTGCAGCGTCGGCGCCAGCGTGAACGGCGCGCCGGTCATGGCGCGGATGTCCTCCAGTGTTGCATGCGACAGGATTTCGCGCAGCACCAGGCCGTCGTCCGTCACGTCGAACACCGCATGCTCGGTGACGATCACCTTCACGCAGCCGCTGCCGGTGAGCGGCAGTGTGCAGCGCGGCAGGATCTTCGGGCGGCCGTGCTTGTCGGTGTGCTGGAGCGCGGCGATCACCTTGCGCGTGCCGTGGCACAGGTCCATCGCGCCGCCGATCCCGGGCCACCATTTGCCGTCGCGCCGGCACGCCCAGTTCGCGAGGTTGCCCTGCGCGTCGACCTGCAGCGCGCCGAGGATCGTGACGTCGATGTAGCCGTTGCGCATCGCGCCGAGCGACGTCGCGAGATCCATCAGCGCCGCGCCGGGCGGCAACGTGATCGGCTCGCAGCCGGCGTTGGTGACGTCGCTGTCGAGCGCGTCGAGCGACGGCCGGCCGCCGAAGCCGAACGCGCCGTTCTCGGTATGGAAGATCACGCCGGCGTCGGCGTCGAGATAGTTCGCGGTCAGCGTGGGGATGCCGAGCCCCAGGTTGACGACTTCGCCCGCGCGCAATTCCTGCGCGCAGCGGGCGGCGATGCGTTGTTTCGGATGCGTGGGCAGCGCGGGGGCGGGCATGGCGGTCTCCTTCATGGCGTGTGCGGGGGCGTGTCGATCAGGCGTGCGTTGCGTCGTCGGCGCACGGCAGCCGGCCGAGCTTCGTCCATTGCCGGCGGTACAGCGCGTGCTGTTCGTCGAGCGTCAGCCCCTGCACGACCGCATCGACGAACACGCCCGGACAACCGACCCGCTCGGGCGGAATCGCGCCGACCTCGACGATCTCGTTGACTTCGACGATCGTGTAGCGGCCCGCCATCGCGATGTCGCGCTGGTTCTGCAGCGACGTGCCGCGAAACTCGACGTTGCCGAACGTGTCGGCGCGCCAGCCCTTGATGATCGACACGTCCGCGGTGAGCGGCGGCTCGACGAAGCACGTGCGGCCGTCGATCTCGATCTTCCGCTTCGGCGCATCGAGGGCGGGGAACATGCCCGGCTGGTCGAGGATGCCGACGCCGACCGGCACGAGCACGCCGCCCAGGCCCATCGCGCCGGCGCGCACCTTCTCGGCCCAGGTGCCCATCGGGAAGAACTCCGTCACGCGCACCGCGTCGGTCAGGTACGCGTGCGTCGACTCATCGGTCGTACCGACGTGCGTGCCGATGAATTCCGCGAGCTGGCCGGACGCGAACAGCCGCGCCTTGAGGAAGCCGCCGCGCAGGCCGGGCGTGTTGGCGATCAGCGTCAGTCCGTTCACGTCGCGGCGCAGCAACGCGTCGATGCAGACGGCGGCTTCGCCCGCGCCGACGAATTCGCCGAGCATCAGGCGGCTGCCGGATCGCACGTGCGACAGCGCGTCGTCGACCGGTCTCACCTTGTTCTCGTAGCGCATCGGCGTCTCCTCCCGGGTTGTGATGCCGCGAGTGTAGGCGGCGCGGCGGGCGGAAGTTGTCTTGTGGATGACAATTGCGGCGCGGGATTGGCCGGCGCGCGGCGGAATCGGGCGGACGTCGCGAAGCGCATCCGGCCCGCAGGCTCAACCGCGCCGGATGCCGTCCGGCAGCGCGCTGATGCGGCGCACTTCGGGCGAATCGAGCCACGCGCGCGACGCGACGCAATCGACGAACATCGCGGTCGCATCCTCGCCCCAGAACAGTTCGCCATCCCATTCGAAGGTCGGCACGCCGAACACGCCGTGCGCGATCGCGTGGTCGGTATGCGCGCGCAGCGCGTCCTTCACGTCCTGCGCATCGACGGCGCTCACGCCTTCGGGGAAGCCGACGGCGTCGCACAGCGCGGCGAAGCCTTCCGGCGACGCGACGTCATGTCCGTCGCACCAGATATGGCGGAAGATGCGCCGGATCACGTCGAGCGAGCCGCCCATCGCGATCGCGAGCCGCAGCGGGCGGATCGGATTGAACGGATGCGCGGGCGGCATCTGGAACGGGATGCCGAGCTTGTCGGCGCGATACTGCGCGTGACGATAGGTGAAGACGCGCTTCGCCGCGATCTCGGCGGGCGCCTTTTGGCCCCAGTGCGCGAGCAGCGCGCCGAGCACGATCGGGCGCGGTTCGATGGCCAGCGTCGGCGGCAGGCGCTCGAACTGTTCCAGCTGCAGATAGGCGAACGGCGAAACGAAATCGAAATACCACGTTGCGGTGGTCGCGGTGTTCATCGCGGTGCTCTCCAAGGCGTGTGCGGGGGGCGGCCGCCGGTGACGGCGGCGCGAATGCACGAAGGCACGGCGTGTCGAGGCGGTCGCGGATGCTGTCCAGTGTCGCATGCGGGCGGGTTTCGCGCATCCTCGGCGGCGCGCGGCGTTCGACCGTCAACCTTCAACCGGTCTCGACCAGCGCCGCGAGCTTCGCCAGCGCCATGCGCCAGCCCGTCTCGTTGTCGGCGGCCGGCACGCCGGGCGGCAGGCCGTCGTGGACCGCGTCGATGCGCGTGCCGCCGGCGTCGTCGGACAGCGTGATCGTGATCGTCATCGCGCCGCGCAGCGCGGGATCGTCGGTTTCGAATGCGTCGACCTCGACGACGAGTTCATTCGGCACAAGGGTCACGAAGCGGCCGTGATAGGAGTCGGTGCGAGCGGTCGTCTTGCCGGCGCCGGTCGGTGCGTCGTAGGTCAGCGTGATGCGGAACGCGCCGCCTTCGCGCGCATCGAACGCATCCACGCGGCAGGTCATGCCGTCGGGCGCTTTCCACTGCTCGATCGCGTGCGGATCGAGCAGTGCGCGATACACCTTCGCGCGGGGCGCGTTCAGATGCCGGCTGACGCGGGTCGAGTTCAGGCGAGCCATGGCGCTCCCTCCGGAAGGACGTTCGATCGAACGCCGCGCGTGCCGTCAGCGCAGCGTGCCCGCCAGTTCGTCGAGCTGCGTGATGCAGATATTCCAGCCTTCGAAGAAGCCGAGCTGCTCGTGCCGGTCGCGCGTCGCGGCATCGGGATGCATCACGCGGGCTTCGTAGCGGCATCCCGCGGCGTCGTCGCTCAGCGTGACGATCGCGGTGAACCCGAGCCACGGCGTATGCGGCCGCCAGCCGCCGGTGAGCATCGACGTGAACACGATGCGCGCTTCGGGTGCGATCTCGAGGAAGCAGCCCGGGTTGTCGCTGGTGCCGCCGTCGGGGCCGCGCATGAACGTGTGGAATGCGCCGCCCGGCCGCAGGTCGAACGCGCGCACCTCGGTGGTCCAGGGTTTCGGGCACCACCACGCCTTCAGCAGTTCGGGATCGGTCCACGCGCGCCACAACGCTGCGCGCGGCGCGTGCAGGACGCGGGTGATGACCAGGTCGCGAGTGTCAGCGGGTTCAGCGGGTTCGGGTGACATCGGCTTGCTCCTCTGCAGGTTGGCGTTCGACGAATTCGGCCATGCGGTCGGACCGCGTTTCCTATCTCGCGCATTGCGCGGCGATCCACTGGTTCGCTTCCGACAGCGCACGGAACACGTCGCTGACGCCTGCATCAAGGTTAGCCATGCGGCTAAATATAGGACAGGGCCGCGCGAATCGCCAGGCGTCGATCGCCAACGTGCCGCTCAGGGAGGCATGCCTGCCATTGCTCTGGCCGCGATCTGCTCCGCTTGCCGCGCCAGCGCCATCGTCGAACGCATCGGCCGTGCATGGTGCCGCCGATACCGGAACACCGCAGCGATGTGCAATGCGACCGTCGTTTCAGACACGGAAGCAACCAACCGGTCTTCCGGCAAGCGCGTGCGTCGCCTGATCGTCCAGCGTGCGTCGTGATGGTGTACCGTCTTGCTTCTCCGTCCGCTTGAAACCTGTCGTCAGGTTGACGCCCCTTCGCCCATCGCCATGAAACGCAAACACCTCATCGTCGCCGTCACCGGTCTCCTGATCGCACTCCCGATCGCGGCATTCGCGTTCATGAAACCGCTGCGCGTCGTCGTGCCCGCGCTGATTCCGGGCGTCACGTGCCCGGACGCGGACATCTGCACCGACGATGCGTCAAAGCTCGGCGAAGCCCGGCAACTGTACGGCGACGGCTATGCGCGCGCGGCGGCCGTCACCGGCCAGTTTCACGCCGCGCCGCGCGTGGTGTTCTGCGCGACGCCAGCGTGCGCCGACGCGTTCGGCCTCGGGCGGCGCGCGGCGGAAGCGGTCGGGAATGTCGGTGTGGTGGTCGCGCCGCGCGGCTGGCGAAGCTTCTATCTCGCGCACGAACTGATCCATTTCCGGCAGGCCGAAGTGCTCGGCAACTTGGCCGTCGCCACCCGGCCGAGATGGCTGATCGAAGGGATGGCGTACTCGCTGAGCGGCGACCCGCGCCATTCGCTCGGCGAGCCGCTGGAATCCTGGCGCGCGCAGTTCGACGCGTGGCACGCGTCGCTGGGCGCACGCGATCTCTGGGACGCGGCGCGCGACGTGCGGTGACGTCGGCGGGCGTCTATCTGGAGGACGGCGCGGCGCGCTGAGCGCGCCGCGCGTCAAGCGGCCCGTCGTGCGCCACGCGGCGTGCGACGGGCGTGATGCGGCCTGGGGCTCAGGCCGACACTTCGATGATGCCGGGAATCTGCACGTCCGGGTTCACGTCCGCGTCGTAGTCGACGCCGGCGATCGCGAAGCCGAACAGGCGCAGGAACTCCGTCTTGTAGCCGGCGAAATCGGTCAGCTCGTACAGGTTCTCGTTCGTGACCTGGTCCCACAGCGCGACGACCTTCGCCTGCACCTGCGGATCGAGCTCCTTGTAGTCCGCGCGCAGGCGGCCTTCGTCGTCCACGTGCGGCGTCGCGCCGTACAGGCTGTCCTTGAGCAGCCCGTAGACCTGCTCGATGCAGCCCTCGTGCGTGCCCTGTTCCTTCATGACCTTGAACAGCAGCGACAGGTAGAGCGGCATCATCGGGATCGCCGAGCTCGCCTGCGTGACGACCGCCTTCAGCACCGACACGCGCGCATCGCCGCCGGTCGGGGAGAGCGTGTCGCGGATCGCGAGCACCTTCTTGTCGAGATCCTTCTTCGCGGCGCCGATCGAGCCGTTCCAGTAGATGTCGTGCGTGATCTGCTCGCCGAGGTACGTGAACGCGGTGGTCTTCGCGCCGTCGGCCAGCACGCCGGCTTCGCGCAGCGCGTCGATCCACATCTGCCAGTCCTCGCCGCCCATCACCGCGACAGTGCCGTCGATTTCTTCCTGCGTCGCCGGCTCGAGCACGGTTTCGCGGATCACTTCCTTGTCGGTGTCGAGGCCGCGGAAGCTGACCGCCTTGCCGATCGGCTTGAGCGTCGAGCTGATCGTCTCGCCCGTCTTCGGATGCGTGCGGCGCGGCGCGGCGAGGCTGTAGACGACGAGGTCGACCTTGCCGAGGTCGCGCTTGATGGTGTCGATCGTGACCTGCTTGACCGCGTCGGAGAACGCGTCGCCGTTGATGCTGCGCGCATACAGGCCCTTCGCGGCCGCGAACTTCTCGAATGCCGCGCTGTTGTACCAGCCGGCCGTGCCGGGCTTCGTTTCGCTGCCGGCGCGCTCGAAGAACACGCCGAGCGTGTCCGCGCCCGAGCCGAACGCGGCCGTGATGCGAGCGGCGAGGCCGTAGCCGGTCGATGCGCCGATCACGAGCACCTTTTTCGGGCCGCCGGCAATCGGGCCATGCGAAGTCACATAGTCGATCTGTTCCTTGACGTTGGCTTCGCAGCCGACGGGATGAGTCGTCACGCAGATGAAGCCACGCACGCGCGGTTTGATGATCATGGAACCCTCTTGTGTAAAAGCGGAAAGCCTGGAAACGGCGAAGTTCGCGCATTGTAAAGGAAGCGGCGGCCGACGCGGCAAGCGCTCCCCCAAAACCCGCCGGCCCGCCGCCGGATATTTCTCTCTTGACAGAAATAACTGAAACGCCTAAATTTCGCGACATGGAACTCACACCGATTGCCGAACGATTCATCCTCCACTGGGGCGAAATGGGCTCCCGCTGGGGCGTCAACCGCACCGTCGCGCAGATTCACGCGCTGCTGTACCTGCTCGGCCGGCCGGTTGCCGCGGACGAGATCGCGGAGACGCTCAACGTCGCGCGCTCGAACGTCAGCACGAGCCTGAAGGAACTGCAGGCGTGGCGGCTCGCGAAGGTGGTGCACGTGATGGGCGACCGGCGCGATCACTTCGAGACGTCGACCGACATCTGGGAGCTGTTCAAGCTGATCGTCGAAGGGCGTCGCCAGCGCGAGATCGAGCCGACGCTCACGGTGCTGCGCGATTGCCTGACGAGCCCGGAGCTCGCCGACGAAAGCCGCGAGACCGAGCAGCGCCTGCGCGACACACTGCAGTTCGTCGAAACGCTGACGACGTGGTCGGACGAAATGCTGCGGCTCAAGCCGGACACGTTGATGAAGGCGCTCGGCATCGGCGCGAAGATCAGCCAGACCGTCAGGCGCAAGCCGTCGTCGAAGTAAGCCGGAGCGGGCGCGCAGCCCGCTTTTTTTGAAGTGTGAATTTCTGTTTGTACAGAAATAACTGTAGGTAGAGGATGAAAGCGATGTGGTCAGCGCACGCGATGGAGGCATCGGCATGAATATCCTGGTTTGCGGGGCGAACGGATTCATCGGGCGTGCGCTGTGTGCGCGTCTCGAGGCCGGCGGCCATCGCGTCGTGCGCGGCGTGCATGCCGGGCGTCGGGCGGCGGGCCCCGGGGAGATCGCGATCGACTATGCGCGCGACGTGCGGCCCGAACACTGGCGCGCGCGGCTCGACGGGATCGATGCGGTGGTCAATGCGGTCGGCATGCTGACCGGGCGGCGCGGCGTGACGCTCGACGCCGTGCACCGTGCGGCGCCGTGCGCGCTGTTCGATGCGTGCTGCGGCGCCGGCGTCCGGCGGATCGTCCAGATTTCCGCGCTGGGCGTCGAGCGCGGCGACACCGCGTATTTCGCGAGCAAGCTCGCCGCCGACGCGTACCTGCAGACGCTGCCGATCGATTTCCGGATCGTGCGGCCGGCGCTCGTGTACGGCGCGACGGGCGCATCCGCGCGCTATTTCCGGATGCTCGCGAGCCTGCCGGTGCACGTGCTGCCTGCCGGCGGCCGCCAGTTGCTGCGGCCCGTGCACGTCGACGATCTGGCCGAGCTCGTCGCGCGGCTGATCGAGCGGCCCGCGGCGGGCGAGCGCATCGTCGACGTGGTCGGCGCGGACGAAGTCGAGTACCGCGAGATGCTCGCGATCTACCGGCGCGCGATGGGGTTTCCGCCTGCAATGCGCGTCAGCGTGCCGGGGGCGCTGTGCGGCGCGGCGGCGGCGCTGTCCGGGCGGATGCCGGGCGCGATGCTGACGCGCGACACGTGGGCGATGCTGCGCGCCGGCAATACCGGCGAGCTCGCCGCATCGAGCGCGGCGCTCGGCCGGCCGCCGCGCGGCCTGCGCGCGTTCATCGGCGCGCAGGCCGTGGCGCTGCGCCACGAAGCGCTCGCGGCGTGGCGGCGTCCGCTGCTGACGGGCTCGCTCGCGATCGTCTGGATCTGGACGGCCATCGCGAGCGCGTTCATCCATCCGCTGCGCGACAGCCTGGCGCTGCTCGCGCACGTGCACCTGACCGGAATCTCCGCGCTGGCCGCGCTCTATGCGGCATGCGCGCTCGATTTCGTGATCGGCGTCGCGACCGTCGTCGCGCCGTCGCGCCGCCTGTGGGCTGCGCAAATCGTGCTGATCGTCGCGTACTCGGCCGTCATCGCGGTCGCGATGCCTGGCCTGCTGGCGGAACCGTTCGGCCCCGTGCTCAAGAACGTGCCGATTCTCGCCGTCCTGTTGATCCTGTTTGCTGAGGAGGAGCGTTCGTGAATACCTATCTCGTCGTCAAGGCGCTGCATATCGTGTCGTCGGTGCTGCTGGTCGGCACGGGGCTCGGCACCGCGTTCTACCTGTTCTTCGCGAACCGCACGCGCTCGGTGCCGGCGATCGCCGCCGTGTCGCGTCTCGTGGTGCGCGCCGACTGGTGGTTCACGACACCGGCCGTGATCTTCCAGCCCGCGTCGGGGCTGTGGCTCGCGCACGCGGCCGGCTGGCCTTGGAATACGCCGTGGCTCGTCGCATCGCTCGGCCTGTACCTGCTGGCGGGCGCGTGCTGGCTGCCGGTCGTGTGGCTGCAGATCGAGCTGGCCGCGATGGCGAAGCTCGCGCATGCGAACGGCGCCGCCGAACTGCCGGACCGGTACTGGCGCTACGCGAAGGCCTGGGAACGGCTCGGCTATCCGGCGTTTCTCGCGATGCTGTCCGTCTATTTCCTGATGGTGCTGAAGCCGATGTGAGCGAGAAGTGCAAACGATGAATCCTGCCTTCTGATTTTTTCGCTTGCAGCGCGATCATCGATGGATTCGATGGAAAAGAATCCGCGATAATCAGACGATTCCGGAATCGCCGTACCCGACCTCAAAAGGAACAAGGAGCCTGCATGCTGCACATCCTCGGCAAGATCCCGTCCATCAACGTGCGCAAGGTGTTGTGGCTGTGCGCGGAACTCGACCTGCCGTTCGAACGCGAAGACTGGGGTTCCGGCTTTCGTTCGACCGACGATCCGGCCTACCTCGCGCTGAATCCGCACGGCCTCGTGCCGGTCATCAAGGACGATGATTTCGTGCTCTGGGAATCCAACACGATCATCCGCTACCTCGCGAACCGCTACGGCGGCGAGGCGCTCTATCCGGCCGAACCGCGGGCCCGCGCACGGATCGATCAATGGATCGACTGGCAGGCCTCGGACCTGAACCGTTCGTGGGTCTTCGCGTTTCAGGGCCTCGTGAGAAAGTCGCCCGATCATCAGGACCCGGACGCCATTGCAAAGTCGATCGCGGACTGGACGAAGCACATGCGCGTGCTGAACGCGCAACTCGACGCGACCGGCGCGTTCGTGGCCGGCGAGCGCTTCACGCTCGCCGACATTCCGATCGGGCTGTCGGTGAACCGCTGGTTCGGCACGCCGTTCGAGCATCCGGATTTTCCGGCGATTACGCGCTATGTCGAGCGCCTCGCCGCGCGTCCGGGCTTCGAAGCCTACGGCGGCAGCAAGAATCCCTGAGCGGCAGGCTGCGCGACCCGCGGCCTGCGCACCCCGGCGCGCGGGCCCGGCCGCGTTCACTCGCTGCGCGCCGGCACCGCATCGAGCACGCGCGCGACGAACGCCTCGTGATTCCACGCGGCTTCCGGCCGCGACAAACCGAGCCGCACGATCACCAGTTGCCGGCTCGGCACCACGCTCACGAACTGGCCTTCGTGCCCGACCGCATGGAACGCGTCCGCCGGCAGCGCCGGCGCATGCGGATCGGGGTCGTTGAACGGCTCGGGCACCTTCACCCACAGATGCGCGCCGAATTCCTGGCGCGGCGCTTGCGGCGTCGCGCGCGCCATGTAGCGCACCCAGCCTTCGGGCAGCAGGCGCTTGCCGCCCCACACGCCGTCCTGGAGGAGCAGCTGCCCGAACTGCGCCCAGTCGCGCGCGCTGGCATACATGAACGACGCGCTCGCGAGCGTGCCCGACGCATCCGGCTCGAAGAACGCATTGCGCATGCCGAGCGGCGCGAACAGCGCGTGTTGGGGGAACGCGAGATAGTCGGTTTCCGTGCCGCCCAGCGCGTCGCGCATCACGCGCGCGAGAATCGCGCTCGTGCCGCTCGAATAATGCCAGCGCGTGCCCGGCGGCGCCGCGAGCGGCTTGGCCGACGCGAAGCGCGCGGTGTCGGGCTGCGTGAACAGCATCACGGCGACGTCGGACAGCGGGTCGTCATAGTCTTCGTTGAATCGCAGGCCGCTCGTCATCCGCAGCAGTTCGTCGAGCGTGATGCGCGCGCGCGGATCGCCGGCGTCGCGCCATTCGGGCAGCAGCGCCGATGCGTCCGGCGAGAGCTTGTGCTGCGCGACGAGCATGCCGACCAGCGCGGCGGTCACGCTCTTGGTCATCGACCAGCCGGGCAGCGGCATGTCCGCCGAAAAGCCCGGCGCGTAGCGCTCGGCGATCACGCGGCCGCGATGGAGCACGACCACCGCGCGCGTGCGCCGCGGCCGCGCGGGATCGGGCTCGTCGAACGCGCGGTCGAGCGCCGTCTGCAGCTTGTGCGCGTCCACGCCGTCATCCGGCGCGGGCGCTGCCGCGGGCGCGGCGGGCGGCGGGGCCGGGTCGGGCAGCGCGGCGGGCAGTGCGTCGGTCGACGGCCCGAGCGCGAGCGTGCAGCCGAGCGCCGGCCGGAATACCGCTTCGCGCGCGGCGAAGCCGGCAAAGGTGGCGCGCGCCAGATGACGGGCGGGGTCGACCGACGGATGGACCAGCTTGAGCAGCGGATGCACGCCCGCCGTGATGTCGACGTCGATCACCGACGCCGCCGGGCGGCCCGATACGAACACGCCCGAGCACAGCGTCTTGGCCGCGTAGCCGGTCGCGATCGGCGCGAGCCGGGACAGCGTGTAGCCGGCGTAGCCGAGCGCGGCGATCAGCGCGAGCGCGGTGGCGCGTCGAAGCAGCGGCTTGAAGGGTGTCGTCATGCTGGGTTGTCTGCCGTCGGGTCACAATCGGCAGTGTCGCAGGTTCGGGCGCGTGGTGGCAATCGCGCGCGCGTGTCGCGGCGCGGCGCATGATGCCGCCGTCCCCCGGCAAGGCCCGGGATCGAGCGGACTCCCCCGGCGGAACGGAAAGACAGGCCGACGCGCGACGCGTCCCTCGGCCGCGCCCCCGGTTGCGCGTCGCCTGAGATCGAATGGGCCGCCGCCGATTCTGGCGTGGGCGGCTTGCCTGGTTACCGCGTTATTGCTGATTGTTGCCGTTCGGACGCAGCGTCCAGACGGTCGCGGAATTCGTGTTGTCGTTGACGGCAGCGAACTGCGGCTGGCGCTGGCTGCCCAGTCCGAACGCGAGCCCGAACGCCGCCCCGGGAACGATGTCGACCTGCATCTGCGCGACGAACTGCCCGTCCACCGTGAACTCGACGATCTCGCTCGGCTGTTGCGGATCGGGGTTCACCGCGTCGCCGTTGGCGGTCACGAGGTGGCCGTTCGGCGCGAGCGCCAGCGCGAGCGGGCCATGCAGGTGCTTCTTGTCGAAGTAGATCAGCCGTCCGGCGCCGGCGTTGCCGTTCGTCGATGCGGCGTTCCGGATCGCGAACACGGCGTTGTCGCCGGTGGACGCGACATACAGGATGTCATTGTTGGCGTCGTATGCGAGGCCGGTCGGGCCGACGACCAGCGCGCTGGGATCGGTCCGGAACGTGTAGCCCGACGCGATGATGCGCGAGCTCTGCAGCATCGTGACGCCGCCGCTGTTGTCGAACATGAGATCGATCCGCGCCACCGTTCCGTTCAGCACGTTCGACACGAACGCGGTCACGCGCTGGCCGCGGTCGATCACGGTCATGTCCCACGGTCCGTCGAGCAGGGCCGCGCTGACGAGTTGCGTCACGAGACTGCCTTGCGGATTGATGACGAGCAGCGAGCCCGGCGGGACGACGTGCTGGCCGTCCGTCGTCGGCACGTTGCCGACCAGCACGAAGCCGTTGCGCAGCACCGCGAGCGCGGTCGTGAGGCCCAGGTTCTGGCCCTGGAAGAAGACCGTCGGCGAGTTGTCGGGCGACAGCTTCACGATCGTCGTGCCGGTGCCTTGCAGGTTCGCGCTGTTGTTGAAGTTCGACACGACGACGTCGCCCGGTTTCAGCGTGCTCCATGCCGGCACGCCGGACGGGACGAAGGCGATGCCGTACGGGTTGAGGTCGCCGTTCGTCGGCACCGTCGACGCGATGACGGACGACGGCGGCAGGATCGTTCCGCCGTCGGCCCATGCGTAGGCCGACGACAGCGCGACCAGACCGGCGCCGCAGACCGCGCGGCGTAGCGTGCGCGCCATCGCGCGCGACGTGCGGGCGATGGCCGGCGGGTCGGGGGAACGACAGGAGGGGAGCGGGATCATGGCATGACTCCGGTAGACGATCGTGAAAGACCATCCGGGCTGCCGGCCTGCGCAGTCTACGGGTGTCCGGCGCCAGCTCGCGCGCGGCGTTGCGGCGCGAAGCGGCGCTGTGCGTAAACGCACTGCCGCACACGGTTATTCCTTTCGTCTGCCGCATAGGTTGCGCGTGCATCGATGCATGCCGCGCGCAACCTGACAGGTTGAAATCCGTCCGGCGGTCGGCCGATAATCGTTCGGACTCGATCGACATCCCGGACTCACGCTTATCGGAACCTGCCATGGCCTATGACACCAACAACCCGTTCGCAAAAATCCTTCGCGGCGACCTGCCGTGCGTCAAGGTTGCGGAAGACGACGCCACGCTCGTGATCATGGACCTGATGCCGCAGGCGGACGGTCACGTGCTCGTGATCCCGAAGGAGCCCGCGGCGGAAATCTTCGACCTGTCCGCCGATGCCGCGGCCGCGTGCATCCGCATGACGCAGCGCGTCGCGGCCGCCGTGCGCGATGCGCTGCAGCCGGACGGCATGTTCATCGGCCAGTTCAACGGTCGCGCGGCGGGCCAGACGGTCGCGCACGTGCACTTCCATGTGATCCCGCGCTGGGAAGGCGTTGCGCTGAAGCTGCACGCGCGCGACGTCGCCGACGCGGCGACCCTCGAATCGATCGCGCAACGCATTCGCGAACGCTTCGTCTGACGCGGGCGCGCATCGCGACAGGCGATGCGGCGAGCAGGGCGGCAGCGTCCGGCGCGCCGGGTGTTTCAGCGGTCATCCCGGGTAACACGTGTAACGGTGCGCGAAACGTCCCGCAAGCGCGCGGACGCTACACTCGGTTCATCGCTTCATCGGACGATATGGGCTGCTGTTCGGGCCTTTCGCAGCGGGCGCATTGCGTCCCGCGGCGCAGCCTTCGCACGGCGTCATTCGTCCTGTACCGGGAACCCTCATGTCCAGACTTTTCATCACGCTCGCGCTGATCGGCGGCCTGTCCGGCTGCGTCGTCGCGCCGCCGTACGGCTATGCGCCCGCGCCGGCCTACTACGGCTATGCACCGGCGTATTACGCGCCGCCGGTCAGCATCGGTATCGGCGGCTCGTTCCGGATCCGCTGACGCGGCGCCGGCCGTAATCGGGCACAAACGGCCGCAAAACAGGCACAGGCTCGCCGGGACGCCGCCGTCCTATACTTCTGCGGAAAACACTCGTCCCAGCGAGACAGCCATGACGCTCACGCCCAAGGTCGCGGCCCTGTCGGTCGCGGTCACGCTCGTCTACCTCGGGCTTGCCGTTCTCGGCAGCGGCGGGTTCGCCGCGTTCTTCTCGCACCCCGCGCTGACCGTCGTCGCGATCGCGACCATCGTCATGACCGTCGTCGCGGCCTTCAGCAGCGGCAACCTGAGCCCCGGCGAGCGCGAGGATCGCGGCAACCGCTGGGTGCTCGCCGCGTTCGGCGCGATCGGCTTCGCCGCCGCGTACCTGCCCGCGCTCACCGACCGGCTGGATGTCTGGACGCTGGATGGGGAAACGCTGCGCTGGGCCGGCGTCGCGCTGTACATCGCCGGCGGCGCGTTGCGCCTCTGGCCCGTGTTCGTGCTGGGCCGCCGCTTCAGCGGGCTGGTCGCGATCCAGCCCGGCCATACGCTGGTCACGGACGGCATCTATCGCGTCATCCGCAATCCGAGCTATCTCGGCCTGCTCGTCAATTCGCTCGGCTGGGCGCTGGCGTTTCGCGCCGGCGTCGGCGTGCTGCTGACCGTGCTGACGATTCCGCCGCTCGTCGCGCGCATCCGTTCCGAGGAAGCGCTGCTGCGCGCGCATTTCGGGGCCGAGTACGATGCGTATTGCGCGCGGACCTGGCGGCTGATTCCCGGCGTCTACTGACCCGCTTTGCCCGTCGCGCGCGACCGCGAGTTGCGTTTGCGCGACGCGGCCGGCACCTGATTCCGGAGGGCCGGAACCTCTGGGCAAGCCAGTGCCGGCGCGGGTTTCCGGGCTTGCCGCGACAGGTGCGCCGAGTGTTTCCAAAGCGCAAACATCTTGTTACCACAATGTAGAGGGCAAGCGTCGGGGACCGATGCTATTCTTCGCCGCAAGCTCAATGAAATGAATTCGTCCGACGCTGCGCACCCTGCATCGAACGGGCCGGTCGACGCGAATCGTCATACCAGAGCGAACCCTCGATAAACAGATTGCGAACAAGGAAGAACCGGGCATGTGGAAGAAGATCGCCCCCACCCTCGTCGTCGCCGCTCTTGCCGGCGCGACTGCGCTGCCGGCAGCAGCGAGTGATTTGAACAACGCGCTTGGCGGCGCGCTCGGCGGGGTAGCCGGCGCAGCGGTCGGCGGCGCGGTCGGCGGCCGCACCGGCTCGGTGATCGGCGGCGCGATCGGCGGCGGCGCAGGCGGCGCGGTCACGTCGAACCGTCGCGAGCGCACCGGCGCGATCATCGGCGGCGCGCTCGGCGGCGGCGCAGGCACCGCGGCGGGCAACGCGATGGGCGGCCGCACGGGCGGCCTCCTCGGCGCGGCCGTCGGCGGCGGCGCAGGCGCGGCGCTCGGCGGCAATCTGTCGCGCAGCAACTCGTATGACGACGATCGCGGCTATCGCCGTCACCACCACAAACATCATCGTCGCGACTGGGACTGATCGTCCCCGCGAGTGACACGCCGGCGTGAGCGGCGCGCGACCGGCGCGCCGCAGGACGCGGCGGTCACGCTCGAGACCCGGCCGGGCGGCGCGCGCCGCCCGCGTCCGCCGGGCACTGCAGGTTTCCCCGCTGCACCCGATCTCCTGAATTTCTCCCGATCCGCACGCCGCGTGCGTGTGCCTTCCCGATTCCCCGCATGTTTTTCGTACGCCGCTGCGCGCCGCGCGGGTAGTGCGAAAACGAATGGCATCCATCCCAACATTTAATTGGTGAATCGCGGGCGACTCCGATATCGTCAACCGTGCCCGCCGCCGTTGCGTCGCCGCAAGGCCGTGCGGGCCGGCGAGCGCAAGCCGAGCCGCTTTCACGTTTCCCCGGCAGCGGCGTCACGCCGCCGCGGAACGGACCCACCCATTGCCTGGATGCTTATGTCTAAGACAACGTATTACGCGCCGCATGGCGGCCACCCGCCGCAGACCGACCTGCTGACCGATCGCGCGATGTTCACCGAGGCGTATGCGGTCATTCCGAAGGGCGTGATGCGCGACATCGTCACGAGCTGGCTGCCGTTCTGGGCGAACACGCGCCTGTGGGTGATCGCGCGCCCGCTGTCGGGCTTCGCCGAGACCTTCTCGCAGTACATCGTCGAAGTGAATCCGGGCGGCGGCAGCGACAAGCCCGAGCAGGACAAGGAAGCCGAAGCCGTGCTGTTCGTCGTCGAAGGGGAAGTCGAGCTGACGCTGCAGGGTGCGAAGCACGTGCTGAAGCCGGGCGGCTACGCGTTCATTCCGCCGGGCGCGAACTGGACGCTGCACAACGTCAGCGACGCCGCCGCGCGCTTCCACTGGATCCGCAAGCGCTACCAGGCCGTCGACGGCATTGCGCTGCCGGAAGCGTTCGTGACCAACGAGCAGGACGTCGAGCCGATTCCGATGCCGGGCACCGACGGCGCGTGGGTGACGACGCGCTTCGTCGACATGAGCGACATGCGCCACGACATGCACGTGAACATCGTGACGTTCCAGCCGGGCGGCGTGATTCCGTTCGCGGAAACGCACGTGATGGAGCACGGGCTGTACGTGCTCGAAGGCAAGGCGGTCTATCGCCTGAACCAGGACTGGGTCGAGGTCGAGGCCGGCGATTTCATGTGGCTGCGCGCGTTCTGTCCGCAGGCGTGCTACTCGGGCGGCCCCGGCCGCTTCCGCTACCTGCTGTACAAGGACGTGAACCGTCACATGAACCTGACGCTGAACGCGGCGCGCTGAACGAAACGCGTGATCGCCGAACGGGCCCGCCGGTGCAAGCCGGCGGGCTTTTTGCGTTGGTTCGTCGAAAATTTGCGATCCTGAGCAGCCTAAATAAAATTTAGCCAGCCCAACTTTGGCTAAAGAATGTTCCGGTTTCGGGGCATCCCTTCGACAATGCGCGCCTTTCGCGACGAGCGGCGACAGGTTGCGCGCCGCGGATTCACGGCATCGAAGAAGGAGCCCGACATGACCGACACGACCGCTTCCCCACCTCCCGCCCCGCCGCGCCGCCGCGTCTGGCGCATGCTCGCCGGCGTGCTGCTCGGGCTGACGGTCGCGTGCGCGGGCACCGGCGCGTGGACGATCCATCGCATCTGGACGCAGTTGCCGTCCGTCGAGCATCTGGCCGTCTATCGGCCGGCGCTGCCGCTGCGGGTCTTTTCGCGCGACGGCGAGCTGCTCGCCGAATACGGCGTCGAGCGCCGCGAGTTCGTGCCGCTCGAACGCATGCCGCCGCTGATGCGCGACGCGCTGCTCGCGGCCGAGGACGCGCAGTTCTACCGGCATGGCGCGGTCGACCTCGGCGGCCTCGCGCGCGCGACGTTCGCGAACCTCGTCACCGGGCAGCCGGGCCAGGGCGGCAGCACGATCACGATGCAGGTCGCGCGCAACTTCTACCTGACGCGCGACAAGGTGCTGAGCCGCAAGCTCGCCGAGATCCTGATGGCGTACAAGCTCGAGCGCGAATACAGCAAGGACAAGCTGCTCGAGCTGTACATGAACGAGATCTACCTCGGCGAGCGTGCATATGGTTTCGCGGCGGCCGCGTCGGTGTACTTCGGCAAGCCGCTCGATGCGCTGAGCGCGGGCGAGGCGGCGGTGCTGGCCGGCTTGCCGAAGGCGCCGTCCGCGTTCAATCCGGTCGTCAATCCCGCGCGCGCGACCGCGCGCCGCAACTACGTGCTCGGCCGCATGCACGCGCTCGGCCGGCTCGACGACGCGACGTATCGCGCGGCCGTCAACGCGCCGCTCGCGCTGTCGACCACGCCGCCGCCGGGCATTCTCGCCGCGCCGTATGTGGCCGAACGCGCGCGGCGCATGATGGTCGAGCGCTTCCGCGACGATGCGTACACGCTCGGCCTCGACGTGACGACGACGATCACGATGCGCGACCAGCACGCGGCCGAAGCGGCGCTCGCGCGCGGGCTGCGGCGCCAGCCGGCGGCGCGCGACGCGAAGCCCGCGCTCGAAGGCGCGCTCGTGTCGCTCGACGCGGCGAGCGGCGACATGCTCGCGCTGGTCGGCGGCGCGGATTTTGCCCGCAACGGGTTCGATCACGCGTTGCAGGCGTATCGCCAGCCGGGGTCGAGCTTCAAGCCGTTCGTCTATTCGGCGGCGTTGGAGAAAGGCTATTTCCCGGGCGTGCTCGTCGACGATGCGCAGCGCACGCTGACCCGCGCGGAGACCGGCGCGCAGCCGTGGCGGCCGCGCAATTTCGGCAATCGCTACGAGGGCTTCATCCCGGTGCGGCGCGGCCTCGTGCGCTCGAAGAACCTCGTCGCGGTGAGCCTGATGCAGGCGGCCGATCCGCATTACGTGCAGCAGCATGCGATGCGCTTCGGTTTCGACGCGCGGCGCAATCCCGCGTCGCTGCCGCTCGCGCTCGGGTCGGGCGCGGTCACGCCGCTCGAGCTGGCGAGCGCGTACGCGGTGTTCGCGAACGGCGGGATGCGGCTGGAGCCGCGCCTGATCGCGTCGGTGAAGCAGCGGCACGGCGGCGTGCTGTACGAAGCGTCGCCCGCGGCCGGCACGCGCGTGATCTCCGCGCGCAACGCGTTCATGATGGACAGCATGCTGCGCGACGTCGTGAGCGCGGGCACCGGACGCGGCGCGCTCGCGTTGCGCCGCGACGATGCGGCCGGCAAGACGGGCACGTCGAACGGCTCGAAGGACGTGTGGTTCGCCGGCTATTCGTCGGGCGTCGTCGCGGTCGCGTGGCTCGGCTACGACACGCCGCGCGGCGTGGGGCGCGCGACCGGCGCGACGCTCGCGCTGCCGGTGTGGCTCGACTACATGAAGACGGCGGTCGACGGGCGCGCGCCGGCCGAGGCCGCGCAGCCGCGCGACGTCGCGGTGGTCGACGGCGATTTCGTCTACGCGGAATACACGCAGGGCGCGTGCACGGCCGACGTGCCGCCGTTCGTGCGCAGCGACTTCGCGTGCGCGGCCGCGCCTGCGCCGGCGGGCGCGTCCGCCGTGGCCGGACATGACGCGGCGGCGGGCGTCGCGATGCCCGCCGCGGTCGACGCGGCCGAGCGCGAGCGCGTGCTCGACCTGTTCCGCACCGACGATTGAGGCGACGCGACATGCATACGCTGTACCTGATCGCGATCGTCGCGGAAGCGATGTCGGGGGCGCTGATGGGCATGCGGCGCGGGATGGACCGCTTCGGCCTCGCGCTCGTCGGCGCGGTGACGGCGCTCGGCGGCGGCACGGTGCGCGACGTGCTGCTCGGCCACTATCCGCTCGGCTGGATCGCACATCCCGAGTATCTCGTCATCACGCTGGCCGCGGCGACGTTTGCGTCGTGGGCGGCGCGCCGTCTCGCGCGGATGAGGACGCTGTTCGTCACGGTCGACGCGGTCGGCCTCGCGGCGTTCACGATCATCGGCTGCGACATCGGCGCAAAGACCGGCAGCGCGCCGATCATCGTCGTGCTGGCCGGCGCGATCACCGGCGTGTGCGGCGGGATGCTGCGCGACCTGCTGTGCAACGAAATGCCGCTGATCCTGCGCGAGGAGCTGTATGCGAGCGTCGCGTTCTGCACGGGTGCGCTGTATGTCGGGATGCAGTACCTGGGCATCGACGCCGGCGTGGCGACCGTGGCCGCGCTCGTGGCCGGCTTCGCGATGCGGATGCTCGCGGTGCGGCTGGGCTGGAAGATGCGGACGTTCGGCGTGGCCGACGTCGAGCGTTGACAGGCGGCGCAAGCCAGTCGTCGACGTAAGCGTGCGCTATGCCGGCACCATCACCGGCGGCCCACCGTCGCCGGTCTCGACCATCCTCACCGCAAACCCATAGCAGCGCGCGATATTTGCGGGCGTCATCACGTCGCGCGGCGCGCCGTGCGCGACGATCGTGCCGTCGGCCAGCATTGCGATGCGGTCCGCGTGGCGCGCGGCGAGGTTCGGGTCGTGGACGATCGCGAGCACGCCGAGCCGCCATTCGCGCGCGACCGCGCGCACGGTCTCGAGCAGCCGGTGCTGGTGCGCGAGATCGAGCGCGGCGGTCGGTTCGTCGAGCAGCAGATAGCGGGGCTGCGCGGCATCGTCGCCGTCGTCGGGCCACAGCTGCGCGAGCACGCGCGCGAACTGCACGCGCGCGAGTTCGCCGCCCGACAGCGTCGTGACGTCGCGGCCGACCAGCATGTCGGCGCCCGCGCGTTCGAGCGCGCACCACGCGATGTCGCGATCCCGGCGCGACGCCGAGCCGCCGCGGCGGGCGTGCGGATAGCGGCCGAGCAGCACGATCTCGTCGACGCTGAACGGAAACGCCGGCTGTGCCGCCTGCGGCAGCACGGCGCGCAGGCGCGCGAGCCGGGTCGCGTCGATGTGCGCGAGCGCTTCGCCGTTCAGCGTGACGGCGCCGGACATGCGTGCGCCGGCCGGCGCGCCGCGCCCGCTCAGCTCGCCGGCGAAGGTCTTCAGCAGCGTGCTCTTGCCGGCGCCGTTGCGGCCGAGCAGCGCGGTGACATAGCCCGGCTCGATCGACAGCGACAGGTCGCGAAGGATGACGGCGCGGCGGCGCGCGACTTCGAGTTGGTGGGCGATCAGCATGGTCGTGAAGGAAGGGGCGCTGGCGTGGAAAACGGCACGCTCATCCGCCGAGCGCGCCGCGGTTTTTCCACAGCAGCGCGAGAAAGAACGGCGCGCCGAGCAGCGCGGTCAGCACGCCGAGCGGAATTTCCGCCGGCGCGGCGACGGTGCGCGCCGCGAGATCGGCGGCGAGCGTCAGCAGCGCGCCGAGCAGCGCGGCGCCGGGCATCACGATCCGCTGGTCGGGGCCGCACGCGAGGCGGATGCAATGCGGCGCGACGAGCCCGATGAAGCCGATGATCCCCGCGCACGACACGAGCGCGCCGACGGCGAGCGCGACCGCGACGAGCACGCGCCGCTTGAGCCGCTGCACCGGCACGCCAAGATGCAGCGCTTCGGTTTCGCCGAGCTGCAGCGCGTTCAGTGCGTCGCGCTCGCGCGCGAGCAGCGCGCAGCCGATCGCGACGCACGGCGTGACCGCCGCGAGCGCCGGCCATTGCGCGCCGCCGAGGCTGCCGAGGCTCCAGAACGTCAGCGTGCGGAGCTGTGCATCGTTCGCGGCGAACGTGAGCAGCCCGATCGCCGCGCCGGCGAGCGCGTTGATCGCGATGCCGGCGAGCAGCAGCAGCGGCAGCGCGAGCCGGCCGCGCGACGCGGCGAGCCGGTAGACGAGCGCCGCGACCGCGAGCGCGCCCGCGAACGCGGCAATAGGGAGCACGGCGGCGCCGGCCGATGCGGCGAACAGCGCGGGACCGAGCACGATCGTCGTCGTCGCGCCGAGCGCCGCGCCGCTCGATACCCCGACGAGCCCCGGGTCCGCGAGCGGATTGCGGAACAGCGCCTGCATCGCGGCGCCCGCCGCGCCGAACCCGCCGCCGACCAGCAGCGCGAGCGCGACGCGCGGCGCGCGGATGTCGAGCAGGACCGCGCGCGCCTGTTGCGCAGCGGCGTCGCCGGTCAGCGCGGCCCAGAGTTCGGCCGGCGGGATGCGATACGCGCCGACGCACAGCGAGGCGACGGCGGCAGCGGCGACCAGGACGGCAAGGGCCGTCAGTGCGAACGGCGCGAGCCGGCGCGACGCGCCGACGCGCGCGGCGCCGGACGAGGCCGCGCGCGTCGGTGCGGTGAAGGACGAAGCATGAGCGGGCATCGTGACGATCCGGAATCAGGCGAGCGCATCCGACAGTTGCCGGTGCAGCGTGGTGAGGGCGAGCGGCAGGCGCGGGCCGAAGCCGAGCAGCAGCAGTGCGTCGAGCGACACGACGCGCCGCGCGCGGCCGGCCGGCGTCGCGGCGAAGCCCGGCGCGGCCAGCAGCGCCGCCCGGCCGCCGACCGCGGCGAGCCCTTCGTCGGAGATCAGCACGACGTCGGGCGCGGCGGCGGCGAGCGCCTCGGTCGTCAGCGGCTTGTAGTGATCGAAGCCCTGCATCGCGTTGCGCGCGCCCGCGTAGCGGATCATCGCGTCGGCGGCGGTGCGCTGGCCCGCGGCGAGCGCCTGGTTGCCGGTGTGGTTGAGCACGAACAGCACGCGCGGCGGTTGCGCGCCGCCGGGCGGCTGCGCGGCGACCGTCGCGCGCGCGGCCTGCCAGTCGCGGTCGAAGCGCTGCAGCAGCGCCGCGCCCGCGTCGCGCACGTCGAGCGCTTGCGCGACGCCCGTGATCTTCGCGCGGGCGGAATCGACGTCGTGGCCTTCGCGGAACGTCGTCACCGCGACGCCCGCGCCCTTCACCTGCGCGAGCGCGGCCGGCGGCCCGGCCTCGGCCGACGCGAGCACGAGGTCCGGCCGCAGCGACAGCAGGCCCTCGGCCGACAGCGCGCGCTGGTAGCCGACCTTCGGCAGCCGGCGCGCGGCGTCGGGATACGTGCAGGTCGTGTCGGCGCCGACGAGCGTATAGCCGCGCGCGTCGGCGGCGCCGAGCGCGAACGCCGTTTCCGCGAGTGCACCGCCGATCACGACGACGCGCTTCGCCGGCGCCTGCGCGCGCCCCCGGCCCGGCAGCGCGCCCGCGAGCGCACCGACCGCCGCGCTCGCGAGCAGGATGCGGCGCTGCCGGTTGAGCGGCCCGCGGCTCACCGTGCGTCTCCGTGCTCCACCGGCGGCAGGCCCGCCACCAGCGCCCGCCAGTCGTCGCGTTCCGGCCGGCCCGGCTTGCGTTCGCCGAACAGCAGCGCGACGTGCTCGCCCTGCCGGTCGAACAGCTCGAGCGACGTGACGATGCCGTCGCTCGTCGGCTTCTTCACGACCCACGCGGCGGCGATCATGTCCTCGCGCACGTGCAGGTTGAAGCCCGGATCGAGCACGTTGATCCACGCGCCCATCTCGCGCACGTTTGCGACGGGCCCGGTATGGATCTGGATCATCCCCGCATTGCCGACGAACACCATGATCGGCTGCCCGCTGCCGGCCGCGCGTTCGAGCGCGTGACGCAGCGCACGCGTGCCGACCGGGTACGCGTACCGCGGCTCGGCGAGCCGCAGCGCCTGCAGTCGGCTCACGCCGAAGCGCTGCGTGATGCCGAAGAACTGGTGCGTGTCGGTCATCGCGTCCCACGCCGCGCGAAAGCCCTCGACGTCGATCTCGCTGTCCGCGCGCTCGGGCGCCTTCGGCGCGGCCGGCGTCACCGCGAGCCCCGCTTCCTGCGACGGCGCGCGCCAGCGCTCGACGAATGCGTCGTATGCGGCGTGATCGCTGTGCGCGCGCAGATAGACCTTGTGGATCGCATCGCCGTGCGCGTCGAAGAACTGCAGGCTCTTCAGCGTGCCGTGCGCGGTCGCATCGCTGACCGCGAACGCGGATGCCCAGTGACGGTAGAAGATGCGCAGGTCGATGTCGCCGAGCGCGAGCCCGACCGGGCCGTCGTGGCTCATCTGCGCATATGCGCCGTCCTTCTCGTGGACGGCGGTCTCGTTGCGCGTGAGCGCCATCACGCGGCCGAGCCGCGGCATTTCCTCGAACATCGCCGGGAAGCGCGCGTCGAGCCGCACGACGTGCTCGCCGACGAACGCGGCGAGCGCCTCGCCTTCGCTGACGCCGAGCGCCTGCGCGGCGTCGCGGTTGCGCAGCTGGCGCTCGGCCTTGAGCTTGACGAACGCGTCGCGCAGCGCGGCGGCGGTGCGCGCTTGGGCGGCGGGTTGACCGGGAGCGGCGGATTGCATCATGTCGGACTCCTTCATGTGACGGATGGGTAGGGAACGCCGGCGGCACGCATCAGAAATCGACCTTCATGCTGACGGCGACGGTGCGCCCGGGCGCGGTGTACGCATCGAGCACCTGCGAATCGGCCGCGATGCCGCGCACGTCCGACCAGTTCCAGTATTTGCGATCGAACAGGTTGCGGATGCCGATCGTCGCACTCACGTGCTTGTTGAAGCGGTAGCCGCCGCGCACGTCGACGACGAACGACGACGGCGGCGCGAAGCACGGCTTGTTGGCCTGCGAGCATGCGCCGGCCGGGATGTCCTTGTCGCGCTTCGCGGCCTGGAACAGCAGGTCGGTCTGCACGAACCAGCGCTCGCCGGGCTCGTAGCGCACGCCGAACACCGCGGAGAACGGGTTGATCGAATCGAGCGGCTGGCTGGCCGCGCCGTTGTTCTGCGTCGAGCCCTTCGTGAAGGCCAGCGCGGTCTTCAGCGTGATGCCGTTCGGCATGATCCATTCCGCGCGGCCTTCGAGGCCGTGGATGCGGGCGTCGGCGAAGTTCACGTACTGGAACACGAACGGATCGTTCGGCCGGCCGCTGCCGGCGATCGTGGTGCGCGAGATGAAGTTGCGATAGCGGCCCGTGAACGCTGCGGCGCTGTAGCGCACGACGCCGTAGCCGGTGCCCGCCTTGCCGCGCAGGCCCGCCTCGAACGTGTCGCTCGTCTCGGGCTTCAGGTCGGGATTGCCGATCGACGTGTAGCCGAACACCGGGTTCGAGAAGCTGCTGTTGGCCTGGTCCGGCGTCGGCGTGCGGAAGCCGTGCGCGTACTGCGCGTACGGAATCAGCGCGGGCGTGATCTCGTACAGCACCGCGACGCGCGGCGACAGTTCGCGCGCGCTCGTCGACACCGCCTTGCCGGTGAACAGCGGATCGTTCGCGCTCGGGCTCAGCCGGTACGCATCGAAGCGCAGCCCCGGCGTGACGAGCAGCCGCCCGTAGCCGATCTGGTCCTGCACGAACGCGCCGAGCAGCGTGTAGTCGGTGTCCGGGAACGCCTTGTTCGGGAATGCCTCGCCGACGCCCGGCACCGTGCCGTCGCGATAGTTCTTCACGCGCGACAGGCTGCCGTCGACGCCATACAGCAGCTTGTGCGCGAACGGGCCGGTCGAGAAGCCGCTTTCCGCGAACGCCGAGCCGCCGAACGTGCGTTCCTCGTAATGGTTGTCGCGCGAGCGGGAGCGCAGCGAGCCGCCGCGCGTCTCGAACGCGAGCTGGTCCTGCGTCGCTTCCTGGTAGTAGAACTGCGCGTGCGCGTTCTGGAACCAGCGGAAGGCGTCGTCGTGGAAGTCGTAGTCGATGCTGAAGCGGTTGCGCTCGAGGCGGTCGCTCGTCGTGAGGCCGAGTGTCGTCGGCGGATTGATCGCCGACAGCACGTTCGTGCCGATGCGCCGCTGCACGGTTTCCGCGGTGAGCTTGATCGTGTCGCGCGAGGTCGGCGTCAGCACCAGCTTGCCGAGCAGCGATTCCGAGTAGACGTCCTGAGGATTCGACGTGGTGCGCAGCGTGCTCGCGGTGTTGTTGCTGCCGCGCGTGTCGATCTCGTGGCCGCGCCGTCCGTCGGCGATGATCATCCCTTGCACGCGATCGTTGCCGGCCGCGGCCGACACCGTCGCGCCGATGCTGCGGTCGGTCGAGTCGTAGCTCGGCCGGAACGAGAAATAGTAAGGCTTGCGATAGATCGACAGCAGGTCCTGCGGGTCTTTCGTGATGAAGTTCACCGCGCCGGTGAGGCCGTCGCTGCCGTACAGCGCCGACGCCGGCCCGCGCAGGATCTCGATGCGCTTCAGTGTGTCGAGGTCCGCGTAGTCGCCGCGGCCCGCTTCGAGCGGGCCGAACGAGAACGCGCTCGGCAGGCGGATGCCGTCTTCCATCAGCAGCACGCGATTGCCTTCGAGGCCGCGGATGTTGATGCTCGAGTCGCCGTCGCGGCCGCCGCCGAGCGCGGCGTTGCCGGGCCGGTACGCGGTGCGGCGCACCGTGACGCCCGGCTCGTAGCGCAGCGCGTCCTTGATGTTCGCCGCCTGCTGTTCCTCGAGATCCTCGTCGGTGATCACCGACACGGACGCGGCCGTGCGGCTCGCCGCCGTTGCGGTGCGGGTGGCCGTGACGGTGACGGGGTCGAGCAGCGCGGCATCGCCGCGCGTGGACGCGGCGAGCAGGGTCGGCGGGGTGGCGCCTTGCGGCAACGAATCGGCGAAAGCCGGAGCGACGGACAGGCCGAACGCGCCGAACAGCGCAGCGCAAATCGGCCGCCGCGCCAGCGTGTAGCAATGCACAGGTGGTCTCCCAGTGATGAAAACAAGCCCGAAGGCTGGCTGGGTGACGCGTTCACCTGGCTGGCCCGTTCGCGCACGCGAGGCGGCGAACGGCTGGATGAAAGGAAAAGAGTAAAACGTGCCGAATTGTAAATGAGAATTATTATCAATTCAAGGCGGGTGAGTGCGTCGGGTGCCGCGAGGTGGCGATGACGCGCGGACGCCGCAAGCGCGGACGCCGCTCTACGACAACGATTCGAGGCGGATCAGCAGATTGCGCGCATGGGCGATGAACGCGTCGTGCGTGTCGCGCTCGCTGCGGCCCTCGAGGTGGTGCTCTTCCGCGAACGCGATCTGCTCGGCGAAGATCTCGCCGAGCGTGTGGCGGGCGTCGGGGGGAAGCGCACGGATCATCGAGACGAGCAGCAATTCCTGCGCGCGGAGCATGCCGGACAGCGATTGAGCGTTCATGCCGACCCCCTTGGTCGATGCGGCGCCGGGCGCCGGTCTTTCCATACTAGGCGGTCGGCGCGCGCGCGTCGCGGTGCGGCGGCGGAAAAGCAGAGCGGCGGAAGAGAGGGAAAAGGCTGAAGCGATCAGGCGGCAGCGGCCGCCGCCTGCGCGTCGCGCACGACCTGCGCGACCTGCTCGACGAACCCGGCGTCGATGCTCGACAGCGCCTCGCGCTTGCCGTCGGGCATCTCGACGATGAGCCGGTACGTGACGTCCTGCGTCGTCCACGCCAGATAGCCGACGACCACCAGCATCACGCCGACGACGAGCGCGGCGGTCGACCCGAAAAGGCCGCCCGCGACAGCCGACACCGCGCCGATCAGCGAGATCAGTGATGGCACGAGTTTGTTTTTCGGGATCTTGACGACATCGACGCGACGAATGTCACGCAAGGGAAAGACCTGCCCGGCGGCCGACAGGCCGTTGCGCGTGACCGTCACGCCCCGTTCGTTGAAAGCGTTTTCCATCATGTGTGGCGTGGACGAAAACGCGCAGCGTAGCAGACTTCAATGCCGCGTCAAACGGGGCCGAGTGCCGCACGCGAGGCGGCATCGCGTCAGAACTGCAGCCGGCCGTCGCCGTAGAGCCGGCCGGGCACGTGCGACGCGACCGCTTCGGCGATCTCCGCGTCGGTCGATTCGGCCGGCACGACCTGGCGCCGCGCGGGTGCGTCGAGATGCATCGTCCATTCGACGAGCCGGTACGGGCGCCCCCACGGGCGCTGCATCTCGACCGACACGCGGCAACTCTGGACGGGCAGCGAGTGCTCGCGCGTCAGAATCGCATGCAGATGGCTGAAAACGGTATCTTCGATCATCGTGGCCTCCGATCCTGTCTCGTGGTGGCCGGCAGCCGCGCCGCCGGAGTCAAAAAAAAAGCCGCCGATGCTCAGGCGGCCAACAGGGGGGGTGAGTGCATCGTCTCAGCCCAGAATTAAGCGAAACTTAAAAGCCCATAAAAAAGCGCCCCGCCTGGGAGGCGGGGCGCTCTTGCCGTCGTGATCCGCGTGTTAAGCGAACGCTTTAGAACTTGTGACGGATGCCGAGGCGCGCGGCGACCTGGTTCGACGAGCCGGTGCCCGACGTGCCGAAGTAGCTCGATGCGCTCGAGCCGATTTGCGCCTGGACGTTGTCGCCCGACGCCTTCTGGTAGATCACGAGGCCGTACACGTCGGTACGCTTGCTGAGCGCGTAGTCGAGCGCGAGGTTGCCCTGGTTCCAGTGGGCCGAACCGCCGTTTTGCGTCGCGTTCGTGTACGTGTATCCCGCAGCGGCCGACAGGGCCGGCGTGAGCGCGTACTTGAGGCCGGCTTCATACGCGTTGTAGAACGTGCCGCCCGAACCGGAGACCGTGGAGAACTGCGTGCGCGTCCAGAGCGCCCATGCCGTTGCCGGGCCCCAGACATAGCGGCCGCCGACACCGTAGGTGCGCAGGTCGCGGACGTTGCCCGTGACGACGTTCGAGAACGACGACGAGATCGGCGGCGTCGACTGGCTCGGGTAGCGGATGTCCGTGTACGCGGCGCCGAGCGCGAACGGGCCGTTCGCGTAGTTCAGGCCGAAGCTGTATGCACGCGACGAACCGCCCGAGTTCGTGGCGCCCGAACCCGGTGCGCCTGCGAAGTCGGTCGTGTTCGAGAAGCCGTACATCGCGCCGAACGTGAAGCCGGCGTAGTTCGCGCTCTGGAACTTCACTGCGTTGTTGATGCGGCTCGACGTCAGTTGGTCGACGTCGTTCGAGTGGTAAGCGTAGTTGCCTGCGACCGTGTTGCCGCCGGTCGAGTAGTTCGCGCCGAGGACGTCGGTCGAGAACGAGTACTGGCGGCCGAACGTCAGCGTGCCGTACTGGGTCTGGCTCAGGCCGACGTATGCCTGACGGCCGAACATTGCGCCGCCTTGACCCGCCGCGCCCGTGCCGACGTTGAAGCCGTTTTCGAGCACGAAGATCGCCTTCAGGCCGCCGCCCAGGTCTTCCGTGCCGCGCAGGCCCCAGCGGCTGCCTTGCGCAACGCCGTCGTCAAACTTGAACAGCTTGCTGCCGACGCCCGTGGTCTTGGGGCTGCTGTGGTTCACATAGCTGATACCAGCGTCGATCAAGCCATACAGCGTGACGCTGCTTTGCGCATGGGCCGCGCTGGCCGTGGCTGCCAGGATGGCGGCGGTCAACAGTTTCTTGTTCAAAGGAATCTCCGAGCGAGTAAAGCGAGTAATTTGCGTGTCCAGTTGCGGTTCCGGCGCTCTTCGGGCGCGTCTACGGACCGGTCGCAACTTTACCGGCAGGCAACGTAATGAATGTGACAGTTTCTGTCATATGAAGAATATGTGGTGCCGATACGACACCCAATCATGCCCGGTTGCGATCGCTGCGGTTATGCCGATTTCGGCTGAGGTTCGACGCGGATCGGGAATATGCACATGAAATAAGCTTGGTTGGTGCCGGTCTGGCCCCGTGCGACGATGCGCGCTCTTACAACGACACGCGACGGAGAACACCCACATGCGACGCTCGAACTGGTTGACCGGCCTTGCCGCGCTCGGCGCGGCCCTGATGTTCGCGGCGCCCGGCGCGCACGCCGACCCGCAGGCACTGAAGATCGGCACGATGAGCGGCCCCGACGCGGACATCTGGGCCGTGGTGACGAAAGTGGCCGCGCGCGACGGCCTTGCGATCAAGGTCATCGAATTCAACGACTACGTGCAGCCGAACGCCGCGCTCGACGCCGGCGATCTCGAAGCGAACGGCTTCCAGCACCAGCCGTTCCTCGACAGCCAGATCAAGCAGCGCGGCTACAAGATCGTCAGCGTCGGCCTGACCTACACGATGCCGATGGCTTTCTATTCGAAAAAGATCAAGTCGATCAAGGATTTGCCGGTGGGCGCGAAGGTCGGCATCCAGAATGACCCGTCGAACGGCAACCGCGCGCTGCTGCTGCTGCAGAAATACGGCGTGATCAAGCTGAAGCCGGGTGCCGGCACGAACGGCGTGAACGCGACGCCGCTCGACGTCGCCGAGAACCCGAAGAAGATCAAGCTCGTCGAGCTCGACGCCGCGCAGCTGCCGCGCGCGCTGCCCGACCTCGACGCCGCGTCGATCAACACCGATTACGCAGTGAAGGCCGGGCTCACGCCGGTGAAGGACGCGATCGCGATCGAGGACCTGAAAGGCCCGTACGCGAACCTGATCGCGGTGCGCGCGCAGGACCGGGACAAGCCGTGGGTGAAGAAGCTCGTCGCCGCCTACGAGTCGAACGACGTGCGCCGGTTCATCGAGACGAAGTTCGGCGGTGCGATCGTGCCGGCGTTCTGACGCAAACGGCCGGCGCACGTAACGTGGCCGCCCCGTGAAAACGACATCGCCCGCGCAAGCGGGCGATGTCGTTTGAAGCAGACCGTCCGGGTGATCAGGCCGACAGCAGCGAGCCCGTGCGGATCGGCGTCGCGCCGGCGATGCGCGCGACCTCCATGCCGGCCGTCGCGAAGCGCACCACCTGGCGCGCGTACAGCACGCCCGACACGCTGCTCTTCAGCGTGACGACGCGATCGGTCAGCGGATCGACGATGTCGGCCACTTCCTGCCCCACCTCGATCCACGCGCCGACCGGCGTGCGGAACACGATCACGCCCGACACCGGCGCGACGAGCGGATCGGTGCCCGCGAGCGGCGTCGCCGGATACGCGAGCGGCGGCAGCGGCGCGGGCGTGCCTTCGATCACGCCGCGCGCGGTCAGGTATTCGACGATCGCCTGCGCGTCCTTTTCCGCGAATTCATACGACACGTCGCGTTCGCTGCGCAGCTCGACGGTGACCGAGATCGCGCCGTTCGGGATCGGGAAGCGGTCGCCGAAGCGCTCGCGCAGGTCCGACCAGCAGAAGCTGTGGATCTCGTCGAACGGATTGCCGACCGAGTTCAGCGCGAGCAGCGACGCCTGCGCGTCGAGGTAGCGCGCGAGCGGCTCGACGTCTTCCCACAGGTCGGGGTTCGTATACAGGTGCATCACTGCGTCGTTGTCGCAATGCAGATCGAGCACGATGTCGGCGTCGTACGACAGCTTCTGCAGCGCGAGGCGCTGCGATTCGAGCTCGGTGCGCGGCGCCTGCTCGTCGAGCGCCTCGCGCATCGCCGCGCGCACGGCCGCGACGTTGCGCGCCCCGTCCTTCGTCAGGCGTGCTTCGACGCGCGGCAGCACGAGCGCCGCGAGGTCGTAGAAATTGCGGTTGAAGTTCTGCATCGAGCCGAGCTCGAAGCGGCCGAGGTGATCGCCGAACACATGCTGCGCGAGGCCGATCGGGTTCGGCACCGGCACGATGACGATTTCGCCGCGCAGCTTGCCGGCCGTCTCGAGCGCGGCGATCTTGCGGCGCAGCAGCGCGGCGACCAGCATGCCGGGCAGCTCGTCGGCGTGCAGCGACGACTGGATGTAGATCTTGGTGCCGCCGCGCGGGCCGTAGTGGAAGCTCGTGATGTGGCGTTCGGTGCCGACGGCGGGGGAAATCAGCGGATGGGTCTGCGTTTGCATGATGAGAAGAGTGCGGCGCAGCCGCGAATGATCCGGTGTGCGGGGAAGATCGATTGTACGTTGCCTTACGCGAACCCATCAAACCGCTTCCGCCGCGCTGGTTTTTCCGTTGAGAATCATCCGTTTAATGCGAAAAAAAAACGTGCATCCCGCCATCGGCGCCGGCATGTTTCGCGCGATTCGTTGCGCGCGCGCATAAAAAAACGGGCTCCTCGCGGAGCCCGTCTGCGTGCGCGCAAATCGCGCGCTGCTTACTTGCCGTACACGTCGAAGTCGAAGTACTTCTTCGCGATCTTGTCGTACGTGCCGTCCTTGCGCATGTCGCCGATCGCCTTGTCGATCTTCGCCTTCAGGTCGGTGTCTTCCTTGCGCAGGCCGATGCCCGCGCCGTTGCCGAGCGTCTTCGGATCGTCGAGATCCGTGCCGACGAACTGGAAGTCCTTGCCGCGCGGGGTCTTCAGGAAGCCGATGTCGGCCTGCACCGCGTCCTGCAGCGCGCCGTCGAGGCGGCCGGCGATCAGGTCGGCATAGACCTGGTCCTGGTTCTGGTACGGCACGACCGTCGCGCCGGCCGGCGCCCAGTAGGTCTTCGCGTACGTTTCCTGGATCGTGCCCTGCTCGACGCCGATGCGGTGGCCCTTCACCGACTTCACGTCCGGCATCAGCGACGAACCCTTCTTCGCGACGAGGCGCGTCGGCGTGTTGAACAGCTTCGCCGAGAACGCGATCTGCTCCTCGCGCGCCGGCGTCATCGACATCGACGACAGCACGCCGTCGAACTTGCGCGCCTTCAGCGCCGGAATCATGCCGTCGAAATCATTCTCGATCCACACGCACTTCGCCTTCATGCGCGCGCAGATTTCGTTGCCGAGATCCACGTCGAAGCCGACCACCTTGCCGTCCGGGCCTTTCGATTCGAAAGGCGGGTAGCTTGCGTCGACGCCGAAACGCACGGTGGTCCAGTCCTTCGCGTATGCGCTGCCGGCCGATACGGCAAGCAGGGCAACCGTCACAGCCGCAAGAATTTTTTTCACTCGGTGACTCCTCGTTTTGTTCGATGGATGCGCGGTCGTGCCGCGCCGTAAGCCTTCGGCCCGGCGCGGCTTCGCGTCGGACTGTCAGATTCGCCCGCCCGATAAGGACGCACGACGTGCGCAGATTATCAAGACAAAATACCGGTGGTGCGCTTAGGACATGCCCTTAGCGCCTGTTCACGCCGGTGACGGGCCTGCGCGACCGTCTCGGGGAGAGGAACGATTCAGCCCAGCGTTTCGTTGACGGCGCGCTGCAGGCACGTGACGAACTGGGTGACGGCCGGCGTCGGCAGCAGGTCGCGCCGCGCGATGATCGACAGGTCGAAGCGAGGCAGGCGTTCGTCGAGCTCGGCCGTGCGGATGCCGAGCGGCGCGACCATCGCCGCGAGCGGGCGCGTGAAGCAGCCGATCACGTCCGAGCGCGCGACGAGCCCGAGCGTCACCGCGAACGACATCGGCGAGTGCAGCAGTCGCTGCGGCGGCGGCAGGCCGTGCGCGCCGAACATCGCGATCATCACGCTGTGCGGGAACTCGTCGGGGCCGACCGTGACGATCCATTCCGCGTCGACCAGCTCGGCGAGCCGGCGCGCGCCGGCGAGCGGATGGCCGTCGCGCATCGCGACCACGAACTCGGTCGAGAACAGCGGCCATTGCGTGAAATCGCGGTCCAGCGCCGGGACATGGTGCATCGCAGCGATGTCGAGCGTGCCGTTGCGCAGTTGCGCGAGCGCTTCCGGCACCGTCACCTCCTCGAGATGCAGGCTCACGCGCGGCATCGCGCGGCGGAACGCCGTGACCGCGTGCGGCAGCGCGGTCAGCGCGATCGACGGCATCGTGCCGACCGCGACGCGTCCCGCCATTTCCCCCTTTACCTGCTCGACCGCCTCGACGGTGCGGCGCATGTCGCCGAGCAGCTGCTCGGCGCGCGGCAGCAGCGCATGGCCGCACGCGGTCAGCTCGACGCCGCGCACGGTGCGCACCAGCAGCTCCGCGTTGAGCGCCGTTTCGAGTTCGCGGATCGTATGCGTGATCGCGGGCTGCGTGACGCCGAGCTCGCGCGCGGCGGCGCGCAGGCTGCGGTGGTGCGCGGCGCAGACGAAGGCCTGGAGCTGCGCGATGTTCAGGGGGCTGCGGATGCGGGTCATGGGGCGGGTCCGGGTGCATGGGGCGATGCCGGCGAATTCGCTTAGCGGTTCTTATTTACATCGCGAGGCCGGGTTTGCAAAGCGGGACGGCATCGCAACGCAAACCGGATCTTTATCCGACAAAATTCGCCGCCGTTCGGGCAAGATGGCGACCGGAAGGCCGCACGCGACATGAATTCGGCCAATTCAAGAAAATATCCGGGAAAAGCCATTTGATGCGTGACTGGCTCGATCGGGTTTCGGGGAAGGTGACGTCGGGGCTGCAGGCGATCCGCGTCGCCTGCGCGTCGCTGCCGAGCGGCGACGTGCGCGGCTACGCGCAGGATCATGTGTCGAGGCTCGGCCATGTCGCAGCCGGCACGCTGAAGCGGATGCTTTGACGATTGGTGGCGCAGACACCAAGGGTGGGAAGCGCCGCAGCCGCTCCCGTGCTACGCGAGCGCCGTTTCGACGGCAGCCAGCGTGCGGCGGCGGATCCAGCCGCTCGCCAGCCGGATCGCCAGCCAGTAGGGCGTGAACAGGAGTCTCGTGCGCGCCGTGGGGCAATGCACGAAGGTTTCGGTGCGCAGCGCGTGCGCGCCGTGTCCGCACTCGACCACCTCGAAACGCAGCACGAGCTTCGCATCGCGCGGGTCGGCGTGGCGCATGAAGGCGGCAGCGTCGTCGATGGTTCGCACGTCGAGAGCCGGGCGCCAGAATGGCCCGACGAGGCCGAGCGTCAGCGATCGATCGTCGCGTTGCAGCGGCGTGAACGTGTCGAAGCCGAATCGCTCGCGGCGCGCCGATTCGTTGCGCAGCGCGCCAATGACGGTCGACGGGAATTCGCGCACGGTCAGCAGCGCGTCGACGAGCGGGTCGGCGCGCATGTCCAGCGACGTAACGGCGTCGATGATGCGGCGCGCGTCCGCGGCGATCGGCCGCGATTGATGCACTTCATGGAAACCGAACGATGGAATGAACGGCGGCCGGCGCTCGGATGCCCGGCTCGCCGATTCGGAAACGATCCCCAGCGCGTTCATCGCGGCTCCGTGACGAAAAGCTCGATCGTAGCACCGGCATTGCGATATTGCCTTTTGCGCTGCACGCGCTACGAGAGCGCCCGCAACTGGTCGCGCAGGCGATCCACCTCGTCCGGGGAGAACGGCTGCTCGATTTCGGCGTGCGTCTGCTGCCATACGGGGAACGCCTTGGCCAACAGTCGATGGCCGGCCGGCGTCAGGCTGAGCAGGCGGCTGCGCTTGTCGTCGGGGTCCGGCTCGATCGCGACGAGGCCGCGGCGCTCGAGCGGCTTGAGCGCGGCCGTCAGCGTCGTGCGATCCATAGCCAGCAGCGACGCCACGTCCTTCATCGCGGGCGGATGAGGACGATTGAGCGACATCAGCAGCGAGAACTGCCCGTTCGTGAGGTCGAGCGGACGCAGCGCGTCGTCGAAGATGCGCGCGAGGTTGCGCGCCGCGCGCTGCATGTGCAGGCACAGGCAGCAGTCGCGCACCATCAGCGTCGTTTCGAAGGGGAGCTTGGCTGTACGGGACATGTTGCAATTGTGTTGATATCAACCTATTGTGTCAAGGGCGGGGAGCGACATCCCGTTGCTCCCTTCATCGGACGGAGGCGTCATGAGCGATCAGCAGTTGTTTCTCGCGGTTTTCCTCGCCGGCAAGGACAGCCCGCGCATGAAGGCGTGGCAGGCGATGACGGAGCAGGAGCGGCATGCCAGGGAGCGGGAAGGCATCGCGGCCTGGAAGGCGTGGGTTGAAAGGCACCAGCCGTCGATCGTCGAGCTCGGCGGGCCGCTCGGCAAGACCAAGACGATCGGCGAGCACGGCATCGCCGATACGGCCAACGCGCTGACGGCCTTTACGGTCGTGCGCGCCGCTTCGCACGAAGACGCGGCCAGGATGTTCGAAAGCCATCCGCATTTCACGATCTTTCCGGGCGAGACGATCGACGTGATGCCGGTCCTGCCGATTCCCGCCGCGTGAACGCCGCCGGCAGGAGCTTTCCCCGACACTTTGGAGATTCGCCATGAAACTCTACGGATTCGCCGGAACCCGTTCGCAACGCGCGCTATGGGGGCTCAAGGAGCTCGATGCGGATTTCGAATTCATCTCGGTCAACCTGCTCGAAGGCGAGCACAAGCGGCCCGAATTCCTGCGCCTCAATCCCGCGGGCAAGGTCCCCGTGCTGGTGGACGGCGACCTCGTGATTCCCGAATCGGCGGCAATCGTGCTGTATCTCGCGGACAAGTACCCGCAGAAGGCGCTGCTGCCGGTCGATCTCGCCGCGCGGGCGCAGGCCTATCGCTGGGTCATGTTCGCGGTCACCGAGCTCGAACAGCCGCTGTGGAGAATCACCCGGCACACGATGCTCTATCCGCCGGACAAGCGCCTGCCGGCCGATATCGCGCTGGCGCGGGAGGATTTCGTGAACATGGCGGCGATCCTCGACAGGCATCTCGACGGGCGTGCGTTCATCGTCGGCGACGCGCTGACGGTTGCCGACTGCGTGACGGCCTATCTGATCGACTGGGCCAACGAACTCAAGCTGATCGACGCATTTCCGCAATTGCAGGCGTATCTCGAACGCCTGTATGCGCGGCCCAACGCGCCGCAGCGCATCGCCGACGCGCGCCGGGCGGCGTGACGAAGCGGGCTGGCCGCCGGGGAGGGAGGCGATCCTGCGACGAGCGCGTCTCTCGTCGGCGTTTCGAAGCCCGGCCAAGCATTGCCTGCCCGTCAAAGGGCTGCCGAAAAAGGGCGTTCATCAACTGTTTGCCAACGCAACCGGTTATCCGGAATGGCGGCCGTTCATCGCGCAATACGCGCGGCTGGCCATGCGCGAGCACGAGTGGTACACGAACATCGACGAAGCGGACCCGGCGATGCCCGGCACGTTCGCCGTGTTCGACGGCGGCGGCTGCGTTCCTGACCACGCGTGGAAGGCGGTCGTCCATGCGATCTGGGGGGAGGCTGGGAGCACGCATCCCGAGACGCTCGTCGCCGAGGCGCCCCTGACGGGCTCAAGGCACTGCACGAGGCGGTGCCGGGCTGATCGCGCGTGCGGGCTCGCTCGGGATAACCCTGATTAAAAAACCTTATCGCGGTGAAAAATTCCGCATCTTATTGAACGGGATTTGGCTCGATATAGTGGCTCGCCTTCATCGCCCCATCGACGCGGGCGCCACACAGGAACACGAGCCGGAGCCCGTTCATGACCGCCCCCCGCTTTACCGAAATCGACGATCTGCTGCCTGCCGCCGACGGCCTGCGCGAGATCCGCCATCACATCCACCGCCATCCCGAACTCGCGTACGAGGAAATCGAAACCGCCGGGCTCGTCGCCGACAGGCTCGCGCAATGGGGCTGGCAGGTCACGCGCGGCGTCGGCAGGACCGGCGTGGTCGGCACGCTGCGAGTCGGCGACGGCGCGCGCAGCATCGGCATCCGCGCGGACATGGACGCGCTGCCGATCGTCGAGGCGACGGGCCTGCCGTACGCCAGCGCGGCGCACGGCAAGATGCACGCGTGCGGGCACGACGGCCACACGACGATGCTGCTCGGCGCCGCGCAGCATCTCGCGAAGACGCGCAACTTCTCCGGCACCGTGCACCTGTATTTCCAGCCGGCCGAGGAGCACGGCGTCGACAGCGGCGCGAAGAAGATGATCGACGACGGCCTGTTCGAGCGCTTCCCGTGCGACGCGGTGTTCGGCATGCACAACCATCCGGGCGCGGCACCCGGCGTGTTCCTGACGCGGCGCGGCCCGTTCATGTCGGCGGGCGACAAGGCGATCATCTCGATCGACGGCGTCGGCGGGCACGCGGCGCGGCCGCACCTGACGGTCGATCCGGTCGTCGTCGCGGCGAGCATCGTGATGGCGCTGCAGACGATCGTCGCGCGCAACGTCGATCCCGCGCAGCCCGCCGTGGTCACGGTCGGCTCGATGCACGCTGGCACCGCGAACAACGTGATTCCGCACGGCGCTCGGCTCGAGCTGAGCGTGCGCTCGTTCAGCCCCGACGTGCGCGCGCTGCTCAAGCGCCGCATCGTCGAGCTCGCCGAGTCGCAGGCCGCGAGCTACGGCGCGACCGCGCACGTCGAGTACATCGAAGGCTATCCGGTCGTCGTCAATTCGGATGCCGAAACCGATTTCGCCGCGCAGGTCGCGCGCGAGCTGGTCGGCGACGCGAACGTCGTCGAGCAGGCCGACCTGCTGATGGGCAGCGAGGATTTCGCGTTCATGCTGCAGCGGCGCCCCGGTTCGTTCGTGCGCCTCGGCAACGGCGCGGGCGAGGACGGCTGCATGGTGCACAACCCGAAATACGACTTCAACGATCGCAACCTGCCGATCGGCGCGGCATTCTGGACGCGCCTCGTGGAGCGTTTTCTGGGCCGCTGACACCGGCGGCGCGCGGCCGGCGGTTCCGGCCGATTCGATCGGAGACCTGAACGATGCAGAAAGATCCTCTCGCATTGCCTGCCGCCGCGCCCGCCGCCATCGCGGCCGACGCCCGGCCCGATTCCCCCGCGGTTACCCGGCGCGGCGCGATCGCGGCGGCCGTGATCGGCAACTGGCTGGAATTCTTCGATTTCACCGTGTACGGATTCTTCGCGGTGCTGATCGGCAAGCTGTATTTCCCGTCGAGCGATCCGACGACGTCGCTGCTGCTGTCGGTCGCGACGTTCGCGGCGGGCTTCTTCACGCGGCCGCTCGGCAGCATCGTGCTCGGCGTCTATGCGGATCGCAACGGACGCAAGGCCGCGCTGAACCTGACGATCATGCTGATGGCGCTCGGCACCGGCCTGATCGCGATCGCGCCGACCTATGCGCAGATCGGCGTGGCCGCGCCGCTGATCGTCGTCTGCGCGCGGCTGATGCAGGGCTTCTCGCAAGGCGGCGAGTTCGGCGCGGCGACGTCGACGCTGCTCGAGCAGGGCGGCGTGTCGCGGCGCGGCTTGCGCGCGAGCTGGCAGCTCGCGACGCAGGGCGGCGCGGCGCTGATGGGCTCGGGCTTCGCGGCGCTGCTGTCGAACACGCTGACGAAGGGCGCGCTCGAAAGCTGGGGCTGGCGGATTCCGTTCTTCGTGGGCGTGCTGATCGCGCCGGTCGGCATGATCCTGCGCCGGCGCCTCGCCGACGACGCACCGGGCGACAGTCGCCACGGCATCGACGGCGGCGTGCTGCGCGAGCTGTTCACGCAGCATGCGCGCACGGTGCTGCTGCTGGCGCTGACGGTGATGGGCGGCACGGTGTCGACCTACATCCTGACCTTCTACATGCCGACCTATGCGATCCACACGCTCGGCCTGCCGATGAAGCTGTCGATGTTCGTCGGCGTCGCGTCGGGATGCGTGATGCTGCTGACGTGCCCGCTGTTCGGGTGGCTGTCGGACCGGATCGGCAGCCGACGCCTGCCGATCTTCGTCGGGCGCGGCGTGCTCGTCGTGCTGTTGTTCCCCGCGTTCTGGCTGATGAACCGTCACCCGTCGCTGTCGGTCATCATGCCGCTGACCGCGCTGATGCTGCTGTTCTATTCGATGGGTTCCGCATCGGAATTCGCGCTGATGTGCGAATCCTTTCCGCGCCGCGTGCGCGCGACCGGGATCTCGATCGCGTATGCGCTCGCGGTGACGATCTTCGGCGGCACGTCGCAGCTCGTCGCGACGTGGCTCGTGCAGACGACCGGCAGCAAGCTCGCGCCGGCGGGTTACGTCGCGGTGTGCGTGCTGGTGTCGCTGGCGGCGGTGGCGATGCTGCGCGAGACGGCAGGGGAGCGGGGCGACTGACGGCGCAACGGCGCGTCCGATTTGCCGGTTGCCGACCCGTCACCCCCGCCGCGCAACCAGCTCCGACACCGTCTGCGCCGCCTGCTGCAGCGGCCCGAGAAACTCCTTCACCATCTGCTTCGCGGTATGCCGCTGCGCATTGCCGCTCACGTTCATCGCCGCGATGATCTGCCCGCGCCGGTTGCGGATCGGCGCCGAGATCGACAGCAGCCCCACTTCCAGTTCCTGGTCGACGATCGCCCAGCCCTGCCGGCGCACGAGCGCGATCGCTGCCTTCAGTTCGCCGAGGTCCGTGATCGTGCGCGGCGTGTGCGCGCGGATGCCGCTCTGCGCGAGCGTGGCGTCGAGCGTCGCGTCGTCGAGCGCGGACAGCAGCACGCGGCCCATCGACGTGCAGTACGCGGGCAGCCGGCTGCCGATCGACAGGTTGATCGTCATGATCTTGTGCGTCGGCACGCGCAGCACGTAGACGATCTCGGTGCGGTCGAGCACGGCCGCCGAGCAGCTCTCGTGGATCTGCGCGGACAACTGCTCCATCACCGGCTCGGCGAGATTCCAGAACGGCATCGACGTCAGGTACGCGAAGCCGAGCTCGAGAATCTTCGGCGTGAGCCGGAACAGCCGGCCGTCCGCCTCGACGTAGCCGAGCGTCTGCAGCGTGAGCAGGATCCGGCGCGCGCCGGCGCGCGTCAGGCCGGTGGCCGACGCGACTTCGGTGAGGGTCTGTTCGGGACGGTCCGCGTCGAACGCGCGGATCACCGCGAGCCCGCGCGCGAACGACTGGACGTAGGAGTCGCCGGGTTTGGCCTGGATGTCTTCGGTAGTCATGACCTGTCGGAATATCGTGCAGCCGAGAAGATAGCGCATGGGGCCTGACACGCCAACCGCGCGGCCGCCGCCGGCGCTTGACAGGCCGTCCCCGCACTCCCTATGATGCATCGAACGTTCGATACACGATCTTATGTTCGTATATAGAACATTTAAGCGCATCCCGGCGGGCAATGCAATGGGGGCGCCCATATCATTTCCTCCCGGAGACACTGATGACCGAAGCTTTCCTGTGTGATGCGATCCGCACGCCGATCGGACGTTACGGCGGCGCGCTGTCCGGCGTGCGCGCCGACGATCTGGGCGCGGTGCCGCTCAAGGCGCTCGTCGAACGCAACCGCGACGTCGACTGGTCCGCGATCGACGACGTGATCTACGGCTGCGCGAACCAGGCGGGCGAGGACAACCGCAACGTCGCGCGCATGTCGCTGCTGCTCGCGGGCCTGCCGCAGGTCGTGCCGGGCTCGACGATCAACCGCCTGTGCGGCTCCGGGATGGATGCGGTCGGCTCCGCCGCGCGCGCGATCAAGTCCGGCGAGGCCGGGTTGATGATCGCGGGCGGCGTCGAGAGCATGACCCGCGCGCCGTTCGTGATGGGCAAGGCGGCGAGCGCATTCGCGCGCCAGGCCGACATCTTCGATACGACGATCGGCTGGCGCTTCGTGAATCCGCTGATGAAACAATTGCACGGCGTCGATTCGATGCCGGAAACCGCCGAAAACGTCGCGACCGACTACCACGTCAGCCGCGCCGACCAGGACCTGTTCGCGCTGCGCAGCCAGCAGAAAGCCGCACGCGCGCAGCAGGACGGCACGCTGGCGGAGGAGATCGTCGCGGTGACGATCCCGCAGAAAAAGGGCGACCCGCTCGTCGTGTCGCGCGACGAGCATCCGCGCGAGACGTCGCTGGAGACGCTGGCGAAGCTCAAGGGCGTCGTGCGCCCGGACGGCACTGTGACGGCCGGCAACGCGTCGGGCGTCAACGACGGCGCAGCGGCGCTGCTGCTCGCGAACGAGGAGAACGCGAAGCGCTTCGGCCTGACGCCGCGCGCCCGCGTGCTCGGCATCGCGACGGCGGGCGTCGCGCCGCGCGTGATGGGCATCGGCCCGGCGCCGGCCACGCAGAAGCTGCTCGCGCGGCTCGGCATGACGATCGACCAGTTCGACGTGATCGAGCTGAACGAGGCGTTCGCGTCGCAAGGGCTCGCGGTGCTGCGCATGCTGGGCGTCGCGGACGACGATCCGCGCGTGAACCCGAACGGCGGCGCGATCGCGCTCGGCCATCCGCTCGGCGCATCCGGCGCGCGTCTCGTGACCACCGCGATGTACCAGCTGCACCGCACGAAGGGCCGTTATGCGCTGTGCACGATGTGCATCGGCGTCGGCCAGGGCATCGCGCTCGCGATCGAACGCGTCTGACGCCGCGGGTGCGGCGCGGCCGCACCCATCCCTTTCTTCCCGGTTGGCAACCGCCCGGCTCGCGCGCCTGTCGCGCGAAGCCGGGCGGTTTTGCTTTGGGGGCGAGCAACGCCGAAACCGAATTGCTGCGTCATGCCGATTCATCGCGCTTCATACAGCGAAATATCCGCAAGTTCATCGCAATTCTTTTGTTGTTTTAAATCTCGAAATAATCGTATTGCTATTCAACTTGCTCGTGCCGTTCATCGCGACTCGGCATCGTCGACTTGACTGGCATGGATTTGCTCTGTCGCAAACGATTCTGTTGATTTAAATCATTGCGCGAGCTTTTTTGACATATTTTCTACGCGCGGGGGGTAATGTTTTAGAGGGGGTTGTCGAAATAGCAGAGGCACGATCATTCGCGAGCGGTGAAACCGGGCGCGAATGATCCGAGTCGTCAATCCTGAAGCGGGCGCAAGACCCGCCATTCGGAGCTCTGCTTGATGCGCAACAACCAGCCCGTTACCCAACACGAATTCGAATTCCCCGACGATGCGACGCTGATGTCGACCACTGACGCAGACAGCATCATCACCTATGCGAATGCGACGTTCATTCATATCAGCGGCTATTCCCGCGAGGAGATACAAGGCCAGCCGCACAACCTCGTGCGGCACCCGGACATGCCGAAGGAGGCGTTCGCCGACATGTGGGCGACGCTCAAGGGCGGCGAACCATGGACCGCGCTCGTCAAGAACCGCCGCAAGGACGGCGACCATTACTGGGTGCGCGCGAACGCGGTGCCGGTGATGCGCAACGGCCGCACCGAGGGCTACCTGTCGGTGCGCACGAAGGCGCCGCGCGACCAGATCGCGGCCGCCGAGGCGCTGTATCGCGACTTTCGCGAAGGCCGCGCCGGCAAGCGGCGTTTCCACAAGGGGCTGGTCGTGCGCACCGGCCTGCTCGGCTTCACGTCGCTGTTCCGGACGATGTCGGTGCGCTGGCGTCTTCACTCGACGCTGCTCGCGCTTGCGCCGGTGGTCGTCGGGGCGGGCTGGGCGTGCGGTCTCGACGGCGGCGGGCTCGCGGCGTTCGCCGCGGTGACGGTCGGCGCCGCCGCGGCGGCCGGCATGTGGCTCGATGCGCAGATTGCCCGCCCGCTGAAGCAGTTGCGCGACCAGGCGCTGAACGTCGCGACCGGCGATCGCCGCGGCGGCGCCCGCATGGACCGCGTCGACGAGATCGGCATGACGCTGCGCACGATCAACCAGCTCGGGCTGATGTTCCGCTGGCTGGTCGACGACGTCAGCGAGCAGGTGCTCAACGTGCAGCGTGCGAGCAACGAGATCGCGCAGGGCAACAACGACCTGAGCGCGCGCACCGAGCAGGCCGCGTCGAGCGTGCAGCAGACGGCCGCGTCGATGGCGGAGATGACGGCGACCGTCGACAGCAACGCGCAGACCGCGCAGCAGGCGAACCAGTTGTCCGTCTCGGCCAGCGAGGCGGCGGAACGCGGCGGGCATGCGATGTCCGAGATCGTCAATACGATGAACGACATCACGGACAGCTCGCGCCGGATCTCGGACATCATCGGCGTGATCGACGGGATCGCGTTCCAGACCAACATCCTGGCGCTGAACGCAGCGGTCGAGGCGGCGCGCGCGGGCGATCAGGGGCGGGGTTTCGCGGTGGTCGCGGGCGAGGTGCGCTCGCTCGCGCAGCGCAGCGCGAATGCGGCGAAGGAGATCAAGACGCTGATCGAGAACAGCGTGGCGCGCATTTCATCGGGCGCGCAGCTGGTCGACGGCGCGGGGCGGACCATGGAGGACATCGTCGCGCAGGTGAAGCGGGTGTCGGACCTGATCGCGGAGATCAGCGCGTCGACCGCCGAGCAGAGCTCGGGCGTCACGCAGGTCGATCAGGCGGTCGTGCATCTCGACAGCATCACGCAGCAGAACGCGGCGCTCGTCGAGCAGAGCACGGCGGCGTCGGAAAGCCTGAAGCAGCAGGCGACGCGGCTCGTCGAGGCGGTGAACGCGTTCAGGTGATTGGCCGGGCGCTGTCGTCGTCCGGCGCGCGCCCTCAGATGCGGAACTTGGCCGGGACATGGCGGACGTTCGCGGCCCGATGACGCCTCGGGCCGCGCGCCGCCCTGTCAAAGCAGGGATGATTGCAGCGGCGCCCGGTGCTCGTGCACCTTGAGGATGCGGTATTCGTTCTTGAGCCCGTCATCGCCGATGATCTGAATTTGACGAAGATCGACCACCAGCACGTCCCCTTTTCCGAATCGTTCGCCGGCATTGACCTTTGCAAGGAATTCCTCGTCATCCAGGGCAGCGAAGAACGGATATGTTCCATCGTGTACGCGCCACTTGTTGCCGTCCTTGAACACAACGGATTCGAGGAGGAGTACCTTTCGGCCCACCACGTCCGAAACGACTTCGCCCGCTTCTTCGAAGATGGCGAATGTGCCGAGTTCATCGTTCTCGATTGCGAGTTCGACCTTGGTGCCTCGAACAATACCGAAGCTGGTAATTCCGTCCCGCTCCAATGGGGACAGGGTCTTCTGCAAACTGACCCGCACCGTTTTGCTTCGATAGAGGCGATATACCGCTTCTTCGACCTCGAGCGATTCCTTTTCCGTCACCCAGATTCTTACGTTCGAACCCGTCGGCTCGATTCGATGCGGTCGGTTGCCTCGCAATTTGCGAATGAGACCGATCAGTCCTCCGCTGCCGACGATGCCAAGTGCGCCAAGGATGGCAAGCGCATTGCTGAAGGCAGCGGCGTTTGGTCCAGCGAAGATGTCGCGAATCTGGTTGGCTAACGACTGGATGAAAATCAGCTCGGAATGAAACGAACCAGCTTTGAAGCTTCCTTTGACCTCCAGCCGAACCTCGGTATTGTCGCCATTGAGTTCCTTGTTGGCGAACGAGAATAGATCCGCGATCGCGACCAGCGCCGGGGCAAGGTCGCGCACATCCATGCGGTGCTCGGTCAGCGCTGGCCCGTCGTAGACGACATTGAACTGTTCGTGATCGGTCGTTCGTGTCATTTCGAAGAAGGGAAGGTGATTGAATTGCGCGAGCCGGATGGGCGCCTGGGGTCCATTGTTGACCGACGCAAAGGGAATTCGAGAGGCGGGAGATTCATTCGTTGGCGATCAAGGTTGAGTAAGGACTATCAACCTAAATGGTTCCAACGATCAAAGGAATGAGACGTGACCGAAAATTGCGCGAAAGCCTGACAAAATCTCAAGCAGCGGGTAACGCGTCGCGTGAATGCGGTGAACGCGTTCAGGTGACGCGGGCGCGGCGGAGAGGATGCCGGCCCGCGCCGGACCGCCCGGTTCCGGCCGGGCGGTCAGGGCCCGTCACCGAAGCGGCAGGCCCCGAACCGTCAAACAGCGAGGCAGAGGTACTTGATCACGACGTAGTCGTCGATGCCGTAGTGCGAGCCTTCGCGGCCGAGGCCGGACTGCTTCACGCCGCCGAACGGCGCGACTTCGTTCGAGATCAGGCCGGTGTTGACGCCGACCATTCCGTACTCGAGCGCTTCGGCGACCTTCCACACGCGGCCGATGTCGCGGCTGTAGAAGTATGCGGCGAGGCCGAACTCGGTGTCGTTCGCGAGGCGGATCACTTCGTCGTCGCTGCCGAACTTGAACAGCGGCGCGAGCGGCCCGAACGTCTCTTCCTTCGCGACCTTCATCGCCGGCGTGACGCCCGTCAGCACGGTCGGCTCGAAGAAGCCGTGGCCGAGCGCGTGGCGCTTGCCGCCCGTGACGACGGTCGCGCCTTTCGCGAGCGCGTCCTCGATGTGCGCCTCGACCTTCAGTACGGCCGCTTCGTTGATCAGCGGGCCTTGCGTGACGCCCGGCTCGGTGCCGCGCCCGACCTTCAGCTGGCCGACCGCCGCCGCGAGCTTCTGCGCGAACTGGTCGTACACGGCTTCGTGCACGTAGAAGCGGTTCGTGCACACGCAGGTCTGGCCGCTGTTGCGGTACTTCGACGCGATCGCGCCCTGCACCGCCGCGTCGAGGTCGGCATCGTCGAACACGATGAACGGCGCGTTGCCGCCCAGCTCCAGCGACACCTTCTTGACCGTCGGCGCGCATTGCGCCATCAGCAGGCGGCCGACCGGCGTCGAGCCGGTGAACGACAGCTTGCGCACGACCGGGTTCGACGTCAGTTCGCCGCCGATTGCTTTCGGGTCGCCCGTCACGACGCTGAACACGCCGGCCGGCACGCCCGCGCGCTCGGCCAGCACGGCCATCGCGAGCGCGGAGAACGGCGTCGCCTCGGCCGGCTTCACGACGATCGGGCAGCCCGCGGCGAGCGCCGGGCCGACCTTGCGCGTGATCATCGCCGCCGGGAAGTTCCACGGCGTGATCGCCGCGCACACGCCGACCGGCTCCTTCGTCACGACGATGCGCTTGTCGTTCGCCGGCGTCGGGATCGTATCGCCGTACACGCGCTTGCCTTCTTCCGCGAACCATTCGAGGAACGACGCGGCATAGCCGATTTCACCCTTTGCCTCGGCCAGCGACTTGCCTTGCTCGGTGGTCAGGATCAGCGCCAGGTCGTCGGCGCTTTCCATCATCAGGTCATGCCACTTGCGCAGGATCGCCGCGCGTTCCTTCGCGGTCTTCTTGCGCCACGCGGGCCATGCGGCGTTCGCGGCGTCGATCGCCTGGCGCGTCTCGGCCGCGCCCAGCACCGGCACGACGCCGACGAGGCCGCCCGTCGCCGGGTTGCGGACCTCGAACGTCTCGCCGTTCGCCGCGCCTTGCCATGCGCCGTTGACGTAGGCCTGCTGGCGGAACAGCGACGGGTCCTTCAGGGAAAGGGATTCCTGGACAGAGCTCATATGGATTGCCTGCTTTGAAGATGAAACGGCCGCCGCCGTCGTCACGACGGCGGCGGCGCGATCAGTTGACTGGACCTCAGGCCGGCACGCCGACCGTTTCCTTCAGCACGTCCTCGAGGATCACGAGCGCTTCGTCGAACACGGTTTGCGGAATCGTCAGCGGGAACAGGAAGCGCACGACGTTCGAGTACACGCCGCACACGAGCAGCAGCAGGCCGCGCTCGAGCGCGCGCGCCTGCACGCGCTTCGTGAATTCCGCATCGGGCTCGCCCGAACCCGGCTTCATGAACTCGACCGCGATCATCGCGCCCGGGCCGCGCACGTCGGCGATCTGCGGCACGTCGGCCTGCAGCGCGTTCAGCTTCGCCTTCAGCACGTCGCCGAGCTGCGTCGCGCGCTCGCACAGCTTCTCTTCATCGATGATCTCGAGCACCGCGTGCGCCGACGCGACCGCGAGCGGGTTGCCCGCGTAGGTGCCGCCGAGGCCGCCGGGGGCAGCGGCGTCCATCACGTCCGCACGGCCGACGACGCCCGACAGCGGCATGCCGCCCGCGAGGCTCTTCGCCATCGTGATCAGGTCGGCCTGCACGTCGTAGTGTTGCATCGCGAACAGCTTGCCGGTGCGCGCGAAGCCCGTCTGCACTTCGTCGGCGATCAGCAGGATGCCGTGCTCGTTGCAGATCTTGCGCAGCGCGCGCACGAATTCCGCAGGCGCCGGGTTGAAGCCGCCTTCGCCCTGCACCGGCTCGAAGATGATCGCGGCGACGCGCTTCGGATCGATGTCGGCCTTGAACAGCATCTCGATCGCCTTGATCGAATCGGCGGTCGTCACGCCGTGCAGCGCGGTCGGGTACGGCGCGTGGAACACGTCGCCCGGGAACGGGCCGAAGTTCAGCTTGTACGGCGCGACCTTGCCGGTCAGCGCCATGCCCATCATCGTGCGGCCGTGGAAGCCGCCCGAGAACGCGATGACGCCCGGACGGCCGGTCGCCGCGCGCGCGATCTTGATCGCGTTCTCGACGGCTTCGGCGCCGGTCGTGAAGAACGCGGTCTTCTTCGTAAAGTCGCCCGGCGCGCGCGCGTTGATCTTCTCGGCCAGCTCGACGTACGACGCGTACGGGACGATCTGGTACGCGGTGTGCGTGAAGCTGTTCAACTGGTCGGCGATCGCCTTGACGATCTTCGGATGGCGGTGGCCCGTGTTCAGCACCGCGATGCCGGCGGCGAAATCGATGAAGCGGCGGCCTTCGACGTCCCACAGTTCCGCGTTCTCGGCGCGGGCTGCATAGAAATCGCACATCACGCCGACGCCGCGCGGGGTGGCGGCGTTCTTGCGGGCCTGCAGGTCGGCATTCTTCACGGTCATCTCCTTGATGTTTCGTATCCGGTGGGAAGGGATCGGGCGCGCTCCGGCAGCCCATGACGGCGACTATAATCAGATTTGGCTCTGACAATCAGAGCCATTTCAATAAATAGTTAGGAGCCAATCATGCGGGCAAGCGTGTTGTCGGACTGGCTGGCGCAGCGTCTCGTGCGCGGCGGTGCGCAGCCGATCTACCGGCAGCTGCACCGGCTGCTGCAGCAGGCGATCCTGTCGCGGGAGCTGCCGGCCGGCACGCGCGTGCCGTCGTCGCGGCTGCTGGCGGCCGAACTCGGGATCGCGCGCAACACGGTCACCCAGGTGTACGAGCAGCTCGCGCTCGAAGGCTATGTAAGTTCGGCGACCGGCCGCGGCACGTTCGTCGCCGACAGCGCGCCGGACGAGCTCGTCGGCGTGCCGGCGGACGCCGCGGGCCTGACGCCGGCCCCGCGGGCCGCCGCGCGGCCGCTGTCCGCGCGCGGCGCGCGGCTCGTCGAGGGCGCGGGCGTGTCGAAGCGGCAGGGCGGCGCGTTCATGCCGGGCGTGCCCGATGTGTCGCGATTTCCGGCGCGCGTGTGGACGCGCCTGCACAACAAGTACTGGCGGCGCCTGCGCCCCGATTTGCTGACCTACGCGCCGGGCGGCGGGCTCGCGCTGCTGCGCGAGGCGCTGGCCGACTATCTGCGCACGTCGCGCTCGGTGCGCTGCGCGCCGGAGCAGATCGTGATCACGACCGGCATCCATCAGTCGATCGATCTCGCGGTGCGGCTCCTGACCGATCCGGGCGACGCGATCTGGACCGAAGACCCGTGCTACTGGGGCGTGCGCAGCGTGCTCAACGTGTCGGGGCTCACGACGCGGCCGATTCCGGTCGACGACGAAGGCATCGCGCCGTCGGCCGCCGATCTCGCCGAGCCGCCGAAGCTGATGCTCGTCACGCCGTCGCACCAGTATCCGCTCGGGATGGTGATGAGCCTCGCGCGGCGCCGGATGCTGCTCGAATATGCGCGCCAGCACCACTGCTGGATCATCGAGGACGACTACGACAGCGAATTCCGCTACGGCAGCCGGCCGCTCGCGTCGCTGCAGGGGCTCGATACGGCGGGGCAGGTGATCTACGTCGGCAGTTTCGGCAAGACGCTGTTTCCGGGGCTGCGGGTCGGCTACCTCGTCGCGCCGGAGCCGCTCGCGGAAAGCTTCGCGACGGCGAGCGCGGAGCTGTACCGGGAAGGGCAGCTGCTGCAGCAGGCGGTGCTCGCGGAGTTCATCGCGGAAGGGCACTTCGTGTCGCACATCCGCAAGATGCGCACGCTGTACGGGCAGCGCCGCGAGATGCTGCTCGACGCGGTCGCGCGCCGCTACGGCGATACGCTGCAGGCGGCTGGCGGTGACGCCGGGCTGCACCTGGTGACGCGGCTGCCGGACGGCGTCGACGATCGCGCGGTCGCGCAGGCCGCGCTCGCGCGCAACATCGTCGTGCGGCCGCTGTCCGGGTATTACGCGGACCCGGCGCGCGCGGCGTCGGGGCTGCTGCTCGGCTACGCGTGCGTGCCGGAGGAAGAGATCGCGCCGGCGTTCGCGACGCTGGCGGAGGCGATCGACGAGCGGGCGTTCGGGCGGACGGCGGTCGCGGCCGCGTGACGGCGGCGCGCTCGCGTGCGATCACAGCCGGATCAGCGCCGCCCCCGCGACGACCAGCGCGCACGCGACGAGCCGCTGCGCGCCGGGCCGCTCGCGCATCGCGAACCAGCCGATCGCGACCGCGAAGATCGAGCTCGTCTCGCGCAGCGCCGACACGGTCGCGACCGGCAGGTGCCGGTACGCGAGCACGACGATCCCGTATGCGACGAGCGAGATCGTGCCGGCCACGACGCCCTGCCGCACCGCGTCGCGCGACCCGAACACGCTGCGCGGGCCGCCGCGCACCGCGCACACCAGCAGGATCTGCGGCACGCTCCACAGCAGGTACACCCACGCGACGTAGCCGAGCGCGCTGCCCGCGACGCGCGCGCCGATGCCGTCGCAGATCGAATACGCGGCGATGAACACGCCCGTCAGCAGCGCATAGGGCACGCTTTCCCCGGAGAACCTGAACCCGCGCCGCAGCGCGAGCGACATGATGCCGAACGACACGAGCACGATGCCGGCGAAGCCGAACGGCGTCGGCCGCTCGTGCAGCGCGGCGAACGCGAGCACCGACACGAGCAGCGGCGACAGGCCGCGCGCGATCGGATAGATCTGCCCGAACTCGCCGCTGCGGTATGCGCGCGCGAGCGTGAAGCAGTACGCGACCTCGAGTGCGGCGGACGCCGCGACATAGGGCCATGCGGCGCGCTCCGGCGCCGGCAGCAGCCACGCGCCCGCGATGCCGAACGCGAGATACGGCAGCGACATCGTGCCGAGCTGCGCGAGCCGGTCTTCGCTGACGTGCAGGAACGCGTTCCAGACGGCGTGCAGCAGCGCGGAGCACAGCACGAGGGCGATGAAGAGGTGGTCCATGACAGACGGTCAGGCGGTCGAGGGGGGCGGATGCGGACGGCGCCGTCATTATGTGGGCGGCGGGCACGCCGGCGAGGAATTGTCGATAATAGAACGTTGTTATTCACCTGATGCCGACGATGACCGAAGCCACCCAGACCCCGCCCGCCGTTCCGCGCCTCACGAGCCTGTCTCATGGAGGCGGCTGCGGCTGCAAGATCGCGCCTGGCGTGCTGTCCGAGCTGCTGAAGCGCGCGGCGCCGCCCGCCCTGTTTCCGGACCTGCTCGTCGGCACCGAAACCTCCGACGATGCCGCGGTCTATCGCCTGAACGACGAGCAGGCGATCGTCGCGACCACCGATTTCTTCATGCCGATCGTCGACGATCCGTTCGATTTCGGGCGGATCGCGGCGACCAATGCGCTGTCCGACGTCTACGCGATGGGCGGCAAGCCGCTGCTCGCGCTCGCGCTGGTCGGCATGCCGATCAACGTGCTGCCGCACGAGACGATCGCGGCGGTGCTGCGCGGCGGCGAGTCCGTCTGCGCGGACGCCGGGATTCCGGTCGCGGGCGGCCATTCGATCGACTCGGTCGAGCCGATCTACGGGCTGGCGGCGATCGGCGTCGTGCATCCGTCGCGCGTGAAGCGCAATGCGGCCGCGCGCGCGGGCGACGTGCTGGTGCTCGGCAAGCCGCTCGGCGTCGGCGTGCTGTCCGCCGCGCTGAAGAAGAACCAGCTCGACGACGCCGGCTACGCGCAGATGATCGCGACCACGACCAAGCTGAACCGGCCGGGCGCCGAGCTGGCCGCGCTGCCGGGCGTGCACGCGCTGACCGACGTGACCGGCTTCGGCCTGCTCGGCCACACGCTCGAGCTCGCGCGCGGCGCGGGGCTCACGGCGCGCGTGAACTACGCGGCGCTGCCGTGGCTCGCGGGCGTCGAGGCGTTCGCGGCGGCCGGCGTGTTCACCGGCGCGTCGGGCCGCAACTGGACGGCCTACGGCGCGGACGTGCGGCTCGGCGACGCGCTGCCGCCGGTCGCGCAGGCGCTGCTGACCGATCCGCAGACGTCGGGCGGCCTGCTCGTCGCATGCTCGCCCGATGCGGTCGACGACGTGCTCGCCTGCTTCCGCGCGGACGGTTTCGATCGCGCGGCGGTGATCGGCGAGATGACGGACGGGCCGGCCCGCGTCGACGTCGCCTGACGTACTTTCCCCGGACATTTTTGCGGCCGCTAGAATCGGCGTTTTCCATCGAAGACGTCGATTCCCAATGAACGACTTCCTGTTCGGGCTGATGATCGCGCTGTCGGTCGGCCCCGTGGCGCTGATGATCGCGAACTACGGGATGCGCGCCGGCACCGCGAGCGGCGTGCGCGCGGCGGCCGGCGTCGCGACGGCCGACGGCTGCTATGCGGTCGTCGCCTTCACGATCGGCGCGCTGCTCGCGAGCACGCTCGCGTCGCACCTGTCGCTGTTCCGTCTGGCGGGCGCGCTCGTGCTGCTCGCGATGGGCGCGCGGATGATGTGGCAGGCGCTGCGGGATCGCCGCCGCACGCTCGACGGCGACGCGCCTGCGCCCGGCAGCCGCCCGTTCACGTCGATGTTCTTCGTCACGCTCGCGAACCCGCTCACGATCCTGCTGTTCTACGGCTACGCGACGGCTGCCGCCGCCGCGCATCGTCACTGGCTGCTCGGCGCGGCGTGCGTGTTCGCGGGCAGCCTCACCGGCCAGCTCGTGTTCGCGTTCGGCGGCAGCGCGATCGGCCGCCTCGTCAAGTCGCCCGCGCTGCTCGCCGCTAGCCACGTCGTCGCGGCGCTCGTCGTGCTCGGGTACGGGGTTGCGGGGCTCGCTCGGTTGTAGCCGACACTCGTCTCGATAGCATTCCTCACGTTCTCGCGGAACCGGTCGCGCTGCGTCGGCGGGTGTTCGGCCCGCCATCGCGCATCGCAATCGGGTTCCGCATCGGACACGGACCGTTCTATACTCCGTCGCGCAGTCTCCGAGAGTCGTTCACACTCAACATCACTCGTACAAAGACACAAAGGACGCCGATGCTGACTCGCTCCATTCTTTCCGCCGCCGCCTTCTCGCTCGCCGCCTGCGCGACCGCGCCGTCGATCGCGCAGGGCAACAATGCGGACCAGTCGTTTGCCGACACCGGTGCACAGGGCCGCCCGGTCAAGGTCATGATCGTCACGATGTTCGCGCCGGAAGGCCAGGCCTGGCTCGACCGCCTCGGCCCGTGGCGCGACGTAACGGTGCCGGGCCTGTCGCCCGATTACCCGGCGGTCCACTGCAACAAGCAGGACGTATGCGTGATGACGACCGGCATGGGCTATGCGAACGCCGCGGCGTCGATCATGGCGCTGACGTTCTCGCAGCGCTTCGATCTGCGCCGCACGTATTTCCTGATCTCCGGCATCGCGGGCGTCGATCCCGCGCAAGGGACGGTGGGCTCCGCCGCGTGGGCGAAGTACCTCGTCGATTTCGGCCTGCAGTGGGAGCTCGACGCGCGCGAAATTCCCGCCGGCTGGAACTCCGGCTATCTCGGCATCAACACGAAGAGCCCGAGCGACAAGCCGCCGCTCGACTACCGCAGCGAGGTGTTCCAGCTCAATCCGCAACTGGCCGACGCCGCCTACGCGCTGTCGCGCAACGTCGTGCTCGCCGACAGCACGCAAGCGCAGGCCGCGCGCGCGAAATTCAGCTACGCGCCCGCGAACCAGCCGCCGTCGGTGATCCGCTGCGACACGTCGTCGGGCAATACGTGGTTCTCGGGCACGCTGCTCGGCGAGCGCGCGCGGCAATGGACCAAGATCCTGACGGACGGCAAGGGCACGTACTGCATGACCGCGCAGGAAGACAACGCGACGTTCGAGGCGCTGAAGCGCGCGGCGAGCGTGAAGCGGGTGGACCTGTCGCGCGTCGCGGTGCTGCGCACCGGCTCCGATTTCGACCGCCCGTATGCGGGGCAGACGAGCGTCGACAACCTGCTGAACTACGCGGACCAGGGCGGCTTCGTTCCGGCGACCGAGAACCTGTACCGCGCGGGCAATCCGCTCGTGCAGGACATCGTGTCGCACTGGGGCGAATGGCGCGACGGCGTGCCGCGCCGTTGACGCACTGTTTGCGTCAGTGCGATTGCGGGCGGAACGGCGTCCAGACCGGCGTATCGCTGTTCCAGTGATCGAGCGGCGAGGGCAATTGATCGTTCATGATGCGCAACTCCTGCAAGTAACCGATTGATGTGATTCATGACGCCGCGCGCGGGGCGACCCGACGCGCGGCGTCGCGCGTTTACCGGCCCGCGCCTGCGAGCTGGTTGCCTTCCGGCGTCGGACGATACGGGCGCGGCACGAGGTCGAGCCCTTGCGCGTATGACGTGGCCTTGCGGATGTACGCGACGGTCCCGTCGCGCTGCGCCTGTTCGAGTTCCGCGCGGACTTCGGCGCGGGTGCGCGGGCCGTTGCTTTGTGCGTACAGCGACGTATTGCCGTAATCGCCTGCGTGGCCCGTGTCGGTGTCGGCGAAGGCCGGCGCGGACACGACGAGTGCGAGGGCAAGGGTGGAGAGCAGACCGCGGCGTTTCATGATGGGACTCCTGTCGATTCGATGCGAATGCTGCTGCGCGACAGGATCTACTCTAAGAGCGCGAGCGCCGTCGATAAATGGCGTTGCGGTGAATTGAATTGTCGCCTCAATGGAACAATCGGAAACCGCACCCTCGATAGGGATTTCGCTCGACGCCTTGCAGCGCGGGGCCAAGCAGGACAACGCACATGCCGTTTCGGGGGCGCCGCGTGCGCCGCGCAATTCGATTGGTGCTATCGGCGCAATGGTCTTCTGCGAATCATGGAGAAACGGCGCATGCTGCGATGCGCCGTCGTCAGTCGCTTCCGGGCGTCTCAGCGCGTCGCGCGGCCTGATGCGCCCCTTATGCGACCCACTCGTTGAGCACCGGCGTGTCGAGCGCCGGCGCGCGTTCCGCTTCCTCGAACGTGCGCTTGCTGCACGTCGCGTCGAGGCTGCCCTTGCCGCTCAGGAGCGGGCAGCGGTCGAACACTTCGGCGATCCAGTCGACGAACACGCGCACCTTCGGCGACAGGTGGCGGCTGTGCGGATAGACGACCGAGATCGGCATCGGCAGCGGCTTGATGCCGGGCAGGACTTCCTTGAGCCGGCCCTCGCGCAGGTGCGGCAATACCATGAACAGCGGCGGCTGCACCAGCCCGAAGCCTTCGAGCCCGCACGTCACGTAGGCGTCCGCGTCATTCACCGACACGACGCTGTCCATCTTGATCTCGACTTCCTTGCCGTCGATCAGGAACGTCCAGTCGATCACGCGGCCCGTGCGGCTCGAGAAGTAGTTGACGGCCTTGTGCTGGCTCAGGTCCTCGATCGACTGCGGCTCGCCGTACTTCTCGAGATAGGCGGGCGACGCGACCGACGTGCATTCGAACAGGCCGATGCGGCGCGCGACGAGCGACGAGTCCTGCAGCGCGCCGACCCGGATCACGCAGTCGACGCCTTCCTGCAGCAGGTCGACCGGGCGGTCCGACAGGCCCAGTTGCAGGTCGATGTCCGGATAGCGCGAATGGAATTCACACAGCGAAGGAATCACGAGCAGCCGCCCGATCGAGCCCGGCATGTCGATACGCAACTTTCCGTGCGGCTTGCGGTTGTTGTTCTGGAAGCTCGCCTCGGTTTCCTCGACGTCCGCGAGAATCCGCACGCAGCGTTCGTAGTACGCGGCGCCGTCGGGCGTCAGCGACAGCCGGCGGGTGGTGCGATGCATCAGCCGCACGCCGAGGAATGCCTCCAGATTCTGGATGATGGTCGTGACGGACGCCCGCGGCAGGCCGAGCGTCTCCGCCGCCTTGGTGAAGCTGCTCGTGTCGACGACGCGTGTAAACACCTGCATGGCCTGAAGCCGGTCCATCGCAACCTCCGCATTTGACGGGCCGAACAAAGAGGCTGCGTTGCCTCGAAAGCAAACGCAGCCCGTGATTGTTCGGAGTCGTTGAATTGTGTTGCCGGATTATAGGCATTTATCCGGATGTCTGCCGGACCCAGAATGCGTTCCATCTTGAAATGGATGCCGTTTCCTCATGGACGCCTCTGAATTCAGCAAATTCCTGAAAGCCGCGCTGCCGGTGGAACCCTGCGCCGGCGCGGCTCTGACGGTCACCGAGGTCGAAATTCCCGGCTACGCGCAGGACATCGCGCTGCGCTTGTACCGTCGCCCGGACAAGACCGGACTGCCGGTAGTGCTTTATTTCCACGGCGGCGGGTTCGTGCGCGGCACGCTCGACGATGCCGATTTCGCCGCGCGCTTTTTAGCAGAACGCTTACCGGCGCTCGTCGTCTCCGTCGATTATTCGCTCGCGCCGGCCCATCCGTTTCCGGCTGCGCCGGAGGACGCGTATCGCGCGGTGATCTGGGCCGCGACCCGCGCCCGCGCGTTCGGCGGCAATCCGAAGAAGATCGGCGTCGCCGGCCACGACGCGGGCGGCCAGCTCGCGAACTGCCTCGCGTTCATCGCGCGCGACCGCGGCGAGGTGCCGATCGCCGCGCAGGCGCTGTTCGGCCCGATGCTCGACCCGAGCATGACGCGCATCGGCGACGCCGAGCGCCTCGCGTCCGACATCACCGCGCGCGAATGCGCGGCGTGCTATCGCGCGTACCTGCCGCAGGCGGCGCAGCGGATGCACCCGTACGCGGCGCCGCTCGAATCGGTGCGCCTCGCGGGCCTGCCGCCGACGCTGATCGTCACCGCGCAGAACGACGTGCTGCACGTCGAGGCGGAAAAGTATGCGGGCTGCCTGATCGAATCCGGCGTGCTCACGCAGGTGATCCGCTATCCGGATATCACGCACGCGGCGCTTGCGACGCACGAGCTCGCCTTCGAGGAAGCCGTGCGCTTCTTCCAGTGCCGCTTCCAGGCGCGGCAGCCGAACCGAACCGCGAATTGAACCGAATAACCAATCCAATCCACGTTCACTGGAGATCTACATGGCCATCCTACGCACCCCTCGTTCCCGGATCGCAGCCGCGGTCGCGACGCTCGCCGTCGTCGGCCTGGGCACGTTCGGCGCGATCCGCGTCAGCGCGAGCGCGCCGGAGAAGCCGGCGGCGCCGCTGCCGGAAGTCGACGTCGCGACCATCGTGCCGCAGACCGTGACGGACTGGCAGGCCTATTCGGGCCGCCTCGAAGCCGTCGAGAAGGTCGACGTGCGCCCGCAGGTGCCGGGCACGATCGTCTCGGTCAATTTCAAGGACGGCGCGCTCGTGAAGAAAGGCGACGTGCTGTTCGTGATCGATCCGCGCCCGTACCAGGCCGAAGTCGACCGCGCGGGCGCGCAGCTCGCGGCCGCGCAGGCGCGCAACGGCTACGCGCAGAGCGACTGGCAGCGCGCGCAGCGGCTGATCGGCGACAACGCGATCGCGAAGCGCGACTACGACGAGAAGCAGAACGCGGCGCGCGAGGCGAGCGCGAACCTGAAGGCCGCCGAGGCCGCGCTCGAGACCGCGCGCATCAACCTCGGCTATACGCGGATCACCGCGCCGGTGGCGGGCCGCGTGTCGCGCGCGGAGATCACGCTCGGCAACGTCGTGTCGGCGGGCGCGTCGGCCGCGCCGCTGACGACGCTCGTGTCGGTGTCGCCGATCTACGCGTCGTTCGACGCGGACGAGCAAACCTACCTGCAATACATCGGCGGCGCGCGCGACGGCCGCAAGGTGCCGGTCGAGCTCGGCCTCGCGAACGAAGCCGGCTATTCGAGGAGCGGCGTGATCGACTCGGTGGACAACCGGCTCGACACGTCGTCCGGCACGATCCGCGTGCGCGCGCGCTTCGACAACGCGGACGGCTCGCTCGTCCCGGGCCTCTACGCGCGCGTGAAGGTCGGCGGCAGCGCGCCGCACCAGGCGCTGCTCGTCGACGACGCGGCGATCAACACCGACCAGGACAAGAAGTTCGTGTTCGTCGTCGACCAGCAGGGCCGCGTGTCGTACCGCGAAGTGCAGCCGGGGATGCAGCACGGCAACCGGCGCGTGATCGTCAGCGGCATCGCCGCCGGCGACCGCGTGATCGTGAACGGCACGCAGCGCGTGCGGCCGGGCGAGCAGGTCAAGCCGCACATGGTGCCGATGACGGGCGCAGATGCACCGTCGGCGCCGTCCGCGCCGCTCGCCGACAACGCGAAGCCCGCCGCGCCGGCCAAGGCGAATTCGTAAGGGGCGCACCCGCCGCGCATTCGCGTCGAACCAGACAGAGCCAGCCATGAACATATCCAAATTCTTTATCGACCGGCCGATCTTTGCAGGAGTCCTATCTGTGGTCATCCTGCTTGCCGGGGTGATCGCGATGTTCCTGCTGCCGATTTCGGAATACCCGGAAGTCGTGCCGCCGTCGGTCATCGTCAAGGCGCAGTATCCGGGTGCGAACCCGAAGGTGATCGCCGAGACGGTCGCGTCGCCGCTCGAGGAGCAGATCAACGGCGTCGAGGACATGCTGTACATGCAGTCGCAGGCAAACAGCGACGGCAACATGACGATCACCGTCACGTTCAAGCTCGGCACCGATCCGGACAAGGCCACGCAGCTCGTGCAGAACCGCGTGAACCAGGCGCTGCCGCGCCTGCCGGAGGACGTGCAGCGGCTCGGCATCACGACGGTGAAGAGCTCGCCGACGCTGACGATGGTCGTGCACCTGATCTCGCCGGACAACCGCTACGACATGACCTACCTGCGCAACTACGCGCTGATCAACGTGAAGGACCGCCTGTCGCGGATCCAGGGCGTCGGCCAGGTGCAGCTGTGGGGTTCGGGCGACTATGCGATGCGCGTGTGGCTCGATCCGCAGAAGGTCGCGCAGCGCGGCCTCGCCGCGGAGGACGTCGTGCAGGCGATCCGCGAGCAGAACGTGCAGGTCGCGGCCGGCGTGATCGGCGCGTCGCCGTCGCTGCCGGGCACGCCGCTGCAGCTGTCGGTGAACGCGCGCGGCCGCCTGCAGACGGAGGAGGAGTTCGGCGACATCGTCGTGAAGACGACGCCGGACGGCGGCGTCACGCACCTGCGCGACATCGCGCGCATCGAACTCGACGCGTCCGAGTACGGGCTGCGCTCGCTGCTCGACAACAAGCCGGCCGTCGCGATGGCGATCAACCAGTCGCCGGGCGCGAACTCGCTGCAGATCTCGGACGAGGTGCGCAAGACGATGGCCGAGCTGAAGCAGGACATGCCGGCGGGCGTCGACTACAAGATCGTCTATGACCCGACGCAGTTCGTGCGTTCGTCGATCAAGGCCGTCGTGCACACGCTGCTCGAGGCGATCGCGCTGGTCGTGATCGTCGTGATCGTGTTCCTGCAGACCTGGCGCGCGTCGATCATTCCGCTGATCGCGGTGCCGGTGTCGATCATCGGCACGTTCTCGCTGCTGCTCGGCTTCGGGTATTCGATCAATGCATTGTCCTTGTTCGGGATGGTGCTCGCGATCGGGATCGTCGTCGACGACGCGATCGTCGTCGTCGAGAACGTCGAGCGCAACATCGAGAGCGGGATGAGCGCGCGGCAGGCGACCTACAAGGCGATGCAGGAGGTGAGCGGGCCGATCATCGCGATCGCGCTGACGCTCGTCGCCGTGTTCGTGCCGCTCGCGTTCATGTCGGGCCTGACCGGCCAGTTCTACAAGCAGTTCGCGATGACGATCGCGATCTCGACGGTGATCTCGGCGTTCAACTCGCTGACGCTGTCGCCGGCGCTGTCCGCGATCCTGCTGAAGGGCCACGGCGACAAGGAGGACTGGCTGACGCGCGTGATGAACCGCGTGCTCGGCGGCTTCTTCAAGCGCTTCAACAAGGTGTTCCATCGCGGCGCGGAGAACTACGGGCGGGGCGTGCGCGGCGTGCTGTCGAGAAAGGCGGTGATGCTAGGCGTGTACGTGGCGCTGGTCGGCGCGACCGTGATGGTGTCGAAGATCGTGCCGGGCGGCTTCGTGCCCGCGCAGGACAAGGAATACCTGATCGCGTTCGCGCAGCTGCCGAACGGCGCGTCGCTCGACCGCACCGAGAAGGTGATCCGCGACATGGGCTCGATCGCGCTGAAGCAGCCGGGCGTCGAGAGCGCGGTCGCGTTCCCGGGCCTGTCGGTGAACGGCTTCACCAACAGCTCCAGCGCGGGCATCGTGTTCGTCACGCTGAAGCCGTTCTCGGAGCGGCACGGCAAGGCGCTGTCGGCCGGCGCGATCGCGGGCGCGCTGAACCAGCAGTACGGCGCGATCAAGGATTCGTTCGTCGCGGTGTTCCCGCCGCCGCCGGTGCTCGGCCTCGGCACGCTCGGCGGCTTCAAGCTGCAGATCGAGGACCGCGGCGCGGTCGGCTACGCGAAGCTCGCCGATGCGACCAACGACTTCATCAAGCGCGCGCAGCAGGCGCCGGAGCTGGGGCCGCTGTTCACGAGCTACCAGATCAACGTGCCGCAGCTCAACGTTGATCTCGACCGCGTGAAGGCGAAGCAGCTCGGCGTGTCGGTCACCGACGTGTTCAACACGATGCAGGTGTACCTCGGCTCGCTGTACGTGAACGACTTCAACCGCTTCGGCCGCGTGTACCAGGTGCGCGTGCAGGCGGATGCGCCGTTCCGCCAGCGCGCGGACGACATCCTGCAACTGAAGACGCGCAACGCCGCGGGCGAGATGGTTCCGCTGTCGTCGCTCGTCAACGTGACGCCGACGTTCGGCCCCGAGATGGTGGTGCGCTACAACGGCTACACGGCGGCCGACATCAACGGCGGCCCGGCGCCGGGCTTCTCGTCGGGGCAGGCGCAGGCGGCGATCGAGCGGATCGCGCACGAAACGCTGCCGCGCGGCGTGCGCTTCGAGTGGACCGACCTCACGTACCAGCAGATCCTCGCGGGCGATTCGGCGATCTGGGTGTTCCCGATCAGCGTGCTGCTCGTGTTCCTCGTGCTCGCCGCGCTGTATGAAAGCCTGACGCTGCCGCTCGCGGTGATCCTGATCGTGCCGATGAGCATCCTGTCGGCGCTCACCGGCGTGTGGCTCACGCAGGGCGACAACAACATCTTCACGCAGATCGGCCTGATGGTGCTGGTCGGGCTGTCGGCGAAGAACGCGATCCTGATCGTCGAGTTCGCGCGCGAGCTGGAGCACGACGGCAGGACGCCGCTGGAGGCGGCGATCGAGGCGAGCCGGCTGCGGCTGCGGCCGATCCTGATGACGTCGATCGCGTTCATCATGGGCGTCGTGCCGCTCGTCACGTCGACCGGCGCGGGCGCGGAGATGCGTCACGCGATGGGCGTCGCGGTGTTCTTCGGGATGCTGGGCGTGACGCTGTTCGGCCTGATGCTGACGCCGGTGTTCTACGTCGTGCTGCGCACGCTCGCGGGCGGCAAGATCCACGTCGCCGGCAAGGACTCGGCCGGCTATGGCGTGCCTGCGCCCGATGCTTGAGGACTACAAAATGGACAACTCGAAGACTCAATCCGGTTTGATGCGCGTGGCGAGGCTCGCGGCGGCGAGCGGCCTGCTCGTGTCGCTGCTCGCCGCGTGCGCGGTCGGGCCCGACTACAAGCGGCCGGATGCTGCAACGCCCGCCGCGTTCAAGGAAGCGCCGACGCTCGCGCCGGGCGAGCAGGCCGGCACGTGGAAAACCGCCGAGCCGTCGGACGCCGCGCATCGCGGCGAATGGTGGAAGGTGTTCGGCGATCCGGTGCTCGATGCGCTCGAGGCGCAGGCACTGGCCGCGAACCAGAACCTGAAGGCCGCGGCGGCGCGCGTCGAGGAAGCGCGCGCGGCGACCCGCGCGGCGCGCTCGCAGTGGTTCCCGCAGGTCGGCGTCGGCTTCGGGCCGACGCGGCAGGGGCTGTCGTCGGCGTCGCAATCCCTGCCGCAAGGCAGCGGCCCGACCACCTCGACGCTGTGGCGCGCGCAAAGCACGGTGTCGTATGAAGCGGACCTGTTCGGCCGCGTCGGTCGCAACGTCGAGGCGTCGCGCGCGGATCAGGCGCAGAGCGAGGCGCTGTTCCGCTCGGTGCAGCTCGCGCTGCAGGCGGACGTCGCGCAGAACTACTTCGAGCTGCGCCGGCTCGATTCCGACCAGGACCTGTACCGCCGCACGGTCGAGCTGCGCGATCAGGCGCTGAAGCTCGTGCAGCGCCGCTTCAACGAAGGCGACATCAGCGAGCTCGACGTGTCGCGCGCGAAGAACGAGCTGGCGACCGCGCAGGCCGATGCGGTCGGCGTCGCGCGCCGTCGCGCGGCGTCCGAGCATGCGCTCGCGATCCTGCTCGGCAAGGCGCCCGCGGACTTCGCGTTCAAGGAGACGCCGCTCGTGCCGGTCGGCGTGAAGATCCCGGCCGGCCTGCCGTCGGCGCTGCTCGAGCGTCGCCCCGACGTCTCGGCGGCCGAGCGTGCGATGGCGGCGGCGAACGCGCGCATCGGCCTCGCGAAGTCCGCGTACTTCCCGAAGCTCGACATCACGGGGGCGTTCGGCTATGAGGCGTCGACGCTCGGCAGCCTGTTCATGTGGTCGAGCCGCACGTTCCTGCTCGGGCCGTTCGCGGGCACCGCGCTGACGCTGCCGCTGTTCGACGGCGGACGGCGCGCGGCGGGCGTGCAGCAGGCGCGCGCGCAGTACGACGAGCAGGTCGCGAACTACCGGCAGCAGGTGCTCGTCGCGTTCCGCGAGGTCGAGGACAACCTGGCCGATTTGCGGCTGCTCGACGACCAGATCCGCGCGCAGGATGCGGCCGTCAACGCGTCGCGGCGCGCGGCGAAGCTGTCGCGCACGCAGTACCAGGAAGGCGAGGTCAGCTATCTCGACGTGATCGACAGCGAGCGCTCGGTCCTCGTGTCGCAGTTGCAGGCGAATGCGCTGACGGGCACGCAGGCGGTGTCGACCGTGAACCTGATTCGCGCGCTCGGCGGTGGCTGGGGTGATGCGCCGGCGGCGGTGGGTGATGCGGCGCGCAAGGAGGATGTTGCGGCGCGTTGAGCGGGCGGCACGCGTGGCGGCTCGGGATGGGCCGCCGGGGCAGGTGTGTAGCGAAGAACCCCGATTCGTGGTGACGCGGATCGGGGTTTTTTATCGGGTCGTCGAGGATTATCGGGGAACACGGGGCCGATTGTCGGCGTACGGCCACTTTCGGTCGTTCAACCGCGCGCTCAGGCGGACGTTCGAATGTCCGTTGCGTCTTGGATAACGGATGTTCCCTCGGTCGCGTCGCTACTTGACGTACTTCAACAGCCCGCTGTCGGGCAAGCCCCAGATTCGTCCAACATTGCTGGTCGACAAAGCCGGACGTGCTCGCGATTACCCATCACGAGCGTCAAGCGATCGGGCAACCCGAAAGCCAAGATCATCGATTGCAAATGTCGGATGACTACGACGTCGATTCGTAGCAAGGCAGCCTCGTTCGGCATCAGCCCAACCACCGCCACGAAACACGCGATACGAACCATAGACTTCCGGGTCGTATAGGTCGTCGCACCACTCCCAAACGTTTCCTAGCGTGTCGAAAAGCCCCCAGTCATTTGCTTGCTTTTGACCCACCTCATGCGTGTGCCCCCCCGAGTTTTCTCTATACCAGGCTATATCGCCGAGTTTGCCGTATCTCGGACCATTTGTTCCGGCGCGGCAAGCGTACTCCCATTCAGCTTCGGTGGGCAGGCGATAGCCGTTACCTTCCGGGACAAGAGAAGCCCCCGTTCCATCGCCATGAAATTCATAACAGTCGAGAAGGCCGGCCGCCTTTGAAAGCATGTTGCAGAACCGGGCGGCATCAATCCAGGATACGTTGACTACTGGACATTGCGCGGCGACATTTGACGATGGCCATTGTCCGGTTACCGCAGCATATTGCGCCTGAGTGACGGGATAGCGGCCGATCAAAAAGTGCGGTAGGTCGACAGACCATCTACGGCCAATTCTGTCGTCCCTCAATGCAATCGTTCCTGCGGGAACGCGTATCGTTTGTATATCGAGTGTTTCAGACAGATGTTCCATTTTCTCCATGACAATAGAAGCTGCTTACAGCGGCAAAGGCCTCCAATGCAGTATCTCACAGGGCTTACCTCGCGTTATCGGAAGCAGCACGAGTGGGTAGCGAGGTGCGCCCAAACGAAGGATGCGTTGGATCAAAAGCGCGCGCGTTCGATAGCCGGACGAAGCTGACGTCGCGCGAGCGACTGTTGTATGTTGGAAGCCGTCATTGTCGTCGAGCTGGGGCGACGGGTCGAAGTGGGTCGATCCGCGCCAGTTGCGCGTTGCGGGGCGGCGGCAGGCCGCGATCGACCATAAGCGGTCTGTCGCAATTCTGGACCACGGCTTCGCTTTAGTCCTGATTGCGGTCATTCAGCTCGACATAAGGGAGTGATCACATAGCTCCAAGAAGCGCCATTCGTGGCCGGCAGCTATGTCACGCCCATCGCGCGGGCCTCAAGCTCGGGGCCGCGTACAGGACATGCGCGTCCTTGCCAACGGCAAGTCTGTGCGTCAGCCGTGCTGAGATAATGGACTGTGCTAAGTTCGAGACCGCCACATCAACAGATTTGCCCCAGGAATCCCATGGATTACTTCGCGGCAGTACGGGCCTTCGTCCGCGCAGCTGAACTGGAGAGTTTCAGCAAGACGGCCAGTGACCTGGCCGTCAAGACATCGACCGTCTCACGCTACATAAGCGAACTGGAAAAAGATCTAGGCATAGCCCTGTTCAACCGGTCGACGCGCGGACTCGTCTTGACAGAGGGCGGCCGACTCTTTCGCGAACGCGCAGTTTTTGCGTTGCAAGCACTCGACGAAGCGCGGGAAGCGACATCATCGCTGAATCGCTCGCCGAAAGGCCTGCTCCGCGTGACGATACCGCCTGCATTCGGACGGCTGCACGTCGTGCCGCATCTGCCAGCCTTCATGGCGTGTTATCCCGACATCGACCTCGACATCGTCTCGACGGACGAAACGCTCAACATGATCGACGCGGGCGTCGATGTCGCCATTCGTACCGGCGTGATGCCAGATTCGTCACTGATGGCGAAGCGCCTCGCGCCACATCGCCGTATCGTGTGTGGCAGCCCCGCGTATTTCGGGCGTAGCGGCACTCCACGTACCCCCGACGATCTGCCAGCCCACGATACGCTTCGTTTGTCGCTGATGCCCGACGACAAATGGTCATTCACACGTCGCCGCGCAGATTTGCGGTCGGCGCAGAAAGTGCCTGAGCCGGTGATGGTCGAACTGAAAGGCCGATTGCGCGCAGATGACCAGGAAGCCGTGCTCGCACTCGCGGTGGCCGGTTGCGGTTTGGCGCTTCTGCCGACCTGGCTGGCGTCCGCGGACTTGCGCGCGGGAAAGTTGCAGCAGGTGCTGCCAGAATGGGAGGCGCGCATCGGACGAGCTGAACCCGCAGTCTGGGCGGCGTACCCGCCCAAAAAAATCGTTTCGTCCAAAGTGCGCGCCTTCGTGGACTTCTACGCCGAAGCGTTCGGCGAGCCGCCGTACTGGGACGACGGACTCGAGTCGGAGCGCGCTCCTTAACGGGCGAAGCGGATGTCCAGCGTGCGGAGATATGTCTGCAAGCCCGCATCCTGGATCGGAATCACATACGCGTTGTCATCGGTTTCATTGAAATGCGCGTGCCAGTATCCCGGCGGCGTCACGAACGCCATGCCTGCTTCCCAATCGACGCGAGTGGGATTCACGATATTGCCCTCTGCGTCGAGTTCGGTTCCGACTAACGTGTAGACGCCCGGCCCGCCGCCGGCGATGAAGTCGAGCGCAATCGACTGGTGCCGATGCGGTTTCTGCACCGAACGCGGCGGCACAATGCCGAACATTGCCCACAGCACGTGCGTCACCGTGCGCGTCTGGGGAAAGTTGGCGTTGCCCAACAGTACACTGATGCGGTTGCGGCGGCCTGCGTTGCTTTGTTCCGCGACTTCGCGCAACGCCGCCTGCGCCTCTGCTGCCGGATAGCGTGTGGGCGAAAAGCGCGCCTGTACCTGGGTTGCACCGAGGTAGCTCAGCAATGGCGCATCGTTGACGTAATACAGTGTGGCGGTCGCATCCGCACGGAGCACAGCAGAGATACCGCCGGGAAGCGTAAAGAAGTCGCCCTGCGCGAACGGAAAGCGCGTTGCGCCTTGTTCCACCCGGCCCGTTCCGCTGATCACGTAGCAGACCTGCGAGGTCGCGATCGGATCGAACTTCAAGGCTTCGCCAGCCTCAATGCGCAGGAAGTTGGCGCTCAAGCCCGGGCCGGTCGCGGGACTGGAACACCCGAGCTCGGCGGACAGGTCGAGCGGCACGACCCGAGTCGGGCCGTCGGAGTAGAGCGAAGGCGGAAAATCGCGAAACGGCACGCGCGAGATAAGTTTCGCGCCGATCGGATTGGCGGATGAAGTGTATTCGAAGTATTGCGCGTCTTCGGTCGCCACCTCGGGGTTGGTGGCAAGTGTGGGTGATGTCCTGGTCAGCATGATTGTTCCTTTCGAATGTCAAGGAAGCTTCGTGCGGGCCCGCTCTGGAGGAAAGCGCCGCATCCGAAGGCTGACCTCACTGTATTTGCGGGGAACTGGCGCCAGAAGTACCGAACATCGAAATCACCATTGCGCAAAAGGTACACCCTGCCTGTTCCAGGCATGGCGGATTCCCGGACCGGCCTTTATGTCCTTTACTTGTCCGAGGAATCGGTTACGAGGCTGCGTTCACCGATATGGTGTCAAGGGCCGAAGGTGGGACGACAGCGGACGTTGAGTTGCGGAAGCTGATCGACCCGTTCAGGGTCGACAAGAGCCGGTCGTGCCTGCCTGGCCGCGGCCATTCACCACCCCCGCGTTGGGCGAGGGACGCACTGTCTCGGTTGCAGCAGCACGCGGAACGTGCCACTGGGGCGTCTCGCCGACGCCACGTTGCGCGACGCGAAGAGCCGTCGGCGAGGACGAGTCGACCGAATAATTCAGGCGGTGCCGTGCCGACGGCACGTGTTGCGCAGTCCGGCGTCGTCCTGGAAGGCGCTGAAGGTGACTCCCGCATGCTGCAATGCACCCGCCGCATCGAACCCGTCATGCTAGGATTTCTGCGTTCAACGCTGGCGTCAGGAGGGCAGCATGGACGGCTTCGTCAGACATCAGATCGAAGGCGCATCCGTCGAAATCGACGTGGTCCCGGTCACGCCGCGCGGCTATTGCGCGCGCTTCCGCATTTTCCGCGACGCTTCCGACAAACCCGAATGGCATCAGGTCCACGTGTCGGACAGCGTGTTCGACACCCCTGAAGAGGCCGAAGAAGCGGCACGCTCGATGGCCGTCGAGCAGGTTCTGGCCGGCGGTGGATCGTAACGTTTTGCTTCGGCGATTATTCATACCCGTCTGCCTTTGCACGCGTGACCGGTTCGGGTCGCGCGTCTTCTCTTTATCTGACGCCTGCGCAGTTCGCCCAGGCGCACGATGAGAAGGAGCAGTTTTTAACCTCGGACTCTAACTGCAGTTCGGACTAAAACCGGGGGCAGGTCGCTCAAACCGCACCCCGCCAACCGTCTCACCTGCCAACCCGTGCCCACTGGCCGGACAGCGGTGTTAATTAGCGCGCAACGGCTTCCGTGTTCCGGATGCTGCCCAGAAACCGCGTCAACTCCACCGTCTGCGGCCGCTCGAAGATATCTTCGGCCGTCCCGGTCTCCCACACCCTGCCCTGGTGCATGAACACGATCGTGTCGCTGACAGCACGCGCGAAGTTCATCTCGTGCGTGACCATGATCAGCGTCATGTCCTCGCGCGCGAGTTGCTCGACGACGCCCAGTACTTCGCCGACGAGCTCGGGATCGAGCGCGGACGTGATCTCGTCGCACAGCAGCACGCTCGGCTTCATCGCGAGCGCCCGCGCGATCGCGACGCGCTGCTGCTGGCCGCCCGACAACTGTTCCGGAAACGCGTCGAACTTGTCGCCGAGGCCGACGCGCTCGAGCATCAATTCCGCGATCGCGCGCGCCTGCTGGCGATGCGCCTTCTTCACGACCGACTGCGCGAGCATCACGTTCTGTCCGGCGCTCAGGTGCGGAAACAGGTTGTACTGCTGGAACACCATCCCGACCTTGAGCCGCAGCGCACGCAGGTCCGCGTGCCGCGCATCGACGCGCTCGCCGTCGATCGAGATCGTGCCCGCGTCGATGCTCTCGAGCCCGTTGAGCGTGCGCAGCAACGTGCTCTTGCCCGAGCCGCTGCGGCCGATGATCGAGACGACCTGCCCGCGCTCGACGGAGAAATCGATCCCCTTGAGCACATGATGGGTGCCGAAGTTCTTTTCGAGACCACGGGTTTCAACGAGCGGCATGCCATCTCCTTTGCAACGTGCGAGCATAACGGGTAAGCGGATAACAGAGCGCGAAATAGATCAGCGCGACGAGCCCGTACACGACGAACGGCCGGAACGTCGCGTTCGAGATCGCGATGCCGACCTTCGTCAGCTCGGTGAAGCCGATGATCGACACCAGCGCCGTATCCTTCACGGCCTGCACGCCGAAGCCGACCGTCGGCGCGATCGCGATGCGCGCGGCCTGCGGGAGGATCACGTGACGCAACTGCTCGATATAGCTCATGGCCAGGCTCGCTGACGCCTCCCACTGCCCTTTCGGCACCGCTTCGACGCAGCCGCGCCAGATTTCGGCGAGATACGCACTGGTGAAGAACGTGAGCCCTGCCGTGGCCGCGACCCACGGCGGAACGTCGAGCCCGACGAGCGGCAGGCCGAAGAACACGATGAACAGTTGCATCAGCAACGGGGTGCCCTGGAAAACCTCGATGTACAGCTTCGCGCTGCCGCGCAGCACCGTCGAACCCGACACGCGCATCACGAGCAGCCCGAGGCCGACGAGGCCGCCGGACACGAACGACACGATCGACAGCACGATCGTCCAGCGCGCGGCCAGCAGCAGGTTCGCGAGAATCTGCCCGAACGTGAAATCGGTCATCGCGCACCTCGCACGCGGCGGGAGAACAGCCGGCGCCCCATCGTGCCGAGCGCGCCACGCAGCAGCAGCGCCATCGCCAGATACGCGAGCGTGATGACGAAATACGTCTCGAATGCGCGGAAGTTGCGCGACTGGATGTAGCCCGCCGCATAGGTCAGGTCGGCCACCGAGATCTGCGACACCACCGCCGAACCGAGCATCGTGATCACGATCTGGCTCGAGAGCGCGGGAAACACCTTGGCGAGTGCCTGCGGCAGCACGACGTGGCGCAGCATCTGCGCGCGCGACATCGCAAGCGCGGATGCCGCCTCCAGATGCCCGTTCGGGACGGCGGCGACGCCCGCGCGCACGATCTCGACCGAGTACGCGCCGAGATTGAGCGTCATCGCGAGAATCGCGGCCGTGTATTCGTCGATGTGCACGCCGAGCGCGGGCAATCCGAAGAAGATGAAGAACAGCTGGACGACGAACGGCGTATTGCGGATCGCCTCGACGTACGCGCCGATCAGCGGGCGCAGCCGCATGGCCACGGGCGCGTCGGCGCTGTACGCGGCCGCGCCGAGCACGCCGATCGCCACGCCGAGCACGGTTGCAACCGCGGTCAGCGCGAGCGTGATCGTCGCGCCGCTCGCGAACACGCCGGCGTATTCGGCAAGCTCGCCGAATTGAAGCTGATAGCTCATGACGATTGAGTAAATTCGGGTTCGGACAATGACACCCGCCGCGCCGGCGGTGCCGGCCGCCGCGATGTATCAGGCGACACGGCGATCCGTCACAGGCCGGCCGGCAGCGGCTGGCCAAGCCACTTCCTCGACATCGCGCCCAGCGTGCCGTCCTGCTTCGCATGCGCGATCGCATCGTCGATCTTCGCGAGCAGGCGCGGTTCGTTCTTGTTGACGCCGACGAAGCATGGCGAATTCTTGATAACAAACTTGACCTCGGGCCGACGCGGCGGATTCTTCGCGAGAATCGCCGCCGCGACGATGTTGCCGGCGGCGATCAGTTGCACTTGCCCCGACAGGAACGCCTGGATCGTCGCGTTGTTGTCCTCGAAGCGCTTGATCGTCGCGTTCGGCGCAAGCTGCGACAGCGCGATCTCTTCCAGCGCGCCGCGCGTGGCGCCGACCGTCTTGCCGGTCAGGTCGTCGGGTGTGCTCACCTTCACGTCCGCCGGCCCGAACACGCCCTGGAAATACGGCGCGTACGCGGTCGAGAAGTCGATGACCTTCTCGCGCTCCGGGGTCTTGCCGAGCGACGAGATCACCATGTCGACCTTGTTGGTCGTCAGGTACGGAATTCGGTTGGCGCTGTTCACGGGCACCAGCTTCAGCTTGACGCCGAGCGCCTTGGCGAGCACGCCGGCCATGTCGATGTCATAGCCCTGCGGCTGCATGTCCGTGCCGACCGAGCCGAAAGGCGGATAGTCCTCGGGCACCGCGACGCGCAGCGCGCCGTTTTTCGCGATGGTATCGAGCGCATCGGCATGGGCCGGCGCGGCGGCGAACAGCGCCATCACGGGTGCGGCGATCAACGCAGCCAGCCAGGTGCGTCGGGGAAACGGTCGGGTCGTCGGGCTCACGGTGAATCTTCCTTGTCTGATATGTCGTCGTCTGGCAGTGCGAAACTATTGCGCTGCCGACACAACTCCAGCAAAAACCGGGCCATCGCCGTGAAACGCTTGCCGCACGGGCCCGAGGCGGAAATTCCGGCGAACCGCATTCCTCATTTCGGTGCATGCGCCGGCACCGGCGGCAGCGGTTGCCCTCGCAGTGCGCGCCGGCGCACCATATTAACTGACTGGTTCATCCGTCGCCGAGGCGCCCATGCACGGATTCGAACAGGCCCAGTCCAAATTTGCATTCCGTTTGTGACGGGAATTTCAGCCGAATACGTTCGCGACATACCGTGCCATTCGCCACGATCGGCGAATCGCAAGCAGGACGGGCACGCCTGATTCCGCGCCCTGGTCCTCCGGTACGAGTGGTTCCGATCGTCTCGCGATCGGGATGAACGCAATCACATCAAAATCAAAGCACGAGGACGCAATCATGGCATCGCTACCCGAACCGTCGACAACGGGCGAAACCGACAAACGCAGCTGGCTCGAATCGCACGAGGCCGGCTATCACAAGACCCTCGGCAATCGACAGGTGCAGATGATCGCGATCGGCGGGGCCATCGGCACCGGTCTGTTCCTCGGCGCGGGCGGCCGTCTGCAGGCCGCCGGACCGTCGCTCGCGATCGTCTATCTGGTATGCGGCGCGTTCTCGTTCCTGATCCTTCGCGCGCTCGGCGAACTCGTGATGCATCGCCCCAGCAGCGGCAGCTTCGTGTCGTACGCACGCGAATTCCTCGGCGAGAAGGCTTCGTTCGTCGCAGGCTGGATGTACTTTCTGAACTGGGCGATGACCGGCATCGTCGACATCACCGCCGTCGCGCTCTACATGCATTACTGGGCGCCGTTCGCAGGCGTGCCGCAGTGGGTTTTCGCGCTCGTCGCGCTCTGCATCGTCGCGACGATGAACCTGATCGGCGTGAAGTGGTTCGCCGAGATGGAGTTCTGGTTCGCGCTGATCAAGGTCGCCGCAATCGTGTTGTTTCTCGCGATCGGCTCCGTGCTCCTCGGCACGGGCGTGCAGGTCGCCGGCCATGACACCGGCATGCATCTGATCACCGACAACGGAGGGTTCTTTCCGCACGGAATGATGCCGGCGCTGGTACTGGTGCAGGGCGTGGTGTTCGCGTTCGCGGGCGTCGAACTGGTCGGCACGGCCGCCGGCGAATGCAAGGATGCGCGCAAGGTGCTGCCGCGCGCGATCAACAACGTGATCTGGCGCATCGCGATCTTCTACGTCGCGTCGGTCGTTCTGCTGGTCTGCCTGCTGCCGTGGAGTGCGTACAAGGCGGGCCAGAGCCCGTTCGTCACGTTCTTCGGCGCGCTCGGCGTGCCGGGCATCGGCTCGGTGATGAACCTGGTGGTGCTGACGGCGGCGCTGTCGAGCCTCAACTCCGGCCTGTATTCGACCGGGCGCGTGTTGCGTTCGCTGTCGATGGGCGGCTCGGCCCCCACGTTCCTCGGGCGAATGAGCGCGCAATCCGTGCCGTATGCGGGCATTCTGGTGACGGTCGCGATCTATGTGGTTGGCGTACTGCTCAACTATCTCGTGCCGTCAAGTGTGTTCGAGATCGTCCTGAACATCGCGTCGCTTGGCATCATCAGCACATGGGGCTTCATCGTCGTGTGCCAGATGAAGTTCCGCGCCGCGGTCAGGCGTGGCGAGGTGGACGACGTGTCGTTCAGGATGCCGGGCGCGCCCGTGACATCGTGGCTCACGCTGCTGTTCCTGCTCGGCGTGCTGGTGCTGATGGCATTCGACTACCCGAACGGTACGTGGACGATCGCATCAATCCCGCTGGTTGCACTGCTGCTCGTGGCTGGCTGGAAGTGGCTCAGCAGCCGCGCGCGCCGTGGGTTGCTCAAGCCGACGATTCCGTCGGTCACGCTGACACAGCAAGTGCTCGAGAAGGGCAACAACTAAGCCGACGCGCAATTGGGGGACGGCCTCCGGCCCGATGCAGGCCGCCTCGCGGAAAAAGAGAAAATTCAATGGCACTGTTTGACGAAATGCTTGCAGGCGATCAGGTTCGCCCGCCCTACTCGCGAGTCAAGGCATGGCTCGACGCGCAGAACCCCGCGAGCCTCGCCCAGAAAGCCCGCGACGCGGAGAACGTATTCCGCAAGACGGGCATCACGTTCGCCGTCTACGGCGACGCGGACGCCGCCGAGCGGCTGATCCCGTTCGACATCGTGCCGCGCATTATTTCCGGGAACGAGTGGAATCGGCTGTCGCTCGGCATCGAGCAGCGCGTGATGGCGCTCAATGCCTTCCTCGACGACATCTACCACCGCCAGGAAATCGTGCGCGCCGGGATCGTGCCGAAGCACCTGATCGCGCACAACGACGCGTTCCTGCCCGAGATGATCGACTTCCGGACGCCCGGCAACGTCTACACGCACATCATCGGCGTGGACATCGTGCGCACCGGCGAGAACCAGTTCTACGTGCTCGAGGACAACGCGCGCACGCCGTCCGGCGTGTCGTACATGCTGGAAAACCGCGAGATGATGATGCAGCTGTTCCCCGAGCTGTTCCAGCAGGTCAAGGTGCGGCCGGTCGAGACCTACCCGCAGATGCTGCGCCAGTCGCTCGCGGCCGTCTGCCCGCCGGGCGGCAACGGCGACAACCCGACCATCGCCGTGCTGACGCCCGGCATCCACAATTCCGCGTACTACGAACATTCGTTCCTCGCCGACCAGATGGGGGTGCACCTCGTCGAGGGCAGCGACCTGCAGGTGATCGACGACCGCGTCGCGATGCGCACCACCGAGGGCTTCCGGCCGATCGACGTGCTGTACCGCCGCGTCGACGACGCGTTCCTCGACCCGCTGACGTTCCGCCCCGACTCGGTGCTCGGCGTCGCGGGGATCATGGACGTGTACCGCGCGGGCAACATCACGATCGCGAACGCGCCCGGCACCGGCATCGCCGACGACAAGGCGATCTACTCGTACATGCCGGAAATCGTCGAGTTCTACACGGGCCGCAAGGCGCTGCTCGAGAACGTGCCGACCTGGCGCTGCGGCGAGGCGGACAGCCTGAAGTACGTGCTCGATCATCTCGACGAGCTGGTCGTGAAGGAAGTGCACGGCTCGGGCGGCTACGGGATGCTCGTCGGGCCGTGCGCGTCGAAGGCCGATATCCGCGGACAACCCGCCGCTGAACGACTGCGCGTGCGGCGGGAGAAAAGCGCGCCGCTGCTGGCAGCCATCAAGGCGTGGATGACGGACAAGCTCGCGACGCTGTCGAAGAAATCCGAGTTGGCCAAGGCAATCCGTTACTCGCACAACCAGTGGGAGGCGCTCATGCTGTACTGCGAAGAGGGCCGTGCCGAGATCAGCAACGCCTTGGCCGAAAACGCGCTGCGCTGCGTGAGTCCGGGTCGCAAGAACTTCCTGTTCGCCGGCTCCGATAGCGGGGGCGAGCGGGCTGCGGCGATGTACGGCCTGATCGGCACGTGCAAGCTCAACGGGATCAACCCGCGCGCCTGCCTCGAATACGTCCTGACCCATATCGCTGACCATCCCATCAACCGCATCGACGAACTGCTACCCTGGAACGTCGCCAAGAAACTGCCCCGGCAGCCGGATCCAGCACCATCGCCTGCATGATTGCCGGCCAGTGAGATCCAGGTCGCCCGAATCCCGATCATGCTTCACGCGGGCGTCGCATTGTGGACGGCCGTCGTGAGGTGCTTACATTGGCCGAGTACTCGCCGGCGGACACAAAGAGCGCGGACGACCGTCGAACCCCTGGAAGCTGCCATTGAAGTTGCGTGTGATCCAGTGGCCGAATCGGGTCGGCAAGCGACACCCACGGAATTCCACGAATCCCCTTTTTATCCGCAGCCCGCTATTCCCGCCGCTTCTCCGGCTGCGCCTCCGCGCATTCCGCGATCACCACCGCATACTGCCCGACAGCATCCGCGATACGTTCCGCCAGCGCGGGATCGCGCACCGCGCGCGCGAGCGTGACCCCGCCCGATAGCAGCGCGAGAAACGCGATCGCGCGCGCATCGTCGGGCGCGTCGCCCAGCCCGGACGACACTTCGTCGATGACCTGCCGCAACGCCTGTTCGTAAGCGTCGCGGGTGTCGTCGTCGGCGCGCATCACTTCCGGTGACAGGCTCGGCAGCGCGCAGCTTTCGCCGAGCGCGCAGGTGCGCCGCGGCCCCAGATAGAACGACACGAACGGGCGCCGCCAGCGCGCGCCGTGCTCGGCCTTGAACGCCGCGACGCCTTGCCGGAGCTGGTCGAGGCCGGCGAGGACGACGCTGCGGAACGCTTCGCCTTTCGATTTGAAGTGGCCGTAGAACGCGCCGTTGGTGACGCCCGCCGCCTTCGTCAGCGGACCGATGCCGGAGCCGCCATATCCCTCCTCGCGGAACAGGCGGCTCGCGGCATCGAGGATGCGCGCGCGGGTTTCGTGCTTGTGCTCGATCGAATAACGCATGACTGGCTCGTTTCAGAGAGATCGCGCTTTATCTTGCATAGAGAGCGATCGGTGTCTAATGTATAGAGAGTGACTGATATTTATATTACGTCACGATTCCGATGACCTGACCATGACCTGACCAGGAGGTGTGCGATGCCGATCACGCTGACAGTATCCGAAGGGGTTTTCACGCCGGACGACGAAGGGCCGGTGTTTGCCGAACTGACCGATGCGCTGCTGGATGTCGAAGGGTTGACCGGGAATGCGTTTCTGGCGCCGAACGTGGTGGGCACGCTGAACGTGCTGCCGCGCAACCGCACATTCGTGCGCGGGCGCGCGGAGCCCGCGGCGTTCGTCGAACTGAAGCTGCCCGCCGTGGCGCTCGCGGCGCCCGACGCGCAGCGGCAATTCGTCGAACGGGCGACCGCGATCGTGCTGCGGCGAGCGGGCGGGCGGCTGACGCCGGCGCAAGTCTGGGTGAATGTCGTCCACGCGGTCGACGGCGGATGGGGCATTGCCGGACGACGCTACGACAACGCGTCGCTCGTCGATTCGATCCGGAGCGCCGCGGCGGCACAGTGACCGCAACTAACGGTCAGCCCTGTTCGGCGCCGGCCGACGGTGCGGCGGCATCCCGCCGCACCGGTTACACCTCGTCGCCGGCAGCCCGCAGCGCGCGCACCAGTTCGTCGGCCGCCTTGCCGAGCCCCGTGTGCTTCGGCAAGCGCAGATACACGGGCAGCGCGAGGCCGTTGCGAATATTGGCGAACGTCAGCGGCGCAAGTTCGCCGTCGGCAACCTGACGCCCGATGACGGAGGCCGGCAGGTTCGCCCAGCCGTGGCCGGCCTTCACGAGCGAGATCGCGGTGGCCATGTCGTTGACCTTCCACGTCCGGTTGCCGATCACGGGCCGGATGTCGGTCAACGGCCGGTCCGCGTCGGCGATCACGATCTGCCGGAAGCCCGACAGCCGCTCGATCGCTTCCGGACGCGCGCATTCGGCAATCAGCGGATGGCCCGGCGCGGCTACCGCGACGAGGGTCTCGGTCCACAGCGCATGAATCTGCTCCTGCGGGTGGAGATCGAGCCCGCCGAAGGCCACGCAGAGATCGACGGCTGAGCGATGAAGCGCATCGACGATCACGTCCTGCGGCGCCGTGACGACGCTGATCGCCAGCGCGGGGTATTTCGCCGCGACCGCGGTGAGCGCCCGCGCGACGGGGCCGCCGTCGATCTCGGCCGCGATGCCGATGCGCAGCGTGTCTTCGACGCCTTCCGACAGATGCTGCGCGTGCGCGCGGAGCGCCTGCAGCCGTTCGGCGATCGAGCGCGCGTCGGGCAGCAGCGCCGCCATCGCCGCGGTCGGCGTGGGCTCGCGCGTGCCGCGGTTGAACAGCACGAGGCCCAGTTCGGCCTCGAGGTTCGCGATGGCCATGCTGACGGCCGACGGCGTGCGGCCCAGCGCGCGCGCCGCCGCGGAGAAGGAGCCCTTGTCGACGACGGTCAGCAGCATGTCGATGTGGTCGCTGGTGAGCACGAGCGGCCTCCTTTAAGCGAAATTGAAAGAACCTGACTTTTGCGGACCGCGGGGCCGCTGCTAGTCTCGACGCCTTGTCAGATTCGAAGGTGGATGTTCATGCAAGGTTGGAAGAGACGCATAGTCTATGTCGTGCTGTTCGAAGTGCTCGGCATCCTGATCGCGTCCGCGACGCTGGGCGCGCTGAGCGGCGCGGGCGCCGCGAAAAGCGGCATGCTGGGCGTGATGATCTCGACGACGGGCGTCGTCGTCAATTTCCTGTACAACCTCGCGTTCGAGGCGTGGGAGCGTCGCCGCGCGGCGACGACCCGCTCCGTGGGGCGCCGCGTGCTGCACGCGATCGGGTTCCAGGTCGCGCTCGTGACGTTCCTGATCCCGCTGATCGCGTGGTGGCTCGATGTGTCGCTGCTGCAGGCGTTTCTGTACGACGCCGTGCTGATCGTGTTCTTCCCGATCTTCACGTTCGTCTACAACTGGTCGTTCGATGGCGTGTTCGGGCTGCCGGATGCGGTGACGCGGAAGGTCGAGCCGCAGGTCTAGGCGGCGTATCGCCGACGGGCCGCATGCCAGCCGGCCGGCCGAACTGCGCAAGCAGATCTACAGGACCGCGGCACCGGCACCGGCGCCGCATGGCGGGAGAGAGAGCAGGCGCGCCGTTCGAACGCGCCGCCCGAACGGTTACGCCGCGATGAACTCGTGAACGTAGCGATTGAACACGCCGGGCGCCGCGGCGTTCATCCCGTGCGACGCACCGGCGACGGTTTGCCGCTGCGCGTCGCCGATCCACTGCGCGAGCGTGTCGACGTTGTGGCGGAACATCTTCGGGCTGCGCTGACCGTCGATCAGCAGCGTGCGGCATGCGACATCCGCGGCCGCATCGCGCGAATACGCGGGCAGCGGGTCGCGCAATTGTTTCGGCAGCGTGCTCGCGTTGTCGATCGCCATCGTGCGGAAGCTCGCGGTGCTCTTCTTCCACGCGCCGGGGAGGCTGACCGAGTCGACGAACGTTTCGAGCCCCGCTTCGACGTCGCCGTTCTCGATCAGGCTCACGGCCTTCGTGCGCAGCGCGATCGCGGCCGGCGGCAGCGTCGCCTCGCGCACGCCTTCCTGCTGCAGCGGGCCGCCCGGGTCGGCGAGCGTCAGCGTCTCGACGAGGTGGGGATGGTGGCGCGCGACGTTGAACGCGACGCTGCCGCCGCGCGAGTGGCCGACGAGATGCACCGGGCCGAGATCGAGCGCGTCGATGAATTCGGCGAGCTCGTCGACGTGGTTCTGCCAGCTGAACTCGTTCTGGATGCCGGCTTCAACTGCCGGCCAGTAGTGGCTGAGGCTCGGCGCGATGCAGCGATAGTGCGCCGACAGCGCAGCGAGCTGCGGGTCCCAGTAGCGATAGTCGCAAAGCGACCCATGAACGAACACCATCGGCGCGCCCGTGCCCTGCTCGACATACGGCAGGCTGATGCCTGACGACAGCGTCGCAAATTGCAGGTCGGGGTTCGCGAGCACCGAAGGCTCGATTCGCATGTTCATGACTGAAAAAACTCACAGGTGCGTCATCACGTCGCAACTATGCCCGACCGCGGCGTGTAAGCAAAACGCATAATTTTCATCGCATCGATCAATTTTATTGATGGCGAGCCCGCAAAGCCCGATCAGGGCAAGCGCGCTCGATCGGGCAGGGCATTTGTCCGATGGTTGTATGCGAAACGAAAGCCGGGATGCCGCGCGCCGGCGCGGCGTGAAGGAGGGGCGGGAGAGGGGCCCGGCGGGCGTAGGGGCGAGCGTTTCCGCGCGCCGTCAGCGCACCGCGAAGCCGGGTGCCGAGCGTGCGTCGACCGGCAGGTCGTTGTCGTCGGCGAACCGCATCGCGAACTCGAATGCGTCGGGGCACACGGCCCGCAATTCGTGCGACACGAGCAGGCACTTGACGCCGCCGTCGACGACGGGCGCCGCGAGCCGCGTCAGCGCGCTCGGGAAGCCCGGCCGCTTTTCGCCGACGAACAGCGTGATCACGCCCGCGAGACGCTCGGGCCAGTCGCCCGGCCGGAACGTCTTCTGCGCGCGGGTGACGCCCCGGATCAGATAGCCGTCGGTCACGCCCTGCTCGGTGAGGTTGAAGCGATCCATGCCTGTACGATCCTCGTTCGCCTGCCGTATGCCGCCGTCCGTACGCATTAAGCGTCGCCGCCTTCAGCCGGCGCATCGCCGCGCAGGTGGCGCAGCTTGTGATAAAGCGTCTTCTTCGGCATCCCGAGCGCGTCGCTGGCGTCCGCGACGTTGCCGTGGTGCCGGCGCAGCATGTCCTCGATCAGCATGCGCTCGAAATACGCGAGCTGCTCCGCGAGCGTGCCGCCCTTCGCGGGCGCGCCGCCGGACGCCGACAGCAGGCTGTCGCCGGTCAGCCCGAGCACGAAGCGGTCGGCGACGTTCTGCAGCTCGCGCACGTTGCCGGGCCACTGGTGCGTCATCAGTTCGGACACCTGCGCGGCGCTCACGACGGGCGCGGGCTGCCCGAAGCGGCGCGCGGCCGCGAGCACGAAGTGCTCGAACAAGAGCGGCACGTCTTCGCGCCGCTCGCGCAGCGGCGGCAGCTCGATCTGCGCGACGTTCAATCGGTACAGCAGGTCCGCGCGAAAGCGCCCGTCGGCCGCGAGCTCGGCGAGGTCGGCCTTCGACGCGGCGACCACGCGGCAATCGACCGGAATCAGCTCGTTCGCGCCGAGCCGTTCGACCACGCGTTCCTGCAGCACGCGCAGCATCTTGACCTGCAGCGGAATCGGCATCGTCTCGATCTCGTCGAGGAACAGCGTGCCGCCGTGCGCCCACTCGATCTTGCCGATGCGCTTCTTGATCGCGCCCGTGAACGCGCCGGCCTCGTGGCCGAACAGCTCGCTCTCGAACACCTGTTCCGGCAGGCCGCCGCAGTTCAGCGCAACGAAATGCGCGTCGCGCCGCCCGCCGAAATCGTGCAGGCTGCGCGCGATCAGCTCCTTGCCGGTGCCGGTCTCGCCGGTGATCAGCACCGACACCGACGTATCGGCGAGCCGCAGGATCTTCTTGCGGACGTCCGCCATCGCCGGCGACTTGCCGAGCACGAGCGCCTCGATGCCCTGCCAGTTGTGCAGCGCCGCGCGCAGGCCCTGCACCTCGAGCGTGAGGCGCCGCTTCTCGACCGCGCGCGCGACGCGCCCGGCGATCACGTCGGACGAGAACGGCTTCTCGATGAAGTCGTACGCGCCGACCTGCATCGCGCCGACGGCCGTCGAGATGTCCGCGTGGCCGCTGATCAGCACGACCGGGATCTGCGCATCGATCGCCATCACGCGGTCGAGCAGCTGCAAGCCGTCGATGCCCGGCATCCGCACGTCCGACACGATCACGACCGGCGCGCCGGGCGCGACGTGCGCGAGCGCGTCGGCCGCCGACGCGAACGCGTCGACCGGAAACCCGGCGAGCGCGACCGCCTGCTCGACACCGATCCGGACGTTCTCATCGTCCTCGACGACCAGCACCCGAATCTCATCTTCCATGCTCTGTCCTTTGCAGCGTGGCCGCTGCGAAATCGATACTGAACTGCGCGCCGCCCTCGTCGCCGTCGTGACGGTTGGCGGCCGTGATCTTCGCGCCGAACCCTTCGACGATGCGCGACGTGATCGCGAGGCCGAGCCCGAGGCCCTGCCCGCGCGGCTTGGTCGTGACGAACGGCTCGAACAGGTGCGGGAGCACCTCCGGCGCGATGCCCGCGCCGCTGTCGGAGATCGTGAAGCGCACGCGGCCTTGCGGATCGGGCTCGCCGGCTTCGATGACGATCGTGCGCGCGGCGGCGTCGCGCACCGCGTCGAGCGCGTTGCCGAGCAGGTTCACGATCACCTGCTGAAGCTGGCTCGATTCCGCGTACACGGTCGTGCCGGGCGGAATCCGCACGTCGAGCGTCACGCCCTCGTCGCGAATCCGCGCATCGTAGATGAGCCGCGCATGCGCGACCGCTTCGCCGAGCGACACCGCGACGCGCTCGATGTCCGGCTTGCGCGCGAATGTCTTCAGCTCGCCGGTCAGCACCGCCATGCTGTCGACGAGGCGGCCGATGCGTTCGAGATTGGCGAGCGCCTGCGCCGGCTGGTTGCGTTCGAAGAAGGTGCGCGCGTTGTCGCACAGCGTGCGGATCGCGACGAGCGGCTGGTTCAGCTCGTGCGTGAGGCCCGCGGCCATCTGCCCGAGCACCGCGAGCTTGCCCGCATGCACGACCTCCTGCTGCGAATCGCGCAGGCGCTGCTCGGTGCGCTCGCGCTCGACGATCTCCTGCTGCATCCGTTCGTTCGCGGCCGTCAGCGCGGCCGTGCGCTGCGCGACGGTCAATTCGAGCCGGTCGTTCGCGCGACGCAGCGCGTCCTGCGCATTGAGCCGCGCGGCGATCGTGCGGCGGCGCTGGATCGCATACGCGGCATAGAGCGCGGCGATCAGGAACGCGCCCGTCACGAACGCGAACGCCATCTGCTGCTGGCGCCGCGCGCCGGCGACGTCGAGCAGCACCATCAGCGAATCGCCGGCCTGCGGCGCGGGCCGCGACATCACCAGATAGCGCGCGGTGCGTCCCGGGCGATGCAGGTCGGGAAACTCGCCGAGCCACGCGGCGGCGTTCCAGCCGCCGACTCGCCGGTACGGCAGCGCCTCGACCGTGCGGCCCGCGTATTGGCGCGACGCCTGGATGTCGCGCTGCTGCTGCGCGGTGACCGGCCGCAGCGCGGCGAACTTCCATTCGGGTTCGGTCGAGATGACGATCACGCCGTTGCCGTCGACCACCATCGCCGCGACGCCGGGCGCGCGCCACGCGAATTCGAGCGCGTCGACGCTGACCTTGACGGCTGCAGCTCCAAGCGTGCGGCCGTCGTCGCGGACCGCGCTCGCGAAATACAGCCCGGGAATGCCGGTGTTGGTGCCGATGCCGAAGAAGCGGCCGCTGCCGTGCGCGAGCGCATCCTTGAAGTAAGGCCGGTACGACACGTTGGTGCCGATGAAGCTGACCGGCTGGTTCCAGTTGCTCGCGGCGATCACCGAGCCTTGCAGGTCGATCACGTCGACCGCGCCGCTGCCCGCGTCGCGATTCACCGCTTCGAGGTAGGTGTTGACCGTGTGCAGCAGGTCGGGAGATTCATCCGGCGGCGCTTTCAGCAGCGCGCGCACGCCGTCCTGACGCGCGACGAGCGCGGGCAGCAGCTCGAAGCGGCCGAGTTCGCTCTTCAGGCTCGCCGCGTACAGGTCGAGCCGGTGCGCGCCGACCTCCTCGAGCCCGTCGATCGCGCGATCCCACGCGAACTCGACCGTGGCGGCCGTCACGCCGACATACAGCGCGACCGCCGCCGCCCAACCCCACCACGCGATTCCCTTGAAACTCGTCTGCACGTTCGCCCTCATCGATGCCCGTCGCCGGCCTGCCGGATGCGCATGCGCCGCGCGCCGGGCGAACCGGCGGCGGCGCTGCGCATCACGTGGCCGTCGCGAGCGGACGCGCGGCGACGCGTCATCCGAGATGCGCCAGCAGGATCAGCGTCACCGTGACGACGATTGCGCCGCCGATGCGCGTCGCGATCTGCGCGAACGGCATCAGCTGCATCCGGTTCGCGGCGGTCAGGATCGCGACGTCGCCGGTGCCGCCTTGCCCGCTGTGGCATGCGTTCACGATGGCCGTGTCGATAGGGTACATCTTCATCAGGCGGCCGACCACGAAGCCCGTGCCCATCAGCGTCGCGACCGTCGCGACGATCGTGATCACGTTGACCAGCGTGAACGCGGCGGTCAGCTTGTCCCACGGCGTCATCGCGACGCCGATCGCGAACAGCAGCGGATAGGTGACGGCGGTCGAGAAGAACTTGTAGACGACGAACGCGCCTTCCTGCAGCGGCGGCGACACCGCGCGCGCGAGCTTCACGAGCACCGCGAGGAACAGCATCGCGACCGGCGCGGGCAGGCCGAACAGCTTGTGCGCCATCAGGCCGACCAGGTACAGCGTGATCGCGGTGATGCCGGCGCCCGCGATGTGCGTGACGTCGACGTGGCCGCGGATCTCTTCGTTTTCCGGCGTCATGTCGCCGCTTTCGCCGACCTGCAGGCGGCCGTTGCCGGTCAGGTGCGGCAGGCGCTTGCCGAGCATGTCGAGCGCGCCGGACAGGATGATCGCGGTCAGGCTGCCGAGCATCACCGGCGGCAGCACGGCCGCGAACATCTCGCCTTGCGGCAGGTGCAGGATTTCCGAATAGCCGATCGACAGCGGGATCGCGCCTTCGCCGACGCCGCCCGCCATGATCGGCACGACGATGTACAGCAGCGTGTGCCGCGCGCCGAGGCCGAGCGCGGTGCCGACGGCCGTGCCGACGATCGCCGCGGCGATCGAGCCGACCGCGAGCGGGATGAAGATCTTCAGGAAGCCCTGGATCAGCACGCGCCGGTCCATGCTCAGGATGCTGCCGACGATGATCGACGCGATGAACAGGTACAGGAAGTTCGTCGACTTCGTGAACTCGGTCGTGAGGGTCAGCACGGGCTTCGGCAGCACGTGATAGTAGGTCAGCGCGGACGGCACGAAGGTCGCGAAGATCGCCGCGGCGCCGATGTTGCGCAGGAGCGGCAGGCGCTTGCCGAGTTCCGCGCAGGTGAAGCCGAAGAACGCGAGCACGGCGATCGCCATCGAGATCTCGCCGGGCACCTTGCCGGTGACCGAGAAGCCGACGATCAGCGCGAGCAGGATGAAGTAGATCGGCAGCGGGATGATGCCGATGCGGATTTCCATCAGCTTCCACCAGCCTTCCGGCCAGAAACGGGTGCGCGTGTCGGAACGGGGCGCGGCGCTCGGCTCCGCGTGGATCGGGGTGGACGTAGAGGTCTGCAAGACGTGTCTCCTTGGATTTGGAATGCCGGCGCTGCTTCGTTGCTGCGCGGCATCGTGTGCCGACAATTACGCAACGTCCGTGCCAGCGGCGATCCTGCGGAGGAATCTGCAACGCGTTGATTTGACGGGGGTTTCCGTTGTCTGATGTTTGGGTGGCGCGGGCGGCGTTCCGAAACTTCGGAATCCGCCCCGCGCGCAGGCCGAGATTTCGGCCAGTCGCCATATCGCTGGCGGCGATTTTCTTCCCAGAATCGCTTCGTAGACCGCCATCCTGCCGCTCACTATCATCGGCTGATCATTTCCTCACGCATGAACCCTTGTCCGGAGAGCGCCCGCGCGCTTGCCGCGGCATCGCTCATGCCTCGATACCGTCTTTGGACTGGAGAATGGCTTCCATGCAGCATCCCGTTATTTCCGCCCGCGGCGCCGCGCGCTTCGTCAGGCTGCTGGCCGCCGCGCTGCTCGGCGCGGCCCTGCTGGCCGGCGCGCAGGCCGAACCCGCGCCGCTGAAGGTCGGCGTGTCGACCACCCCGCAGATCGACGCGCTGAAGATCGCCGCGAAGGAAGCGAAGGCGCAGGGGCTCGACGTGAAGATCATCGAGTTCACCGACTGGAATACGCCGAACGCGGCGCTCGCGAACAAGGACATCGACGTCAACTACTTCCAGCACGTCCCGTTCCTCGAGAACGCGAAGCAGCAGCGCGGCTACAACTTCGTGTCGATCGCGCCGGGCACGATCATGAAGATCGGCCTCTATTCGAAGAAGGTGAAAAGCTTCAGCGAGCTGAAGGACGGCGCGACGGTCGCGATCGCGAACGATCCCGTCAACGGCGGGCGCGGCCTGCTGCTGCTGCAGCGCGCGGGGCTCGTCGCGCTGAAGCCGGGCGTCGACTACCGCGCGACCACGCACGACATCGTGTCGAACCCGAAGCACCTGAAGATCATCGCGCTCGAGGCGTCGCAGCTCGCGCGCTCGCTCGACGACGTCGATCTCGCGCAGGGCTACCCGAGCTTCATCAAGCTCGCGGGCACGACCGACCCGAACAGCGCGCTGCTGTTCGACGGCACCGAGAACAAGAACTACGCGCTGCAGTGGGTCGTGCGGCCGGAGAGCGTGAACGACGCGCGCATCCGCAAGTTCATCGCGATCTACCAGCAATCGCCGGCGGTGCGCAAGGCGCTCGACAACGCGTTCGGCTCGCTGTACGCGATCGCGTGGTGACGGAGGCGCGCATGGCGAACCAGAAGAAGATCCTGCTCAACGCGTTCAACATGAACTGCGTCGGGCACATCAACCACGGCCTGTGGACGCACCCGCGCGACCGCTCCGCGCACTACACCGATCTCGACTACTGGGCGGATCTCGCGAAGACGCTCGAGCGCGGCAAGTTCGACGGCATCTTCCTCGCGGACATCGTCGGCGTGTACGACGTGTTCGGCGGCGGCCCGGACGCCGCGCTGCGCGAATCGGTGCAGGTGCCCGTCAACGATCCGCTGCTGATCGTGCCCGCGATGGCGCAGGTCACGCGGCATCTCGGCTTCGGCGTGACCGCGAACCTCACCTACGAGCCGCCGTACCTGTTCGCGCGGCGCATGTCGACGCTCGATCACCTGACGAAGGGGCGCGTCGGCTGGAACATCGTCACCGGCTATCTGGACAGCGCCGCGCGCGGGATGGGCCTCGCGCAGCAGATCGGCCACGACGACCGCTACGAGCGCGCGGACGACTACATGGAGGTCGTCTACAAGCTGTGGGAGCAGAGCTGGGACGACGACGCGGTGATCCGCGACGCGCACGCGCGCGTGTTCGCGCAGCCGGGCAAGGTGCGGCGCGTGAAGCACGACGGGCCGTTCTATTCGATCGATGCGATCCACCTGTGCGAGCCGTCGCCGCAGCGCACGCCGGTGCTGTACCAGGCGGGCGCGTCGGCGCGCGGCGTCGAGTTCGCGGGCCGGCACGCGGAGTGCGTGTTCGTGAACGGCCAGAGCAAGGCGGCCGCGCGCGCGGCGGTGCTCGACATTCGCGCGGCGGCGGCGCGGCAAGGGCGCGATCCGGCGTCGATCAGGATCTTTGCCGGCGTGACCGTCGTCACCGCCGAGAACGAACGGCTCGCGCGCGAGAAGTTCGACGAATACCGGCGCTACGCGAGCCCCGAAGCCGGCCTCGCGCATTTCGCGAGCTCGACCGGCATCGACTTCGCGAAGTACGGGCTCGACGAGCCGATCTCGTACGTGAAGACCGATTCGATCCAGTCCGCGGTCGACGCGATCTCGAAGAAGAGCACGAGCGGCGCGTGGACCGTGCGGCGCATGCTCGACCAGATGTCGCTCGGCGGCCGCTATCACCCGATCGTCGGCTCGCCGTCGCAGGTCGCGGACGAGCTGCAGGCGTGGATCGACGAGACCGGCATCGACGGCTTCAACCTGACGCGCACGGTGATGCCCGAGTCGTTCGAGGATTTCGTCGACTGGGTCGTGCCGGAGCTGCAGAACCGCGGCGTCTACAAGGAAGACTACGATCCCGCGCCGACGCTGCGCGAGAAGCTGTTCGGCGCCGGCGCGCGCCTGCCCGCGTGGCATGCGGGCGCGCGGCACCGGCCGGCGGCCGCGCACGAGCCGGCGCATGCGTGAACGCGACGGAGCAATGCGATGACGCAATTTTTCGATACGCTGGGTTTCGTCGACACGTCGGCCGCGCCCGCCGGGCGTGACGCGCAAGCGCGCGCGGCCGATCGGGCCGACGCCGCGGTTGCGGACGGCGTTGCCGTCGCGCTGGAGCAGGTCGGCAAGGTGTTCGCGTCGCCGCGCGGGCAGGCCGCCGCGTTGCGCGACGTGACGCTGGACGTGCGGCGCGGCGAGGTGTTCGGCATCATCGGCCGCAGCGGCGCGGGCAAGTCGACGCTGCTGCGGCTCGTCAACGGGCTCGAACGGCCGACGTCGGGCCGCGTGCGCGTGCAGGGCGTCGACGTCGGCGCGCTCGACGAGGACGGCCTCGTCGCGCTGCGCCGCCGCACCGGGATGGTGTTCCAGCATTTCAACCTGCTGTCCGCGAAGACGGTCGCCGAGAACGTCGCGCTGCCGCTGAAGATCGCCGGCGTGCCGAAGGCCGAGCGCGCACGCAAGGTCGCGGCGCTGCTCGAGCTGGTTGGCCTCGCGGCGAAGCGGGATGCGTATCCGGCGAGCCTGTCCGGCGGCCAGAAGCAGCGCGTCGGCATTGCACGCGCGCTCGTGCACGATCCTGAAGTATTGCTCTGCGACGAGGCGACGTCGGCGCTCGATCCGGAGACGACGCAGTCGATCCTCGCGCTGCTCGCCGACATCAATCGCCGCCTCGGCCTGACGATCGTGCTGATCACGCACGAGATGGAAGTGATCCGCGCGGTGTGCGACACCGTCGCGGTGATCGAGCAGGGCGAGGTCGTCGAGACGGGCCCAGTGTGGCGCGTGTTCGGCGCGCCGCGGCACGGCGCGACGCGCGCGCTGCTCAGCACGCTGGTGCACGACCTCCCGGCCGAACTCGCGGCGCGCGTGCAGCCGCTGCCCGCGCACGCGGCGCTGCCCGACGGCGCGCAGGTCGTGCTCGACCTGCGCTATACGGGCGAGAGCGGCGGCGAGCCGGACGTCGGCGCGCTCGCGGCGGCGCTCGGCGGCTCGGTGCGGTTCCTGCACGGCGGCGTCGAGCGCATCCAGGGGCGCGCGCAGGGCCGCCTCGTGATCGCGTCGGCGGCCGACGCGCGCGCGCCCGGCGCGCTCGCCGCGCTGCTCGAACGCGTGCGCCGCCATGCGAACCATGCGGAGGTGCTCGGCTATGTTTGAGCTCTGGTGGCCCGAACTGCTCGACGCGATGCGCGACACGCTGTCGATGGTCGCTGCGTCGGCGGCGCTCGCGGCGCTTCTCGGCACCCCGCTCGCGGTGATCCTCGTGACGACCGCGCCGGGCGGCATCTACGCGCGGCGCGGCCTGAACGCGGCGCTCGGCGCGATCGTCAACGTGTTCCGCTCGACGCCGTTCATCATCCTGCTCGTCGCGCTGCTGCCGTTCACGCGCGTGCTGATCGGCACGACGATCGGCGTGTGGGCGGCCGTCGTGCCGCTGTCGATCGCGGCGATTCCGTTCTTTGCGCGCGTGGCCGAGGTGAGCCTGCGCGAAGTGGATCGCGGGCTGATCGAGGCCGCGCTCGCGATGGGCGCGAAGCGCCGCCACATCGTATGGCACGTGCTGCTGCCGGAGGCGCTGCCCGGCATGCTCGGCGGCTTCACGATCACCGTGGTCGCGCTGATCGGCTCGACCGCGATGGCGGGCGCGGTCGGCGCGGGCGGGCTCGGCGACCTCGCGATCCGCTACGGCTACCAGCGTTTCGACACCACCGTCATGGCGACCGTGATCGTGATCCTGATCGCGCTCGTCTCGGCCGTGCAAGTCACGGGCGACCGCCTGGCCCGACGACTGGCCAGGCGCACCTGAGCGGGCGCCACGAGCGCCTGCTTTCCCCTCTAACGATCCTGAGAGACCGATTCATCATGACATTGCCCATCGGCGCGCCGCGCGAGTGGAACGCCCAGTTCGAGGAAGCCCTGTTCCTGGAGGTGGCGCGCCGCCACCGTCCCGATTTTCCGGCCAAGCTCGCCGCGCCGCCGCGCGAGCCGCGCAACGCGGACGAGCTGGCCGCCGTCGCGGACTACTACACGAAGATGGCGTCGCACGACCTGTTCATCGTGCAGGTCGTCGCGAAGGCGATCGACACGCTGTTCCGCGACGATCCGCATTTCCAGCTGATCCTGTCGCGCCAGCTCGGCGACGACGGCGCGCATGCGGTGATCGGCCGCGAGCGCGTGCTGGAGCTGACCGGGCGCGATCCGCTGCCGGAGATCGATGCGCTCGTCGCCGCGCACTGGGCGCGGCTGGGCGATCTGCCGGTGCGCGACCTTGCGGGCTTTCTCGCGTTCGAATGGCACTACGAGCTGCACATCCTCGCGAAGCTGTGGATTCAGCGCAAGACCGGCGGCATCGCCGACGGCGCGATGCGCGAGCACGGCGAGAACCGCATCCGTCCCGACGAGGAATGGCATCGCGTGCAGATCGTGCAATGGTGGTTCGAGAAGCTGGCCGCGTTGCCGGCGGCCGAGCGCGACGCGCTGATCGAGCGCGTGATCGACGCCGACGAGGAAACGCAGCGGCGGCTCGACGGCTATCTGCACGAGGAATACGCGCATACCGCCGAGGTGTTCGGCGCGGACATCGCCGACTATCGCGCGATCTACGACGACTGGCGCCGCGAGATTCTCGCGCGGCTGACCGGGCGGCCCGCGCTCGGTTCGCTGGTGCCGCTGTCGCGCGAGCCGGTCGCGCAGGAAGCGCTCGCATGAACGATCCGCGCGGCCCCGCGACGCTTGCCCTCGAAACGGATGCGCCCGTGCTGAATCCGGACGCGCTCGCGCGCGTGATCGACGCGCTGCGCGGCAGCGCCGCCGCGCGCGATCGCGCGGGCGGCCACGCCGCGCAGGAGAAGCAATGGCTCGCGGATGCGGGCCTGCTGACGCTCGCGGTGCCGCGCGCGTTCGGCGGGCAGGAAGCCGCGTGGCCCGCGATCTACGACGCAATCCGGCAGATCGCGCGCGTCGACAGCGCGCTCGCGCATCTGGTCGGCTTCCAGTGCCTGCAGGTCGTGAGCGTCGACGTGTGGGGCAGCCCCGCGCAGCGCGAGCGCTATCTGCGCGGCACCGTCGCGCAACGCTGGTGGTGGGGCAATGCGGTCAATCCGCTCGACACGCGGCTCGTCGCGACCGCGACGCCCGACGGCGGCTACCGGCTCGACGGCGTGAAAGGCTTCTGCTCGGGCACGCGCGGCTCGCAGCGGATGACCGTGTCCGCGCACGATCCGGCGCTCGGCCGGACCGTGTTCGGCGTGGTGCCGACCGCGCGCGCGGGCATCACCGTAAACGACGACTGGGACCCGATCGGCCAGCGCCAGACCGACAGCGGCAGCGTGACGTTCGACGGCGTGGCGCTCGCGCCCGATGAAGTGCTGCACCGCTCGGAAGCGCCGCCGACGCCGCGCGCGACGCTGCGCACGCTGGTGTCGCAACTGGTGCTGACGAACCTGTTCGTCGGGCTCGCCGAAGGCGCGCTGGCCGACGCGCGCGAATACGTGCTGCGGCAAGGGCGGCCGTGGATTCATGCGGGCGTCGAGCGCGCGACCGACGATCCGTACACGCTGCAGCGCTTCGGCGACATGCGCGTGCAGGCGGTGGCCGCCGCGGCGCTCGCCGATCGCGCGGCCGATGCGTTGCAGCGCGCATGGACGCTGCGCGATGCGCTGACGGCCGACGGGCGGGCCGAGGTGGCGCTGGCGGTATCCGAAGCGAAGATCGTCGCGCAGCGCGCGGCGCTCGAGAATGGCGAAGCGCTGTTCGATGCGTGCGGCGCGCGGGCGACGGCCGCGTCGCTCGGGTTCGACCGGTTCTGGCGCAATGCGCGCACGCATACGCTGCACGATCCGCTGGACTACCGGCTGCGGGATGTCGGGCGGTTTGCGTTGACGGGGGCGTTGCCCGAGGCGTCGCTGTATACGTGACCATGACGAACGCGTGCGGCGTTCGACGCGGCCGCGCCGACGTATCCGTTTCTAGATCGGGAGGCGGGTCGTCTGCTTGATCCGCTTCAGCGGGATCTCGGTCTGGATGTTGCGTACCCCGGCGATCCGCGTGAGCGTCTCCATCTGAAAGCGCTGGAAGTCGTCCAGATCCTTTGCGATGACGCGCAGCAGGTAGTCGTAGCTGCCGGCCATCAGATGGCATTCGAGCACTTCCGGCGCTTTTTCGATTTCCCGCGCGAAGTGTTCCACCGTCGTTTTGTCCTGGCGTTCCAGCGTGACGCGCACAAAGGCCGTCAACCTCAACTCGACGGCCGCGGGATTCAGCAGCGCAACGTACGCGTCGATCACGCCTTGCTCTTCCAGCAGGTGAACGCGGCGCAGGCAAGGGGTAGCCGAAAGCCCGGCATGCTGCGCCAGCTCGGCGTTCGTCCGGTTCGAGTTCTGTTGCAACGCACGCAGAATGCGCTTGTCGATCGCATCGAGCTTGATTGGCATGATTCACTACCATGATCGTGAATATTGGAGAATAGCGCCAAATTCGTAGCCGATCATGGCCAGGATTGCATCCAATCGCTCCGGGAGGATGGCCATAATCTGACGACTGTCCACCCTTTCAGGAGTCGTCCGATGCTGCACGTCTCGTGGTTGCCGTTCCTGGCCACCTCCCTTTTGATCATCGTTACCCCGGGCCAGGACATGGTCCTCGTGATGTCGCGCACGCTCTCCGGCGGCACCCGCACGGGCGTCGTCACCGCGGCGGGCGTCAGCGTCGGGCTCATCGTGCACACGATGTTGGCGACGCTGGGCCTGGGGGCGCTGCTTCAGGCATCCGAATGGCTGTTCACGGTGCTGAAGCTGGCCGGCGCGCTGTACCTCCTGTACCTCGGCGTCACGCTGCTACGCTCGTCGGGAGAGCTGACGTTGTCGAGCGGCGGCCGCGCGCAGGAATCGGCGCTGCGCACGTTCGCGCAGGGCGCGCTGTCGAACGTGTCGAATCCGAAGGTCGCGCTGTTCTACCTGGCCTTTCTGCCGCAGTTCGTGCAGGCGGATGCGGCGCGACCGATGCTGTCGGTATTCGTGCTGGGCGCGACGTTCGCCGGCCTGACGTTTCTCGTCAAAGGCCCGGTCGCGCTGTTCGCCGGCCTGCTGTCGACATCGATCCGCCGCAACCCGCGCATCCTGACCCGCATGCATCGCATCAGCGGCGTCGTGTTGCTGGGGCTCGGCGTGAAGCTGGCGCTGGAGCGGCGGTGACGCGTACTCCGGGGGCAAGCGTCGTGCCGCGGCCGGACGCTGCGGTACCATTGCGCCGTGCAACCTGAGAGGCGGTGCCGCACCGGCAGCCGCGCACATCGACGACAAGCCATTCCCGGGGGAATTGAAGAATGAAAAAGACAGTCGCACTGATCGCCTGCACGGCGTTCCTCGCGCTCGCCGCCACGACCGGCCGCGCCCAGACCGAATCCGCGCAGGCGGAAATGAAGGCCGCGTCGGCAGCCTTGAACAAGGCCGTCGTGAAGGGGCCGGCCGATATCGACCTGAAGCACCAGGCGGTGCTGAAGCTGACGCAGGGCGAAGCATTCGTGCCGGCTGCCGAGGCGGGCCGCTACCTGCGCGCGATGGGCAACACCGTCGACGAGTCGAAGCTGGTCGGCATGGTGCTCCCCGCCGATCCGGACGCCGACTGGATATCGGTCGTGTCGTTCGAGCCGAGCGGCTACATCCGCGACGACGACGCGAAGGACTGGAAGCCGGACGAACTGCTCGCGAGCCTGAAGGAGGGCACCGAGGAGGGCAACGCGTCGCGCAAGGAGCGCGGCCTGCCCGAATTCGAGGTGGTCGGCTGGGCGCAGCCTCCGGCGTACGACGCCAACAAGCACCGGCTCGTCTGGTCGTCGATCATGCGCGACAAGGGCGCGCTCCCGAACCCGGTGACCGACGGCGCGAACTACCGGACGCTCGCGCTCGGCCGCGACGGCTACCTGTCGCTGACGTTGGTGTCGAGCCTCGACGACCTGCCGAAATACAAGCCGTCGGCCGACGATCTGCTCGCGCACATCGATTTCAAGGACGGCAAGCGCTACGCCGATTTCAACAAGTCGACCGACCACGTCGCCGAATACGGCCTCGCGGCGCTGATCGTCGGCGTCGGCGCGAAGAAGCTCGGCCTCCTCGCGGTGATCGGCGCGTTCGTGGCGAAGTTCTTCAAGGTCGGCCTCGTCGCGCTGCTGGGCGGCGGCGCGGCGCTCAAGCGCTTCTTCGGCCGCAAGCCGAAGGCCGCCGCCGCCCCCGCGATTGCCGACGCGGCCGACACGGAGCGCAAGGAATGACGAAGCTGCTGCTGCTGATCTTCGGCGGCCTGAAGCTCGGCAAGGTGCTCGTTTCGGCGGGCACGATGCTGGCTTCGATCGCGGTCTATGCGCTGTTCTACGGCTGGCGGTTCGCGGCCGGCTTCGTCGCGCTGCTGCTCGTGCACGAAGCCGGCCACTACGTGGCCGCGCAGCGGCGCGGGCTGGCCGTCGGGCTGCCGACCTTCATCCCGTTCGTCGGCGCGTGGATCCAGCTCAAGGAGATGCCGCACGACGCGGAAACCGAGGCCTACGTCGGGCTGGCCGGCCCGTTCGTCGGCACGCTCGGCGCGCTCGCCTGCTACGCGGCGGCGCGTCAGTACGACAGCAGCCTGCTGCTCGCGCTCGCCTATACGGGCTTCTTCCTGAACCTGTTCAACATGATTCCGCTGTCGCCGTTCGACGGCGGGCGGATCACCGCGGTGCTGTCGCCGCGGATCTGGTTCGCGGGCGTGCCGGTGCTGGTCGCGTTGTTCGCGTACCGGCCGAGTCCGCTGCTGATCGTGATGGCGATCCTCGCGCTGCCGCAGTTGAAGCGCGCGTGGCGCTACGATCCCGACGCGCCGGAGAACCGCGTCTATTACGCGACGTCGATCGAGACCAAGGCGACCTATGCGCTCTGCTACGTCGGCCTGCTGGCGTTTCTCGCGCTGATGACGTCCGGCGTGCACGACATGCTGGGCGCCGTGCGTTCCGCGAGCTGATGCAGACGGCGGCCGCGCATGGCGGCCGCCGAACCTTCACGCGGCGCGATGCCGCAATTCGACCCGCCTGATGTCCTTCACGATCACGAGGTAGCTCAGCACGGTGACGAGCGCGTTGAGCCCGACGAACACCAGCGCGCCGTTGAACGAGCCGCTCGCGCCGACCAGGTAGCCGATCGCGATCGGCGCGACGATCCCCGCCGTGTTGCCGAACATGTTGAAGAGGCTGCCCGACAGGCCGATCGCTTCCTTCGGCGCGGTATCCGCGACGACCGCCCAGCCGAGCGAGCCGATGCCCTTGCCGAAGAACGACAGCGCCATCAGCACGATCACGAGCGCTTCGCTGTCGACGTAGTTGCAGCCGATGATCACCATCGACAGCAGCATCCCGCCGACGATCGGGATCTTGCGCGCGCGCGTCAGCGACACGCCGCGCCGGATCAGCGCGTCCGACAGCATCCCGCCCAGCACGCCGCCGAGGAACCCGCAGATCGCGGGCAGCGACGTCATGAAGCCGGCCTTCAGCAGCGACATCCCGCGCGCCTGCACGAGATAGATCGGGAACCACGTCAGGAAGAAGTAGGTGAGCACGTTCACGCAATACTGGCCGAGATAGACGCCGATCAGCATCCGGTTCGACAGGAGCTGGCGCACGTAGTACCAGCCCGCGACCTTGTTGCTCTCGGCGGGCGCGCCGTTGCCGCGTGCGTTCGTGCGCACGAGGCCGCCGCCTTGCTCGATGTGCTCGAGTTCCGCGCGGTTCACCGCCGGATGATCGGCCGGGTCCTTCACGACGCGCAGCCACACGAGCGCGAGCGCGATGCCGGCGAGGCCGAGCCACAGGTACACGTGGCGCCAGCCGTATGCGTGCGTGAGCCACGCCATCAGCGGCGAGAACACGACCGCCGCGAAGTACTGCGCGGAGTTGAAGATCGCCGACGCGGTGCCGCGCTCGGCGGTCGGGAACCAGCTCGCGACGACCTTCGCGTTCGCGGGGAACGCGGGCGCTTCGGCGATGCCGACCGCGAAGCGCATCGCGAACAGCGCGGCGACCGCGAGCGCCGCGCTGCCGCCGAGCCCGATCGTGCTCTGCAGCAGCGTGAACGCCGACCACAGGAAGATGCTGCCCGCATACACGCGCCGCGCGCCGAAGCGGTCGAGCAGCCAGCCGCTCGGCAACTGCGCGAGCACGTACGCCCAGCTGAACGCCGAGAAGATGTAGCCCATCGTCACCGGGTCGATGCCGAACACCTTGCGGATCGGCGTGCCGGTGATCGACAGCGTCGCGCGGTCGGCGTAGTTGAGCGTCGTGACGACGAACAGCATCGCGAGGATCCAGTAGCGCACGGCGGTGCGGCGCGCGGCCCGGGCCAGGTCGATCGGGAGATCGCGGGAGGAGGTCTGATTAGGCACTTTAATGTACGTCGTCATATGACATGGCGTGCAGTTTAGTGACGAGCGGCCGCGCAGCGTAACCCGGGTTTTCCCTCTCGCTGGTGCCGCAGAATCCCACTATGTAGACGGCTCTTCGGTCACGGCATGGCTCGCGGTTCGAACACGGCACGCCAACATCTAGTCGGCAGACATCGTATCTGTTGGGCTACAATAGGCGACCCATTCCTGAACCACGGAGCACACCCCATGCAACTGACAGGTGAGATGCTGATCGGCGCCGATGCGGTCTACGGCTCGGCCGGAACCTTGCACGCGTTCGACCCGACGCGCGGCGAGGCGATCGACGCGCCGGTGTTCGGCGTCGGCGGGCTGGCCGACGTCGAGCGCGCGTGCGAACTCGCGCGCGACGCGTTCGACGCGTATCGCGCGCAGCCGCTGGCGGCGCGCGCGGCGTTCCTCGACGCGATCGCGGACGAGATCGTCGCGCTCGGCGACGCGCTGATCGCGCGCGCGCACGCCGAAACCGGCCTGCCGGTTGCGCGCCTGCAAGGCGAGCGCGGCCGCACGGTCGGCCAGCTGCGCCTGTTCGCGCGGGTCGTGCGCGACGGTCGCTTTCTCGCTGCGTCGATCGATCCGGCCCAGCCCGCGCGCACGCCGCTGCCGCGCGCCGATCTGCGGCTGCAGAAGATCCCGCTCGGGCCGGTCGCCGTGTTCGGCGCGAGCAACTTCCCGCTCGCGTTCTCGGTCGCCGGCGGCGACACCGCGTCGGCGCTCGCGGCCGGCTGCCCGGTGATCGTGAAGGCGCACGAGGCGCATCTCGGCACGTCCGAGCTGGTCGGCCGCGCGATCCGCGCGGCGGTCGCGAAGTGCGGGATGCCGGCCGGCGTGTTCTCGCTGCTGATCGGGCCGGGCCGCGTGATCGGCGCGGCGCTCGTCGCCCATCCGGCGATCCAGGCGGTCGGCTTCACCGGTTCGAGGCAGGGCGGCGTCGCGCTGACGCAGCTTGCGAACGCGCGCCCGCAGCCGATCCCGGTCTATGCGGAAATGAGCAGCATCAACCCGGTGCTGCTGTTCCCGGCCGCGCTCGCCGCGCGCGGCGACGCGATCGCGACGGGCTTCGTCGATTCGCTGACGCTCGGCGTCGGCCAGTTCTGCACGAACCCGGGGCTCGTGCTCGCGCTCGACGGTCCGGATCTCGACCGCTTCGCCGCGACCGCCGCGCAGGCGCTCGCGGCGAAGCCGGCGGGCGTGATGCTGACGCGCGGCATCGCCGAAGCGTACCGCGCCGGCCGCGGCCAGCTCGCCGAGCTGGCGGGCGTGCGCCAGCTCGGCGCCGGCGGGGCGGCGCAGGGCGCCTGCGACGTGAGCGGCGCGCTGTTCGAGGTGTCCGCGCAGGCGTTTCTCGACGAGCCGGCGTTCAGCCATGAGGTGTTCGGGCCGTCGTCGCTGATCGTGCGCTGCCGCGACGTCGACGAACTGGCGCGCGTGCTCGACGCGCTCGAGGGCCAGTTGACGGCGACGCTGCAGATGGACGCGGCCGACAAGCCGCTCGCGCGCCGCCTGCTGCCGATCCTGGAGCGCAAGGCGGGGCGTCTGCTCGTCAACGGGTTCCCGACCGGCGTCGAGGTGTGCGATGCGATGGTGCACGGCGGGCCGTTCCCGGCGACGTCGAACCCGGCGGCCACGTCGGTCGGCGCGACCGCGATCGACCGCTTCCTGCGGCCGGTGTGCTACCAGGACTTCCCGGACGACCTGCTGCCGGAAGGGCTGCAGGAAGCGAACCCGCTCGGGATTCCGCGTCTGCGCGACGGCAGCGCGGCGTGAGCGCGGGCCGGCGAAAACCTTGAAGAGGACGGCGCCCGCTCGCGGGCGCTATCGTGCGGTTTCTCGTATCACGATCAAGACAAGTCGACCGGTCCGCCGAGGGCGCGACACAGCATCGACAAGTCGTGAATGGTGAGGTGCGGGGAGCGGGTGTCGGGCGCCAGGCGTTCCATCTCGGGATGATTCCGGCGAACCAGCCACGCAGCCTGCAGCCCGGCGTTCAATGCCCCGAGAACGTCGAGATGAAAGTCGTCGCCCACGTGAAGCAATTCCGCGGGATGCACGCTCGCCGCTCTCGCGGCCGCAAGGAATATTCCGGGCTCGGGCTTCGCGGTGCCCAGCGCACCCGCACTGAACGTGCCACGAAAGAACTCGCTGCCGCCGGTCAGCCGGAGGTCCGCGTTGCCGTTCGTCACGGCGATGAGCGGAAACCTGGCGCTCAGCCACGCCAGCGCCGGCCGGACGTCGTCGTAAAACTCGACCTGCTGCCGGGCGGAAAAGAACACGCGGTATGCGTGTTCGGCCAGGTCGACGTCTTCCCTCGCCCGCTCCAGCGCGAGCCTGATCGAACCGATTCGCAGCGCACGATAGTCGTTGACGAGGTCGGGGCGCGAGCGCTCGTACTCGGTGCGCAACTGGCTCAGCGCTTGCCGCGTCGGCAGGATGCGCGCCGTATTGGGCGCGTGCTCGAGCAGCCATGCATGCAGCGTCGCTTCGGCCCGCTCGACGGCCGGCCCGAACGGCCACAGGGTGTCGTCGAGGTCGAACGAGATGGCGGATACCTTGCCTAGACGCATAGCGGCTGAAGGAGCGGATTGGCAATCCGGACGTAATCGGCCGAACTGAGCACGATGGATCGGTCGAGCCGGCCGGCGTTGAACGCGATCTCATCGAAGCTGCCGATCAGATCCGGATCGGCGATCAGCCTGATGGCCGGCGAGAACGAGAACGGCGGGATCGCCCCGATCGCGCACCCGGTTTCATGCTGCGCTTCGTCGGCTGACGCGAGCGTGGCCTTCTTGAGCCCGGCCGCTGCCGCGACCTTCTTGAAGTCCAGCTTCCTGTCGCCGGGAAGGATCGCGAGAATCAACGCGTGCCCGGCATCCTTGCCCCTGCACAGCATCGCTTTCGCGCCTTGCCCCGGTGATGTCCCGCGAATGGCGGCAACCAGGTCGGAGCGTCCCTCCGCCGGGTGTTCGATCACCCGATACCTGGCGCCTTCACGGTCGAGCAACGCAACCAGCTTTTCGTAAATGGATGACATGGTATTCAATTGTCCCGACACATTGCAGGTCGCGTCACCAGAACCGCACTGCCCGGCGCCGTCGCTTACGACGTCACGAGCGAGCAGAATCGTTCGAGGTCGATATTGCCGCCGCTGACGATGATGCCGACGCGCTTGCCCTTGAGCGATTCCTTCGCATTCAGCGCGGCGGCCAGTCCGAGGCATCCGGTCGGCTCCACGATCATCTTCATGCGCGTCGCGAAAAACTTCATCGCGTTCACCAGATCGGCATCCGACGCGGTGAGGATATCGTTCACATCGCGCTTGATGATGGCGAACGTGTAGTTTCCGATGTGCTGGGTTTGCGCGCCATCGGCGATCGTCTTGGGCGTATCGATGTGCACGATTTGTCCGCTGCGCAGCGAGCGCTGACCATCGTTCCCGGCTTCCGGTTCGACGCCGTACAACTCGCATTGCGGCGCGAGCGCCCGGGTCGACAGCGCGGTGCCGGAGAGCAGCCCGCCGCCGCCCATCGGCACGAACAGCGCATCGAGCGCGCCCACTTCGTCGAACAGCTCCTTCGCGGCAGTCCCTTGTCCGGCGAGCACGTCCGGGTGGTCGTATGGCGGAATCAGCGTGAGGCCCTGCTCGTCGGCGAGGCGGCGGCCGATTGCTTCGCGATCCTCTGCATAGCGGTCGTAGACGACGACGTCGGCGCCGTATCCTTTGGTCGCCGCGATCTTCGACGCAGGCGCATCGTGCGGCATCACGATCGTTGCCGGGATGCCCAGGATCTGCGCGGAAAGGGCGATGCCCTGCGCGTGGTTCCCGGAGGAGAACGCGACGACGCCGGCCTTGCGCTGTTCCGGCGAAAATTTCGACAGCGCGTTGAAGGCGCCCCGAAACTTGAAGGCGCCCATGCGCTGAAAATTCTCGCACTTGACGAACACCTCCGCGCCGATCAGTTGGTTCAGCGTGCGCGACGTGTGAACGGGCGTGCGATGTGCAATGCCGGCGATGCGCGTTGCCGCTGCCTCGACGTCGGCGAAGGTGGGGAGTTCGAAAGTCGTGGTCATGTGAGATTCGCTGGTCAGATGTTTTCACCAAGGCCATGGAACGGAGATGCCGGCTCCGTTCTCGATGGCCTGATCATAAAGGAAACGCGCGACCGTCAAGTCCTGCAGCGCGAGCCCGGTCATGTCGAATACCGTGATATCGCTCGACGAGCGATCGATGGACGCCGTTCCCGCCAGAAGGTCGCCGATTTCGGTGCACGGCAGCGCCGGCGCCCATTGACACTCGCCAATGCCGCGCGCCTGCTCCCGGTCGTCGACGACGATGCGCGCACGCGCCAGCACGCCGTCCGGAAGTTCGCGCTTGCCTGCCGTGTCGGCGCCCACGCACGTCAGGTGAGTGCCCGGCTGAACCGCATCGGCATCGAACAACGCGCCGCCGCCCGGCGTGGCGGTGATGACGACGTCGCTGTTCGCCACCGCGTCGTGGAGGTCCCGTGCCGCGCGGATCGCGCATTGGCCCCGGAATGCCGCTTCGAACCCCGGCTCCGGCTCGCCGCTGACGTTCACGTACTGCACCGTGCAACGCTGCGGCAGCAGCTTCAGTGCGTATGCGAGCTGGACGCGCGCCTGCACCCCCGTGCCGAACACGCAGATTCGGGTGCTCTCGGGGCGCGCGAGCAATTGCAGCCCCAGGCCGCCCGCCGCACCGGTCCGGGCGGTGGTGATCGCATTGCCGTCCATGATGCAAAGCGGCCGGCCCGTGTGCGGGTCGAACAGCGCGACGGTTGCCTGGTGAGGCTCGCCGCCCCGTCCCCGGTTGCCTGGCCAGAATCCGGCCGCCTTGAATCCGAGAAGGTCCTGGCTTGCGACGTCGCCGGACTTGATGCCGAATACGCCGCCCGTGTGCAGCTTCTCGCGGACCACCGGAAAAACCCGTCCGGCCCTTTGACTGTGCAGGACAAAAGCTTCGCGAACCGCGGCCATGACTTGCTCGGCTTGAAGGGCGGGTTCGACGGCATCCCGGTCGAGGAGAAGGAGTTGGGCGTCTGTGGGCATCGTCAGGTCAGCTTCTCTGGCGCAATGCCAGTCGAGAGTTTTGGCAGTGTGTCTAAACTTAGACGAACAGTCAAGTCGCGCGGCGCTGCGCAGAACCTATACAATGCGGCCAAATCTAGATGAAGAGTCCAGGATGGCTAAGAAACGACTGACCGGCGAACAGCAGGTCATTCTCGAGCAGGTCAAGCAAATCGCAGCGGGGCTGGGCGAGACGCTGGCGCCGTTTACGGAGGTGGTGGTTCACGACCTGCGCTCGCCGAAGCACGCGATTCTCGCCATCCACAACAACCTGTCCGGGCGCGAGGTTGGTGACCCTGCGACGGAGCTCGGCCTCGCCCGCATCGCGGACGACAGCTACCCGCAAGTGCTCGCGAACTATGCGAATCGGTTCAGCGACGGGCGCCAGGCCAAGAGCACGTCGATCGGCATCAAGGACTCGGAAGGGCATTACTTCGCCGCACTCTGCCTGAACGTCGACGTGACGCTGTTTCGCAGCATCGCGACACTGCTCGAACAGTTCTCGGTTCCCAGTGGGGAGGTGGTCAAGGAATCGCTGGACCCGTCGACCGCCGACTCGCTTCGCGAGCGGATCGACCGGTTCGCGGTCAGCCTGGCGACCACGCCGCAGGCGCTGCGTACCGACCAGCGCAGGGCGCTGATGCAGGCGCTCAAGGAAGAGGGCTATCTGGACTTGCGGCGGTCGATGGAGACGATCGCGCAACACTTGGGCGTCTCGCGCGCGACCGTGTACAACGACGCCAAGTAACCGAGCCTCTCGCGAGGCGCGGCATTCGCCCCCACCGGGGGCTCGCTCACCATCCATAGAATCGCGGCCAGGTCTGTACCGAGCCATCGTCGCCCACGGCGTGATACTCGGGATGTTGCGCGCCGGTGGCGCACGCGTGATTCGGCAGAATGCGCAGGCGGGTGCCGATCGGAAATCGCTTCGCGATGTCTGCGTCCGGCGTGCGCAAGTGCGACACGATGCCGTGCTCCTGGTTGGCCGCGCTCACGACGTACTCGCCGAGCACTTCACCGTCTTCCGCGCATACCAGTCCGTAGCCAAAATCCCGGGCCTGACGCTGCGTTCCACGATCCCGGCTCATCGCCATCCAGCCCGCGTCGATGATCGCCCAGCCTTTCTCTTCCTGATGTCCGATGACGGTGGCCAGTACCGAGAGCGCAATCTCGGACAGCGCGCAAACGCCCACGTTGTGCATGACGAGGTCGAACATCACGTAGACGCCCGCCCGAACTTCCGTGACGCCCTCGAGGGTTTCGGCCGAAAGTGCGGTTGGCGTCGACCCGATACTCACGACCGGACAAGGCAGCCGCGCGGCCCTGAGGCGTTCCGCGGCGCGCACGGTGCGGCTGCGCTCCTGCTCGGCGATCTTCACCAACGCTTCCCGGGTGTCGTATTCGTAGCTGGAGCCGGCGTGGGCCAGGACCCCGCCGAGGATCATTCCGCCATCGACGAGCACCCGCCCCACGTCGATCAGCAACGCGTCCTCCGGCTGGATGCCTGAGCGATGACCATCGACGTCGATCTCGATCCAGACTTCGAAGCGCTCGCCTTGCTCGCGCCCGAAATCGGCGATCGCCTTCGCGGCATGCAGGTTGTCGGCGACGATCTTCAGGTCGCAGCCCTGCCGGCGCAGCGCGAGCGCCTGACCGAGCCTGGCGGGAATCATGCCGACCGCATAGACGATGTCCCGGATCCCGCCCGCGAAGAACTGTTCGGCTTCCTTGAGCGTCGAGACCGTGATGCCTTGCGCGCCCGCCGCGATTTGCGCGTCGACGACGTGCCGGCATTTGGTGGTTTTGACGTGGGGCCGGAACTCGACCCCAAGCTTGTCCAGATGCGCTTGCATGCGTTCGATGTTGCGACGCATGCGACCGGCATCGATCAATGCGGCGGGGGTGTCGAGCGTCTGAATGCCCATGATGCGTTTGCCTCGATGTGTTATCGATGCGAACACTGTAGGCCCGACGACTGCCCGTGTGCTTAACGGCCGCCTAATCCATCATTAAGCGACGTTTAATCCTTCATGCGTTGTTGCGCCAGGGCGGCGGACTGAGGAACTGCTTCGCGGTTTCGAGAAAAATCCGCTGCCGGACGGACCTGCCTGTTCGCGACGGCAAGAGCGCGGTCACCGGCGCGGACGGCAACCGCCAGTCGGGCAACAACCTGACGAGCTTGCCGTCCGCCAGCAATGGCGCGACGTCCCACTCGGAGCGCTCCACGATCCCGAGCCCGGCCAGCGCCCATTCCGTGATGACGGTGCCGTCATTGGAGGAAAGCGCGCCTGCGATGCGGATGACGGTGGACCGTCGAGGGTCGCCTTCCTGCGAGAAGCGCCATCGCGGTACGTCCTCGTCGTTCTCCCGCAGGCACAGGCAGTTGTAACGTGCCAGGTCGGCCGGGTGATTCAGTGCCTTGATGCGGCGTGCGTACGCCGGGCTCGCACACAGGAATCGCTCGTTGGGCGCCAGCGGATACCCGACCCAGGACGACGACTTGAGGGTGCCGATGTGCACGACCACGTCGGCGCCGGACGCATGGGTCAATGGGCTCTCCGACAGGTGCAGCGATATTTCGAGCTTCGGATGAGCCAGTTGCACGTCGCGCACGATCCGGGACACGTACTTCCGCCCGAAGCCAAACGGAGCGACAACGCGGAGCGTGCCTTGCACTTCCCCGTGCTCCCCCGAGATATGGATCGGCAAAGCCTCCACGCGCTCGAGAATATCCAGCGCTTCCTGGTACAGCCGCTGCCCCTCGTCGGTCAAGGAAATCCCGTTCGATTTCCGCACGGCGAGCCTTGCGCCCAGCCGCTCCTCCATTCTCTGCAGGCGAATCGTGACGGCAGGGGGCGTGAGATCGAGCAGCCGCGCCGCAGAGGCCAGCGAGCGTGACGCCCCGATGGCGCGAACGAGACGAAGGTCTTCCAGATCGAGCATTTCGCGTACCTTAATGCGGGCTTTGCCGCGCATTATGCGCTGCCGGCTTTCGCGTCGCCGGATTTTCTCCTACAGTAGCGGAGCTTCGGGCCGTCAGGCCCGCGAGCGGAGCCTGAGAGATTGAGAAAAATCAGAACGAGGGAACAGACGCAATGAACATCAGCAAGCGTGGCGATCACCTGTTCGCCGCCGGATTGTGGAAGGCGATCGGCGACGTCGCGCGATCGGTCCGCAGCCAGGTCGGCGAATACAGCGAAGGGCGCGTCCTCAGCAACGAACTGTTCGCGCTGCAGCGTGAACTGGGCGGCAGCGATTTCGACGTGACGATCAACAAGGGCCGCCCCGTCACCGGGGCCGACGCGCATTCGCTCGCCTTCGGCGCGGCCGTGCGCCGATTCAGGCTGGATATGGAGGCGCTGGTATTCGCGCTGAAGTACCGGCGCAGCATCGACGACACCGATCCGGCTGCCCGCTTCGCCGCGCTGACCCAGGCCAACGAGCAGCTCGCGCGCGCGAAGCAATACGCGATGCTGACCGTGCGGCAGTTCTTCGATACGGTCGTCGACCCGAGCGTCCGGGACCAGCTCCTGGGCGACAAGCCGGGCGGCGGCGACAGCACCCGGTTCGCCGTGGCCAGCGCGAAGCTGGAGCGTGTGCGCCGCGCGATCGTCGAGAGCATTTCGAAGATGTGACGGCGGCGGCCGGCCGCTCCGTCATGCCCGAGCGCGAACCGCTTACTGCGGCCCCATCTTCTTGATCAGCGCGTCGAGCTGCGCGACTTCCTCGTCGTTCAGGTCGACGAGCGGCGCGCGCACCGGGCCCGCATCGTGGCCGACGAGCTTCGCGCCCGCCTTGACGATGCTGACCGCGTAACCCGCGCGGCGGTTGCGGATCTGCAGGTACGGCAGGAAGAATTCGTCGAGCAGGCGGCCGACCGTCGCGTGATCGTCCTTCGCGATCGCTTCGTAGAACGCCATCGCGGTCTTCGGGATGAAGTTGAACACCGCCGACGAATACACCGGCACGCCGAGCGCCTTGTACGCCGCCGCATAGACTTCGGCGGTCGGCAGGCCGCCGAGGTACGAGAAGCGCTCGCCGAGGTGGCGGCGGATCGTGACCATGCTCTCGATGTCGCCGACGCCGTCCTTGAAGCCGATCAGGTTCGGGCAGCGGTCGGCGAGGCGCTCGAGCATGTCCGCGTTCAGCTTCGAATTCGCGCGGTTGTAGACCACCACGCCGATCTTCAGCGCGCGGCACACCTGCTCGACGTGCTCGGCGATGCCTTCCTGGCTCGCTTCGGTCAGGTAGTGCGGCATCAGCAGGATGCCGCTCGCGCCGAGACGCTCGGCTTCCTGCGCATATTCGATCGCGACCCGCGTCGCGCCGCCCGCGCCGGCCAGGATCGGCACCTTGCCCTTGCAGGTCTCGGTCGCGACGCGGATCACTTCCGAGTACTCGCGCTGCGTGAGCGAGAAGAATTCACCCGTGCCGCCCGCGGCGAACAGCGCCGTCGCGCCGTACGGCGCGAGCCATTCGAGGCGCTCGGCGTAGGTCGTCGGGCGGAAGTTGCCGTTCGCGTCGAAATCCGTCAGCGGAAACGACAGCAGGCCGTGGGAAATGATCTGTTTGAGTTCTTGCGGAGAAGTCATGATGGAGTCGTCCGTCTAGCGCGAGTGCTGGGTTCGTCGGGAACGGCATGCGGGCCAAGAGTGGCGATGTCGTTGTATGTCATCGTACAACAAGCGGGAAGGGCGGTGCAAGCGGTTTGCTGTCGTCACGGTGATAGGGTCTTTCCGGATAAGGGTTTACGCACGATGCTCCGGTGGTGTTCAATGTCATATGATGACTAACGATTTGTCCGGTAGCCTCCAGGAATTCCAATGACTGCTTCTCCTCTTTATATCCGCGTGCATCCGGACGACAACGTCGCGATCGTCGTCAACGATGGCGGCCTGCCGGAGGGCGCGACGTTCGCCGACGGGCTGACGCTGCGCGAGGGCGTGCCGCAGGGGCACAAGGTCGCGCTGGCCGATCTCGCGGCCGGCGATCCGATCGTTCGCTACAACGTCGTGATCGGCTATGCGCTGACCGACCTGCGGCGGGGCAGCTGGGTCAACGAGCGCACGATGCGCATGCCCGAGCCGCCGGGCCTCGACGACCTGCCGCTCGCGACCCGCAAGGCGCCGCCGCTGCCGCCGCTCGAAGGCTATACGTTCGAGGGCTTTCGCAATCCGGACGGCTCGGTCGGCACGCGCAACATCCTCGCGATCACGACGACCGTGCAGTGCGTGTCGGGCGTCGTCGAGCACGCGGTGAAGCGGATCAAGGCCGAGTTGCTGCCGCGCTATCCGAACGTCGACGACGTGGTCGGGCTCGAGCACACGTACGGCTGCGGCGTCGCGATCGACGCGCCGGACGCCGACATCCCGATCCGCACGCTGCGCAACATCAGCCTGAACCCGAACTTCGGCGGCGAGGTGATGACGGTGAGCCTCGGCTGCGAGAAGCTGCAGCCGGACCGCCTGCTGCCGCCGGGCGCGATCCCGGTCGCGACCGATGGTGAGCCGGGTGACAACGGCGGCGTCGTGTGCCTGCAGGACGCCGCACACGTCGGCTTCAACTCGATGATCGACTCGATCATGACGATGGCCGAGGCGCATCTCGAGCGGCTGAACCGCCGCCGCCGCGAGACCTGCCCGGCGTCGGACCTCGTCGTCGGCGTGCAGTGCGGCGGCAGCGACGCGTTTTCCGGGCTGACCGCGAACCCGGCGGTCGGCTTCGCGGCGGACCTGCTGGTGCGCGCAGGCGCGACGATCATGTTCTCCGAGGTGACGGAAGTGCGCGACGGCGTCGCGCAGCTCACGTCGCGCGCGGCCAACGAGGACGTCGCGCGCGCGATCATCCGCGAGATGGACTGGTACGACCGCTACCTGCAGCGCGGCCGCGTCGACCGCAGCGCGAACACGACGCCCGGCAACAAGAAGGGCGGCCTGTCGAACATCGTCGAGAAGGCGATGGGCTCGATCGTGAAATCGGGCAGCGCGCCGATCGCCGGCGTCGTGCCGCCGGGCGAGCGCGCGCGGCAGAAAGGGCTGCTATATGCCGCGACGCCCGCGAGCGATTTCATCTGCGGCACGCTGCAGCTCGCGGCGGGGATGAACCTGCACGTGTTCACGACCGGGCGCGGCACGCCGTATGGTCTCGCGCAGGTGCCGGTGATCAAGGTCGCGACGCGCAGCGACCTCGCGCGCCGCTGGCACGACCTGATGGATCTCGATGCCGGGCAGATCGCGACCGGCGCGGCGACGATCGAGGAGGTGGGCTGGGAACTGTTCCGGCTGATGCTCGACGTCGCGAGCGGCAGGCGCCGCACGTGGGCCGAGCAATGGCAGCTCGCGAACGCGCTGGCGCTGTTCAATCCGGCGCCGGTGACCTGACGCGCGGGCGATCGGACGGCCGATCGGCATGCGGGCGCCTTCGGGGCGCCCGTATTCGTCTGGGGCGCGCGCGATGCGCGAAGCCTGCTTGCCTTGAACGTTGCCGACCGCCGGCGCGCCGTGAGCCTCGTGAACGTCGTGAGCCGAGCGCAGCGGCCGCCGGGATCGGGTAACGTATGCGGTTCGTTCACGATTCCGGAGACTTGCCGTCATGTTGAAGAACCTCGATCCGCTGCTGCACGCCGACATCCTGCACGCGCTGCGCGCGATGGGCCACGGCGACGAAGTGGTGATTTGCGATGCGAATTTTCCGGCGGAGTCCGTCGCGCGGCATACGGCGGTCGGCCGCGCGCTGCGCATCGACGGCGCCGATTCGGCGCGGGTCGTGCGCGCGGTGTTGTCCGTGCTGCCGCTCGACACGTTCGTCGATGCGCCCGCGGCGCGGATGGAAGTCGTCGGCGATCCGGCCGCCGTCCCGCCGGTGCAGCACGAAGTGCAGGCCGAGATCGATCGCGCGGAAGGGCGCGCGGTGCCGCTCGCCGGCATCGACCGGTTCGCGTTCTACGCGCGTGCGCAGCAGGCGTATGCGGTGATCGTCACCGGCGAGTTGCGCGGCTACGGCTGCTTTGTGTTCAAGAAGGGCGTGTTGTTGAGCGACGCGGGCTAAACGCATCGATTGCTTCGTTATCCGGAATCGGGTGGCCCGCTCTGTAAAGATTTGGTACAACCTTTTGCTTTGACTCGCCCGAAAGAGCCTCTATGCTGGCCCATTTGCCGGGCCGCGACCCGCTCGGCAGGCCGAACTGCTACGAGGAGAAAGGCATGACGCGTCCCGTCGATTCCGGCGTCATTTTTTTCGCGCGCCTGGCGCTGGCGGCGCTGTTTCTGTGGGGCGGCGTGATGAAGCTGCTCGGCTACGGCGACCTGGTCAGCTACCTGCGCGGCCTGAACGTGCCGTTTCCGACCTATGTCGCGCCGGTCGTCGTCGCCATCGAAGGGCTCGGCGCGCTGCTGCTGATCGTCGGCTACAAGGTGAAGCCGCTCGCATTGCTGATGGCGTTCTACACGCTGGCGACCGCAGTGGTCGGGCACAATTTCTGGGACGCGACGAACCCCGCCGTCCAGCACGAGATGGTGATCCATTTCTGGAAGAACGTCGCGATCGCCGGCGGCTTCCTGCTGCTGTTCGTGACCGGTGCGGGCGGCGTGAGCATCGACGGCGTGCGCCGGCCCGCTTCGTCGTACGGTTCGGGCCTGCGCTGAACGCGCGCCCGGCCGCTCACTGAAATGGCAGGCCCGGCGGCTCGGCGCGCGCGGCGAACGCGGGATCGTGACCGGACAGGAAGTGCAATAGCGTCCAGTTGAACGTGTCGGCGCGATCGAGGTTCGGATGGTGGCCGCTGCCCGGCAGCGAACCGAACTGCGCGCCCGGGATCATCGCCGCGAGACGCCGGCCTTCGACCGCCGGATACACGCCGTCGTCCTCGCTGTGCAGCACCAGCGTTTCGCTGCGCACGAGATTCAGGCGGCGCCGCACGTCGTAGCTCGCAATGCTGTCGCATATGCGCGCGAGATGCGCCGCGTCGGTCGCGGCCGCGCGCGCATGACCGATCTGATACGCAATTTCCCCTCGCTCCGACTGCGCGAATTCCGCGCTGACCAGCGACGGCCACATCTCCTCGAACCAGCGCACCGCGCCGTCGCCACGCTGAAATCCCGCTTTCCATTGCGCGACGCGGCGCATGTGGTCGTCGGCGACCAGGTTCGAACAGCCGTTGCACACCACCAGCTTGCCGACGCGCGACGGCGCGTCGATCGCGACCGTCAGCGCAATCGCGCCGCCGAGCGACACGCCGACGAGCGCCGCGCTGTCGAGACCGAGATGATCGAGCAGGCCCTCCAGGTCGGCGGCGAGCTCGCCCATCGCGAGCGTGCGCGACGGATACGACGACGCACCGTGACCGGGCAGGTCCGGCACGATCACGCGATATCCCGCGTGACGCAGGAACGGCACCTGGCGTGCCCAGGCGAGTCCGCAGCTGCCCAGATCGTGAATCAGCATGATCGGCAGGCCGCTGCCGATGTCCGCGTAATAGAGATCGTGGTCTTTGAATGATAGTTTTGCCATGTGTGCTCCGTTGCGCGTCCACGTGCGCTCTCGTTGTTATCTTAATATTGAGATATATTCATGACAAGCGGGGTTCGATGACCTCTTCAGATGCGAGGATATTCATGAGCGCTCAGGCATCCAGCGATCGCGTCGATCACGTCGACCGGGTCGTCGCGCAATGGCGCGACGAGCGGCCCGGGCTCGACGTGACGTCGATGGAGATCTTCGGCCGGCTGGCGCGGCTGGCGAAGCACTGTGAAAAGGCGCGCACCGAGGCGTTGTCGCCGTTCGGTTTCAAGGAAGGGGAGTTCGACGTGCTCGCGACGCTGCGGCGCGCGGGCAAGCCGTATGAATTGTCGCCGACGCAACTGTATCGCTCATTGATGATCACGTCGGGCGCAATCACCAACCGGCTGATGCGGCTCGAACAGGCGGGCTTCGTCGAGCGCGTGCCGAACCCGCACGACGGCCGGGGGCTCGCGGTGCGGCTCACGCCGGACGGGCTCGCGCTGATCGACCGGGCGGTCGCGGTGCACGTCGAGACGCAGGACCTGCTGCTCGGCGGACTGACCCGCGACGAGCGCGCGGCGCTCGCCGCGCTGCTGAAGACCGCCTTGCTCGCGCTGCCGGGCGAGGCGCTGGCGCCGGACGACGGCACCGGCTAGGCGCGCAACGCGGCCGGCGCGCATGGACCGCGCGCCTGGCCGTCCGGGCTTGAGAGGGCCCGCGCGCATCACAAACACAACGAAAAACGACCAGGACATATCGTGCTCAACAACAACGTATTGCGCCAACTCGACTTGCAGGACGTGATGGTGTTTCTGTGCCTGTACGAACACAAGAGCGCGCGCCGCACCGCCGAGGTGCTGAGCATCAGCCAGCCGACCGTCAGCTATTGCCTGAAGCGGCTGCGCAACTGCTTTCACGACGTGCTGTTCGACGTCGATCACGGCAGCCTCGTGGCGACGCCGAAAGCCGAGGCGATCGAGCCGTATCTGCGCAACGTGATCGATGCGGTGAACCATTGCGCGGACATGGACGACGACCAGGTCGCCGCGGCCGCGCACCGCGTGATCCGCGTGTGCGCGCCGGAGTATTTCGAGCTGCTGCTGCTGCCGGGCGTGCTCGAATCGTTCATGAAGCGCGGCCGCGAGACGTCGCTGATCGTCGAGCGGCTCGGCCGCGAATTGCCGGTCGAGCGGCTGCTCGCCGGCGAGATCGATTTCGCGACCGGCTTCGGCCCCGGCTATCACCGGCTGCATCCGGACCTGCAATGGGAATCGGTGCTGTCCGACACGTTCGTGTGCCTGACCGCATCGCGCAAGCTCGCGCCGACGACGCGCGTGACGCTCGACGAGTTCTGCGACATGCATCACGTGTTCCCGACGCCGTGGATCTCCGAGCGCAACATGATCGACGGCTGGCTCGAGAAGCTCGGGCGCTCGCGCAACATCGTCGCGCGGGCGAACACGTATCAGGCCTGCCTGAACATCGTCTCGCGGCTGCCGGTCGTGCTGACGCTGCCGCAACGGCTGATTCCGTACCTGTCGATCCCGCCTTCGGTGCAGATCTGCGACGTGCCGCTCGGCTTTCCGACCTTCACGCTCGACGTGATCTGGGCGACCCAGATGGAAAAGAACCACGACATCCGCAGCATGCGGATGCTGTTCAAGGATCTCGCGAGCGCGAACGCGTTCGAACCCGGCGCGGCGCACGCGCTCTGAACGGGCCGCGGCGGCGCGCAGGCGGGCGCGCCGCCGCGGCCGATTCTTTCGCGTGAAGAAGCACCCGGCAGGCTTTTTCACGAATCTCTCAACAAAATTACATCCAGCTTTTAATTTTTAAAACGGCGTGCCGCTTCGTGTCGGTAAATTGAGTGGTGTTCGACGAGGCCAGGACTCGAACACACCAAGACTAACCACACTGAGAGTGAGAGGCACACATGATGGATGTTGACGTAGTCACCGCGCAGGTCCACCACAAACCGTTGCCGCGTTTCGGCTTCGAACTGATCGAGAGCCTGGAGCCGGGCCAGAAGGCGATCGATATCGTCGATACCGATCAGTTGTACGAAAATCTTGCCCACTCGGGCGTCGTGATCTACCGCAACTTCGCGGACACGCTCGAGGATTTCAACCGCTTCGTCAGCCAGCACTCGGCGCGCGTCACGTTCGATCCGGCGCGCAAGGCGTCGACCGAGAACACCGCGGAAATCGACGCGGGCCACCTCGAGATGGGCCTGCACCAGGAAAACGGCAACCTGCCGTTCACGCCGGACCTGCAATGGTTCTTCTGCCTCGAGCCGGCGCGCGTCGGCTCCGAGACGACGATGTGCGACGGCCTGCGCGTGCTGCACGAGCTGTCGCCGGCCACCCGCCGCCTGTTCGAGCAGCGCAAGATCAAGTACGCGCGCCGCATTCCCTGGCCGAACGTGCAGCGGTTCCTGAGCATCGAGCTGCAGGTGAGCGCGCATGAGGTGAACGACTCGCATCTCGAAGTCGTCAACCAGCGCGTGCCGGGCCAGCACTACCGCCGGCTCGATCAGTTCCTCGTGTCGTCCGAACGCGTGACGAATGCGATCACCACGAGCTGCTTCTCCGGCCGCCGCGCGTTCTGCAATTCGCTGCTCGGGCCGAGCGTGAACTACGAACCGCCGCTCATCACGTGGGAAGACGGCACCGACATCGATTTCGAGGTGTGGGACGAAATCAAGGACGTGACCGCGCGCTACACGTACGACCTGTTCTGGAACAAGGGCGACATCGTCGTGATCGACAACACCCGCGTGATGCACGGCCGCCGCCGCCTCGCGGATACGGGCCGCCGGATCTTCGGCGCACAAAGCTATCGCAAAGGAGCCATTGCATGATCAGCGCACTTCTCGAACGTCATTTCGCCGAAGCGCAGGACCGGATCGTCGTGCGCGAGATGGAAGGCCGCGACTATTCGCTCGCGGAACTGCGCGCCGACGTGGAGCGCATCGCCGCGACGCTGCAGGACGTGTACGGCGATTGCAGCGGGCTCGTGTTCGGGATCGCCGCCCGCTCGAGCTATACGTGGGTCGCGACGATGCTGGCGATCTTCCGCGTGAAGGCCGTGCTGCTGCCGGTGCCGATCGAATTCTCCGACGAGCAGATCGGCAGCCTGCTGCACAAGGCCACCGCGATCTTCGCGCAGGACGCGCACACCGCGGCGCGCATCAGCGCGATCCTGCCCGGCATCGCGTGCCTCGACGCCGCGAGCGAGCGCAGCGCGTGGCCCGCGCAGGGCGCGCCGGCCGGCGAGCGGATCGAGCCCGGCATCTGCGGGATCATCCATACGTCCGGCACGACGTCGAAGCCGAAGGGCGTGAAGATTCGCGACGAGGCGGTCGGCCTGCTCGTGACGAACGTGCTGAAGCGCGTGCCGCAGGCGCCGCTCGACTACCTGTCGATCGTGCCGATGAGCCTGCTGATCGAACAGGTGCTCGGCGTGTTCCTGCCGATCCTGTCCGGCGGCTCGCTGACGCTGATGCCGGCGCGCTACGCCGAGTACGGCGCGCGCAGCGGCAATGCGCGCGACTACCTGGACCTGATCGCGCAGGTCGATCCGAACTTCCTGTACCTGCCGCCGAAGCTGCTCGAGGAAGCCGACGCGCTGCTCGAATCGACGAGCGTCACGAGCCTGTTCGGCCGCCGCAATCCGCACATCATCACCGGCGGCGCGAAGATTCCGGCCACCGTGCTCGAATCGCTCGACAAGCGCGGCGTGCAGGTCTACGAAGCGTACGGCCTGAGCGAGAACAGCTCGATCATCTCGCTGAACTATCCGGGGCATCGCCGCATCGGCTCCGCCGGCCCGCTGCTCGACGGCATCGTGCCGACGATCGTCGACGGCGAGCTGCGCGTGCTCACCCCGACGCTGTGCGCCGGCTACTACAACTCGGACGACACGTCGTGCGAGCTGACCGACGGCTACCTGCACACGGGCGACATCGCGGAGATCGTCGACGGCTACCTGTACATCACCGGCCGCAAGAAGCACGTGATCATCCTGTCGACGGCCCGCAACATCTCGCCGGAGTGGGTGGAGACGGTCTACAAGGAAAGCGCGCTGATCGACGACATCGTCGTGTTCGGCGAAGGCCGGGAAGAGCCGGCGGCGATCGTGCTGTCGCAGCACGACGAGGCGGCGATTCTCGGCGAGATGGCGCGCCTCGAGCCGCGGCTCGCGGATTTCGCGCGGGTGCGGCGCGTGCGGGTGGTGGCCGACATCGAGCGCTTCCGCAAGGACTATTACACGGTCACGGGCCGGCCGCGCCGCCAGCTGATCGAGCGCGATCTCGCGGCGTCGCTGTACTGATCGGGAGCCGAACGTGCACATCGTACGAACTTTCCATCCGGGGCAGGCCGCTTATCGCGCGATGCAGCTGGCGGTCGCCCAGAACTACTACCAGGCGCACGGCGCGCGCCCGGAGCCGCGCCCCGACCAGTTCTGGTGCCTGACCGACCGCGCGATGACGCTGCCCGGCTACGCGTGCGTCGGGTTGAGCTGGGGCGACAGCGCCCCGCTCTTCTCGGAGTACTACCTGGACGAGTCGCTGACGCACCTGTACGGGCTGTCGCGCGCGGAGCTCGTCGAACTCGGGCAGTTCTCGTCGTTCGGCTCGAAGGGCGCGGGGCGCTACCTGATCGCGAACGTGTTCCGCACGCTTGCCCAGCATCACTACCGGTACGTGCTGATGACGGCGACCGAGCGGGTGCGGCACATCGTGCAGTCGCTGCAGATCGGCTATGACGATCTCGGTCACGCAAGCGTGAGCCGCGTGCGCGACCAGCACGTCGACTGGGGCACCTACTACTACAACGCGCCGCGCGTGATCATGGTGAAGATCGGCGGCATGGCCGCGCGCGACGAGCTGCCCGCCTGGAGCCCGCTCGACGACAAGCCTCCGCCGCGCTGCGCTTCCCGGCACGTCGCGCTCGCCGCGACTGGTCATTGATCCCGGTGGGCCGTGCGCTTCGGCGCCGGCCCGCCTCGTTACATCTGGAACGTCCCCATGTCCGATTCCAAACAATACGAAAACTTTCTCGTGTTCCTGGCGCCGCTGATCAACAGCGTCGGCGGGATCGCGATCGACCTGTACGCGCCGAGCATTCCGGCGATCGGCCGCGAGCTCGGCGTCGCGCCGAGCATGATGCAGAACACGATCACCATCACGCTCGTGTTCTATGCGCTCGGCCAGCTCGCGTTCGGCATGCTAGCCGACTGGTGGGGGCGCCGGCCGTCCGTGCTGGCCGGCCTCGCGCTGTTCATCGCGGGCAGCGCACTCGCGGTGGCCGCGCCGTCGTTCGAGGCGCTGATGGTCGGTCGCGCGATCCAGGGCTTCGCGATCGGGTCGTGCCAGGTGGTCGCGCGCGCCGTGCTCGTCGATACCGTGAAGGGCGACCGTTTCCGCGTCGCGATCGTCTACCTGAGTCTCGCGTTCGGGCTCGGCCCGGTGATCGCGCCGTACGTCGGCGGGCTCGTGCAGGAGATGGCGGGCTGGCGCTGGAACTTCGTCGTCTACTGCGGCTACGGGCTCGTCGTGCTGTCGTTCGCGTTCGCGGGGCTGCGCGAGTCGCTGCGGCCCGAGATGCGGCGCACGCCGGCGCAAACGATAGCGGGCTACCGCGAGATCCTGTCCGATCCGCATTTCCTGTCCGCCGTCGGGATGCTCGGGATGAGCTTCTCGGCGTTCCTGATGTGGAACGTGATCGGGCCGTACATCGTGCAGCATCGCCTCGGGCACAGCGCGTCGTACTTCGGATCGACGGCGCTCGCCGTCGGCCTGTGCTACCTCGGCGGCACGACGCTGAACCGCAGCCTGATCAAGCGCTACAGCGGCGAGCAGCTGATGCGCGGCGGGATCGTGCTGTTCGCGCTCGGCGTCGCGTGCGTCGCGTCGAGCGGCACCGCGCTCGTGCTCGTCACCGCGCTCGGCGGGATCATGCTGATCGCGTTCGCGCAGGGCTTCATCTTCTCGAACGCGATGGCCCGCTCGATGGCGCTGTTTCCGGGGCGCGCGGGCGCCGCGGCGAGCCTGCAGGGCTGCCTGATGCTGGTGCTCGGTTCGCTCGCGTCGGGCATCGTGAGCGCGCTGCCGATCGCGACCAACGCGGCGATCGCGGTGATGTTCATGTGCCTGCTCGGCGTGAGCTCGTTCGCGTTCCGGCAACTGCATCGCCTGCACGTTCAGGTGGCGCGATGAGGGCGGCCGCCGCGCTCGCGCTGCGCGTCGTGCTCGGCGTGTTCTGGGCGTGGGCCGGGCTGTCGAAGCTCGCCGGGAGCTTCGACGCCGCGCCGTTCCTCGCGGCCGCGGCCACCCGCTCCGCCGCGGCGCCCGACGCGGTGCGGCTCGCGCTCGTCGACGCGATCGGCCGGTTCGCGCTGCCGCACGTCGCCGCGATCAACGTCGCGGTGCCGTGGCTCGAGCTCGGCGCGGGCCTGTCGATCCTGCTCGGCGTCGCGGCCGGCTGGGGGATCGCCGCGGCCGCCGCGATGTCCGCGCTGTTCCTGATGTGCGGGGCCGTGAGCACGAACCCGCTGCTGCTGCTCGGCGCGGTGCTGCTCGCGATGTGGCATCCGTATGCGCGCGCGTGGTCCCTCGACGCGCTGCGCCCGCTCACTCCCCGATCCTGACCCGGCGGTGAGCGATTTCAGGCCGCACGTCCGGTTGCCGCCGGACGTGCGGCTCTTTTTTCGTACGGACGCCGCACGAAATATTTAAACGGGCCTTCAAAAATTTGACATCTGGCGCGTGTGGGCCCGACCACACTGACACCATGACTCACTTGATCGGGAAGATTCCCATGAGACGCTCAACGTTCTATACCGTCGGCGCGCTGGCCGTCCTGTTCGGCGCGCTGTTCCTGTGGCGCATGGAGCGCGTGTCGGCCGCCGATCGGCCGGCCGCGCCCGCAGCGCCGCTGCCCGTCGAAACCGTCGTCGTCGCGCCGCGCGCCGAGCAGCCGTCGCTCGATGCGGTCGGTTCGCTCGAAGCGGTGCGGCAGGTGACGATCGCGCCGGAAGTCGCCGGGCGCGTCGTGGACATTCGCTTCGTCGCGGGCTCGCGCGTGAGCGCCGGGCAGCCGCTTGTGCAGCTCTACGATGCGCCCGAGCAGGCGAAGCTCGCCGGGCTGCAGGCGAAGGCCGACTACACGCGCCGGCAGTTCGCGCGCGCCGAGCAGCTCGTGCCGAACGGCGCTGAACCGAAGGCGACCTTCGACGCGCGCCGCTACGAGCTCGACGCCGCGCGCGCCGACATCCGCGAGACGCAGGCCGTGATCACGCAGAAGCTGATCCGCGCGCCGTTCTCCGGCGTGATCGGCCTGCGGCGTGTGAACCTCGGCCAGTACCTGAATCCGGGCGACGCGATCGCGACGCTCACCGATCTCGATGCGCTGCACGCGAACTTCACGGTGCCGCAGAAGGCGCTGAGCCGCGTCGCGCTCGGGCAAGCCGTGCGCGTGACGACGGATGCCTACCCGGGCCGCACCTTCGAAGGGCGCGTGACCGCGATCGAGCCGCAGGTCGGCGACGAGACGCGCAACATCACCGTGCAGGCGACCGTGGCCAACGCCGACCACCTGCTGCGCCCGGGCATGTACATCGATGCGCACCTGGCGCTGCCGGGCCGCGACGCGGTGATCAGCGTGCCGGATACCGCGGTGCAGACGTCGCAGGCCGGCGACAGCGTCGTCGTGGTCGAGCAGCGCGACGCGCGCGGCGTCGGCGTGGCGCGCGTGCGCCAGGTGCGCATCGGCGCGCGCGACCGGGGCCGCATCGTCGTCGAGGACGGGCTGCGCGCCGGCGACGTGGTCGTGACGACCGGGCAGCTGCGCGTCGCGCCGGGCGCGAAGGTGCAGGCGCTCGCCGATGCGTCCGCGCAACGGGAGAGCGTGCGATGAGCCAGCCCACGCAAGGACCCACACAAGGCCCCACGCAAGGCGCGCGCTTCACCGACATCTTCGTCCGGCGGCCGGTGCTGTCGCTCGTCTGCAGCCTGCTGGTCCTGCTGATCGGGCTGCGCTCGCTCGGCGCGCTGCCGGTGCGCCAGTACCCGATGCTCGAGAGCGCGACGATCAGCGTCGAGACCGCGTATCCCGGCGCGTCGCAGGCGCTGATGCAGGGCTTCGTGACGACGCCGATCGCGCAGTCGATCGCGACCGCGGACGGCATCGAATACCTGAGCTCCACGTCGACGCAGGGCAAGAGCGTTGTGAAGGCGCGGCTGCGCCTGAACGCGAACGCCGACCGCGCGATGACGGAAATCATGGCGAAGGTGCAGGAGGTCAAGTACAAGCTGCCCGAAGGCGCGTACGACTCGGTGATCACGAAGCTCACCGACGCGCCGACGGCCGTCATGTATCTCGGCTTCTCGAGCGACACGCTGTCGATTCCGGAGATCACCGACTACGTGGTGCGGGTCGCGCAGCCGCTCGTCACGACCGTGCCGGGCGTCGCGTCGGCCGAGATCGTCGGCGGGCAGAACCTCGCGATGCGGGTCTGGCTCGACGCGTCGCGGCTCGCCGCGCACGGGCTGTCGGCGGCGGACGTGGCGAGCGCGCTGAAGGCGAACAACGTGCAGGCCGCGCCGGGCCAGGTGAAGGGCGCGCTCACGGTCGCCGACATCTCCGCGAATACCGACCTGACCGACGTCGGCGCGTTCGGCAACCTCGTCGTAAAGTCCGACGCGAACGGCAGCTTCGTGCGGCTGCGCGACGTCGCGACCATCGAGCTCGGCGGGCAGCAGTACAACGCGAGCGCGCTGATGAACGGCCACCGCGCGGTGAACATCGCGATCAACGCGACGCCGTCGGGCAACCCGCTCGACATCGTGCGCGGCGTGCAGGCGCTGCTGCCGACGATGGAGCGCAACAAGCCGGCCAGCATCCGGATCGGCGACGTGTTCGACGTCGCGCGCTTCGTCAACGCGTCGATCGACGAGGTGCGCGAGACGATCGTCGAGGCGATCGCGATCGTCGTCATCGTGATCTTCCTGTTCCTCGGCTCGTTCCGCGCGGTCGTGATCCCGGTCGTGACGATCCCGCTCGCGCTCGTCGGCTCCGCCACGCTGATGCTCGCCGCCGGCTTCTCGCTGAACCTGCTCACGCTGCTCGCGATGGTGCTGGCGATCGGGCTCGTCGTCGACGACGCGATCGTCGTCGTCGAGAACATCCACCGGCACATCGAATCCGGCGAGCCGCCCGCGCGTGCGGCGCTGCTCGGCGCGCGCGAGATCGCGTCGCCCGTGATCGTGATGACGATCACGCTCGTCGCCGTGTACGCGCCGATCGGCCTGATGGGCGGGCTGACCGGATCGCTGTTCCGCGAATTCGCGTTCACGCTCGCGGGCGCGGTGTGCGTGTCGGCAGTGATCGCATTGACGCTGTCGCCGATGCTGAGCTCGCTGCTGCTCGACAGCCGGATGTCGGAAGGGCGCATCGCGCGCGCGATCGAGCACACGCTGTCGCGCGTCACGCACGGCTACCGGCGGCTGCTGCACGCGAGCCTCGCCGCGCGGCCGGCGGTGCTGGTGTTCGGCGCGGGCGTGCTGCTCGGCATCGGGCTGCTGTTCAGCGGCGTGAAGCGCGAGCTCGCGCCGCAGGAGGACCAGGGCTCGATCATGCTGCAGGTGAAGGCGCCGCAGTACGCGAACCTCGACTACCTCGAACGCTACGCGCCGCAAGTCGAGAAGGTGTTCCGCTCGCTGCCGGAAGCCGACACGAGCTTCGTGCTGAACGGCGTCGGCGGCGCCAATCTCGGCTTCGCCGGCGTGAACCTCGTCGACTGGTCGAAGCGCACGCGCGGCGCCGCCGATCTGCAGGCGCTCGTGCAGGCGCGCGCGAACGCGATCGCCGGCGACCAGGTGTTCACGTTCCTGCTGCCGTCGCTGCCCGCGTCGAGCGGCGGCCTGCCGATCCAGATGGTGCTGCGCGCGCCGGCCGACTTCAAGGACATCTTCGCGACGATGGGCAAGCTGAAGGCCGCCGCGTCGAAGAGCGGGCTGTTCGCGGTCGTCGACAGCGACCTGACGTTCGACAGCCGCGCGGTCGGCGTGACGATCGATCGCAACCAGGCGAACGCGCTCGGCGTGACGATGAAGGACATCGCCGATACGCTCGCGGTGCTCGTCGGCGAGAACTACGTGAACCGCTTCGACCACGACGGGCGCTCGTACGACGTGATTCCGCAGGTCGCGCGCGCGGAGCGCCTGTCGTCCGACATGCTGAACCGCTATTACGTGAAGACGCGCAGCGGCAAGATGGTGCCGCTCGCGACGGTCGTGCACGTGTCGAACGGCAGCCAGGCGAACGCGCTCACGCAGTTCAACCAGATGAACTCGGCGACGCTGTCGGCCGTGGCCGCGCCGGGCGTGACGATGGGGCAGGCGGTCGAGTTCCTGCAGAAGCAGGCGCTGCCGCCCGGCTACGACATCGACTGGCTCGGCGAATCGCGCCAGTACGTGCAGGAGGGCAACCGGCTGACCGTGACGTTCGTGTTCGCGCTCGTGGTGATCTTCCTCGTGCTCGCCGCGCAGTTCGAGAGCCTGCGCGATCCGCTCGTGATTCTCGTGTCGGTGCCGCTGTCGGTGTGCGGCGCGCTCGTGCCGCTGTATCTCGGCTTTGCGACGCTGAACATCTATACGCAGATCGGGCTCGTCACGCTGATCGGGCTGATCTCGAAGCACGGGATCCTGATGGTGAGCTTCGCGAACGAGCTGCAGCGCACGCAGAACCTCGACCGGCGCGCGGCGATCGAACACGCGGCCGCCGTGCGGCTGCGGCCGATCCTGATGACGACCGCGGCGATGGTCGCCGGGCTCGTGCCGCTGATCTTCGCGCGCGGCGCGGGCGCGGCCAGCCGCTTCGCGATCGGGATCACGGTCTCGACCGGCATGCTGGTCGGCACGCTGTTCACGCTGTTCGTGCTGCCGACCGTGTACACGCTGATCGCGAAGCGGCATCGCGAGGCGGCGGCGAGCGAACGCGCGCGCGTGCTGGAGACCGTATGAGCGCGCAATCGACAACGCGCGTCGCGACGGCGCGCAACGGGAGAAACATGAATCGGATACGTGTTGCGGCCGCCGCGGCGGTCGCGCTCTTCGCCACGGGCTGTACGATGGCGCCGCATTACCAGCGGCCCGATGCGCCGGTCGCGCAGGCGTTTCCGTCCGGCGGCGTGTATGCGACGCAGCCGGCCGCGGCGGCCGGCGCGCGCAGCGCGAACGGCCAGGCGGCGACCGACATCGGCTGGCGCGAGTTCTTCGTCGATCCGCGCCTGCAGCGGCTGATCGAGATCGCGCTGAACAACAACCGCGACCTGCGGGTCGCGGTGCTGAACATCGCGGCCGCGCGTGCGCAGTACCAGATCACGCGTGCGGACCTGTTCCCGAAGCTCGACGCGGTGGGCACCGGCGATCGCCAGCGGCTGCCGAACGCGCTCACGGCGGTTCCGGGGCGCAACATCACGACGACGTACAACGTCGGGCTGCAGGCGTCGTGGGAGCTCGACCTGTTCGGCCGGCTCCAGAGCCTGAAGGACCAGGCGCTCGCGAAATACCTCGCGACCGCGCAGGCCCGCAAGGCGTCGGAGATCGCGCTGGTCGCGCAGGTCGCGGACCAGTACCTGACGGTGCTGTCGACCGACGACCTGCTGAAGGTGACGGAAAACACGCTGAAGACCGCGCAGGCATCGTACGACCTGACGAAACTGAAGTTCGACAACGGCACCGGCTCGGAGCTCGACCTGCGCCAGGCGCAGACCGTGGTCGAAACGGCGCTCGCGAACCAGCAGGCGCAGGCGCGCGCCCACGCGCAGGCGGTGAACGCGCTGGTGCTGCTGATCGGCCAGCCGCTGCCGGACGACCTGCCGCCGGGCCTGCCGCTCGACGCGCAGAACTTCCTGACCGACATCCCGGCCGGGTTGCCGTCGGACCTGCTCACGCGCCGTCCGGACATCATGGAAGCGGAGCAGAACCTGCTCGCGGCGAACGCGAACATCGGCGCGGCGCGCGCGGCGTTCTTCCCGCGCATCTCGCTGACGGGCGCGTTCGGCACCGCGAGCCCGACGCTCGGCGGGCTGTTCAAGGCCGGCACGGCGGCGTGGTCGTTCGCGCCGCAGATCACGATGCCGATCTTCGAGGGCGGCGCGAACCTCGCCAATCTCGATCTCGCGAACGTGCAAAAGCGCATCGAGATCGCGAACTACGAGAAGGCGATCCAGTCGGCGTTCCGCGAGGTGGCGGACGGGCTGGCCGCACGCGGCACGTACGACCAGCAGATCGCCGCGCTGCAGCGCAACGAGCACGCGCAGCAGCGTCGCTACGACCTGTCGGACCTGCGCTACAAGAACGGCGTCGACAGCTACCTGTCGGTGCTGACCGCGCAGACCGACCTGTACGCGGCGCAGCAGACGCTGATCAACGCACGGCTGGCACGGTGGACCAACCTCGTCGACCTGTATCGCTCGCTGGGCGGCGGCTGGATCCAGCGGGCCGGCGAGACGCCGCGTCCGGCCGACCAGCCGGTCGACTACGGCAAGGCGGCCGCGCCTGCACCGGCGTCGGCCGCCGCGGCGAAGGGCTGAGCGCCACCGGTCAGACGCATGCGATGCCCCGCAAACGACAACGCCACGGACTTTCGACCGTGGCGTTGTCTTTCAGGCGTGAGGCGTCGTGCCGTCTTCGCTCAGTCCGCATCCTTCGCGAACTGCACCGCGATCGCGCCGAGCACGCAGATCGCCGCGACGTACACCACCGGCGCGAGCGGATTCGACTTCATCATCAGCGACACGATCACCGGCGTCAGGCCGCCGAAGATCGCATAGGCGACGTTGTACGAGAACGAGATTCCCGAGAACCGCACGACGGCCGGGAAGCTCTTCACCATCACGAACGGCACCGCGCCGATCGCGCCGACCGCGAAGCCCGCGATCCCGTAGTAGAGCGGCAGCGTCGACGCGTCGGCCGCGACCTGCGCGAACAGCAGGTAATAGCACGCGGCCAGCACGAGGCCGCCGAGGCCGAGCACGCGCTTCGCGCCGATCCAGCCGGCGAGCGAGCCCGCGGTGATGCAGCCGGCGGTCAGGCACAGCGTCGCGATGCTGTTCGCGAACAGCGTCGTGGCCGGCGACAGGTGGAACTGCTTCTGCAGCAGCGCGGGCGTCATCAGGATCACGACGACGATCGCCGCCGACAGCATCCACGTGAGCAGCATCGACACGATCACCGCGCGGCCGTGGTCGCGCAGCACGGCCTTCAGCGGGATCTCGGCCGCGAGCGCCTTTTTCGCCTTCATTTCGGCGAACACCGGCGTCTCGTGCAGCCAGCGGCGCAGGTAGACGGAGAACAGGCCGAACACGCCGCCGAGCAGGAACGGGATGCGCCACGCGAACGCGGTGACCTCGGCGGGTGCGTAGCGGCGGTTGATGCCGGCCGCGACAAGCGAGCCGAGCAGGATGCCGGCCGTGAGGCCCGCGGTCAGCGTGCCGCACGCGTAGCCGATGTGGCGCGACGGCACGTGCTCGGACACGAACACCCATGCGCCGGGCACCTCGCCGCCGACCGCCGCGCCCTGCAGGATGCGGAACAGCAGCAGCAGCACGGGCGCGAGGATGCCGACCGTGTCGTAGGTCGGCAGGAGGCCCATCAGCAGCGTCGGAACCGACATCATCAGCACGCTCAGCGTGAACATCCGCTTGCGGCCGACGAGGTCGCCGAAGTGCGCCATGATCACGCCGCCGAGCGGGCGCGCGAGATAGCCGGCCGCGAAGATGCCGTAGGTCTGCAGCACACGCAGCCATTCGGGGATGTCGTGCGGGAAGAACAGCTGCCCGATCGCGGGCGCGAAGAACACGAAGATGATGAAGTCGTAGAACTCGAGCGCGCCGCCGAGCGCGGCGAGGCCGAGGGTCTTGTAGTCGCTGCGCGTCAGCGCGCGCTCGGCGGCGCGCGGGACGCCGCTCAATTCGGAAGCTTGCATGGTCAGGGCGATCGGTATTCGAATTAATTGTTTGAATCGGCGCCGCGTCTCCAAGGCGCGGCCTGCCTCGTCGACGAGGTGCGCCGGGCGCGGATGGCGCACGGAACACGCATCGCGTCGCCCGGGTCGGGCAAGCGGGGACGAGTGTCAAGCGAGTGGGAGGATTCTACAGGAGCACGAACGTGCGCAAGGCGGGCATGCAACTTTCCGGCGGCAGCGAGCGGTGGCGCGCGGCGCGGGCGGGCGAACCGGGCGCCGCCGCGCCGCGCGCGCTGGGGCTGCGTCAGTTGCCGGCGATCGTGTCGACCGGCTTGAACGCGCCGCCCTCGACCCGGTAGATCGTCACCGGCGCATCCTTCAGGTCGCCTTTTGCGTCATAGGCGATGCGCTCCGCCGATACGCCCTTGACCATCACCTTGCCGAGATACGGCGTGTAGACCTTCGGGTCGGTCGAATTGGCGTCCTTCATCGCGGTGAGCAGCGCGATCGTCCCGTCGTACGAGTAGGGCGAATAGGTGATCACGTCTTCGCTGAAGCGCGCCTTGTAGCGCGCCGCGTAGCCGGCGAAGCCGGGCATCTTCTCCTTCGGCAGCCCGCCCATGTAAACGATCGCGCCTTCCGCCGCCGTGCCGCCCACCTTCAGGAACGTCGGCGAGCGCGACATCTCGCCCGTCACGAACGCGGACTTGATCCCGAGCTGGCGCATCTTGCGGATCATCGGCGACGATTGCGCGTCGCCGCCGCCGTAGAAGATCGCGTCGGGATTCATCCCTTTCAGGTTGGTCAGGATCGCGGAGAAGTCGAGCGCCTTGTCGTTCGTGAAGTCGCGCTTGATGATCGTGCCGCCCGCCGCCTGCACGGCCTTCGCGAATTCGTCGGCGATGCCCTGGCCGTACGCGGTGCGGTCGTCGATGATCGCGATGCGCTTGAAGTGCAGCGTCTTCACCGCGTAGGTGCCGACGATGCGGCCCGCCTGCGCATCGCTCGTCAGCAGCCGGTAGGTGGTCTTGTAGCCGCGCGCGGTGTATTGCGGCGACGTTGCCATCGAGATCTGCGGCAGCCCCGCGCGATCGTACAGGTCGGACGCCGGGATGCTGGTGCCCGAGTTGAAGTGGCCGATGATGCCGCGCACGTTGTCGTCGATCAGGCGCTGCGCGACGGTCGTGCCGGTGCGCGGGTCGGCCTGGTCGTCCTGCGAATCGAGCTGGAACGTGACCGGCTTGCCGCCGATCGTCGGATTGGTCGCGTTGAAATCGGCGATCGCGAGCTGCACGCCTTTCTGCATGTCGGTGCCGTAGTTCGATTGCGGGCCGGTCAGCGGCGCGGCGAAACCGATCCTGACGACGTCGGCGGCGATGGCGTGGGCGCCCGACAGTGCGCAGGCGGCGGCCAGCGCGACGTGCGATACCTTCAGCTTCACTTTCACTTCCCCTTGATGGCGTGGTTGGGCCGGCGCCGGAACGTGGGCCGGCCGCCGGTGAACCGGGCGAGACGCTGTGCTGAAATCGGCGCGTCGAGCGGCGATCGCGGCACCTCGTGCGGGTCGCACGCCGGCAGGGCCGTGTGGCGTCTCGTGACCGTGAAGCGAAGTCTAGGTAGCGAAAATGCGCGCGTCTTGCGCGTTGCGAGCGCGGCCGGCGACGATTTCGGCATATCGTCGATAACCCTGATATATGCCGAAATCGTCATTTCTCGTGCGCAATCGCGCCAAGACGCGGCGCGGCCGCGTTTTTTAGGATGGCGGCTTCGGGCGCGCACGACCGCGCGCGCGGGATCGTGCGCCCTGCGCGCCGCCAATGGGGCGCGCTCCTATAATCGACGCCATCAGCCACTCGCCTAGCGGATGCCGGGATGACGACCTTGCTTGCCGTACCGTCCATGAGCCTGTCCGACACGTTGCGCTACCAGCCCGACAACGCCGACTTCGGCGCGATGCTCGCGCACTTCCGGCTGCTCGAGCCGGTCTTCGACGCGCTGCCCGACGTCGCGTTCTTCGTGAAGGATGCGGACGGCCGCTACGCGCTCGTCAACCGCACGCTGGCGATGCGCTGCGGCTACAAGGACAAGCGCGACCTGCTCGGCAAGACCACCGACGAGGTGTTCCCGCGGCGCTTCGGCCGCAGCTACTTCGAGCAGGACATGGCGACGATCACCGCCGGCCAACAGCTGATGGACCAGCTCGAACTGCACCTGTACCCCGGCCGCCAGCCGGGCTGGTGCCTGACTTGCAAGGAGCCGCTGCGCGATGCGGCCGGCAAGGTGATCGGCCTCGCGGGCATCTCGCGCGACCTGAAGGCGCACGAAGGGTCGCATCCGGCCTACAGCAAGCTCGCGGACGTGGTCCAGTACATCCAGGATCACTACGTGCAGCCGCTGAACCTGAGGCAGCTCGCGCAGATGGCCGGGATGTCGGTCGCACAGCTCGAGCGCTATTTCCACAAGGTGTTCCACCTGACGCCGCGCCAGGTGCTGCTGAAGACGCGGCTCGACGCCGCGACCGCGCTGCTGGCCACGCACGACAAGGTGACCGACGTCGCGGCGCTATGCGGGTACACCGATCACAGCGCGTTCACGCGCCAGTTCAAGGCGACGGTCGGCGTGACGCCGACGGAATACCGAATGATGCTGCAGGATCGGGCGGGGTGACCCGGAACGCCCGGAAAACGAATCTCGCCACGATTGTCACTCCCACCATTCGCTGGCCGGCGACTAAAACTGTCTCATGACCCACAGCGAGCGATCGCTCTGACCCGGAGGCAGCAATGACCACGAACACATCATCGGACGACGGACGGAAGGAGGGGCAGCCCGCGATGAAGACGCCGCCGATCGTGTCGCCGCAAGAGTGGGCGGCCGCGCGCGAGCGGCTGCTCGTCAAGGAAAAGGAACTGACCCGCGCCCGTGACGCACTGGCCGCCGAGCGGCGGCGGATGCCCTGGGTCGCCGTGGAAAAGAAGTATGCGTTCGACGGGCCTGACGGCAAGGCGAGCCTGCTCGACCTGTTCCACGGGCGCCGCCAGCTGATCGTGTACCGCGCGTTCTTCGAGCCTGGCGTGCACGGCTGGCCGGAGCATGCGTGCATCGGCTGTTCGATGGTGGCCGACCACGTCGGCCACCTCGCCCACCTGAATGCCCGCGACACCACGCTCGTGTTCGCGTCACGCGCGCCACAGGCCGACATCACGCGCCTGAAGGCGCGGATGGGATGGAATATTCCGTGGTACACGATCACCGACAGTTTCGATGCCGACTTCGGCGTGGACGAATGGCACGGCCACAACGCCTTCATCCGCGACGGCGAGCGCGTGTTCCGCACGTATTTCATCAACAGTCGCGGCGACGAGGCGATGGGCACCACGTGGAGCTATCTCGACATGACGGCGCTCGGGCGCCAGGAGACATGGGAGGATTCGCCGGAGGGATACCCGCAGGGCCGGCCGTACAAATGGTGGAACTGGCACGACAGCTACGTGCCCGGCGCCGCGCCCGACCCGAAGTGGGTCGAGGTATCCGATGCGGGAGAGGCGGCCTTTCGGAAGCGCGGCAGCTAGTTCGGCGCGGTGGCGCGCGTCGGCAGGAACGGCGGCGGTCTGCCGCCTGCCGGTTCAGCGGTAGCCGAGACCTTTCAGCACGGCCGTGCCGTTTTCGGTCAGGCGGAAGCTCGGCTGCGCATCGGCGTCGAGCTTGACCATTTCGATGAGGCCGGCTTCCTGCAGCGCCGGCAGTTCGGGTTTGGCGTTGGCGCCGATCGGCGCGTGCAGCAGCACGAGCAGCGTCGCGATTTCGTGATGGCTGAGCAGGCGGCGCAGCATCGTCCTGGGTTTGGCGGGGGGCGCGGCCGGGCGGCCCGCGGGTGCAACTACGGCGCTCATCGCTGTCCTCCTGGTTCGACGGGTTCTTCGGATATGGTTGCGGATGGTGCCGTCGAAGACTTAAGCGATTCTTAAAACGCCCCGGTCGTGGACCGGCCGCGGCGAGCCGGTGGTTACAGCATGTAACGGCACGGCGGGCACGGCGGCGGCTTCGCGAACCGGATCGGCGCAAGCCGCTTCAGGCGGGCGTCCGACAGCACAAGCGCCAGCGTAGTGCATGCGTGGACGATTCGCCAGACAAATAGGCGATGACCTTTCGTCGCACCCGGTTTTTCCCTGCCCCTTATTTTCTTCGCTGCGCCTGCGCCGCGAGGCGAACGGCCGCGTTCGCCGCGCCGTAGCCGTCGTACCCGCCGCGCCGCTCGACGATCTCGAGCGAGAAGCGGTTGTCGACCAGTTCCGTGTACGCATGCAGGAACTCGCCGCCGCTGTCGTCGCGGTCGTACAGCAGATGATGGGTGCTCAGCGTGTCGATGAAGTCGTCCGGCAGCGCGTAGCGCGCGGCGAGGTCGTCGTAGTAGTTGCGCGGGATGCGCAGGAACGGCACGCCGTCGGCCGCGAATTCGGCCACCGTCTTCACGATGTCGTCGGTGCGGAACGCGACGTGGTTCAGCCCGGTGCCGTGATAGCGGTCCAGCGATTCGGCGACCGCGGTGTGGCGATCGACCGACGCGTTCAGCGCGATCCGCACCGAGCCGTCCGCGCTGCGCACCGCGCGGCTGCGCATCAGCCCGTACGGATCGGGCACGAGCCAGCTGCGCTCGGCCTCGAAGCCGAACGCGGCCTTGAAGAACAGGATCCACGTATCGAGCGCGTCGCCCGGCAGCGCGAGGCACACGTGGTCGATGCCGGTCAGCGGGCCGACCTCGCTCGGGCCGTCGATGTCGGTCAGCACGAAATCGGATTCATAGAGCGTCGGCGCGTTCGGCGCCTCGTCGACGAAGTATTCGAGGCTGCCGTCCGGCGCCTTCACGCTCGGCAGCACGCGCTCGTTCGGGCCGACGCGCCCGGAAAACGGCGCATAGCCGAAGCCTGCCGCGCGATCGAACGCAACCTTCGCGTCGTCGACGCGGAACGCCGACGCGCACAGCGACAGCCCGTGCTGCTGGAAGAACGCGTCGGCGAACGAATCCCGCTCCGCGTTCAGCACGATCGACGCGGCGCCGTGCTGGAACAGCGTCACGTCCTTCGAGCGGTGCCGCCCGGCGAGCCGGAAGCGCATCTTGCCGAGCCACTCGCCGACGTTGGTGGCGGCCCGTGCATCGACCGCGAATTCGATGAACTGGAACCCGACGTGCGCAGGCGGCGCGGGCGGCGCGAACAGCGTCTGGCCGGCGCCCGGCGCGCGGCCTTCCCGCGCGAGCTGTGCGCGCGTCTGCTCCTCCAGATAGAGCAGCGAGCGGTGGCCGTCGGCGGCCGTGAGCGCGGTCGGCGCCGCGCGGAAGCCGTCGTTGAAGATCTCGAGCGACAGCGGCCCCGTATAGCCGGCCTCGATCACCCGCGCGGTGAAGCGCGCGAGGTCGAAGTCGCCCTGGCCGGGGAACGAGCGGAAGTGGCGGCTCCATTCGATCACGTCCATCACGAGCTTCGGCGCGTCGGCGATCTGCACGAACGCGATCCGGTCGCCGGGGATGTCGGCGATCGCGTCCGGCGAATCGTCGAGCGACAGCGTGTGGAAGCTGTCGAGCGCGAGCCCGAGATGGGGGCTGTTCACCGCGTTCACGAGGCGCCACGCGTGGCCGTAGGTTTTCACGACCCGCCCCCACGCGAGCGCTTCGTAGGCGGCGACGACGCCCGCCTGCCGCGCGGCCTCGGCGAGCGCGCCGAGCTGGTCGACGAGCAGCCCGTCGTCCGCGATCGTATCGGGCGACGCGTTGCTGCAGACGAGGATGCGGTCGGTGCCGAGCGCGTGCATCACGTCGAACTTGCGCTTGATGCGGTCGAGGTTGCGCGCGAGCTGCGCGGGGCTCACGCCCTCGAAATCGCGAAACGGCTGGAACAGCACGATGTCGAGGCCGAGATCGGCGGCCATGTTCCGCACGTCGGCGGGCGAGCCGTCGAAGTAGACGAGGTCGTTCTCGAAGATTTCGACGCCGTCGAAACCCGCGGCCTGGATGGCGGCGAGCTTCTCGGCGAGCGTGCCTGACAGGGATACGGTGGCGATCGAGCGCTGCATGGGCGAATCCTGCGGATGAGCGGGGGGCGGCGCCGGCCGGACTGGCCCTGAATGAACCAGTCGTGGAGTCATGGGGGCGCGCCATATCCCCAATTTACTAGGGTGATTGAGCGGATTATACAAACTAACTAGTTGGTACAAATTAGCGAAAACCCGAAAAGACTTTGCGTTTGCGCAAGCGCACACTAGCGTCGAATCTTGACGTGAGGAGGCGAAGTCGCGTAGTGATGAGCCCCCCTTTTCGGAGCAACTGACATGAGCAAGCGCAAGGTCCTGGTGCTGAACGGCCCGAACCTGAATCTGCTGGGGACGCGCGAACCCCACATCTACGGCGCGGAAACGCTCGCCGACGTCGAGCAGCGCTGCCGCGCCGCGGCGGATACGCTCGGGCTGGAGATCGACTTTCGCCAGTCGAACGCCGAGCACCAGCTGATCGACTGGCTGCACGCGGCGCGCCACGACACGGACGGCGTCGTGATCAACCCGGCCGCGTACACGCACACGTCGGTCGCGCTGGCCGATGCGCTGTCGGCGATCGCGAAGCCGGTGATCGAGGTCCACATCTCGAACGTGCACCGCCGCGAGCCGTTCCGCCACCACTCGTACGTGTCGGCGGTCGCCGAAGCCGTGATCTGCGGCTGCGGCACCGAAGGCTACGTGTTCGCGCTGCAGCGCATGTCCACCATTCTTTCGCAAGGAGCCGCGCGATGAGCCGCCCGTCCTTTCTGATCGGCCTGATCGGCCAGGGCATCGGCGGTTCGCTGTCGCCCGCGATGCATGAGGAAGAAGGATTCCGCCAGGGATTCGGCTATGTGTACCGGCGCATCGACCTCGACGTGCTCGGCCTGACCGTCGACGCGCTGCCGCAACTGCTCGCGGCTGCCGAGCAGATGGGATTTACGGGCCTGAACATCACGCATCCGTGCAAGCAGCGCGTGATCGAGCACCTCGACGCGCTGTCCGACGACGCGCGCGCGCTCGGCGCGGTCAACACCGTGCTGTTCAAGGACGGCAAGCGGATCGGCCACAACACCGACTGGTCGGGCTTCGCGAAGTCGTTCCGGCGCGGGCTGCCCGGCGCATCGCTCGAACGTGTCGTCCAGCTCGGCGCGGGCGGCGCGGGAGCCGCCGTCGCGCACGCGGCGCTGCAGATGGGCGCGGCCGAGCTGGCGATCTTCGACGTCGACGCGTCGCGCGCCCGCGCGCTCGCCGACGAGCTGCAGCAGCGCTTCCCCGCCGCGAAAGTGGCGCAGGGCGACGATCTCGCGAGCGCGATGCGCGCCGCGACCGGCCTGATCCACGCGACGCCGACCGGCATGGCGAAGCATCCGGGCCTGCCGCTGCCGGCCGAGCTGCTGCACGCGGGGATGTGGGTTGCCGACATCGTGTACTTCCCGCTCGAAACCGAGCTGATCCGGGTGGCGCGCGCGGCGGGCTGCGCGACGCTGCCGGGCGGCGGAATGGCGGTCTACCAGGCCGTCGACGCATTCGAGATCTTCACCGGACGCACGCCCGACGCCGAGCGGATGTTCGACCACTTTCAGGCGCTCGTTGCGCGCTGACCCTCGATAGATTCAGATAAAGACGAGACCAGGAGACGACCATGCAGCACACCACCCACACCAACCATGCGCCGGCGCGTCCGGCGCAGGCGGCCGGCACGGTCCGGCGCACGTCGGCGCGCTACAAGATTCTCGCGCTGCTCGCGATCGGCACGATGATCAACTACCTCGACCGCACCGTGCTGGGGGTGGCTGCGCCGCAGCTCACCAAGGAGCTCGGCATCAACGCGGCGGTGATGGGCATCATGTTCTCCGCGTTTTCGTGGACCTACGTCGCGATGCAGGTGCCGGGCGGCCTCTTTCTCGACCGCTTCGGCAGCAAGATCACCTATTACTGGTCGATGACGCTGTGGTCGCTGTGCACGCTGCTGCAGGGCTTCGTGCCCGGCGTCGCGACGCTGCTCGCGTGCCGCCTCGGCCTCGGCGTCACGGAAGCGCCGTGCTTCCCGACCAACAGCCGGGTGGTCGCGACTTGGTTCCCGCAGAACGAGCGCGCGATGGCGACCGGCACCTACACGGTCGGCGAGTACATCGGCCTCGCGTTCTTCAGCCCGATGCTGTTCGCGCTGATGGGCGCGTTCGGCTGGCGTTCGCTGTTCTGGGTCGTCGGCGGCGTCGGCATCGCGTTCGGTCTCGTCTGGTGGAAGCTCTATCACGAGCCGCACAACCATCCGGGCGCGAACAAGGAGGAGATCGAGTACATCGAAGCGGGCGGCGGCCTCGCGCACGGCGCGAAAAAGAACGACCGGCCCGTGCAGGCGAAATTCAGCTGGCGCATGGCGGGCCAGCTGCTGAAGAAGCGCCAGCTCGCCGGCATCTGCCTCGGCCAGTTCGCGGGCAACTCGACGCTCGTGTTCTTCCTGACCTGGTTCCCGACCTATCTCGCGACCGAGCGCCACATGGGCTGGCTGAAGATCGGCTTCTTCGCGGTGATGCCGTTCATCGCCGCGTCGGTCGGCGTGATGTTCGGTGGGATCTTCTCCGACTGGCTGCTGCGCCGCGGCAAGTCCGCGAACCTCGCGCGCAAGCTGCCGATCATCGCGGGCCTGCTGCTTGCGTCGACGATCATTCTCGCGAACTATGTGCAGAGCAACGAAGCCGTGATCGCGATCATGTCGGTCGCGTTCTTCGCGCAGGGGATGGCCGCGCTCGGCTGGACGCTCGTGTCCGACATCGCGCCGGACGGCCTGCTCGGCGTGACGGGCGGCATCTTCAACTTCGCGGCGAACCTCGCCGGCATCATCACGCCGCTTGTCGTCGGCTTCATCGTCGCGTCGACCGGCTCGTTCGTCGGCGCGCTGATGTTCATCGGCGTGATCGCGCTGATCGGCGCGGCGTCGTACATCTTCGTCGTCGGCGACATCAAGCGGATCGTGCTGTAACGCAGTCACGCGGCGGCAGGACCTCGGGCCCGGCGGGAGCAACCCGCCGGGCCTTTTTCATTCATGACGCGCGGCGCAGCGCGATGCCGAGCGTCTCGATCGCATGCGCGATCGCGGCGACCGCGCGCCGGACGTCGTCGGCGTCGATCGCGCCGATGCAGCCGACGCGGAACGTCTCCAGCTGCGTGAGCTTGCCCGGATAGAGGATGAAGCCGGCGTCGCGCACCGTGTCGTAGAAGCGCTTGAAGTCGTATGCCGGATCGTCCGGCGCATGGAACGTCACGATCACCGGCGCCTGTACGCGCGCGTCGAGGAACGGCTCGAAGCCCAGCGCACGCATCGCGTCGACCAGCGTCCGGCAGTTCGACGCATAGCGCGCGCCGCGCGCGGGCTGGCCGCCTTCGGCGAGAAACTGGTCGAGCGCCACGCGCAGCGCGGCGGCCACGTGCGTCGGCGGCGTGAAGCGCCACTGGCCGGTCTTGCGCAGGTACGCGTACTGGTCGTGCAGGTCGAGCGCGAGCGACGGCGAGCGGCCTTCGCAGGCGTCCAGCGCGTCGCGCCGCACGATCACGAACCCCATCCCCGGCACGCCTTCCAGGCATTTGCCGCTGGCCGAGACCAGCGCGTCGACGCCGCTGCCGTCGAGCGTGATCGGCAGCGCGCCGAACGAGCTCATCGCATCGACGATCAGCCGCTTGCCATGCCGCCGGCAGCACGCGGCGATCTCGTCGAGTGGATTCAGGATGCCGGCGCTCGTCTCGAGATGCACCAGCGCGACGTGGCTGATGCGCGGGTCGCGCGCGAACGCCGCCTCGATCGCCGCGGGATCGGCCGCGGACGCCTCGCCGAACGGCAGCGCGATCGCCTCGATCCCGAGCCGGCCGAGGATCTTCAGGATGCGCGCGCAATACGCGCCGTTGTCCGGCACGAGCACGACGCCGTCGCGCGGCACCAGCGTGCCGAGCGCGGCTTCGACCGCGAACGTGCCGCTGCCCTGCATCGGCACGCACACGTATTCGGCGCCGCCGCGGGCGATGCCGACGAGGTCGGCGCACACGCTTTCGGTCAGGCGATTGAACGCGGCATCCCACGAGCCCCAGTCGCGCTGCATCGCGTCGCGCGTCGCGGCGGACGTGGTGAGCGGGCCGGGGGTGAGCAGGATCGGGGCGGTGGCGGACATCGGTTTTTCTCCAGCACGGGTCGGATGAAACGCCGGGTGGCGTTTCCGGGTGACGGCCATCTTAGTGGCAAATTATGTCATTTTGTGGAATTTTGGGCGGTCGTCACGGGCTTGTCATCGAACGCTGTGATCCTTCGCTTGCCGCACGAAACCGCATCGGTCCAGCACCGGTCGGGCGGCGACGAGGCGGGCCCGCTGGCGGTTCGCCCCCCAATTACTGCTCTGCATGGGGCCAGAGTAAGCGCTGAAGCGCCAACTCTGGCCGACAGAGCCGGTCGTGCCCCGGCCGTTTGGTGTTCCGTCTACGGAGAAGTGAGATGACACTGCAGAATTCCTCGCGCGCCGCTGCCGGCGCGTTCCGCAAGCTCGCGCTGGCTGCCTGCGCCGCCGGCCTGCTGCAAGGTGCCGCGCTGCCGGCGCACGCGGCGAACGCGGTCGTGCTGTACACGGCGGACGGCCTGGAAAACCTCTACCGCGACGTGCTGCCGGCCTTCGAGAAGAAGGAAGGCGTGAAGGTCAACATCGTCACGGCGGGCAGCGGCGAAGTCGTCAACCGCGCGAACATCGAGAAGAATTCGCCGAAGGCGGACGTGATCGTCACGCTGCCGCCGTTCATCCAGCAAGCCGGCCAGATGGGCCTGCTGCAGCCGTACCAGAGCGTCAACTACAAGAACGTGCCGGCGATCGCGAAGGCGGAAGACGGCAGCTGGGCGACGTTCGTGAACAACTATTTCTCGTTCGCGATCAACCCCGAAGTCGTCAAGCAGCAGCCGAAGACGTTCGCCGACCTGCTGTCGCCGAACTACGCGGGCAAGGTCGCGTACTCGAACCCGGCCACGGCCGGCGACGGGATGGCGGTGCTGATCCTGACGACCACGCTGATGGGCGAGGACAAGGCGTTCGACTATCTCGCGAAGCTGTCGCAGAGCGTGAAGTTCCACACGAAGGGCACGGGCTACCTGAACGTGCTGCTGTCGCGCAACGAGATCAGCTTCGCCAACGGCGACCTGCAGATGGATCTCGACGACGCCGAGCACGGCGGCCTGTCGATCAAGCCGATCTTCCTCGCGGCGAAGGACGGCGACCCGCCGACGACGTTCCAGCTCCCGTACGGCATCGGCCTGATCAAGAGCGGCCCGAACCAGGACGCGGGCAAGAAGCTGATCGACTACCTGATGTCGACGGAAGTGCAGGCGAAGGTGCCGGACATGTACGGCATCCCGGGCCGCACCGACGTGCCGCTCGCCGGCAAGAACGGCGAGGCGGTCAAGCGCGCGATCGCGGGCGTGAAGCTGATCCCGGTCGACTGGAGCCAGGTGATGGCGAAGAAGCCGGTGTGGCTGGAGCGCTGGAAGAAGGACGTGATCGGCAGCTCGGGCAAGCAGACCGAAGTCGTCAAGCCGAAGTGACCGGCGCACGCCGCGAGCAATTCCGCCTGCAATTGAAAGGATGAAACCGGTGGATACCGCCATGACCCATCCCGGCGCATTCGGCGCCGCCGAGCCGCGCGCGACGCTGCGGTCCGGCGCGCCGGGCGGCATGCAGATCGAGCACCTGAGCGTGCGCTACGGCGCGCGCACGGTGCTGGACGATCTGACGCTGTCGATCGGCGCCGGCGAATTTCTGACCGTGCTCGGCAAGAGCGGCTGCGGCAAGACCACGCTGCTGCGCTTCATCGCCGGGTTCGTGAAGGCCGACGGCCTGACCGGCACGCTGAGCGTCGCCGGGCGCGACCTGACCTATGCGCCGCCGCACAAGCGCAACCTCGGTCTGCTGTTCCAGAACTACGCGTTGTTCCCGCACCTGTCGGTGTTCGAGAACGTCGCATTCGGCCTGCGCGCGCGACGGATGTCGTCGGCCGAGGTGACGCGCCGCGTCGCCGACGCGCTGAAGCTCGTCCAGCTCGGCGACGCCGGCCACCACCTGCCGGCGCAACTGTCGGGCGGGATGCAGCAGCGCGTCGCGCTCGCCCGCGCGCTCGTGATCGAGCCCGACGTGCTGCTGCTCGACGAGCCGCTGTCCGCGCTCGACGCGAACCTGCGCGCGTCGGTGCGCAGCGAGCTGAAGGCGCTGCACGAGCGCCTGCCGAACCTGACCGTCGTGTGCGTGACGCACGACCGCGACGATGCGCTGGTGCTGTCCGACCGCGCGCTACTGATGCGCGACGGCCACGTCGCGCAGCTCGGCACGCCGCAGCAGCTTTACGACACGCCACGCAACGGCTACGTCGCGCGCTACCTGGGCCCGGCGAACCTGCTGCCGCCGCGCGTGATCTTCCCGCTCGGCGATCCGCGCCACGACGTGCGCGACAGGGTCGCGTGCGTGCGTCCCGAGCAATTGACCGTCAGGCCGCTTGCGGCGGGCGGGCTGCACGGCACGGTCGCATCGGTCGAATGGCAGGGCGCGGAGCTGTCGATCGCGGTCGTGGTCGACGCGGCGCCGGAAGAGCCGGTGCGCGTGACGATGCAGCGCGGCCGCGGCGCGGCGCCCGAGCGCGGCGCGCGTGTTTCCCTGCATTGCGAGGCAGACGATGTCGTCCTTATCGAGCCCTGACGCCGCGCTGTCGCCAAAGGCGCTCGCGTCGGCCGCCGCCCATGCCGCCGCCGCGAAGCGCCGCCGGCGCGCCGGCGACTGGCACCTGATCCTGCTCGCGGTCGTCGTGCTCGGCCCGCTCGTCGTCTATCCGCTCGTGCGGCTCGTGCTGCTGAGCCTGACCGGCGATCACGGGCTGAGCTTCGCCGCGTACCGGAACTTCTTCGGCAATCCGGACGCGCGCAACGTGCTGCTGACGACGCTCGGCGTGCTGTTCGCGAGCGCCGGCACCGCGTCGGTGCTCGGCGTGCTGCTGGCCGCGCTGCTGTTCTTCCGGCCGTTTCCGGGCGCGTCGCTCGTCACGCGCTTCCTGGAGCTGTACGTCGCGTTTCCTTCGTTTCTCGTCGCGTTCACGCTGATCTTCCTGTACGGCTCGCAGGGCTCGGTCAGCATCGCGCTGCAGCAGGCGTTCCATCTCGACCAGCCGCCGCTCGATTTCCTGTTCGGCTTCGGCGGCGTGATCCTCGCGCAGACCGTGTTCTACACGCCGTTCGTCGTGCGGCCGACGCTCGCGTCGTTCGCGACGCTCGACCTGCGCCTGATCGAAGCGGCGCGCAGCCTCGGCGCGTCGGGCTGGATGCTCGCGCGGCGCGTCGTGCTGCCGATCGCGTGGCCCGGGATCGCGGCCGGCACCGTGCTGTGCTTCCTGCTGACGCTGAACGAATTCGGCATTCTGCTCGTGCTCGGCAGCGCAAAGCTCGTCACGCTGCCGGTCGCGATCTACAGCAGCGCGACCGTCGATCTCGACCTGCCGACCGCGTCGGCCGGCGCGGTCGCGATGCTCGCGCTGTCGCTGGCGCTGTATGCGGTCTATCGCCGGGTGAACCGGCGCGCAACGGGAGGGACGCGCGATGTCCGCTGAATATCGTATCGGGCAGGCCGTGCCGCGCCACGAACCGGGCTGGAGCGACACGCTGCTCAAGCATGCGTCGCGCGTCGCGCTGGCGCTCGCCGCGTTCGCGTGCTTCTGGCTGTTCGTGCTGCCGGTGATCGTCGTCGCGCTGTCGAGCGTGTCGAGCCGCTGGTCCGGCACGATCCTGCCGGCCGGCTACAGCCTGCGCTGGTTCGAGCAGCTCGGTTCGCAGGAATACGGCGCGCTCGCGACGAGCCTCGAGATCGGCTTCGGGGTCGCCGTGATCGGCACGGCCCTCGGCCTGTGGCTCGCGCTCGCGCTCGAAGGGCGCGACCGGCGCGGCGTCGGCGCGCTCGTCGACGCGCTCGTGATGGTGCCCAACGGCGTGCCGAGCGTCGTGCTCGGGCTCGCGGTGCTGATCGCCTATCACCAGAAGCCGGTCGATCTGTCGAGTTCGGCGGCGATCGTCGTGCTCGTGCAGCTCACGCTGATCTTGCCGTTCTGCTATCGCTGCGCGGCAGCGGCGCTGCGCCCGGAGCTGACGGTGCTGCGCGAGGCCGCGGCCAGCCTCGGCGCGCCGCCCGCGATGGTGCTGCGGCGCGTGCTGCTGCCGCAGCTCGTGCCCGCGCTGCGCGCGAGCCTCGCGCTCGGCTTCGCGCTGTCGCTCGGCGAGCTCGGCGCGACGCTGACGGTTTATCCGCCCGGCTTCGCCACCGTGCCGATCGTCGTGATCGGCCAGGTGGAGCGCGGCTATTACCTGCCGGCGTCGGCGCTGTCGCTGCTGATGCTCGGCGCATCGCTCGCGGCGCTGCTGCTGATTGCCGCCCGCGTGCCGGGCGGCCGGCGGGTGGCGCGATGAACGCCGCGTTCGCATTGCGGTCGCCCGGCGACGCGCAGGCCGCCGGGACGTCGACGGGCCTGCCGGACCAGTCCGTCGACGTCAACGGCCGCCGCTACCGGCTGCCGGCCGTGCCGACCGTCGTCGTGTGCGTCGACGGCTGCGAATACGACTATCTCGAGCACGCGGTCGACGCGGGCGTCGCGCCGTTCATCGGCCGGATGTTCGCGGAAGGCACTGCGTGGCGCGCCGATTGCGTCGTGCCGACCTTCACCAACCCGAACAACCTGTCGATCGTCTGCGGCGCGCCGCCGTCGGTGCATGGCATCTGCGGCAACTACTTCTGGGACCCGGACGCCGACGGCGGACGCGGCGCCGAGGTGATGATGAACGACCCGGCCTACCTGCGGGCGGGCACGCTGCTCGCCGCGGCGTCCGACGCCGGCGCGCGGGTGGCGGTCGTGACCGCGAAGGACAAGCTGCGCCGCCTGCTCGGCTGGCGGATGCGCGGCATCTGCTTCTCCGCGGAGAAGGCGGCACAGGCGAATCTCGCGGAAAACGGCATCGTCGACGTGCTCGACTGGGTCGGGCTGCCGTCGCCGGACGTCTATAGCGCGGCGCTGTCCGAATTCGTGTTCGCGGCCGGCGTGCGGCTCGCGCAGACGCGCCAGGTCGACCTGATGTATCTGTCGACCACCGACTACGTGCAGCACAAGTGCGCGCCCGGCAGCCCCGGCGCGAACGCGTTCTGCGCGATGATGGACCGCTATCTCGCGCAGCTCGATGCGCTCGGCTGGGTGATCGGGCTGACCGCCGACCACGGGATGAACGCGAAGCACGATCCGGCGACGGGCCGGCCGAACGTCGTCTATCTGCAGGATGCGCTCGACGGCTGGTTCGGCGTGCAGGCCGCGCGGGTGATCCTGCCGATCACCGATCCTTGCGTCGTGCACCACGGCGCGCTCGGCTCGTTCGCGACCGTCTATCTGGCGGCGGGCGTCGACCGGACGGACGCGATGTGGCGCATCGGCGGGCTCGACGGCGTCGAGCTCGTGCTCGACAACGCGGAAGCCGCGGCGCGCTTCGAGCTGCCGGCGGACCGGATCGGCGATCTGGCCGTGATCGCCCGGCGCGACATGACGCTCGGCACGCGCGAGCGCGAACACGACCTGTCCGGGCTGACCGTGCCGCTGCGCTCGCATGGCGGCGTGTCGGAGCAGGAAGTGCCGCTGCTGTTCAACCGTCGCATCGAGCGCGACGATCCCGCGCGTCGTCCGCGGAATTTCGACGTATTCGATTTCGCGCTGAACCGGATCGCATCATGACTTCCCCTGTTCGGCGGGACCATCCGGCATTCCGTGCCGAGGCATTGCGCTGGTGCGGCGCTCGCGCGGCACGCGAGCGGACCTTCGACGTCACCGATCCCTATACCGGCCTGCGCGTCGGCACGGCGCCGCTCGCGAGCGTCGACGACGTGCGCGCCGCGTTCGATTACGCGATGGCTTACCGGCCGGTGCTCACGCGCTATGAGCGTTCGCAGATCCTCGAACGGGCGGCCGCGCTGCTGCGCGAGCGCACCGAGGAGGCGTCGGACCTGATCACGCTCGAATCCGGCCTGTCGAAGCAGGATTCGCGCTACGAGATCGGCCGTGTCGCGGACGTGCTGAAGTTCGCGTCGGTCGAGGCGCTGCGCGACGACGCGCAGAGCTTCTCGTGCGACCTGACGCCTCACGGCAAGGCGCGCCGGGTGTTTTCGCAGCGCCAGCCGCTCGACGGGGTGATCGTCGCGATCACGCCGTTCAATCATCCGATGAACCAGGTTGCGCACAAGGTCGCGCCGGCGGTCGCGACCAACAACCGGGTGATCGTGAAGCCGTCCGAGAAGGTGCCGCTGTCGGCGTTCTATCTGGCGGATCTGCTCCATGAGGCCGGACTGCCCGAACCGATGCTGCAGGTCGTGACCGGCGATCCGCGAGAGATCGCGGACGAACTGGTGACGCACCCGCACGCGTCGCTGATCACGTTTACCGGCGGCGTGGCGATCGGCAAGGCGATTGCCGCGAAGGCCGGTTACCGGCGCGTCGTGCTCGAGCTGGGCGGCAACGATCCGCTGATCGTCCTCGGCGACGCCGATCTCGACCGCGCGGCGTTGCTCGCGGTGCAGGGCTCGTACCGGAATTCCGGCCAGCGCTGCACGGCGGTCAAGCGCATCCTGGTCCAGCGTTCGGTCGCGCCGGCGTTCACCGAGCGATTGGTAGAGAAGACGCGCACGTGGTCGTACGGCGACCCGTTCGACCCGGCGAACGAGATGGGCACGGTGATCGACGAAGCGGCGGCGCGCCTGTTCGAGGCGCGCGTCGACGAGGCGGTCGCGCAGGGCGCGCGACTGCTGACCGGGAATGTCCGCCGCGGCGCGCTGTATGCGCCGACCGTGCTCGATCGCGTCGATCCGGCGATGGCGCTGGTGCGCGAGGAGACGTTCGGCCCGGTGTCGCCGGTCATCGCGTTCGACACGATCGACGACGCGATCCGGATCAGCAACGGCACGGCGTTCGGGCTGTCGTCGGGCGTCTGCACCGACAGCACGGAAGCGGTCGTGCGGTTCGTGAACGAATTGAACGTCGGCACCGTGAACGTCTGGGAGGTGCCGGGCTACCGGATCGAGCTGACGCCGTTCGGCGGGATCAAGGATTCGGGATTGGGCTACAAGGAAGGGGTGCAGGAGGCGATGAAGAGCTTCACGAACCTGAAGACCTTCTCGTTGCCGTGGGGATGACGGAATGGCGTTGACGCTTGAAGAGATTCGCGGCCTGTACCGCGAGCATGGCCATGTGGCCTATAGCGGGGAGCCGGTCACGCAGCTCGAGCATGCGCTGCAGAGCGGCTTGCTGGCGGAGGGGGCAGGCGCGGACGACGCGCTGGTCGCGGCGGCGTTCCTGCACGACCTTGGGCATCTGCTGAACCGTCAGGGGGAGACGCCGAGCGCGCGCGGCATCGACGATCTCCATCAATATTACGTATTGCCGTTCCTGCGGCCGCTGTTGCCGGACGCGGTGCTCGAGCCGATCCGGCTGCATGTCGATGCCAAGCGCTGCCTGTGCCGGACGGATGCCGGCTACTTCGAGAGCCTGTCGCCGGACTCGGTGCGCAGCCTCGCATTGCAGGGTGGGGTCTTCAGCGAAGAGGAGGCCGCGGCGTTCTTGCGGCGCCCGTTTGCGGAGGACGCGCTGCGCCTGCGCCGCTGGGACGATATGGCGAAGGTGGAAGGGAGAGCGACGCCGGATCTCGATCACTATATGGAGATCGTCGCGCGCCAGATGCGCAGGGCCTGACGGGGCCTTAAATTTATTTCACGCAACCCCTTGCGCTTGGTGCGGGAGGTGCCTAGAATCACGCCTCTTTCGCGCTGACGGCAACGCGGCGCGGAAGGGGGAGGGCAGATGAACCCCGCAGTCGCAACGAGCTAGTAAAAAAGTTGTTGACGAACTGCGAAACAGTGTTCATAATCTCTCTTCTCTGCTGCTGACAACGCAGCGCTGCCGGGAAAGACGGTTTTCTCGCAGAAACGTTCTTTAAAAATTAACAGCCGATAAGTGTGGGCGCTTGATGACAGCGAGCCGATCGTCAGATCGGATTGGCAAAAGTATCAAGAGTCTCACACTAAAGTAAGTCAGGTTTATGAAGCAATTCATATTCCTGTCAGCTTTGAGTGAGCGACCGGTTCTACGGAACCGAAAACAGTAACAGGTTTGAACTGAAGAGTTTGATCCTGGCTCAGATTGAACGCTGGCGGCATGCCTTACACATGCAAGTCGAACGGCAGCACGGGCTTCGGCCTGGTGGCGAGTGGCGAACGGGTGAGTAATACATCGGAACATGTCCTGTAGTGGGGGATAGCCCGGCGAAAGCCGGATTAATACCGCATACGATCCACGGATGAAAGCGGGGGACCTTCGGGCCTCGCGCTATAGGGTTGGCCGATGGCTGATTAGCTAGTTGGTGGGGTAAAGGCCTACCAAGGCGACGATCAGTAGCTGGTCTGAGAGGACGACCAGCCACACTGGGACTGAGACACGGCCCAGACTCCTACGGGAGGCAGCAGTGGGGAATTTTGGACAATGGGCGCAAGCCTGATCCAGCAATGCCGCGTGTGTGAAGAAGGCCTTCGGGTTGTAAAGCACTTTTGTCCGGAAAGAAATCCCTGGTCCTAATACGATCGGGGGATGACGGTACCGGAAGAATAAGCACCGGCTAACTACGTGCCAGCAGCCGCGGTAATACGTAGGGTGCGAGCGTTAATCGGAATTACTGGGCGTAAAGCGTGCGCAGGCGGTTCGCTAAGACCGATGTGAAATCCCCGGGCTCAACCTGGGAACTGCATTGGTGACTGGCGGGCTAGAGTATGGCAGAGGGGGGTAGAATTCCACGTGTAGCAGTGAAATGCGTAGAGATGTGGAGGAATACCGATGGCGAAGGCAGCCCCCTGGGCCAATACTGACGCTCATGCACGAAAGCGTGGGGAGCAAACAGGATTAGATACCCTGGTAGTCCACGCCCTAAACGATGTCAACTAGTTGTTGGGGATTCATTTCCTTAGTAACGTAGCTAACGCGTGAAGTTGACCGCCTGGGGAGTACGGTCGCAAGATTAAAACTCAAAGGAATTGACGGGGACCCGCACAAGCGGTGGATGATGTGGATTAATTCGATGCAACGCGAAAAACCTTACCTACCCTTGACATGGTCGGAATCCTGAAGAGATTCGGGAGTGCTCGAAAGAGAACCGGCGCACAGGTGCTGCATGGCTGTCGTCAGCTCGTGTCGTGAGATGTTGGGTTAAGTCCCGCAACGAGCGCAACCCTTGTCCTTAGTTGCTACGCAAGAGCACTCTAAGGAGACTGCCGGTGACAAACCGGAGGAAGGTGGGGATGACGTCAAGTCCTCATGGCCCTTATGGGTAGGGCTTCACACGTCATACAATGGTCGGAACAGAGGGTCGCCAACCCGCGAGGGGGAGCCAATCCCAGAAAACCGATCGTAGTCCGGATTGCACTCTGCAACTCGAGTGCATGAAGCTGGAATCGCTAGTAATCGCGGATCAGCATGCCGCGGTGAATACGTTCCCGGGTCTTGTACACACCGCCCGTCACACCATGGGAGTGGGTTTTACCAGAAGTGGCTAGTCTAACCGCAAGGAGGACGGTCACCACGGTAGGATTCATGACTGGGGTGAAGTCGTAACAAGGTAGCCGTATCGGAAGGTGCGGCTGGATCACCTCCTTTCCAGAGCTATCTCGCACAAGTTGAGCGCTCACGCTTATCGGCTGTAAATCAGGACAGACTCAGGGGTCTGTAGCTCAGTCGGTTAGAGCACCGTCTTGATAAGGCGGGGGTCGTTGGTTCGAATCCAACCAGACCCACCAATTGTCTGGCGGAAGTACCCTGGGAAGTCTCTGTATGGGGGCATAGCTCAGCTGGGAGAGCACCTGCTTTGCAAGCAGGGGGTCGTCGGTTCGATCCCGTCTGCCTCCACCACAATCTTCAATGACAAGCGTTCGACTTGATCGAACTTTTGCCATTGGCGATTGAGCCAGTCAGAGTGATATGAGTAACACCATATCGGCTGTCGTTCTTTAACAATCTGGAAGAAGCAAGTAATTTGGATAGCGGAAGCGTCTTTGAGATGGACGTGGAAACTATCCGGGTTGTGATTGTATCGATGTATCTCAAGATGATTCGAACTTCATGTTCGGCTCAATTGGAATACGGCACAACGCGAGAACTCAACCTGTAACGAGACAGACTCGTTATAGGGTCAAGCGAACAAGTGCATGTGGTGGATGCCTTGGCGATCACAGGCGATGAAGGACGCGGTAGCCTGCGAAAAGCTACGGGGAGCTGGCAAACGAGCTTTGATCCGTAGATGTCCGAATGGGGAAACCCACTCCTTATGGAGTATCCATGGCTGAATACATAGGCCATGTGAAGCGAACGCGGTGAACTGAAACATCTAAGTAACCGCAGGAAAAGAAATCAACCGAGATTCCCAAAGTAGTGGCGAGCGAAATGGGATGAGCCTTGCACTCTTTATTTGTATTGTTAGCCGAACGCTCTGGAAAGTGCGGCCATAGCAGGTGATAGCCCTGTAGGCGAAAACAGTATGAAAGAACTAGGTGTGCGACAAGTAGGGCGGGACACGTGAAATCCTGTCTGAAGATGGGGGGACCATCCTCCAAGGCTAAATACTCGTGATCGACCGATAGTGAACCAGTACCGTGAGGGAAAGGCGAAAAGAACCCCGGGAGGGGAGTGAAATAGATCCTGAAACCGCATGCATACAAACAGTCGGAGCCTCGTAAGGGGTGACGGCGTACCTTTTGTATAATGGGTCAGCGACTTACGTTCAGTAGCAAGCTTAACCGTATAGGGCAGGCGTAGCGAAAGCGAGTCCGAATAGGGCGTTCAGTTGCTGGGCGTAGACCCGAAACCAGGTGATCTATCCATGGCCAGGATGAAGGTGCGGTAACACGTACTGGAGGTCCGAACCCACTAACGTTGAAAAGTTAGGGGATGAGCTGTGGATAGGGGTGAAAGGCTAAACAAACCTGGAAATAGCTGGTTCTCTCCGAAAACTATTTAGGTAGTGCCTCGTGTCTCACCTTCGGGGGTAGAGCACTGTCATGGTTGGGGGGTCTATTGCAGATTACCCCGCCATAGCAAACTCCGAATACCGAAGAGTGCAATCACGGGAGACAGACATCGGGTGCTAACGTCCGGTGTCAAGAGGGAAACAACCCAGACCGCCAGCTAAGGTCCCCAAATATGGCTAAGTGGGAAACGAAGTGGGAAGGCTAAAACAGTCAGGAGGTTGGCTTAGAAGCAGCCACCCTTTAAAGAAAGCGTAATAGCTCACTGATCGAGTCGTCCTGCGCGGAAGATGTAACGGGGCTAAGCCATATACCGAAGCTGCGGATGCGAGCTAGTCTCGCATGGTAGGAGAGCGTTCCGTAAGCCTGCGAAGGTGCCTTGTAAAGGGTGCTGGAGGTATCGGAAGTGCGAATGCTGACATGAGTAGCGATAAAGGGGGTGAAAGGCCCCCTCGCCGTAAGCCCAAGGTTTCCTACGCAACGTTCATCGGCGTAGGGTGAGTCGGCCCCTAAGGCGAGGCAGAAATGCGTAGCTGATGGGAAGCAGGTCAATATTCCTGCACCGTCGTTAGATGCGATGGGGGACGGATCGCGGAAGGTTGTCCGGGTGTTGGAAGTCCCGGTCGCTGCATTGGAGAAGGCGCTTAGGCAAATCCGGGCGCAGGATTCAAGGGTGTGGCGCGAGCTCCCTCGGGAGCGAAGCAATTGGAAGTGGTTCCAAGAAAAGGCCTCTAAGCTTCAGTCTAACGATGACCGTACCGCAAACCCGACACAGGTGGGCGAGATGAGTATTCTAAGGCGCTTGAGAGAA
>NZ_JRFO01000003.1:0-28431 GCF_000833595.1 Burkholderia sp. MSHR3999
ATTTAATCTTCCGGCACCGGGCAGGCGTCACACCCTATACGTCCACTTTCGTGTTTGCAGAGTGCTGTGTTTTTATTAAACAGTCGCAGCCACCAGTTTATTGCAACCCCTTCACCCTCCTGGCGCAGGCCAGTCAAGCTACAAGGCGTACCTTATCCCGAAGTTACGGTACCAATTTGCCGAGTTCCTTCTCCCGAGTTCTCTCAAGCGCCTTAGAATACTCATCTCGCCCACCTGTGTCGGTTTGCGGTACGGTCATCGTTAGACTGAAGCTTAGAGGCTTTTCTTGGAACCACTTCCAATTGCTTCGCTCCCGAGGGAGCTCGCGCCACACCCTTGAATCCTGCGCCCGGATTTGCCTAAGCGCCTTCTCCAATGCAGCGACCGGGACTTCCAACACCCGGACAACCTTCCGCGATCCGTCCCCCATCGCATCTAACGACGGTGCAGGAATATTGACCTGCTTCCCATCAGCTACGCATTTCTGCCTCGCCTTAGGGGCCGACTCACCCTACGCCGATGAACGTTGCGTAGGAAACCTTGGGCTTACGGCGAGGGGCCTTTCACCCCCTTTATCGCTACTCATGTCAGCATTCGCACTTCCGATACCCTCCAGCACCCTTTACAAGGCACCTTCGCAGGCTTACGGAACGCTCTCCTACCATGCGAGACTAGCTCGCATCCGCAGCTTCGGTATATGGCTTAGCCCCGTTACATCTTCCGCGCAGGACGACTCGATCAGTGAGCTATTACGCTTTCTTTAAAGGGTGGCTGCTTCTAAGCCAACCTCCTGACTGTTTTAGCCTTCCCACTTCGTTTCCCACTTAGCCATATTTGGGGACCTTAGCTGGCGGTCTGGGTTGTTTCCCTCTTGACACCGGACGTTAGCACCCGATGTCTGTCTCCCGTGATTGCACTCTTCGGTATTCGGAGTTTGCTATGGCGGGGTAATCTGCAATAGACCCCCCAACCATGACAGTGCTCTACCCCCGAAGGTGAGACACGAGGCACTACCTAAATAGTTTTCGGAGAGAACCAGCTATTTCCAGGTTTGTTTAGCCTTTCACCCCTATCCACAGCTCATCCCCTAACTTTTCAACGTTAGTGGGTTCGGACCTCCAGTACGTGTTACCGCACCTTCATCCTGGCCATGGATAGATCACCTGGTTTCGGGTCTACGCCCAGCAACTGAACGCCCTATTCGGACTCGCTTTCGCTACGCCTGCCCTATACGGTTAAGCTTGCTACTGAACGTAAGTCGCTGACCCATTATACAAAAGGTACGCCGTCACCCCTTACGAGGCTCCGACTGTTTGTATGCATGCGGTTTCAGGATCTATTTCACTCCCCTCCCGGGGTTCTTTTCGCCTTTCCCTCACGGTACTGGTTCACTATCGGTCGATCACGAGTATTTAGCCTTGGAGGATGGTCCCCCCATCTTCAGACAGGATTTCACGTGTCCCGCCCTACTTGTCGCACACCTAGTTCTTTCATACTGTTTTCGCCTACAGGGCTATCACCTGCTATGGCCGCACTTTCCAGAGCGTTCGGCTAACAATACAAATAAAGAGTGCAAGGCTCATCCCATTTCGCTCGCCACTACTTTGGGAATCTCGGTTGATTTCTTTTCCTGCGGTTACTTAGATGTTTCAGTTCACCGCGTTCGCTTCACATGGCCTATGTATTCAGCCATGGATACTCCATAAGGAGTGGGTTTCCCCATTCGGACATCTACGGATCAAAGCTCGTTTGCCAGCTCCCCGTAGCTTTTCGCAGGCTACCGCGTCCTTCATCGCCTGTGATCGCCAAGGCATCCACCACATGCACTTGTTCGCTTGACCCTATAACGAGTCTGTCTCGTTACAGGTTGAGTTCTCGCGTTGTGCCGTATTCCAATTGAGCCGAACATGAAGTTCGAATCATCTTGAGATACATCGATACAATCACAACCCGGATAGTTTCCACGTCCATCTCAAAGACGCTTCCGCTATCCAAATTACTTGCTTCTTCCAGATTGTTAAAGAACGACAGCCGATATGGTGTTACTCATATCACTCTGACTGGCTCAATCGCCAATGGCAAAAGTTCGATCAAGTCGAACGCTTGTCATTGAAGATTGTGGTGGAGGCAGACGGGATCGAACCGACGACCCCCTGCTTGCAAAGCAGGTGCTCTCCCAGCTGAGCTATGCCCCCATACAGAGACTTCCCAGGGTACTTCCGCCAGACAATTGGTGGGTCTGGTTGGATTCGAACCAACGACCCCCGCCTTATCAAGACGGTGCTCTAACCGACTGAGCTACAGACCCCTGAGTCTGTCCTGATTTACAGCCGATAAGCGTGAGCGCTCAACTTGTGCGAGATAGCTCTGGAAAGGAGGTGATCCAGCCGCACCTTCCGATACGGCTACCTTGTTACGACTTCACCCCAGTCATGAATCCTACCGTGGTGACCGTCCTCCTTGCGGTTAGACTAGCCACTTCTGGTAAAACCCACTCCCATGGTGTGACGGGCGGTGTGTACAAGACCCGGGAACGTATTCACCGCGGCATGCTGATCCGCGATTACTAGCGATTCCAGCTTCATGCACTCGAGTTGCAGAGTGCAATCCGGACTACGATCGGTTTTCTGGGATTGGCTCCCCCTCGCGGGTTGGCGACCCTCTGTTCCGACCATTGTATGACGTGTGAAGCCCTACCCATAAGGGCCATGAGGACTTGACGTCATCCCCACCTTCCTCCGGTTTGTCACCGGCAGTCTCCTTAGAGTGCTCTTGCGTAGCAACTAAGGACAAGGGTTGCGCTCGTTGCGGGACTTAACCCAACATCTCACGACACGAGCTGACGACAGCCATGCAGCACCTGTGCGCCGGTTCTCTTTCGAGCACTCCCGAATCTCTTCAGGATTCCGACCATGTCAAGGGTAGGTAAGGTTTTTCGCGTTGCATCGAATTAATCCACATCATCCACCGCTTGTGCGGGTCCCCGTCAATTCCTTTGAGTTTTAATCTTGCGACCGTACTCCCCAGGCGGTCAACTTCACGCGTTAGCTACGTTACTAAGGAAATGAATCCCCAACAACTAGTTGACATCGTTTAGGGCGTGGACTACCAGGGTATCTAATCCTGTTTGCTCCCCACGCTTTCGTGCATGAGCGTCAGTATTGGCCCAGGGGGCTGCCTTCGCCATCGGTATTCCTCCACATCTCTACGCATTTCACTGCTACACGTGGAATTCTACCCCCCTCTGCCATACTCTAGCCCGCCAGTCACCAATGCAGTTCCCAGGTTGAGCCCGGGGATTTCACATCGGTCTTAGCGAACCGCCTGCGCACGCTTTACGCCCAGTAATTCCGATTAACGCTCGCACCCTACGTATTACCGCGGCTGCTGGCACGTAGTTAGCCGGTGCTTATTCTTCCGGTACCGTCATCCCCCGATCATATTAGGACCAGGGATTTCTTTCCGGACAAAAGTGCTTTACAACCCGAAGGCCTTCTTCACACACGCGGCATTGCTGGATCAGGCTTGCGCCCATTGTCCAAAATTCCCCACTGCTGCCTCCCGTAGGAGTCTGGGCCGTGTCTCAGTCCCAGTGTGGCTGGTCGTCCTCTCAGACCAGCTACTGATCGTCGCCTTGGTAGGCCTTTACCCCACCAACTAGCTAATCAGCCATCGGCCAACCCTATAGCGCGAGGCCCGAAGGTCCCCCGCTTTCATCCGTGGATCGTATGCGGTATTAATCCGGCTTTCGCCGGGCTATCCCCCACTACAGGACATGTTCCGATGTATTACTCACCCGTTCGCCACTCGCCACCAGGCCGAAGCCCGTGCTGCCGTTCGACTTGCATGTGTAAGGCATGCCGCCAGCGTTCAATCTGAGCCAGGATCAAACTCTTCAGTTCAAACCTGTTACTGTTTTCGGTTCCGTAGAACCGGTCGCTCATTCAAAGCTGACAGGAATATGAATTGCTTCATAAACCTGACTTACTTTAGTGTGAGACTCTTGATACTTTTGCCAATCCGATCTGACGATCGGCTCGCTGTCATCAAGCGCCCACACTTATCGGCTGTTAATTTTTAAAGAACGTTTCTGCGAGAAAACCGTCTTTCCCGGCAGCGCTGCGTTGTCAGCAGCAGAGAAGAGAAATTATGAACACTGTTTCGCAGTTCGTCAACAACTTTTTTGCTAGATCGTTGCGACTGCGGGGTTCATCTGCCCTCCCCCTTCCGCGCCGCGTTGCCGTCAGCGCGAAAGAGGCGTGATTCTAGGCACCTCCCGCGTTCCGCGCAAGGGGTTGCGTGAAATAAATGTAAAAGCCCCGGTGCGCTGCCGCGCACCGGGGCTTTTGCGTTGACGCGCCCTCTATATATAGGAGGAGAACGCGTAGCCGATCAAACGATCAGTCGTCGTCGCGGCTCGCCACCTTTTGCGTGCGACCCTTGAGCTTCGGATACGGCTTCGAGCCCATCATGCCCTTCCACAGCACGCGGTTGAACTGATCCGCCGGCACCTCGTCGGCATCGTCGAAGTTGAACTTCGCCGTTACCTTCGCCCAATACGCCGCGTCATGTTTCGGCGTGACGTCCGCCCCGGCCGCGTATTGCACGCTCGCGTCCGCTCCCTGAGCCAGTTGCAGGCCGGTGGTCTTCAGCACCGTCGATGCGACGGCCGTGTAGCCCCACGAAGCCGGACCGTGCACGTCGAACACGTCGGTCATCGGGCGCTGGTACGCGGTGTTCAGGTTCATGTGCTGCGTGCCGAGCACGTCCTCAATCGTGCGCAGCGCGTTGACCTGGCTGTAACGCGTCTTGATCACCGCGCCCTGCTTCACGTACGGCCCGATGATGTACGCGGGCCCGCGGTGCGAATCCACGTGATCGGGACCGTCCTGCACGTCGTCCTCGGTCACGACGATCAGCGTGTCGTTCGCATACGGGCTCTTCGCGACGGCCTCGACGAGCCGGCCGACCGCAAGATCATTGTCCGCCTGCTGCGTTTCCGGCGTGTTCACGCCGGCGAACGCCGTGCCGAACGCCCCCATGTGATCGTGGGACAGACGCACCAGCGACAGCGTCGGCAGGTTGCCTCCCGCGACGTACTGGTCGAACTCGTGCTTCCACTCGTTCAGACGCCACTGATCCGGATAGGTCTGGTCGAAGCCGCGGAAGTACACATCCGTCATCGACGCGAGCCTCGGATCGAGCGCGGCAACCTGGACGACGCCTGCCGCGCGCGGATCCGTGATCGGGCTCGCGGCCGTGCCGATGCTGCCGATGTTGTTCACGAGGAAGCCGTAATTGCGGACCGTGCCGCCGGCGGCAAGCACCGCGTCGAAGATATAGCCTCGCTGGCGGCCGAACGGCGCATCGGACGACGCGTGATTGCCGGTGCCCGGCAGCAGGTTTGCCGCGCCGCCCGGAAGGCCGGCGGCGGCATTGCTGTAGTTCGTGGTGCCGGCCGGGCCCGCCGCCGCATCGCGTTGCTGCACCGTATCCCAGTTGACCGGCACGTTGCGGTTCGAGCCCTCGCTCTCATAGGACAAACCGCGGTTGACCGCCGCGTAGTTGATCTGCTGGGTAATCGTCTCGGTGTTGGTGACCCGCCCCTGGAGCGCCCACGACCAGCCGTCCATGCTGCCATCGCCCGGGTTCATGAAGTTGTCGAGCGTCACGAACCGGCTCGCCAGGCGATGGAAGTTCGGCGTGATGCTCCGGCCGAACTGGGCCAGCCGCGGGTCGCCGTTGGCGCCATTGCCGATGTCGCCGAGCACCTGGTCGAACGTGCGGTTTTCCTTGACGACGTAGATCACATGCTTGATGTGGCGACGCAGGAAACCCATCACTTCATTGTCCTGGGCGTTTTCCTCCGGACGATAGAAGTTGTTGCGCGCGGCCTGCTGCGTCAGCTTCGGCAACTCGTTGGCCGCCGGCACCGGCGCGCTCACGAGCGACGCGCGCTCGAGCTGGAACTGGTACTCGTTCGACGCGCGCGACGCGGCGGCCTGCGCCGGGGTCGCACCGAACAGATGGTCCGGATTCGGGCCGGTCGCACTCTTGCCGTTGACCACATACATCCACGTACCGTCGGCGCTGAACGTCACGTCATGCGGCTCGAAGGCGGTCGGGATCAGTCCGGTGACGCGATATGCGCGCGGGCCGACGAGCGGGATGACGGCGATCTCGTTCGCGCCGGCGTTGGTCGCGTAAAGCGTGCGGCCGTCGCGCGACAGCGTGACCGAGTACGTCGCCGCACCGGTGTGCGCCTGGCCGTGCGCCAGCACGCCGGCCGGCGCACGCGCGTCGATCCGGGTCACGACCGCGTTGCTGTTCGTATCGATCACCGCGACCTGGTCGGCGTTGTCCTGCGCGACGAACAGCATCGATTGCGACGCGTCGAGCGTCATGCCGAGCGCGCTGCCGTCCAGCTTGATGCGCTTGATCAGGCGGCCGTGGGACGGCGACGCGATATCGATCGCGACGATTTCGCGATCGCGATCCGACGACACGTACGCGACATCGTTGCCCTTGACGACCACCGCGAACGGAAAGGTGCCGCCGGCCTCGCCGTTCCGTCCTTCGTTGCCGGAGAAGAACGGACGCAGGTCGTGCTCGTAACGCACGCTGTTGGTCGCGGTATCGATCACGCTGATCGAATCGTTGTAGTTGTTCGCGACGACGAGCGTCTTGCCGTCGGACGACAGCGCGAGACCGGCCGCGTTCGGCTGGACGCGAATGCCGACGCCCTTGCCGTTGTGGCCGAGCGCGATCGTGCCCGACAGCGCCCATGCGCCGCCTTGCCGGGCGTAGACGTAAACCGCGTCGTCGCTGCCGCCCGTCGCGTAGAGCTTGCTGCCGTCGTGCGAAAAGGCCAGACCGACGAACGCGTTGGTCTGCTGGAGCACCTGCTTCAGCGCCGGGCGGGCCTTGTTCGCGCCCGAAACGTCGTACAGGAAGATGTATTGCGTCGAGTTCGCGGTGTCGACCGTGCCATCCGGCCGATACAGCGAATTCTGGCCGGCGGTGATGATCGCCAGCGTCTTGCCGTCCGGGCTCAGTTGCGAGCGCACCGCTTCGCCAGCGACGAAATGCGGGTAGGCCGGCAGGCCCGGATTCAGAAACTGCTGGACCGCGCCGCGCACGGCCAGCGGCGTGACGAACTGACCGCTCGGCACGCGGGCGGCATCGGCGGAGCCGAGACCATCGGCGCGAGCCGGTGACGCAAGAAGCACGGCGGACATGACGGCTCCGAGCCGGAGCACGCGCTTGACGTTGCAGTGTTTCATAGGATTCCTCATGACATGGGAGTGACGGATATCGTCTGACATGATCGAGGCTTCGTCAGGCCGTGTCGCGCTGCGTCGAGGGTCCGTGCCAGTCGATCGAATGTCTTGTGCCGGCGATCGTCGGCGCCCCGGCATTACAGCTCCGCCCAATGTCAAGCGGATGACCGGTCCTGTTCCTGACCGGTCAATTACATATGGTTACAGCAAAGACGTTTCCATGACAGCGATAACGATGCTGCGGTCAGCGCCTGCGGATCAGCATGTCGGACGTGAGCTCGCCGCAGCCGTTCGCGCCCACCATCGCCATGTTGCGGTCGATCTCTTCCTGCAGCAGCCGGATCGCATGCGTCACGCCGGCCTCACCCGCGACGGCAGCCGCATAATTGAACGGGCGTCCCACGAACACCATGCGCGCGCCCAGCGCCAGCGCCTTGAGCACGTCCGCCCCCCGCCGAAAACCGCTGTCGACCATCACCGGATACTCGCTGCCCACGGCTTGCACCACGTCCCGCAGGATCCGCATCGGCGACGTAGCGCCGTCCAGCTGGCGACCGCCATGATTGGACAGAATGATCCCGTCCGCGCCCGCCTCGCGCGCGATGACGGCATCTTCGACACTCAGGATGCCCTTGATGACCAGCTCACCCTTCCATTGCTGTCGAATTCGCGTCAGGTGTTCCCAGTTGAGATGGTCGCGTGCGGAGAAGTCCCGTAGCACGTTGGCGGAGAGGATCGGCGCGCCGCGTGTCGCAAAGGAATTCTCGAAGTGGGGCATGCCGTGCGCGGCCAACGTCCGCGCGAAGGTGCCCAGCAGCCAGCGCGGCCGCGTCAGCCCATCCCAGCAAAGACGCAGGCTGGGGCGCAGCGGAGTCGAGAATCCCGCACGGACGTTGTTTTCGCGGTTGGCCGACACGGGAATGTCGACGGTGATCACCAGCGTCCGGTAGCCGGCGCGTGCAATGCGCTCGAGCAGCGCGCTGATGCGGGCGTGATCGCCCGGAATGTACGCCTGAAACCACGTTCCCGGCGCAGCCTCGGCAACCTCTTCCAACGGAATGAGCGATGAGCCGCTCATGATCGAGACGATCCCGGCCGCCTTCGCCGCGCGCGCCAGCACGATGTCGCCTCGATACGTCGACAGCGCATTGATGCCCATCGGCGCGATGCCGAAAGGCGACGCAAAACGCTGACCGAACAATTCAACCGTCTGTTGCCGCTGGGAAACGTCACGCAGTACGCGCGTCAGCAACCCGTATTCGTCGAACACCGCACGATTGTCGTCGAGGGTGCGGTTGTCTTCCGCGGCGCCGCTGACGTAGCCGAAGATCGGACGCGGCAAGATCCGCCGCGCCCGGGCCTCGAAGTCGTGCAGGCTCAGCACGTTTCGCAAGGCACGGGGCGACACGCTGGCGCCGGACGCAGGTTGACGCGCTTCCGCGATTCGAGAAGTAACGGTGGTCATCAATGAGTTTCCGTGAAACGACGCTGCCATTCTAGGTAGCCGCATCATCGAATAAAAGCGATAATATTCAAACGATCTCGTTCTACAAAAGCGAAATACTTTGGCGACTCCGACATTCAAGCAACTGGATGCCTTCTACTGGGCGGCGACCTCCGCGAACTTCGCAACCGCGGCGCAGCGACTCAATCTGTCCATCTCGTCGTTGTCCAAGCGGATCAACGAGCTGGAGCAGGCCACGGGGCGCGCGCTGTTCGACCGCAGCGGCCATCGAGCCGTATTGACGGAGGACGGTGAGACGTTGCTGCCCGCCGCGATCCGGGTGCTGGAATCCGTGGCTGCGCTGCAGGATGCGTTCGCGCAAGACAAGGGCTTGACCGGCCGCCTGAGCTTTGGCGTGGGCGAGCTGTCCGCGTTGACCTGGCTGCCGCGATTCGTGGCGGCCGTCCAGAAATTGCATCCGCAATTGAAGCTGGAGCCGTACGTCGACGTCGGCGCCGTGCTCGAAGCCAAGGTCGATGCGGGCGAGCTCGACTTCGCGGTGATAGCGGGCCGTTCGTCGCGCGGCAGCATCCTGTCGCAACAGGTGACGGAGGCCCGGTTCGCGTGGATGGCGTCGGAGCGACTGGTCGGCAGCGCGCGCACGTTGACGCCCGCGTTGCTGGAACGACACCCGCTCGTCACGTTGCCCGCCGGTGCCGGCACGACGCACATCCTGGACGAGTGGTTGCTGGCGACCGGCGTCAACCATGCGCGCCGTATCACGTGCAACAACTGGAGCGCCTTGGCGGGCATGATGCGCGAAGGCGTCGGCATCGGCTTCCTGCCTGCCGATTGGGCCGCCGCGCACACGGACGCGGCGCTGGTGCGACTGGCGAGCAAGCCCGCGTTGTCGCCGCTGCCCTATGCATTTCAGTGGCGGCGCGGCGACATGCGCGGCCTGATTCCATCGATGCTGGCGCTGGTGCGGCAGTACGCGGATTTTCGCTAGCCCAACCAGCGGCGCGTTGCAGCGTCGGTCGCACGGTCGCGATGCTCAATCCTGATCGATGCAGGAGACCTTCTTCGGATCGGGCATCCACAGATAGCACAGCAGCGACACCAGCACGCATGCGGACACATACCAGAAGAACCAGCTTTCGTGCCCGATGCTCTTGGTCCACAGGGCGATGTACTCGGCCGTGCCGCCGAACAGCGACACCGTGATGGCATAGGGCAGCCCCACGCCCAGCGCGCGGATGCCGACCGGAAACAGTTCGGCCTTGGCCACCGCGCTGACGGACGAATACAGGCTGACGATCGACAGCGCAGCCAATATCAGCATGAGCGCGCCCCCGATGCTCTGGACCCTGGTCAGTTCGTGGAAGATCGGCACGGTACATACCGTTCCCAGTACGCCGAAGGCGATCAGCAACGGGCGGCGGCCGATCCTGTCGGACAGGCTGCCGAACACCGGCTGCAGCAGCACGAACACGATCAGGCTGACCACCGACACCATGGAAGCGTCGGCCTTGCTCATCCCCGCACTATTGACCAGAAACTTCTGCATGTACGTCGTGTAGGCATAGAACGCGACCGTGCCGCCGAGCGTCAGACCGGCGACGATCAGGCATTCGCGCTTGTGCTTGAACAATGCCGCAAGGGAAGGCGGCGGGTGCTTATGCTTGCGTGCCAGTTCGAACGACTCGGTTTCTTCCATGTTACGGCGCAGCAGGATCGCCGCGCAGGACGCCAACGCCCCGATGAGGAAGGGGATGCGCCAGCCCCAGCTTTCCAGTTGCTCGGCGCTCAGAAAGAACTGCTGCAGCACGACGAGCACCGCCATCGCCAGCAACTGACCGAGCGAGAGCGTCGCGAACAGGAAGCTGGAATAGAAGCCGCGGTTCGTCTTGTCGGCCATTTCGCTCAGGTAGGTGGCCGAGCTGGCGTACTCGCCGCCAAGACTCAACCCCTGCATGAGACGCGCGGCGACCAGCAGAATCGGCGCCGCCAGGCCTATGCTGTTGTAGCCCGGCGTCAGGCCGATGATCAACGAGCCCGCGCACATCGCCAGCACCGAAACGAGCAAGGCTGCCTTGCGCCCCTTGCGATCGGCATACAGGCCCACCAGCCAGCCGCCGATGGGACGCATGACGAAGCCGACGGCAAAGATGGCCGCGGTATTGAGCAACTGGACCGTCTGGCTTCCGCTCGGGAAGAAGACCTTGGCGAAATACAGCGAAAAGGCCGAATACACGTACCAGTCGTAATACTCGATGAGGTTCCCCACCGAGCCGCTGAAAATGGAGCGAAGGTGCGCGAATGTCCCGGTCTGCCGGACGCCGGCGGTCGGTGCGAGGGGGCTGGCTTTGGGCACGTCAAGTCTCCGTTTCGGTTATTTCAATTGCGCGCGCGGGCGGCAGACGACGGCGCGCAATTGGGTGCCGTGAGAGTAAACGGAGGCGCTGAGCCACGAAAAGCGAAAAAAATTGAACGAATTTGTTCGCCAAACCGAAATGCCGTGACGGTTGCCTCCGTAACAGGCAACCGTTCCGCCGACATCTCCAAAGCGCTACGCTCCAGCGGCAGCCCACAGCTCCGCGAGCGGGCACTCGCACACCAGGTCGATGGGCTTCAAAAGCCTGTGCCGCGTCGATTTGGGGGATAGAGCCGCCCCGCAAGCCCGCGAGCAATAATTTCCTGCGGATGCACGACATTTCCCTCTCCGCCGGACGAAATGGTTTGCCGACCGGATCATATGGCCTTGTTGCGCGAGCAATCGCGAGACAGGGGTATCGCCCTCGTCAGGGATTTCCATACACACGACGAGATTGCTTCGGGTCGCCTGCCGGATACTCCCGCCACTTTGCGGTGTTAGCATCATGGAAGGAGCGTGTTCGTAAAGCGAAACCTTGACGGACATGACTGAAACGAAACATGAACGAGCATCGCGTCCGTGGAATTCCTTTTCTTTCCGTTGTTCATTCTCGTCGGGCTCATCGTACTTATATCCCCATGGGTTGCCGTGGCAGGCACCCTCATCTGGCTGTCCTGCTTCGTATTCAACGTATCCACTCCGCAAAACCGGAAGCGGCTCCGCTTGAAAAGGAAACGTTGGTGGTGGCTGACGGCATGCATCCTGCTGATCCTCGATGCAGCACTTGTTCCCAAAATCCGGGAAAGCCACGAAAGGCAGATGAACGACTATCGGATGAAGATTTCATACACCGGAAACGATTCGGTTTTAACAAAAACCGACATTGATTACCATGGGTTATTGATTCCGGCCGGATCGGTAGTGGAGTGCCTTGGTTACGACTATGGAACCTTCGATCGCTTAACTGCCCTCAATCCGGCAGACGCGCTTTGTGCCGCGCGATTTTCTCGCCCGGTAACCGCGCAAGGAATCGAGTTCACTGCGCTTGTCCCGGATGGCTACAACGGCACCAACCTGCATAACTACGGATATGTAGAGCTCTCCAAAGATCAAGAGATAAACGGCCAATCCTGCAAGAAAGGAGACATGGCGCACTACACCACACCCGGAGTTTCATTCAGGGAGCCTCTCGCCCCGGAAAAATGGAAATTCGAAGGATGCGGAAACGATGAAAAGCCCATCCGGCTGACCGCTGTTCCTCCGCCACCGAAACCGGGATTTTGGGATGCCTTTTTCGATGCGCTATTGCCTCATCCGGGCGGATTTTACTGCTGCTGAAAATTATTCCGGGAAGAAACTTGCGGAGCGCTACCCCGCAAAATCGAACGGTGTAGTCAGCAGCATTTACTGTCTGGATGCCGGTGCCGCTTGCTTCGGACGCCGCGCGAGCGTCTCCGCTACATCCAGAGCGACCTCGATGAAGGCGCGTGCAGCGGCCGTTTGGTAGGCGCCCTTGCGCTGCATGAGGACCGCCGTTCGTTGCAGCGGCAACGGGTCCAGGGCGACGGCGGCCAGATCGTCCCTCCCTCGCGCGATCGTTGCCGCGACCGACGCCGCGCCGGTCCGATCGAACCGACGCGGCCAAGCGGCTCTCACGCGGCGCGCGATCGACGTCGGCGCCTCATCGAGCGATCGAACGCCGGGATGGTCACGACGTCGCGCCCTTCACGGCATTCACGGCATTCACGGCATTGGCGGCATTCCCCGCCGCCGTCTCCGTCGAGCCGCGCCGCGGCGTGTCGCCGCCGGCCGCGCGCGCTTCCCACCAGTACTTGCCCGCGCGCAGTTGCGGATCCTGGATCGCCAGATATGTCGTGCTCCACAGTTGCGCCGCGTTCGCCTCGGTCGCGTCGGCGCTGCGCGTGCCGAACGCCTCCGTCCGGTATTGCCCGTTCGCATACGACCACGACCACATCTCGGTCGAGCGTATGTCCTTCGCGTTCGCGATCACCTGCCAGATCTGCTGGCGCGCCTGCGTGAGCAGCGTGCGCACGTCGCTCGGCAAATCGGTGCGCGCGAGCTGACGGTCGAGGCCCGCGACCCACATCGCCTGCTGCCACGACCAGATCACCGTGCCGTGATACGCGGAACTCGTGAAGCGCGGCCACAGCGTCGAGTCCGCGTACGCCGGATTCGCAATCAGCATGCCGACGTCGGTCACGAGACCGACCGGGAACGGCTGCATCACGTCGGTGACGATGCGCGCGAGCAGCGCGGGCGACGGATTGCCGAACAGCAGTACAAAGCCGCCGTCCGAGTGCATGATCGGAATCGGGTTGCCGCTCGCGTCGAGCGCGATCGCGTCGAACTGCAACGCCGTGCTCGGCACCACGCCGGCCGGCACGCCCGCCTGCGGCGCATACGCGGCGAGCTTCGCGCGCGCGTCGTTCGGCGTGACGGCCACCTGGAAGTACGGCGGCGCGGCGCGCTCCCAGACATCGGCCGCCGCGCCCGCGTTCGCGAGCACGGCACGCTGGTCGGCGCTCAGGTACGGGTCGAGCAGCCCGCGCGCGAGGAAGTTGCTCGTCGCGCGCAGCGCGGCCGGCACGAGCGCGACGTTCACGTCGTATGGGCAGACGCCGCCGCCGATGCCGTCGGTGCTGTCGCGCCAGTTGCCGACGATTTCGCCGGGACGCAGATGGATCAGGTTCGCAGCGAGCGCCTGCTGCGCGAACGGCTGCGCGGTCTGCGCGACGCGCAGCAGATTGGCGACGAAGCGGCTGCCGTTCGTCACGCCATCGCCGCCCTTTTGCGCGAGATACGCGGCGGCGCGCGCCTGCCCGCGCGGATCCTCGATCAGCCAGTCCTCCATGATCGGCGCGAGCATGTAGTCGCCGTCGATCATCTTGTAGTCGTAGGTCGGCGTCGGATCGTTCGGGCGGCCGTGCCGCCGGTTGTCGATCAGCGCGAATTCGCCGATGCCTTCCTCGTGCGCGACCTTGCCGTCCGGCGACAGGCGGCTCAGCACCGAGCCGAGCCCGGCCTCGATCACGTCGGGCTGCAGCACCGGCATCAGCATGCGCACCGAGATCAGCGTGTCGCGGCCGAAGTAGGTGTCGTACTGCCACGAGCCCGCGAGCAGCTTGTCGCTGAAGCTCAGGAATTCGAATACGTTCTGGCTCAGCGGATCGGGGTTGACCGCCGACGTGAACAGATTCGCGTGCGTGATCGGCTGAAGCGGCGTCTCGCCGCTGAACGCCTCGATTCGCAGCCGCAGCACCGGCGCGCCGGATGGCGATTGCAGCAGCAGCTTGCCGGCGCCGTCAGCGGCGATCGCGCCGCCGTCGATCGCCGTGACGCGCAGCGCGTAGCCCGGAGCGCCGTCGACGCGATTGCGCTGCCAGAGCGCGACGTTGCCGGACACGGACGGCGGCGCGACGATGTCGGACGGCACGGTCGCGCCGCCGTTGTAGTCGCGCAGGAAACGCACGGAGCTGAGCAGCGCCTGCCGGATCGACAGGTGGTTCGTATCGGCCGATACGTCGACGCGGATGCCGTACAGCATCCGGCCCGACGCGTCCTGCGTGGTCGTGGGTGAAATCGGCGTGTCCTGGCTCCAGTTGACGGGCTGCGATGTATCGTCGAACCAAAGGCCCGTGCCGCTGTTGCCGGCCGGAAACACGACGAGCAGGCGCGGCTTCGTCGACGCGCGCATCAGCAGATGCGCGGCGATCTTGTCCTGCCGATAGAACACGTTGATCTGCCTGCCGCGGTCGAGCCGGAACGCGAGCGCGGATGCGGGCGGATCGCCGCCGCCGGAAATGTCGTCGTGATCGGAGCAGCTCGCGAGAAAGGCAATGAAAAAGGCGAATAAATAGCTGAAGACTTTCCTCGTATCAAGACGCGCCTTCATATCTCCTCCATTTGCTCGTGGGCAAGGGAAATCGTGTCGAAGAGCCCGGTGAACGGGCGTCGCCTGGCGGCGAAGGCACTGCTGATTGACGCTTGAATCGGGATGCTCGCGGGATCGCGATGCGGATCGCGTGCCGACGCGGCAACGCGTGGTTGCTGTGCGCGTTGCGCGTGTCGCCGTAGCCGCATGGGCCGGCGAGCCGCTGCTGCTGCCGGATGCGGGCCGGGTGGAGTGCGGATGATGCGCGGCGCGAGCCTGTCGCACATCGGCGGAAACATTTGGACTTCGGCTACGTCGCGTGCCGCGCGCTCGCTCCCACACGCAGGTGTGGTTCGTCAGCACGATTGCATGCTAAACCATTCGTCTGATTAATTGGGTGGAAATGCGCACTGCTCATCCCGTTTTTTAATCGTGCAGAGTTGTTGGGTGACGAGTCGATCGGCACGCGAGCTGACAACTTTATTGGTGAAGTTGTGCCAGCTCGAATCACTACTTCCCACCTTTTTATTCAAAGACAACATATTGAGACTGCGGACATCTGTTCCGAGAACCAACAACAACGACAACTCAAAACAACATCAGGACGCCCCCTCTCCGTACCGGCATCCGTCAAACTAACTGTACCGGTACTGTATAGCCAACTGTCGCTAGACTGCCTCCATCCCCCCGCCTCACCGATGGAGAGTCACGCAATGGAATTCCTCACCTTGAGCGCGTTGCCCGCCGGCATGCTGTTCGCGCTCGTCACGTCGATCACACCCGGCCCGAACAACACGATGCTGCTCGCGTCCGGCGTCAATTTCGGCTTCCGCCGCACGATGCCGCATCTGTTCGGCATCAGCATCGGCGTCGCGATCCTGATGCTGTGCGTCGGCTTCGGTCTCGGCGAGGCGTTCAAGCGCGTCCCGGCGCTGTACACGATCCTCGAGATCGCGAGCGTCGCGTACCTGCTGTATCTCGCGTGGCGGATCGGCACGTCCGGCGAAGTCAGCGCGCACGGCGGCAAGGCGCGGCCGATGACGTTCGTCGAAGCCGCCGCGTTCCAGTGGGTCAACCCAAAGGCATGGATGATGGTGCTGACCGCCGCGACGACGGTCCGGCTGTCCGCCGACTATGGGATGAACGCCGCGTGGATGGCCGTCGTGTTCATCCTGATCGGCTTCCCGTGCATCTGCCTGTGGGCGGCGTTCGGCCAGGGCCTGCGACATTTCCTGTCGAACCCGCGCGCGCTGCGCATGTTCAACGTGACGATGGCCGTGCTGTTGATTCTGTCCCTGTATCCGCTCGTCGCGCACCTACTGCCGCAATAGGCAGCAACGAGCGCGCTCGTTGAGATTCACGGCTCGCTGGCGTACGCTTGGATTCCGGGCGTGCAAAACCGCTGCGCCGGTAGAGCCGCTGCTGTCGGGAGACAACGGATGAAGCCAACGCTGAGAGCAGGCGAGCACATCGAAGGAATGCACTGGGTCGCCGAATATCACCAGGAGACCCACCACATCCGGATTCTGCGCGAGGACATCGAGGTCGGCACGTATAGCGCGCCGCCGAGCCTGTTCGGCGAGGAGGACGACGTGGGCGCCCCCAACCTCGCCGATCATCGCAGCCGCGATGCCGCGCTGCTCGCGTATCTGCGCAACTTCGTCAAGGAGCACGACGCGGAAGAATAGCGGCGCTGCCCGGCGCTACCACCGCTACCACCCGGCAGCGCCCCGGCTTCATCGATCAATGTCCGAGCGGCTCCGCGTTGCCTGACGACGGCGCGGCCTCATACGGCCGCGCGGTCTGCTTGATCAGCAGCGCGACGCAGGACAGCACGCCTGCAACGGCGATCGTCGCGAACACGCCCGCGAACGTGAAGTGGCGGCGCGTCAGCTCGGCGACGAGAAACGAGCCGGCAATCCCGCCGAAGCGCCCGACGCCGAGCATCCACGCGACGCCGGTGCCGCGCCCCTCGGTCGGATAGAACGCCGCCGCCAGCGCGGGCATCGACGATTGCGCGGTGTTCATCAGCACGCCGGCGACGAACACGATCAGCACGAGCAGCCCGACGTTGCCGACCGCCTGCCCGATCGCGTACACGCTGACGGCCGTCAGCGCATAGCACACGGCAATCACGCGGTTCGCATTGAAGCGGTCCATCAGCACGCCGCACAGCACGGCGCCGACGCCGCCCAGCGGGAACAGCGCCGAGATCAGCGTCGCGCTTTTCGGGGTCAGGCCGGCGTCCTTCAGCAGGATCGGCATCCAGTTGATCGACGCGTAGAAGATCACGAGGCCCATGAAGTAGGCCAGCCACAGCATCACGGAGCCGACGACGTACGAGCGCGACAGCACGACGCCGATGCCCTTGCTGCCCGTCTGCGGCGCCGTCTCCGTCATCACGAACGAGGCGGCGTTCAGCGCATCGCGCGAAATGCGCGCCAGCGTCGCGCGGATGCGGTCGACGGGCTGGCTGTTCGCGACCATGAAGCGGACGGATTCCGGCATCTTGACGAGCAGCAGGACGCCGAGCAGCAACGGCGTCACGCCGCCCAGCATCAGCACGCTGCGCCAGCCGAAATGCGGAATCATCCACGCGGCGAGGAAACCGCCGAACGCGGCGCCGAGCGGAAAGCCGCAGAACATCAGGTTGATCACGGTCGCGCGGCGCTTGTCCGGGCAGAACTCGCCCATCATCGTGACGGCGTTCGGCATCGCCGCGCCCAGGCCGACGCCGGTCACGAAACGCAGGACCGTCAGCTGTTCGATGCCCGACGAGAACGCGGAAACGAAACACGCCGCGCCGAACAGGAACACCGAGCCGAGCAGCAGCGCGCGGCGCCCGAGACGGTCGGACAGCGGGCCCGACACGAGTGCGCCACACGCGAGGCCGAACAGCGCGGCGCTGAGCACGGGCGCGAGATCGGGCTTGGTGAGGTGCCATTCGGTCAGCAGCGACGGCGCAATGAAGCCGATCGCGGCGGTGTCGAAACCGTCCAGCAGGACGATCACGAAACACATGAGGAACACGAGCCACTGAAAGCCGCCGAACGGCTGCTCGTTGATGAAGGTCTGTACGTTGACGACCGGGGTGCGATTCATCGCCTGTCTCCTGATATATGAGCGGCGCGGCTCATCGGCCGCGCCCTCCTTTGTTTGCGCACCGGATTCGATGCGCTGCGTGCCGATGCACTGTCGGCACGTTGTATGTCAGCCCGTTCATGCGGGCTTCGTCGTCGGCGTCCGGCAGGCCGTCAACCCGCCCCGTCCTGCTCCTTGAAGATCCTGTCCGCGAGATGGAACGCCGAGTTCGCGGCCGGCACGCCGCAATAGATCGCGGTCTGCAGCAGCACTTCCTTGATCTCGTCGCGCGTCACGCCGTTGTTGCGCGCGGCGCGCAGATGCAGCGCGAGCTCCTCGCCGCGGTTCAGCGCGACCATCATCGCGATGGTCAGCAGGCTGCGCGTATGGCGCGGCAGCCCGTCGCGCGTCCAGATCTCGCCCCATGCATAGCGCGTGATCAGGTTCTGGAATTCCTCGGTCACCTCGGTGCGGTTCTCGATCGAACGGTCGACGTGCGCGTCGCCGAGCACCGCGCGGCGCACCTTCATCCCCGCTTCGTAACGTTGCTGGTCATCCATCGCGGGCTCCTCAGGCGGTCAGGAAATCGAGCAGCGCGCGGTTGAAGCCGTCCGTGCACTCGATGTTCGAGATGTGCGCGGCGTCGAATTCGACGTGCTTCGCGCCGGGAATCGCCGCCGCGAGCGCGCGGCCCTGGTCGGGCGGCGTCGACATGTCGTGCACGCCCGTCACGACGAGCACCGGCAGCGCGATGCCCTTCACTTCGTCGCGCAGGTCGGCCGCGTTCAGCGCGTCGCAATTCGCCGCATAGCCGTCCTTGTCGGTATGCACGAACGTGTCGCGGATCGCGTCGATCAGGCGCGGCTCGCGCTCGACGAACGCATTCGTGAACCAGCGCGGCAGCACCGCGTCGGCAAGCGCGGCCATCCCTTCGGTGCGCGCCTTCTGCGCGCGCGGCGCCCACACTTCCGGCGAGCCGATCTTCGCGGCGGTGTTCGCGAGCACCGCGCGGCCGATCCGCGCCGGGTAGCGCGCGGCGAGCGCCGCGCCCGTCAGGCCGCCCATCGAGATCCCGCAGAAATGCGCGCGTGCGATGCCGACGTGATCGAGCAGGCCGATCACGTCGCCCGCGAGCTGGTCGATCGTGTACGAGCCGGCCGGCGCGGCCGAATGGCCGTGGCCGCGCGTGTCGTAGCGCAGGATGTTGAAGTGCTGCGCGAGCGGGCGGATCTGCGGCGCCCACATCTGCAGGTCGGCGCCGAGCGAGTTCGAGAAGACGAGCCACGGCGCGTCGTCGCGCGCGGCGCGATCGATCCGGTAATGCAGTTGCACGCCGTTGACAGTGGCGAAAGGCATCAGTGTTCTCCTTGAGAATTCGGGCCCGCATACACGGCGAGCACGGCGTCGACATAGGCGTGCGCCTCGCCGACGTAATGGGCGGGATCGAGCAGGCTTGCGAGCGCGTCGCGCGACAGATGGGCGGACACGGCGGCGTCGGCAGCGAGCACGTCGAACAGCGTCGCGCCGGTGCGCACCGCTTCCTTCGACGCCCGCTCGACGACGTGATGCGCATCGAGCCGGCCGATCTTGTCGCCGAGCGCGAGCATCACCGCCTCGCCGAGGATCAGGCCGCGCGTCAGGTCGAGGTTGGCGGCCAAGCGTTCGGTGTTCACGTCGAGGCCCGCGACGATCTGCGCGATCTGCGCGAGCGCGCCGCCGGTCAGGCGCGCGAGGTCGGGCAGCGCGTCCCATTCGGCCTGCCAGCCGCCGAGCGCGCGCTCGTGCTCCTGGACCATCCCCGCGAACACCGTCGCGACGAGACCCGGCGCACGCACCGCAGCGGTCAGCACGGCCGCGCAGCCGACCGGGTTGCGCTTGTGCGGCATCGTCGACGAGCCGCCCTTGCCGGCCGCCGCCGGTTCGCCGAGCTCGCCGACTTCGGTCTGCATCTGCAGCGACACGTCGCGCGCGATCTTGCCGAGCGTGCCGGTCAGCATGCCGAAGCACGACGCGGCTTCCGCGATGCGGTCGCGCTGCGTGTGCCACGGCACCGCCGGCAGCGCGAGCGTCAGGTCATCGGCGAGCGCCGCTGCCACGCCCTGCGCGTGCTCGCGCAGGCTCGCGAGCGTGCCCGCCGCGCCGCCGAACTGCAGCACCAGCGCCCGCGCACGCAATTCGGCGAAGCGCGCGCGATGGCGCAGCAGCGCGTCGAGCCATTGCGCGAACTTCAGGCCGAGCGTGATCGGCAGCGCCTGCTGCAGCCACGTGCGGCCGATCATCGGCGTCGCGCGGTGCGTGCGCGCCAGCGCGGCGAGCGACGCGCAGGCCGCATCGAGCATCGGTTCGAGCACGTCGAGCGTGTCGCGCAGCTGCAGCACGGTGGCGGTATCGATGATGTCCTGGCTCGTCGCGCCCCAATGCACGAACTTCGCGGCGTCGGGGTCGTCGGCCTTCACGCGCGCGGTCAGTTGCTTGACGAGCGGAATCGCGAGGTTGCCGCCGAGCGCCGCGTCGCGCGCGAGCGCGTCGGCGTCGAGCTGGTCGGCCCGGCACGCGCGCTCGATCGGCGCGACGGCGGCGGCGGGAATCACCCGCTGCGCGGCGAGCGCGCGCGCGAGCGCCGCCTCGACGTCGAGCATGCGCTGGACGGTCGCACGGGGCGACCAGATCCGGTTGAGCGGCTCGGTGCCGCAGATGAGGGAGGTCAGGCGGGCGCTGTCTTCGAGCATGGCGTCAGGGATGGGAAGCGGCGTGCGCTTATTGTCCACCGAAGCGCGCCGGTGTGCGCTTTGGCGCGCACGCCGGCTGCATCCGGTTCAGGCCGCAGCCTTCTGCGTCGCGTCGATCAGCGGCACGCCGGTCAGCTTCTGCAGCTCGTCGAACGACAGGTCGGTGAAGATCTCCGTCACCGCGAGGCCGTCGCGCGTCACGTCGAGCACGGCGAGGTCCGTATAGATGCGGCTCACGCAGTTGATGCCCGTGACCGGATACGAGCATTGCGCGACGATCTTGCTCTCGCCCTGCTTCGTCAGGTGCTCCATCATCACGAACACCTGCTTCGCGCCGATCGCGAGGTCCATCGCGCCGCCGACGGCCGGAATCGCATCCGGCGCGCCGGTGTGCCAGTTCGCGAGGTCGCCCGTCGCGGACACCTGGAACGCGCCGAGCACGCAGTAGTCGAGATGGCCGCCGCGCATCATCGCGAACGAATCGGCGTGGTGGAAATACGCACCGCCCGTGAGCAGCGTCACGTGCTGCTTGCCGGCGTTGATCAGTTCGTCGTCTTCGTCGCCGGGCGCGGGCGCCGGGCCCATGCCGAGCAGGCCGTTCTCGCTGTGCAGGAAGATTTCCTTGTTCGGGTCGAGATGGTTGCCCACCAGCGTCGGCACGCCGATGCCGAGGTTCACGTACGCGCCTTCGGGAATGTCCTGGGCGACGCGCTTGGCCATTTCATCGCGGGTCAGTCGTTTCATGTCGGTTTTCCTCGAGTCAGGCAGCTTGGGACGCGGCGCGTTCGGCGGCCAGCTCGGCCGCATGCGCGGCCTGCGGCACCTCGACGATCCGCTGCACGAAGATGCCCGGCGTCACGATGTGCTCCGGGTTCAGCCCGCCGAGCGGCACGACTTCCGACACCTGGACGATCGACACCTTCGCCGCGCTGGCCATGATCGGCCCGAAGTTGCGCGCGGTCTTGCGGTACACGAGGTTGCCCCAACGGTCGCCCTTGTACGCCTTCACAAGCGCGAAATCCGCGTGGATCGGCTTCTCGAGCACGTAGAGCCTGCCGTCGATCTCGCGCGTTTCCTTGCCTTCGGCAAGCTTCGTGCCGTAGCCGGTCGGCGTGAAGAAGCCGCCGATGCCCGCGCCCGCCGCGCGGATGCGCTCGGCGAGGTTGCCCTGCGGCACCAGCTCGAGCTCGATCTCGCCCGCGCGGTACAGCGCGTCGAACACCTGCGAATCGCTCTGGCGCGGGAACGAGCAGATGATCTTGCGCACCCGCTTCGCCTTCAGCAGCGCCGCGAGGCCGGTTTCGCCGTTGCCCGCGTTGTTGTTGACGATCGTCAGGTCGCGCGCGCCCTGCTCGATCAGCGCGTCGATCAGTTCGGACGGCATGCCGGCCGTGCCGAAGCCGCCGATCATGATCGTCGCGCCGTCGTGAACGTCGGCGACCGCCGACTGAAGCGATTCGAAAATCTTGTTGACCATGTCTCTTCCTGATACGTACCCGCGGCACGAGGCGCGGCCTGTCGAGGGGACACGCGCGTCTCGCGTGCCGCGCCGGGCCCGTGTCCGGGCCCGGTTTTGTTCGCTATTCGAACCATGATTCGATTAGCGAACCACGGCCGATCATAGAGTCGTGCACAGCGCGTTGTCAAGGCGGGATGCCTCGGGGGTCTCGTCGTCGAACGGCAGCCCGACGTAGTTCTCCGCGAGCGCCTGGGCGGCGGCCCGGGAACGCGTCACGTACTTGAGTTCGGCGAGCTTCAGGCGGTTGACGAACGGCGTGTCGTCCTCGGACGGGTGCAGCATGTTCGTCATGAAGTAGGAGAAATGCTCGGCGCGCCAAACGCGGTCGAGGCAGGTCGCCGAATACGCGTCGAGCAGCGCCGCGCCGCCATCCCGGTAGCGCGCGCCGAGCGCGCGAGCCAGCGCGCGGACGTCGGCCACCGCGAGGTTCATCCCCTTCGCGCCGGTCGGCGGCACGATGTGCGCGGCGTCGCCGGCGAGGAAGAGGCGGCCGTACTGCATCGTCTCGGACACGAAGCTGCGCATCGGCGTCACGCTCTTCTGCGTGATCCGGCCCTCGGACGGCGTCCAGCCCGTGTCGTTCGAGAAGCGCGTGTGCAGCTCGTCCCAGATTCGCGCGTCGGACCATTCGTCGACGTTCTCGTCCGGCCGGCATTGCAGGTAGAGGCGCGTGACGGCGGGCGAGCGCATCGAGAACAGCGCGAAGCCGCGCTCGTGGTGCGCATAGACGAGCTCGTCGAGCGAGGGCGCCGCGTCCGCGAGAATGCCGAGCCACGCATACGGGTAGACGCGCTCGAACGTCCGCTGCCGTTCGGCGGGAATGGCCTGTCGCGCGATGCCGTGGAAGCCGTCGCAGCCGGCGATGTAGTCGCAGTCGATGCGGTCCGCGCGGCCGTCCGCATGCTTGAAGGTGACGTACGGCTTGTCGCCGTCGACGTCGTGCAGCGCGACGTCGCTCGCCTCGAAGTGCATTGCATGGCCGTGCTCGACGCCGGCCGCGATCAGGTCGCGCACCACTTCGTGCTGGCTGTAGACGGTGATCGCGCGCCCGCCGGTCAGCCCGGTCAGGTCGATGCGGTGCCGCTGGCCGCCGAACAGCAGCTCGATGCCGTGATGCTCGAGCCCTTCGCGGCGCATCCGGCTGCCGAGGCCGGCCGCGTTCAGCGTGTCGACCGTGCCCTGCTCGAGCACGCCGGCGCGGATCCGGTTCTCGCAGTATTCGCGCGAACGGGCTTCGACGAGCACGGAATCGACGCCTTGCAGGCGCAGCAGATGGGAAAGCAGAAGGCCGGACGGGCCGGCGCCGATGATTGCGACCTGGGTGCGCATTGTTCGTCTCCTGTGTCGACCCGACTTGGCGCTTCAGCGCTTGCTCGGGTCCCATGCAAAGCAACATTGATTCGAATAGTGAAACGAATTTCAGCGCTTTCCCGACTATGCGGCAACGCGATTAAGGAGATAACTTGTATACGCCTCGCAAATAGTGGTGCTCTGATGGACGCGCTCGATCTGAACCTGATTCCCTACCTCGTCGCGCTCGACGACACCCGCAACGTGAGCCGCGCCGGCGACCAGCTCGGCGTCAGCCAGCCGCGCGTGAGCGCGGCGCTCGGCCGCCTGCGCGAATATTTCGGCGATCCGCTGTTCGTGCGCACGTCGCGCGGCATGGAGCCGACGCCGCGCGCGCTGGCGCTGCTGCCCGCCGCGCGCGACGCGCTCGCGCAGATCGAGCGCGGCCTCGTCGCGCCGCACGACTTCGATCCGGCGACGAGCACGCATACGTTCTCGATCGCGCTGTCGGACGTCGGCGAGATCGTGTTCCTGCCGAAGCTGCTGCAGGCGTTCGCGACGCGCGCGCCGCATGCGAACCTGCGCTCGGCGTCGCTGTCGCATGACGAAGTCGGGCGCGGCCTCGAAGCCGGTTCGCTCGATCTCGCGGTCGGCTACTTCCCCGATCTCGACGGCAACAACTTCTTCCAGCAGCGGCTCTTCACGCACCGCTTCGTGTGCCTGATGCGGCGCGGCCATCCGCTCGAACAGGCGCAGCCGTTCACGGTCGAGCAGTACCTCGCGTGCGGGCATGCGGTGGTGCGCGCGGAGGGACGCAGCCAGGAAGTGCTCGAGAAATATCTCGCGAAACAGCGGATGCATCGGCGCGCGGTGCTCGAGACCCCGCACTTCATGAGCCTGCCGTTCATCCTGAGCCGCACCGACCTGATCGCGACGGTGCCGCACGCGATCGGCTACGCGTATGCGGCCGAGCACGCGTTCATCACGCCCGTCGAGCCGCCGCTCGCGCTGCCGCGCTTCGACCTGAAGCAGCACTGGCATCGCAAGTTTCACAACGACCCGCGCACCGCGTGGCTGCGCGGCGTCGTCGCGTCGCTGTTCAACGACGAGCAGGACGAGTGGCCGAAGTGAGGCGGCCGCGCGACGCACGACCGTTGAAAGCATGAAACAATGCTCCCCATCTCGCCGCCGCCGCAGGCGGCCATACTCGATGGAGCGAATACATGGGTAAAAAATCCTCGCGGCCCGAACCGGCCGCGTCCCGGCCGAGCCGTTCGGAGGCCGAGGAGGCCGTCCGCGTGCTGCTGCGCTGGGCCGGCGACGATCCCGCGCGCGAAGGCCTCGTCGACACGCCGGCGCGCGTCGTGCGCGCGTACGAGGAGTTCTTCTCCGGCTATGCGATCGAACCGCGCGACATCCTCGCGCGCACGTTCAGCGAGGTCGACGGCTACGACGAGATGATCGTGCTGAAGGACATCCGCTTCGAAAGCTACTGCGAGCACCACATGGTGCCGATCATCGGCCGCGCGCACGTCGCGTACCTGCCGAATCACCGCGTCGTCGGCATCTCGAAGCTCGCGCGGCTCGTCGACGCATTCGCGAAGCGTCTGCAGATCCAGGAAAAGATGACCGTGCAGATCGCCGACACGCTGTTCGACGTGCTGCAGCCGAAAGGCGTCGGCGTGATTCTCGAAGCCGCGCACCAGTGCATCTCGACGCGCGGCATCCACAAGCCGGGCGTCGAGATGGTGACGTCGCGCATGCTCGGCACGTTCCGCACCGATCCGTCGACGCGGCGCGAATTCCTGTCGATCGTCGCGAATCCTTCTTCCGTGAACCTGACGAATACGTAAATGGAGCCGACGAAGCAGACGGCGGATGCGCCGGTGGTGCTCGTGACCGGCGCGGCGCGCCGGGCGGGGCGCGCATTCGCCGAGTATTTCGCCGCGCAGGGCTATCGCACCGCGATCCACTTCGACCGCTCGGCCGACGCCGCGCACGCGGCCGCCGACGCGATCGCCGAACGCGGGACGGACGCCGTGGCGCTGCAGGCGGACCTGTCGGACGCCGCGCAGGTGGCCGCGCTGATCGACGCGGTCTATGCGCGCTTCGGCCGCCTCGACGTGCTGGTCAACAACGCGTCGGTGTTCTGGCAGGACCACTTCCCGAGCTTCGACCTCGCCGCGCTCGACCAGGCGTGGGCCGTCAACTGCCGCGCGCCGATCCTGCTCACGCGCGCGTTCTACGAGCGGGCGCACGCGGCGGGCGCGCAGGGCGTCGTCGTGAACGTGGTCGACCAGAAGATCAAGGAGAACTTTCATCGCGACCACTTCAGCTACACGGTCGCGAAGGCGGCGCTCGGCAACCTGACGCAGATGCTCGCGCTGTCGGCCGCGCCGGTGCTGCGCGTGAACGCGGTGTTTCCGGGCCTGATGCTGCCGAGCGACGACCAGACCCAGGCGGACTTCGAACACGCGAGCCGCGCGTCGACGCCGCTCGCGCGCATCGCGGGCCCGAGCGACGTTGCACGCGCGATCCTGCTGCTGACCGGAGCCGCGTACAACGGCGTGGATTTCGTCGTCGATGCGGGACAGAACCTGATCCGCGTCGATCAGGACGTGCTGTACAAGCACCGTTCGCCGTCAGGCGAACGCTGACGCGCGCCGCCGTTACGGCTTCTCCGCGCGGTCGCCCTCGCGCGCCTTGCTCTGCGCGACGCTCGTGCCCGGCGGCACGCTGTGCGTGAGCCACACGTTGCCGCCGATCACCGAGCCGCGGCCGATCGTCACGCGGCCGAGAATCGTCGCGCCCGCGTAGATCACCACGTCGTCCTCGACGATCGGGTGCCGCGCATTGCCCTTGACGAGCGCGCCGTCGCCGTCGGCCGGGAAGCTCTTCGCGCCGAGCGTGACGGCCTGGTACACGCGCACGCGTTCGCCGATGATCGCCGTTTCGCCGATCACGACGCCGGTGCCGTGGTCGATGAAGAAACTCGGCCCGATCTGCGCGCCGGGGTGGATGTCGATGCCGGTGGCCGAATGCGCGATTTCATTGATGAAGCGTGCGAGCAGCGGCACGCCGAGGCGATGCAGCGCATGCGCGAGCCGGTGATGCATCATCGCCAGCACGCCCGGGTAGCACAGCAGGATTTCCGTGATGTGCTGCGCGGCCGGATCGCCCGCATACGCGGCCTGGATGTCGCTGACGAGCAGCGCGCGGATCGCCGGCAGTTGCTTGCCGAACTTGCGCGCGATGTCGAACGCGCGTTCGTCGAGTTCCGCAGCCGGCGTATCCGCATGCTCGGGCAGGAACGGCAGCGCGCGGCGGATCTGCTCGGACAGCACGCGCAGCGTGCTCTCCAGCGTATGGCCGACGTAATAGTCGACGGTCTCGTCGGTCAGGTCCGGCGCGCCGTAATGCGTCGGGAACATCGACGCGCGCAGGCCGGTCACGATCTTGCAGATCGCATCGCGGGACGGGAGTTCACGGATGCCGCGCGGATGGCGCGTGCGATGCAGTTCCTCGCGCGACTCGCGCAAACCGGCGACGATCTCTTCGAGGCCCCACTGACGGGCAAGCGATTTCGACATATGCAAAAAGCAGGCAGCCGGCGCTGCGCGCGCGGCCGCAAATAAAAGTGACGGGTCTGCCAAGATTACCGCGTTTTTCAGCCGGGGGCCGGCGTCAGATCGTGACGCTGCTCGCGTCGATCCAGCGCACCGCCCAGTCGCGCGCGTGCGCGATCGCGGCGTCTGCGTCGTTGAACTGGAGGTCCGACGGGAAGAAACGATTGGCGACGAGCTCCCCGTCGCTCGATCGAGAGATCACGACGTAGGGCTTGAACGAACCGTCGCCGGCGCGCGCGGGCGCGCAGTTCAACAGGTAACCGCGATGCGTGAAGGCAGTAGTCGCTTGCATGAGTCCGCCACCTCAAGTCCCTTGCTTTCTTTTGTTCACGGTCCGTCCGTAAGGGTGTTGCGGCGCCCTGGTCGGGGCGGAAGCGGCCATCCTGGTCCCCTGTCGCCGCTTCATCGGAAAAGAATCATACTCTGTAGAAAAGGCATCTTCTAGCTGAAATAAATCATGACAAATCAGCGCGCGCCGCACGGCCGCGGCGACCGCACGCGCGCCTTTTCCCGTCGCGTCCGGAACGGGACTTGCTTCGATCCGGAGAGATTCGCCGCCAGGAGATCCGCGATGCAATCGTCTGCACAAATGCGTTCCACGCATCCGCGCAGCATCGAGTTGTACAACGACGACGCTCACGACAGCACCGTCGACACGGACGGCAAGAATCGCGAAGCGGCACGCCTCGCGCGGGGCGAACCGATGTCGCCTGACCAGATCACGACGAGCAATGCGTCGCTCGACAACGCGATGCCCGAATCCGCCGACGGCCTCGCGGGATACGACAGCCGGCCGGGCGGCAATCATCTGGCGCTTGCGCTGCGCGAGGGCTACGTGATGATCGAGAAGGGCTTCGATGCGCCGCAACCGCTCGACGAAGAAGTCGTAAGCCCCGTGCGCCGGATGCGGGGGCGCGAGCACTGGCCGGGCCATGCGCGCCGGCCGGAACGGGTGATCGAGCTGAAGACGACGACGCGCTAGCCGCGGCGTTTGAAGCGACCGTTTGCACAGCCGTTGCCGCGCGCGTCGCGACGTCGGCGTGTCGTGAAACGGCACGCACCATCATGGCGCAGCGGCATGCGCGCGCTTGCGACGGCGTCCGCGGCGGCAGACATTCGACTGCCCGAACGGCGAACCGGACCATCAGTCCGCCACCATCCATCGGGGCGCCTGAGCGCCGCAAGCTGCGACGCCC
>NZ_JRFO01000004.1:0-356971 GCF_000833595.1 Burkholderia sp. MSHR3999
GGCGCGCTCAGCCGCGGACCCTCAGATTGCCGTTGAACGCCTGTAGCGCGATATCGTGCGCGGACAACGCGCCGACCGTCATGAACGGCACGCGCTACCGGCGGAGATCAGATCGAGGCCTCGTCAGGAAAGTGACCAGCGAACGAGGCGAATGGCAAAAAGCAAGACTACAGCGCCGATTACCGCGACGATGATAGATCCAACGATGCCTCCGCCCACGCTAATATGCAGCGCGGACGCAAGCCACCCGCCAATGAATGAGCCAACAATCCCGACGATGATATCGACGAGAAGCCCAAAAACCACTTCCAGCGACAATCATCCCAGCCAGCCAGCCGGCGACGGCACCAATGACCAGCCATACAACCAAGTGTTCTAGTGACATAACCTTCTCCAATTTTTAAAAATCCTGCTTATTGCGCATTGGCATACCGTCGAAATCGCCCGTGTGATAAACGCCGCGAACGGTTGCAACTGCATCATTGAAATTCACACGAATAACGCGCCGCGTAGCCTCGCCGGCATACAGCGCGTGCTCGTCTGCGTTACTGGACGTGAATCTCGACGCGGCGATCTTTCGAATCCGACGTGCCGCCGCTCACCTCAAGCGGCTTGTCCAAGCTGATGCGTGATGCATCGATCCCGGCTGCCATCAGAGCCGCCTTAACCGACTCGGCACGTTTTTTTGCAAGCTCCGCGTTCAAGGTCGGGTCTCCGCTCGAATCCGTGTAACCCGAAACACTCGCCTTCGACGAAGGGTTGTCCGTCAAATATGCCAAGACGTCCTTAGCCTTGCCAGCAAAATCTGACGACAGTTCCGCCTTGCCGTACTCGAAATAAATCTTGAGCTCGGGCTTCCCTTCCATCATCGCGGCGATGATCCCCGCGCCCTTGGGGATCGCGTCTGCCACAGCGCTCACTGTGCTCGAAGCCGGCGCCGCTGCGTCCGACGATTGAGACATATCCGGTGTGCGCTTCGAGCAAAAGCCAAGAAACAGGAGCGCTAAAAGTGCCAGCAATATCAGACCAAGCCACAACCATTTCCGCTTATGCGTAGCGGCCTCCCGCTCGATACCCGATTCCGCCCGCCTCACCTCGGCCCCGGTTGCGCGCATATCATCGCGCAGGTGATGACTTTCCCCGCTAAGCCAGGCGGCAATACCAGCAAACCCCAGCGCACCAAGCAGCCTTTCAGACAGGCGTCCCTTCAGGTAACGTGACTGAGCTTCCAGCACCGCGCTGAGACTCGATGTAGTTAGCGGTCCCGCGGTGGTCGCGGCGTGCCTAATTGCCGCCAATACAAAAGACGTTACCATCTCGGCGAGCAGCGCCGCATTTTTCGACATCAGCCCGCTGACGCCGGAGAGTACGCCGTTGAACTCGTGGATTTTGGAGCCAAACAGGAGTTGCAGCGCCAACTTGCCCGTCTCGACCAGTTTGGACGTTGCTTCTCCCCCGGAAAACATACCTGAAAGATCACGGGTAAGCAGATCGGGGGTGACGTTCGACGCATGCAATACATGCAAAAGCGACTCAGTTCCCGTCGAGGTCTTACAGAGATGCACGATACCGCCTAGCACGTTCGCTAGTGCGCCATCGAAGCCGTGAATCACCGCGATGCGAGATTCGTTGAGAAATGCCGGTGCCTGTTGCGCGACCGGCTCGCTAAGGAGCGATTCGAGTGATTTTAGAATGTCAACTTGACTCATCTCGACTCCTTAAAGTTGAATTGCATGTAACAAACCATTCCCCATCTTCGATTCCTACCTTCCTTCTGGATGAACCAACGCATGCCTACCGGGTTCCCCCTGCGGTTTCCGTCGGTCTGTTCAGAAACACGGATAGCTAAACACTATGGAAAAATCTCACATCTTGCAGGGGTAAACGTTCTACTCGTCGCGCACACTGATCGGAACAGATCGCTTGTGGATGACCTTTTCCTCACGCACGTAATCACTGGACACCGTGGTCGTGAGTTCCCACAAGTTCCAGTACTACTTCATCACGTCGTAAGCGATACCGGCCGATTCGATGAAGTATCGTTTTCAAGGCGTCACCCCAAACTCAGCCTTAGTTCGCGCGCAATCTACTAGGATGTTATGCCATTTGCGCGGCGGGCGTGATCAACAATCGTCAATTCCGATGAGCGCGCTATCAGACGGGGCAGCGACAGAGGCAGTCCTTGTAGCAGCGGCCTGCCGCCCTGTTGATCAACTATTGTTAAGTCTTGCCATGCAATCTGAACCGCGACGGGAATCATGGAGGCCGGTTGGTTTAAGTTAATGCGGGCACTTCAGCATCATTTTTGAGTTGCCTGTAATAGTTTGCCTCGGCTTCGGCAGGCGGGATATAGCCGAGCGGTTCCATCAGCCGATGATGGTTGTACCAGGCCCCCCATTCCAGGGTCGCCAGTTCGACGGATTCCCGCGTTTTCCACGGGGCGCGTCGATGAATCAGTTCCGTCTTGTAGAGACCGTTGATCGTTTCAGCCAGCGCGTTATCGTAGCTGTCGCCACGGCTGCCGACGGACGGCTCGATACCCGCCTCGGCCAAACGTTCGCTGTACCGAATGCGGACGTATTGAGCCCCCCTATCGGAGTGGTGTATCAATGCCCCATCGTCGCCCGGTTGGCGCGCGTACAGCGTCTGTTCAAGCGCATCCAGAACGAAGTCCGTGCTCATCGACGAACTGACGCGCCAACCGACGATGCGACGGGCAAACACGTCGATTACGAATGCCACGTACGGCCAGCCTTGCCATGTCGAGACATACGTAAAATCCGACACCCAGAGCTGATTCGGTCGATCAGCCTTGAACTGCCGGTAGACTCGGTCCAGCGGGTGCGGCGCGCTCACATCTGGAATCGTCGTGCGAACACGCTTACCGCGAACTGCGCCGCGCAAGCCCTGCAGCTTCATCAACCGTCCGACCGTGCAGCGTGCCACCGCAATGCCTTCCCGGTTCATCTGCTTCCAGACCTTCGGCACGCCGTAGACCCGCATGTTGGCCTGCCAGACACGCTTGATCTCCGGTTGCAAAAGCTCATCGCGTTTCGCGCGGGCGCAGCGTTTCGACGGATCGCGAAGTTGTGCTGCATGGCGTCGGTAGCCTGACGGGGCAATCCGCAAAACCTTGCAGATCGGCTCAACCCCGAAGGTGTCGCGATGCTGATCAATGAAGGCCTTCAGGACTTGAAACGGCGGTCGAGCTCCGCCTGGGCGAAAAATGCGCTCGCCAGCTTGAGAATCTCGTTGGTACGGCGCAGTTCCTTGACCGCACGCTCCAGGACCTTGATGCGTTCACGCTCGGCCGTGCTCACGCCATCACGTTCTATATGAACGCGTCCCGTTTGCAACAGTTTTCGAATGTTCAGACAGACAGGATGGCTGCAGCTCTATATCCGGCCTTGTTGCAGCCGATCCTGCCGCTGCGGGCCTCTATGAAATCCGCTGACTCGCCCCTCATTCTCCTGGCGAGCTCGAAGCTCGTCACGTGATTCAGGTTTAGCAAGTCCCGGTCCTACCTGACTTGTCATCACACTCGATTGCTGCGCAACCTTTCGACGTTCACCCTGTGTTAAACGTTGGTCTTCTACCTCGCCTGAGCCGTTCAGACCGGTTTCACGCTCAAGTAGTCCTTCTGATACGGCCGGTCATGGGCCAGTACCGCCCAGATCGTGCGCGCCATCTTGTTCGCTAGCGCGACGATCACCACATTCATCGGCCGCCGCTTCTTCATCTGCTCGACCCACGGGCCGGGCTCCTTCGCATGCGTCAACACGCTTCGCGCACCATGGATCAGCAGCGTGCGCAAATATGTGTCGCCTCTCCTGCTGATTCCGTGCAGGTTCACCTTGCCGCCCGAGCCGGTCTGCTTGGGCACTAATCCGGCCCATGCCGCGAACTCTCGCCCCGAGCTGAACGCTTTCGGATCGCCCATCATCGCCACCGCCGCCGTGGCCGTGAGCAACCCGACGCCGGGTATCTCGCTGATCGCCTTTACGGCCCGCTCTTCCTTCTTCCAGTCGCGCATCCGGCGCTCGATTTCGGCAATCTGCTCGTCCAGCCTCGCCAACCCGTTCCACTGCTCGCGCAACGTCTCGATCAGCGCCGCCGGCAAGCGCTCGGTGATCCGGCCAAGCACGGCCGGTATTTCCTTGTCCAGCTTCGCCCGGCCCTTGCTCATCACCTCGCCGTATTCCGTCAGCAAACCGCGCAGTCCGTTGCTCTGCATCGTGCGGAACTTCACCAACTGCTCACGCATGCGGTGCAGCGCCAACATCGCCTGCTGCATCTCGCTCTTCACCGCCACCGGCTTGCCCGGCTGCTGCACCGCCAGCCAAATCGCCCGCGCGTCCGCCGCATCGTTCTTGTTGCGAATGTTGAACGCTTTCACGAACTGCGCCGGCATCAGCCTCACCTCGTGACCCAGCTTCGTCAATTGACGGGCCCAGTGGTGCGCGCCACCACACGCCTCCATTCCGATCAGGCACCGCGCACGGTTGGCGAAGTGCTCCAGAAACTTTGCCCGCTTGATCGGCTTGTTCACGATCTCTCCGCTTTCCTGATCGACGTAATGCACCTGGAAAACCTGCTTGGCGATATCTACGCCTACGGCCATACTGTTCATCGTGGATCCTCCGGTTGCCGGGAAATGCTTGCATTTTCCACCTGGGCACTTCGATGCCGTCGGCCCGTGAGGATCCACCCACTTCCTCTGCTTTCACTGCCTCGGGTGGGACGCGTTCATTTCAATTCCCCACGATCGATCTCCTCGCGCTTGACCCAATCCAGCGGCGTCTGCGGCGTACAGCCGATCATCGGCGCAATCGATTCGACCGCCGCCCACATCGAAGGATGTTCATTACGCTGCTCACGTACCAGACGCACTGCGCGCTCCCGCACTTCCGGGGAAAACTTGGTTGTCTTCTTGTTCATGGCTCGATTCTCTCAAGAATCCGAGCCTCCACAAAATTCGGTGCAGTTCAGGCGTCCGAATAGACAAAAAGGACAGTTGAGGCGCCATGGGCATCTCAGAGCGCCCGTCTATGCCGTACTTCAATTTCTTGCCAGTACGCCACGCAGCGGCGCACTGGCGAAATATGCGTAAGAGGTCGTAACGACGTTTTACCTGACCGTGAGACATGCTCGGCCAATGAAAGCATAATGCAATGAATATCAACAATTGTCATATGCAGTCTGATTCATTTGGGCCTCGTCAACCAAAGAACAATGTGCGCCGTTCTGGCAGCGTGGGCACATAATCCCCCACGTGATTCCAACATCGAGGTTCCCCATGAAGAAACAAATCGCGGTTGTCGCCCTGGCTGGTCTGTTTTCCCTCGCTGCATACGCGCAGGCGTCGAATCCCCAAATGGCGCCCTCGCAAAGTACAACGATGGCGCCCGCACCGATGGTCAAGCAAAATGCGACGCCGCCGGTGGACCAAGCGGCAAACAGCACTGCACCGATGAAGCACAAGCATCACCATCGCCACCACCATCATCACCAGGCTGCGGCATCGAACGCCACCCAGTCCTGATTTTCAGGTAAACCGAAGTGCTGCTGGTCGCGGCGCTTCGGTGAGCGCGCTGGTGGCCCGTGCCAATGCGAATTGGAATATGCGGGCTGTTGTAGTTCATAGGCCAAGGCGTCATCTCCGTTGCCAATAGAGGCGTTCATCGCAGCGACCACGACGATATTGCGGGGCAGTCAGAGTCGAGAAATCGAGGTTTCCTGACAATGCATGTGAGCCGGCGAAATCAGTAGGAATAGATTGGCATCCGAAAGTCCTGGTGTTCACCTTACACGCCGTGCTTATCAGACTTCAAGCCGCTCGCGAAACAACGAGCCCCATGAGTAGCAACACTTCGACGGCGTCAAAGATCGTCAATTCCGGATCTCGCAGGTTGGGGGCCGTGTATACAGTGGCGACAATCTGCTCGCCTTCTTGGGTGAGGGCTAACCGATAGTGGGTGGGGGCGTTCTTGGCGGGGGCAGATCTCCCTTTTGCGCATTTGAAATTCGAATGACATTCATCCTTCCACACAATCCGAGACAAGATCGACGCCTACGGGCCGAGGCGCAGTTACTTGAGGCAACTGCAGACGACAGATTCGTCTATGACTCTCTTCGTATCGTCACCGAAGCGAGCGAGCGCATTCGCGTTTCGCGTTTGCCAATGACTGACTCGAGATTGGTCGATATTTGTGATGATGTTGATCGCGAGCGAGAGGTTACTGTGGGTGGACTTGCCCCTGTAACTCCGGACACGCGCTAGAACGAACTCATCAATGTTGCGAATCAGGTGTTCGACAGATGTCCATAACGACACCATCTGAGAAGACCGCGCCCGCACATCTGAGTTTCTTTTCCGACAGCCAGAAGGGGCGCAACCAGGGCGAAGGTCAGAAACATTACCGGTACGTCGTGTTCGTGATTGGAGCGGCCCCACGTATCTGAGGACATGAGGACTTTCTTAAAATAAGGGATAGTCTTGTGCCTATCAGTAAGCCTAGTCATTACGTGGAAAGCATCGAAATTCTGACCGAGCCGGAGCGCCATCGTCGCCGCACGGCGCAGGAAACACGGGTACTTGACTTCGCATCGGACGAGCTATGTCATTCATAGCTATCATATTCAACCACACAATCCTATGCCAACCTACGAAGAACTGCTCCGGCAACGCGACGCGCTCGACGCCCAGATCGCCACCGTTAAATTCCAGGCGCGAGCGGGTGTCATCGAGGAAATCAAGCGCTTGGTTGCGGAATTCGATATTGCTTCGCGCGAGATCTTCGGCACGACGCGGTCTCAGCCGCGAGTCAAACCGCCGACGAAATATCGCAATCCCGCGACAGGCGAAACGTGGAGCGGTCGCGGACGCGAACCTGCATGGATCGCCGGCCGTGAACGAACAGCGTTCTTGATCAATCCCGACAGCGAATAACACCGAAGCAACGCCCCGTTCGCATTCGCATCACATGACCCGTTGAACCCGTACAAGCAAAGAACAATCAGGCTTTCGATGCACAACCGCTATCTGACTTACCGACTCCTCGCAATATGCGGCGCTATCGTGCTGCTCGCGTGCAGCAGTGTCGCGCGGAGCGAATACCGCGAGCAATGGCTAGGCACGGCGGAAATGCAGCGGGAAGCTGACGCCCAGCGCGTACCCACGTCGAAGTCTGCACGCGCCACCGGTATTCCTGAGTGGGCAAGAAAGCACTCGTTCCACACTGACCTGCCCCCCGTTTTAGTCCGAACTGCAGTTGGAGTCCGAGGTTAAAAACTGCTGCTTCTCATCGTGCGCCTGGGCGAACTGCGCAGGCGTCAGATAGCCAAGCGAACTATGAGGCCGCCCGGTGTTGTACTCGACTCGCCATTCCTCAATCAGCCGCTTGGCGTGGCGCATTGAGACGAACCAGTGCTCGTTCAGGCATTCATCGCGGAACCGCCCGTTGAAGCTCTCGATGTAGGCATTTTCGACCGGCTTGCCAGGCCGAATGAACGACAGCGTGACACCTGCTTCGTAGGCCCATGCATCCAGCACCTTACCAGCGAACTCCGGTCCGTTGCCGCGCCTGCTCGCGCGTGGCAATGCGTTGCATGCGGGGCTGTGCGCGACGGGCTTCAACCTGCGCTGGTTGCTGCGCGCGATTACCCGACTGGGCATCGGGCCAGTCTTGTTGCGCTTGCTTCGGCACGTCAAAAGTGCGGCCTTCGCGCATTATTACCTCACCATAGCCCGGCAATTACGGATGGGCGTACCTGTCAACGCCGATTTAAATCTGATCCACTTTCCGGCGAATCGCCGAAGTAAAACTGACCCACCCGGGCTCCTGTCACGCGGCTGCCTTCGCGCCGGCCCGCGTGCTCGTTTGTCCTGCTTTGCGCTTGTCCTTTAAGCGATGGCTCTCACCGCTGATTTGCACGATGTGCGCGTGATGCAGCAGCCTGTCGAGCATCGCGGCCGTCAGCGTCTGGTCGTCGGCGAACGCCGAGGCCCATTGCGTGAACGGCAAGTTGCTCGTCAACACGATGGCACCGCGCTCGTAGCGCTTGGCGACGACGTTGAAGAACAGGTCCGCTTGCTCGCGCCCAAACGGCAAATAGCCGATTTCGACGATCAACAGGCTGTTACGGGCGAGGAAGCGCACGCGCTGCGCCAGGTTGCCCTCCCGCTCGGCCTTGGCCATCGAGTTCACAATCTCGGCCAGCGAGCCGAAGTAGACGCTCTTGCCGGCGCGCACGGCTTCCACGCCCAATGCAATGGACAGGTGCGACTTACCCGTGCCGGGCGGCCCCAGGAAGTGAACGGTCTGCCGTCGTTCGATGAACTCAAGTTGCGCAAGCGTCATGATGCGATCGCGATCCAGACTTGGCTGGAAGCTGAAGTCATAGCCGGCCAGCGTCTTGATCGTGCCGAGTCGCGCGGTCTGCAGCGCCATGCGGATGCGGCGGGTTTCGCGTGTTGTGAACTCCTCGCCCAGCAACGTTTCCAGCACTTCGAGCATCGAACTGTCGCCTTGCTCGAAGCGGTTCAGGGTGGCGTCCAGCGTTTCGAGCGCGCGCGGCATGCGCAAGCCGACGAGATAGCGTCGGATGCGTTCCAGTGTCGAGGCGGGCATGCTGCTCATGCGGCCCTCCCGGCATCCGCAAGGCGTCTTGCGACTTGGTCATAGAACGACAGGGGCCGTCGAGCCACGGCCGCCGTCACCGATGGCGCTGGGTGTCGTGCCGGTTGCTTACGCTGGTTTGCGCGCCGATGACCGGGTAACAGCGAGGTTCGTCGCCGGCCTTCCAGCACGGGATGAACCGCCAGCAGTTCACCGTCTTCGTAGATGCGGATCTCGTGAGCCAGACTGTGGACGTCGAGCGTGCGCTTGCGTGTACGATCGGGCACGCTGTAGTAGTTGCCACCGACCGAGACCAGACCTTCGTGGCTCACGCACCGCTCGAGCCGGATCACGCCGTTGACGGTGCCGGCCGGCAACGCCTGCAGAGTGGGACGCTCCTCGCTGAAGTGTTGAGCGACGACGCGGTGTGTGGTGCCGTGCACGCGGACATTGGCGACCATGTCGAGCCCACTCGCCCAGTTGGCGGTTCAGGTCGGCGAGGTTCTGGAAGCGGCGCGCCAGGAAGAAGTCCTGCCGGATATAGCGATACGGCCGCTCGACCTTGCCCTTGGTCTTGGCGCGATACGCCTTGCAGGCGCGCGGCGCGAAGCCGTAGTGCTACGCAAACGTGACCAGCTTCGCGTTGTAGACGATGTGCTTCTCGACTTCGCCCAGCACGGCCGCCTTCATCCGGTCGTACAGAATCTCGCGCGGAGCGCCGCCGAGGTGCTCGAACGCTTCCATGTGGCAGCGCAGGACGGTCTGCAGGTCCTGATGCTCGACGAAACGTCCCCAGAGATAGCGACTGTGCCCAAGCACGATCGAGAACAGCCAGATCGAACGCCGCTGGCCGGGCGCGTCGTCGAACTCGACATTGAAGTGCGCGAAATCCACTTGAGCCTGATGACCGGCGGGCGTCTCAAAGCGCACCTCGAAGCCGCGTTGGCGCGGCGGCCGGACTTCCCGAACCAGGTCGCCCAGCGCCGTGCGGCCGCCCGCGTAACCCATCGCCCGGATCTCGCGCAGCAGACGTTCGACGCTCAGGTCGGGAAACTCGCGTACACGTTCGGTGACGTAGTGGACGAACGGATCGACCACGCACGGTCGCGGCGCGCGCGCGGACCGTAACGTGGCGCCTGAACGCCATTCCTGATGTATTTACGAACGGTCTTGCGGTCCATACTCAGTCGAGCAGCGACGGCCGAAATACTCAGCCCTTGCCGATGCAATTCCAGAATCGTCATCATTTCCTCCAGCTCGACCACTGATACCCCCACGACGGATCTCCAGGGCGATATGGTCGGCGATCGACAGGACGGCGCCACTACCGCGGCGCCGTCAGACAAAAAACTGGGGAAAATTACTTCGACGAAAGTGGGGAGTATCTATCCGACGCTGACACTCGGGTCATATCTGACGATCCATAACGGCTGGACCACGGCGATGGTGGACTTGTTCACCATCGCCTTAACGGACGACGCGAACCCGGAGGCGATACTGCCGGTGGTCGTTGACGAAGCTACCGCACCGCCCGCTCCATCGCCAATGGCAATTGATACTCCCGGTGCGACTGGCGTACCGCTTGGCTCGATCCAAATCCAGCACGGAAAGACGTCGATTCGTATCGAAGGCACGCCGGATTCGGCCGTGCTGCGCTCCGTTCTTGATCGCATTCTACGATGATCGGCTTGCCTCAGAACACCCGGATCTGGATCGCGGCCGGTACGACGGACATGCGCTGTGGATTGAATTCGCTCGCCGCGAAGGTGCAAACCGTGCTGGAGAAGGATCCGTTCTCCGGTCATGTGTTCGTGCTCAAAATTCAATCGGCGCAGACAATCTATGCGGTCTAATTCCCTAACAGTCGACTCGCCTGCACGTTTGCAATTCCGATACAAACGCAGAAGAAAAATCAGTTGTACTAAGGGCATATGAAGCCCTTGGATCACATGAGTCAATTCGCTCTGCTCTGTTTACCCGCCCCTAAACGTCTGGGCAAGCCCCCTCTCGGACAAAGCTCCGTCAACTTGATAGCCCATACAGTTCATTGCCACGGATCGAGCAACTCGACCCCGCAGCCAGTAAAGTCTTTGATATTACGGGTTGCAACTGCGGCACCGCGCGATCGTGCAATTGCTGCAATCATCGCGTCGAACTGACTCACCGGCGTTCCAGCGAGCCGTCGATCGGCGGCAATCTCTGCATACGCGTCAGCCGCGTCCCAATCGAAGCTCAATACCCGCCCAGCAAAGTCGACATCAAATATGGCCTTAACGGCAGTCATCAGACCGTTTCGGCGCGCGCCAGTGGGCAACAAGCGCACGCCGTAAAGCATTTCCCCTCGTGTAAGAGCGGTCGTGAACAGTGCGGCGCGGGATTGCCCCGCAAACCAGTCCACTACGCGCAAGTTCGGGGCCGGTCGCAGTAACTCGGAAAGGACGTTGGTATCGAGGACGATCATGAGCCGAATTCGTCTGGTTCGCGAATTGGCTCACGCGCGGGTAGCTCGAGCTCGATACCCCCGAATGACGCGATCCGTCGACGGATCGTGTCGACGAGTGTGTTGCCTTGCGGCGGTTCGACGGAAAGCGCGCTCCGCAGAATGTCACGCGCTTCTTCCTCCATCGATCGACCGTGGCGCGCAGCCTGAACGCGTAGCCGAGTCTTAAGTGGTTCGTCGAGATTGCGGATGGTCATTGCAGCCATGCACCCTCCCAGTATGTCATCAATGATGACATTGTAGTCGATGATTAAACTGTATCCAATGGTTCGATCTCAACTCAGGCACCGTCATGCGCGGACGAGCTTTGTTCGCCGCGCGCTTCGTCAGCGAACTCGCGTCCGCCACCGACATCGAAGGCCGCCCCTGCCTAGAACGCCAGCGGACGGACCACCCTTCGCTCCGAAGACGTCGAATCGGTGCTTCCCAAGCGGAAAGTGCCACATTGACCGCGCTTTGGATCATTGTGGGATAACGCAGGCGTGGGTCAACGTTCAGTCGTAGGACAATTGCTCGCGAACGGTCGGCCTTGACCAAAGGGGGGGTAGCAACATCGGGCAAGAATGTAACATTTACTACAAATCACGTCTCAAATACCACATTCGGCCTGTGCAAGTCGGCGCGGACCTCAAGAGCACTGCCCTGAGGATGTTTCCGTGCTGCAAGGCCCGATTTCCCGTGAAACACTAGGTGAAAATATCTCTACATGTCCCTTGAATGCCTTTCTCGACTTGGCTTTTGCGAGATCGTGAGAGGTCGCAGTACTGTTTCACAAAGCCCACAGATCGGACCGGCAACTGTCCCAAGATTTCAGCGATTCCTTTCCACCTCGCGAGATCTGAGCCTTTTGTCTCCGTCGCTTCGAAATGAAAATAATGGCACCGTCACACCTGTCGCCGTCAGAAGATACTCTCCGCTTTCGTCGCAGTGATCGATGATTGCCCCCGTTTCGACACACGCCGGGGCTCATCCGGGATGGACACGGCATCCTGCTCAACCAGTCCGGACGAGACCTCCCATCGACTGTAGCCCAACAAAGCTGACAGCCCAAAGTGTCCCATCTGCTAAGCGCAGTTATCAGATGGGACATTTCCGTCACGGCGCCTGGCGCGCGCCGGTGGCGGCCCCCCAAACCCCGCCCAAGCCGGTCTCAGGGGGCGTGCCGCCCCTGCGGGGTCGGCGGGCGCAGGCCGCCCCGTGGAACACGGAGCAAAACCGAGGGGCAAGGGAATACACGGTCGAGCCGGCGTATCGGATGATCCCGATCCCGCGCCGACGTGATGTTGGCGTCCGGGCCAAGTAGGTCGGGCACGCGCGCAGAAAACCCGGTCGCAGCCGGGTTCGTGGCAGGGCGGACGGCCGGCGCCACCCGCCCTGCTCCCCTGCAGCATCCAAGCACTCACCGCCATAGCCGGCCGTTACCTGTCAATCCAGGCGGCTTGACAGGTACAGGCCCCTGCGGGAACTACGCTGGGATGGGAGGCTCGGGGGAAAAGCGAAAGTAGGTGGCGGGAGGAAATGCGCACCGCGCTCGCGTTGCAGGCAGTGCGGCGTTGAGCGACGCCCGCGCCTTGACTGATCGACCGGCCGGATGGGAAAGTCATCCCAGGCGGTGTGCCGCCGTCAAATTGGTGACCAGCCGGCGCCTCAGTCGTCGAAGCTTGCCCGAAACTCGGCCGCATAATCCTGGCCACCGTAGTACACGCCAAGCACCGCGACTTGGTCGCCGGCGATCCGGTATGCGATCACCGTGCGGCCCCGATAGTGCGTGACGCGCAGGCCGTCGAGCAGGTCGTCGCGCGGCACACCGCGGGCAGGGAAGCGCGCGAGCTGCTCGCAGAAGGAGACAATCGCGTCGACGTACTCGGCCGCTGTGCGCGGCGCGCCGGCGGCGGCGATCGCGTCCTCGAGCGCGGCCAGTTGGTCGCGCGCCTCCGGGGAGAAGACGACGCGGTAGCGCAGGCCGCTCAACGCGACGACGTGCGTCGCTTGGCCAGCGACGCGCGGACGTCGGCCGCCGACAGTGAGCGCGACGGATCCGCGTCGAGCGCGTCGGCCGCCGGCACGACGGTCTCGCGTAGCCACGCATCGATCGCGCGGTCGCGGGCGGCGAGCGCGCGCAGCGCGTCGCGAATCACTTCCGACTCGGTCGCATAGGCACCGCTGGCGACCCGTTGGCGCACGTTGTCGGCCATCTCGTTCGGGAGCGTGATGCTCATCTGCTGGGTGGTGCGCATGGCGACCCTCCTACATCAATAGGATTTAATCCTACTTCATTTTCGCGACGACGTCACGGCTTCCGAAGCCGCACCAATGTCTCCGCATCTGGCATGCATCCGATCCGGTCGGTCCCCTTCGGGCAGCGGCTGCGGCACCGGCGGTTCGGATTGCCTCACCGTTGTGAACACCAAGTGCGGGCTGGCCAGCCTCGCACACGGCCATAAGCGAGATGTATATACAGTGCTGCAAACGTACGCCTGTCGAACTTTGGCATCCGATTATTTATAGCGGCGTAACTGAGCTGCGCACGATCTCCGACAAGTAATCTGGTTGCCGCGTGACGCTCTGCGATCTCGCCGACCAGTCCCCGCATTCCGCGGAAATACTTACCGCCCTCCCCCGCCTAGCGCACCGAACCGCCGCCATCGAGCTCGACCAGCCGGCGGTACTGCGTGTGGACGAGACGCTCGCCGGCGACAAAGAACACAGGCAATGCCATCCGTTGGGACGGACAATGCGGGCGCAATAGCTAGTTGGCTCAGCGCCAATGGTTGCTTCGGTGCGGCATTCCGAGCGGGGCGCGGGATATGCCGTTGGCGCAAGCGCGGTCTAAAACCATTCTTGCATCTTGCGGCATTCCTCCCCAGCAAGGTGACGAAAGATATGAACCCGCTGGAGCAAAGAATCGGACGCTTAACCGCCGCATCTAGGCGTGCGGGAACTGCGGGCCTGACCTGCCACGCTAAAGGATGGCGTGAAGCCTCGAGGGCGTTTGACTTTCTTGACTCAAGGTGGGCTCAATCGGACTTGGCTCGCCAATCCCAAATCCCTGCCACCGCTCGAAGATTAAAGTAACCCGAATCGGCTGGAGGGCGACTCGATGGATTCTCCACGTGGAGAATGGCGCTTACGAACTCGGCCTGCATGCGGTATCGGCCGAATCTCCACCTAGCGATTCGGTGATACGTTCCGGCGCGGAGAATCGGCCAGTCATCGAATGGCTACGCGTGCGGCGCGTTCAGTGTCCCATCCCGGCCAGCATCGCCGTTCTCCACGTGGAGAAATTCGCACCCTCAGCCTAGCGTGAATGGTCGTCGATGCGTCGACCCGGATTTCGAAAGTATGAGTGGTCGCCGCGCGATCCACGATTCTCCACGTGGAGAACGATGTATGTTGTTTGAATAACACACGTTATTTGTGTTCATTGATTTTCTCGGCTACGCTCCGCCTGATCTATCCGTTCTCCACGTGGAGAACGCGCGGCCGATGTTCGTACTGACGGACCGACTTAGGAGATTCCAATATGGGCTTGGTATTCGCGGTAGCAAACCAAAAGGGTGGTGTTGGTAAGACGACGACCACGATAAATCTGGCTGGAGCATGTCACGATCAAGGCTACAAAGTGCTCGTGGCGGATGCAGATGATCAACAGTCCTGCATGAACTGGGCAGCAACGGCAGGAGAAGACCAACCGTTGCCGTTTCGCGTCGTCTCGCTCGGAAAACTGGGGAAAATGATTGGAAACGAAATTTCGGCCCTTTCGAACGATTACGACATCGTCGTGGTCGACTGCCCGCCAAACATCGCAGACCTGACGACTGGTCGGGTTCTTGCTGTCGCGGACGTTACTCTTGTTCCTACGGACGTGTCCCCTCTCGAGATGTGGAGCAATCAAGGCATGATTTCCTTGATCGAACGAACTCAAGTAGTCAATCCGAATGGAAAATTCGCCATTTTTTTAAATAAATATGAATCAAGATCGGCGCTGAGCGAGCAAATGGTTGCGTTACTGTCTGAAAGCGGCGTGACAGTGCTGAATCAAAAGATTCCCAGGCGTGAGGTTTACCGTCAGACCGCAGCGTTTGGCCGAACTGTATTCGACGTGAAGGGGCTTCGGAACGTTAAGGCCGCCAAACAAGACTTCAAGGCGCTGTTCGACGCTGTTGTCGACTTGCATGCAGGAAACGCAGGCGTCGACGAGGAAGGAGCACGCGCATGAGCGGAAGAAAACTAGATCTGACGAGCCGGGTGCGGGCAGGGATGGCAGCGCAGAAGGAGGCCGCGACTGAGCGGTTGACCACTGCCAATGTCGTCGAAATCGCTCATCGTGAAGCAGCACACGTACTTCCGGAAGACGTTGCGAGCCGCGTTACCCCGGCCGGGTCAGAGGAGGGGACGGTCGCATCCGACCGTCGACCGCTGAAAATTCGCGTCACGGACACGATCCCAAATCCATACAATCCGCGGGTCTTCTACGACGATCAAACGATCGGAGCGCTTGCGGAGAGCTTCGCGTCCCAGGGACAACTGGAAGCTATCAAGGTCACGCGCCTCCCACAATATCCCGATAAATGGGTAATTATCGACGGCGGACGCCGGGTGCGCGCAGCAATTCGGCGACGCGATGAGTTCATCGACGCCGAAGTAGTTGACGACGTACTCGAGGCAAAAAATCTTTACCTGCGTGCCTATCACGCAAATAAGGACCGTGACGAGCAGACCGATTTCGACGACGCGTATGCGTGGAAAAAGCTGCTCGACGACCAGGTCTACCGGGACCAGAACGAGCTGGCGGTTGCGGTCGGGCGCGACCCGAAGCACGTGAGTAAGGTTCTACAGCTAACGACGATGCCTGCGAAACTGCTGGAGCGAATGGCAAAGCAAGCCGACGTGGTCAAGCTTTCTCACGCTTACAACCTGAAGCTGATCTTCGATCGTGCCGGCGAGGCTGTCGCGGAGCACTGGCTGCATGAGGTCGTCGACGGCAAGGTTAGCGTTCGAAAGCTGGAGCAAGTTGCCTCGGAGGAGGCGAGGGCGAAGTCCCCCGGGCGAAGCAAGGTGCACTACCAATCCAAGTTTCCGTTCAGGCTTGAGGACGGAACGGAAATTGGCATTCTCAAACAATTCCCTGACGGGCGCACTGAGTTGACACTGAAAGGCATTACCGGCGCGGCGCAGGCCGACCTGGCGGACAAAATCAAAGCGCTGGTCGTTGATTGGTCCCGCTCCTTCAACGCGCAGGCCCCTGAGGACTGATGGTGGCGGTGTTGTCTCCGTGTATCTCATGAAAACAACACCATGTTGTTGTCTTTAAGAAAACACCACCTTTAAAAACCTTTGCGGTCCACACAGCCTTTCCAGACAAGCCTCTGCCGGTAGTTGGGTCATCCTTTGTGGGACCAATAGTCATGCTTTATGGGGTCAGGCCTAGCGCTGAGGTCATGGTTTGTGGGGTAAGGTAACGCTTTGTGGGGGACAGCTTCCAACACATTAATAATATTCCATAACTATATGATTAATAACAATTTACCTCCTGCGACACTGTCCGGGTTTAAGCCATAAGGTCATGGTTTCTGGGGCAGAAAGGTCGGATTCTGTGGGGAGGCCCGAAAAGGGCAGCCGCATTCGGCCGTAATCGGTTCAAAAGGTCGTGATCTATGGGGCATTGATGCTCCCCTAGTGAGCAGTCACTTTCGCATAACCATTTGATTTTAAAAGGATATTTTTCGGTCTCCCGAAAGGTCATGGTTTATGGGGCGAAGTGACATGGTCAGTTTGGTCCGCAATGGCCTGCGCCGGCTCACGGGCACTTCTCAAAGGTCGTAATCTATGGGGCGTAGTGGGCAACCATGATCACGTATCCATCTCAAAGGTCATGCTCTATGGGGAAATGAGGTGATCGAGCGGCCATTTCTAACGCCTCAGGTCATGGTTTATGGGGTAATCCAGCGGGCTCCCTCACATTGCAGATTCAAAGGTCGTGATTTATGGGGCGGTCGCCGATCAGAGGCTCCATTGGAGCACGTAAGAGTGCGGACAGGTCATGGTTTATGGGGAAGAAGGCACGCCGGTACTCCCCGTGTGCGCGGCGGACCGGTAGGAATCCTTCCGCGAAAGGTAACGGTCTATGGGGGGCCGCATAGGCTTGTCCGATAGGTCGTGGTTTGTGGGGTAAGCCTGGAAAGGTCATGGTTTATGGGGCGCCGCGGTCGAGCGACCATCGTCAACAGGTCATGGTCTATGGGGGAAGCTTAGAAAGGTCATGTCGATAGTCTTGATGACATGACTTTCGACGCCTACAATGCTGCGCAACCCTTGAGGACCGTATGGCGTCTACAAAACCAAAACCAAAATCAACTGCGACGGCAGTGGCGAAAGTGACTTCCAGCGAATTGCGGAAGCACGTCGGCACGGTTCACGTCGGAGGCGATCTCGGTCTGCTCGGCCGGAAGTTGTCGAATGTGTTGTTGCTAAATGCGTACGACGACCTTCTAACTAAGACGGTGCACGAGATTCCCGTGGGCATCATGAGCGAGATGCTCGGGTTCGACAGCAAGAATACCGGTGCGTTGAAAGAAGCCTTACGGAAGATCTCCTCCACGCCGATCGAATTCGACATCTTGCATGCTGCAGGGGATGAAGAGTGGGGGGTTACGACCTTGCTCAGCTCGGCAAACATTCGGAACGGGATCGTTACTTACGAGTACAGCAACGCGTTGGCAAATAAGCTCGCCAACCCAGAGATCTACCTGCTGATCAACATCAACGTGCAGAAGCAGTTCAGCGGCGCCTACGCGCTCGCACTTTACGAAAACTGTCTTCGATTCAAGCGAACCGGCTCGACCGGATGGATCTCCGTCGAGATCTGGCGAAAGCTCCTCGGTGCAGAAGCATCTACCTACGACGAGTTCAAGCATTTCAATGCTGAGGTGATAAAGAAGGCAGTGAAGGAGGTCAATACGGTTTCGAACATCTTGGTTACTGCAGAGTATGAGCGACAAAATCGCCGCGTCTCGAAGATTCGATTTCTGGTGGAGGAGAATCCGCAACGCTCGATGTACGACGATGGTGGAGAAGAGCAAGCGGCAATCCGTGCATCGGAGACGTATCGCCGGCTGGTCAAGCTTGGAATCGCTGACAGACTGGCGGTCGACTGGATTCAGCACGATCCGGATCGTGCGCAAAAGACCGTAACGTATGTTGAGGAGCGCAAGCGTACTAAGAAGATCCGAGGAAGTGCTGGTGGCTATGCGCGCACCGTATTCGAAGGCGGCGGTGAAATCGAAACCATCGAAGTAGTCGAAATGCGGAGCGCGCCGAATGGCATTGGAGATTCATCCTCCGATTCGGATGCGGTCGCGGAAGCTCGTGCGAGGGCTATTTCAGCCGTGATCAAGGCACTGACGCCAGAGCAGCGCGCTCAGTATGTTCGTGAGTTCGAAGAGGAAGGTGGCAAGGTGTCGTCGTACTCGTTGGAGACGGGAACATTTAAGGATGCGTTGGAACGGACTCACTACACTGCATGGCTTCGCAGCAAAATTGGTGGGGCGATTCCAACGTAAGCGACCTCAGCCCGCTCGAACGGAAAGCCGGCAACAGCCGGCTATCGGCCGCGCGCCAGGTTGCACGGGCTTCAGCATGGTACATCGGGGCGAGTAAGGGCGGGAGCTGATGTCAGGAATCAACCATAGCTAATATCTATCTAACAATGCCAGTCAATTGCAACCAATTTATTGGAAGCTTAAGCTGGGAGAGTGCGAGGTTGTTGTTTATGGAGATGTTTGGCTCGACCGTTAGTTGCATTTATTGCGCCTCACGCATACTCCCCGAGCGACGGGAATCGTCGTGCATCCAGTCGGCCGTGGTCCAGAATCTTCACGGTCTCGGCCAGGACTACCGACCCGGCAACTTGGCTGGCGATGGTCAGCGTCGGCCTGCACTACGGGGAGAACTCGAGGATCGTTCCGCAGCTCCAGATCAACGTGACACCTAAGGGCGCGGATCAAGGCGCGCTCTCCGACACCAACAATACAGCCGGCACGATCGTCACCCGGGCGTGAGTGCGGTCCACGTTGATTTTGACCGGAAAACGGCAACCGTCACTTACGACCCCGACCGGGTCCGGCCAGAGAGTCTGATGCGCGCGACCACCCACGCGGCTCATTTCGGCATTGCAACGTGCGCGCGAACGGCGGGATAGTCACGACGCCGCGCCTTTCACGACATTGGCGGCATCCCCCGCCGCCGTCTAGGTCGAGCCGCGGCGCGGCGCCGCCGGCCGCGCGCGCTTCCCACCAGTACTTGCCCGCGCGCAGTTGCGGATCCTGTAGAAGCCGGCAGCCGCTTCGCTCAATGCAGGTCAGGCGGTGCGTAGAGGACGCCGAATTGCTCCGCCAGTTGCGCGAGTCGCCGATCGCGCGTCCAGAGCCAGGAACTCGGGGTCAACAGCACCGACGCCAGCAGCGTGCAATCCACGGCACCGCATCCGCGCCCATACAGCCGTTCCCGCTCGATCCAGTCCGCCACCTCAGCTGCCGTCGCGAGTCGCGTTTGACGCAACAGCGCGAGATCCCCCAAGGTGCGGGCCCGCGGTTCGGGCGGCGTCCCACATGTGAGTTCGAGCATCACCAGCGGATGCGTCAAGACGTTATCGATGCGCAGCAGCTCGATAAGCGCCGGTAGCGGCCGCCGGAAATGCTCAACCCACACGGACGTGTCGACCAGGACGCTCATCGGGCGGGCGCCTCAGGGTTGCGGCGCGGCACATCCGGCATGTCGGGCGCGCGACCGCCGAGCGCAGCCAAGCGTTGGCCGGCTTGGACACGCACGAACGTTTCCAGTGCGGCCCGGAACAGATCGGCCGGCGGCATGCCCGGCTCGGCGAGCTCGAGTGCTCGCGCGTAGAGGGTGTCGTCGACGGTAACGGTGGTGCGCATGATGTCTCCTTTGATTCGATTCAGCATCAATTTTAGCATCAATTGGGTGAGAGTCCAGTCGATGACGACCGGCGCATGGCCCGACAAAACGTCGTGCTATAGCAATTGAACCCGACATTTGGTCGGGTTTTGTGACGGAGGCTTATGCAACAAGACCCAGCCGGCGGCTCTACGTGTACGGGTTGTCTCGGGGCGGCGCAAAGGAGGTGTTCCGATTGCGGACACCGCGGCGAAGTGCGGCATCCGGATGATACGCACGACCGCGAACACGCGACGTATGCGCTGTGCGGATCGCCGGTTGAACTGGAGTGGGATGAGCAGCGGCGAGCGACTCGGACGAGCGACGCTTGAACCGCGGTATGGGGACTCGCTAAAGGGATCGCGCTTTCAGATCGACCTGTTCCGGCGCACACCATGCCAACCGGAGATCTACCAGGACGATCTCGTGCCGATCTTAGCTGACGTCGATGGCGAGATCACGTCGCTGCTGGCCGGGTTCGGCTTCTGGCCGCGTGCGTTACAGAAAGCGAACGTCGAGCGTGCGAAGGAGGCCGGGCGTAAGCCGCCGATCATGCGCAGCACGATGAACGTGCGCGACGACAACTTGGGCAAATCGCCGCTATACGGGCCCGCGTTGCGCGCCGGCCGACGCTGCTTGATCCTGGCCGACTGGATCTACGAACCGTGCTACGAGACCGGGAAGAACGTTTGGCACCGCATCGGCCTGGCGGGTTGGCGGCCGATGTGCGTCGCCGGCATTTGGCGGACACTACGGAATCCTGATGGATCAGAAATGCACGTGATGTCTATGGTCAGGGGCGACGCGGACACGCATCTGGTGATGTCGCCCATGCACAAGCCAGGCGACGAGAAGCGATCGATCGTGATCCTGCGGTCCGACAATTGGGAGGAGTGGCTCACCACATCGAACGTCGAAGCCGCGCGCGCGATGTTGCAGTTGTTTCTCGCAGACGAGATGGTGGTAGAGCCAGCGCCGAAGGCCTCCGACCGCAACGCCCGCACCGGGACCGACGTCCGGTCCAACTCATCGTTGTTCTGAATCGCAGGGCGCGGCGTTGCCCGCAGGGTCGATCGGAACTGCGGCCCCTGCTCGTCCTATGCTTCTTCGCCGGGCCACCACGGCTTCGCGGCTCGCTCGACGAGGAAGTCGTCAAGATTCTTCCCCTCGAGCCATTTGGGGCGCGGGCCATGCCCGGACCAGGACTTGCCCGACGACGGGTCGTAGTACTTCGCCGGCGCCCGCCGTTTGCGCGATTTCCGGAAGCCCGCCGCACGCAGCAGTTCGTCTTCCGTGATGCCGTAGAGCGCAACGTGCTCCTGAACGGCGGCCAAATACGCCGCCCGCTCGTTTTTCTTGACGTCCGCGAGACGGATATTCAATTCGCGCAGTTGTGCCTGAAGGTCTTGTAGTTGAGTGATCATAATCGGTTATCGGGTTATTCCAATACGGCGGAATGGTAACGGATGATCGGTGCGATTTTGAAAGTTCCGCGGGGTGCCGATCCGGACAGTCGGTGTTGGCACCCGTGAGGTCGTCGCTGATGAGTGCCGCCAACAACGCGGCGCAGAGCGCTTTCGGGATCCGGATGTTGGTGTCTGCCGCGCGCACGAAATACAGGCGTAGAAATGTCTCGAGGTCAGTGTCGGCGCCATCGCGCCGCACGTACTCGCGATAGGTAGCCGAGCGCTTTGGTCGAGTCGACGATCATGGTGGTCGGCGATGGCTTCCTCCTGCAGACTCGGGCGGGGAAAGGAGCAGGGCGCATGGTCGAAGGGCCGACTGCGATTGACGGTTAGTTGCGTTGATGAAATACCCCCGTTCTGCTGACTTCGCTGCGATGGATAACCGATGTCGTCACGGGCAGCCAGGCGCGCGCACGCGCGCGTTGAGCCGGTGGCCGGCGTGCCGGCCGCCGGTGATTTACGCGCCGTTGCGCCGCGGCGGCCCATGGACGCCGTGGCGCTTACGGCCTGCCGGAGGCGAGCGCTCGGGGACCGCTGGTTTGTCCAGGCAAGCGGGCGAATGCCCGCGTGATTCCTCGCCGGCACGCCGGCGAGGCTGGATTTGCCTAGGTAGTTAGAGATAGCTTCTGATTAAGAGCCGACAATTAACTACGATCAGACCCGACATTTAACTGCCTTTATCCACAGCTTCGCCGCACAACGGCACGCGCGCGCGGGGCAAATGCCGTCCTTGCCATCGCTCAGCACGTCGTCTCGGCCGGCAACATGCCGAACGCGGGCCCGCAGACCAAGCGCCGCCCTCGCGACAGCGATCGAAAGGTCGTGGTTTATGGGGAAGCGAAGATCAGGTGGGCGGTGCTAACTGCCGACGCGCTTCGGCGTAGCAGGCGTCCCGATCCCACTCGGGATGGGTCGATTTCAACTGGGCGGCGCACAGCATCACGCTGCGCTCGTAATCGGCCAGCCGACGGGCCTGGTCGCGCTCAACGAAGCGCTGTGACGACTTCTCGGGGAGCGACGCCACGAGTCCGGCCGCGGCCGCACGACGTTCGCGCTTGTGTTGTTGCGTGGCACGCCGCTGTGCGCGCAAGTGCGCGCGGCTACGCTCATGTTGGAGCCATGCGCGCATGCCGAATGCGTCGAACAGTGCGGGCGGCAGGTATTTGATCGCCGCCAGTCCCTTGTAGCGATCGCCCGCGAACGACTCCTGCAGCGCACACTGGCGACGGATCTTGGCCAGGCCGGCAGTCTGCAGGTCCCGAAGCGCGCGTTCGGCGCGCCGCACTCCGAGACCGGCCTGGTCGGCAAAGAACGGCAGGGTGAGATCGACCCAGCCGGTGGCGGCCGGAATGCCGACGCGGAGGGTGGCCAGATCGCAGTATTTGATCATGGCCCGCAGCAGCTGCGCGCACGCAATCCGGCGTTCACTTCGCTGCTGGCGCCGCGAGCCGTTCGCGGCGTTCAGCGCGGGAAGCCAGCGCGCCGGTCGATCGAGGTAGCGCTCAAGGCGCAGTGACAACGTGCGCAGGATTCGCGGCGAATTCGGCGGCGCAGGTGTGGGAATATCCCCCGGCCAAACCCGATCCGGCAACGCGACGTCGCGTGCGCGGCCGCGCGGGCGCAGCTGCACGTCGCGCGTTGACGTCGGCGCGCTCGTGGCGCGCTCGACGTCGATTGCCGGACGGGAGAGGGAGATCGTCACGGGCGCAGAGTTATCGCGTCGTGTCGCTCGACTGATTGCTTAAGAGAATGAAACCGCACGCAGCGCGGGAATACGCGGATAAGCTGATATTCATGGCAATCGCGATCCATTGAGTTCGTTGTTGATCGCGCTTGACACCAGTTCGCGGCGAACTAGAATGAGGCAGTCCCCTCAGGACCGATGCGTGCCACGCGTTGTGTGTCAAGCGTCAGCGGAACCCCCCTGTTTGCCGACAGGGGGTTTCTTTTTTTAAAGCGCACGCCTTTTGCGCCCGAGTGCGCCGACGCGTTTGCCGACCACGACGACATTGCGCGGGTAGCGCTTGGCGAAGTAGCCTTCCGGAGCGTCGCGATCGCGCAAGTGCAAGCTGAAATCACCGCGAGGGGCGACGCGTGCGGCGAGCCGCACTGCCTCAAACCAGGCGTTCGCATAGTGGTTCGGACGCGCAGGCGCAGGCAGAAACACCCAGTGCACGATGACCGCTAAGGACGTCGCGAAGAGAAACGTCGTCGCCAGCGTGTTGACGATTGAGCGGAAGTCATGCGCGTTGGCCGTAAGGATCTGATGCAGTCCGTCCGCAAACTCGACGGGGTTCGTGAACCACATCAGTACGCCGAGCCCGAACGCCACCGCTGGCATGAACATGAGCACATTGGTGAGCGCTCGGAAGACGCCTGCGGCGACGTCGGTCCAGATGCGGAGCTTGAAGCGCCACTCCTGAGCGAGCTCGGCCTCGATATTCCGGATCGTGCCTTCCCGAACCTCACCGACCGGCACGTCGTTCAGGCGGACCTCCCATACCGTGCCCGCGGTGATATTGACCGTGACCGGGGGCGCCGATGGTGACCTGCCGCGCCGGGAAATCAGCCGATTGATTACTTCGGAAAGGGGAATCGCCAAAATCACGGCGAGCATGAGGGCCGCGCCATACTTGAAATGCGCTGCGGCGGCGATTGCGAGAACGATGGCCGCAGCCATCACAAGGGTTGAGGTACGGACGGAACGCATGGTGTTCTCCTCTACGTTAGCTGGACGCGTGACCGCCGTCCGTTAGGATTGCTTGCTCGACAAACGGAATCCCGATGAGGTGGTGCAGGACGACGTCGCGCTCGGGTGAAAGCGGACCGATTTGAACCTGCTCATTGGCGACGAAATACGTGCGACCGTCCGGGCCCAGTGAAACGCGACAGGCCGATCGCTCAAACGTACAGATCGAGTCGCTTGCGACGACGACCACCAGGCCGTTCGGCGCAGGAGCGAAGCGCGTACTCTCGAGAGTGACCGGCGACGCGGGAGCCGAAGTACCGGACTGCGGGAACTTGGCCTGGCCCGCGGCCGTTCGATCATCGACCAGCGATCGGCCGTGATGGTTGGCGTGGTTGCCATCTCGTTGCTTCAGTGCGACCATAGTGATTCCCTGGTTTCCTCTTCGACATGGATGTCCGGTCGGCTACCCCGCATAACCGGCACCCACGCCGGCGGCGACCGTGCCGCGCGTGTTCGTGGAGCCGCTCGCCTTGAAGATCCAGCGGCCGCCATACGTGGACAAGCCGACCGCCATCGCCGACTGTCCGGCGTAGCTGCCGCCGCCGATTGCGGCCACGCTTGTTCCGGGACTCGGCGCTTGCGGGAGACTCGCGATCGCGACGGCCGACGCGGTACCGCCATTGGCATCACGCCGGTCGTGTTCGATCTGGTTGCGCACGCTGCCCAACGAGTCGTTGAGCTGCTGGACGTTGACCGCATCGGTCGGCGCGACGCCCGCGGAAACGTTGGAGAGCGTCCGCGTGAGCCCCGTTGCGGCGTTGCCGAACGACACGGTATTGTCGCGCTCAGCGACGGTTCCCGGACCGAGCGCCACGGCGTTGTTCGCAGACGCTGTGGCATTGCTGCCGACCGCGACGGCCTCGGTGCCGCTCGCTGCGGCGGCCGTCCCCGACGAATTGACGGAAACGAACTTCAGGCTGCCTTGCTGGCTCGGCACCGGTTGGCTTGGGACGGACGCCTGGATTCGGCCGACGTGGGACGCGAGCTCCGTGATCGCGCTCGTATTGGCCTGAACCGCCTGATTGGTTGCGAAAAGCTGCGCACCGTTGACTGCATCGGTACTGGTCGTGGAGAGCGCACCCGATGCGACGTTGCGCAGCGGGACGGTGGAGGTGGCGTGTAAGCCGCCGAGCGTCACGCTGACCCGCGCGGGGTCGTCATAGGACACGGCGTTGCTCGCGACGGCATTGATGGCCCCGGCGACCTGGTTGAGCTGCGTGACATTCACCGCGTCCGTCGCCTCTCGCGCGGCGGCGACGCCGGTGATCCGCCGCGCGCCATCGGTACCGGAGGCGTCCATAATCGTGCCGCCCGTAGTCGCGCCGATCGTGATCGCGCCGGCGCCCGGTGCGCCGCCGGCTTGCTGGACGAGTCCGACCGTGCCTGCCGCCATCCCGGTTGCCAGGCCGGCAAGCGTCTGGTTCGTCACGTAGAGCTGGCGGCCGGACACGGCGTCGGTGCTGGCGCTGGTCAGCACGGCGTCGGCGACATTGGTCAGGGCCACGGGCGCGCTGGCGGCCGGCGAGCCGAGCGTCACACGCGCGCGCGACGCATCGTCGTAGACGACCGCGTTCGCGCCGATCGCGCCGACCGTCGTCGCCAGCTGCTGCAGCTGCGAGACGTTCACCGCGTGGGTGGCGTCCGAGCCGCCGGCAACGCCCTTGATCTGCCGCGCGCCGGCCGTACCACTGACGTCGACGACCGTGCCGCCGGTAGTCGCGCCGATCGTGATCGTGCCGGTGCCAGGTGCACCGCTGGATTGCTGAACGAGCCCGACCGTGCCGGCCGCGAGGCTGGTCGACAGGGTGGTCAATGCGGTTCCGTTTGCCGCAACGCCGGTCGATAGCGAGCCGATCGCGACGGAGTAGTCGCCCATCGCACGCGAGCCGTTGCCGGTGGCAATCGCGATCGATATCGCCGTCCGCTTTGGCCGACAAATCTTATTCATTACAATCCTCGACACAAAATCGAGAGCCCGCGTCTCGGGACACGTGCGCCTGCGCTTGCGCAGGGCTTGGATCCCCCTTGCTCCTGTCCTCCGCCAAGATCGCGGGAGCAGGGGGGGAGATCTTTCCAAACAGGCGTCACGTTTCAGGGTGAGAGCATCACCTCCTCGTTGCGGGACAAGGTCTTCTTCGCCGTTACAACGACGTCGTCTTCGCGCGGCCGAATCGGCAGCTGGCGCGCCGCGTCTGCCGCCTCGCGCGCGCATGCGAGACTCGTCGAGTTCGCCGCGATCGCGCAGAAGCGTTCGCGAGCTCGCCCGGTCTCCGCCTGGAATTCCGGCGTGCTCGAGATCGATGCGATTTCCGAATCGGCATAACGCGCGCCGCGGCGGGCCTCGATGGTCTGCAACGCGTCGTAGACGGACGGGGCGAGCGACATCAGGGCGACCCGAACAGACGAGCGCGATTCCGCCGACACAGCGGGCGAGTGAACAGGGGGCAATCCGGTCATGACAGGTACGCCCATCAGCGGTGCCGGGCGAGCGTCAAGCTCCAGCGCAACGGCGCCGACAGATGTCAGAGCCGACATCGCGAAGAGCAGGGCGGAAGCGGCGAGGCGTTTCATGTAGTTCTCCAGGTAGATGCGACTGTCGCCGCATGAATCAGCGCAAGCGATGCTGCTGCGTACCCGTAATCCCGGCCGGCAGGTTGCTTTCCGTAATGAAGCCCGTTCCCTTTCCCCCAACAATCTTCAGGTACTCGACCTCGACCTTCGCGCTATTGATCACCACCTGCGCGACCTGAGCAATCGCCTGCGCACGCTCGATCTCCATCGGCTGTTCCTTGCTCCGCAATTGCGCAAGCGTTTCGAACAGGTGCTTTCGCAAGTCCTCGATCGTGTTCATCACTTTCTCCGGTTGATGGTTCGGACGACAGCTGCCTTCAGGCGAATCACGCCCTTCAGTTTTTCGGGCAGGTTGTGAATCGAATTGCGCCGCATCAGTTCGACGCGCGGTATGCACTCGAGGTTGGGAAGCGCGATATGGGACTTGTCGCCGTCACAGAAACACACGGCGTGGCCGGGCGGCACCGGACCGTGCACCTGCTCCCAGAGCAGGATGTGTACGGCAACCCAATCGCGTGGCGGATAACCGGTATCGGTAACCTTGCGCTGCAGGTAGCCTTCTTTCGAATAGCGTTCGCTGCCAATGGGCATCCAGTTGCCCGGCTTGCTGCCCTTCTTGAACCGGGTCGCCTCACCGCCCGTGGTAACGCCCTTCTTGCCCTTGTTCCACGGCACGTGCCCCTTCGGGAAGCGACAGCTCGTGCCGCGCGAACCGTCGAAGCGGCCGGACCCGGCGCTCCCGTAGAAGTCCGGTGATTTTCGGATTCCCAGCGCGGCCGCCTTGGCATGGACGGTGTAAACCGCACAATCGAGCACGCGCGCGATCAGCTCGGCTGTCTCGTATGGATAGCGCTCGCGCAGGTATTCGATTTCGGCCGGCCACCATTTCTTGCGCGGCCCGCGCGGCGAACCGGACTGCGTGGCTCGGTTCATATCGAGCTCCTCGGATCTCGACGTTCGCCGGCGTTGGCGCTATCGTCCGGCACGTCGTACGGAAGCCGACCGGCGTGCGACGCCATCAACTTCTTCCAGTTCTCGAGCGGCTCGGGCAGGGCCGGCATAGCAGCCTTGAGCGGCTCCCAAACCCACGAATCGAGCTGGCTTCCCGCCAAGAGGTCGTCGAGCGCGGCCTGATATGCCTCGGTCACCGCCGGCGGCACCAGATACAGCGCGGTCGCGCGCTCGGTGTCCGAGAGTACCGCGGTCGCGAGGGGGCGCGTCGACGGCAGGTTGTAACGCAGGCATTTCATGTAACGGCGCGCCGCGATCGCCTTCAGCAGCGTGGATTCGATTTCCGATTCGAACGGAATCCACTGCTCGGTCGTCAACATCAGCGCGACCTCAACGACGGAAGCGATGCCGGCGCGCGAGACGCTCGCGGTCGCGATGGCCACCATGTGGGCTTCCTCATGGATGTTCCACAGCTCCAGTTCGGCCTCGAACCGTTTTTTCAGGCGCTTGTGGACGTCGTCGTCGAGCATCAGCCCGTAGTCGGGCAAGTGCTTCAACACCAGCTTGTGCCCGTAGCGCGACGGGGCGATCTCTTTCAGTTCTCCAATCGCGAGCATGTAGCGCTGCGCACCATTCGGGGACGTCACAATGCGCGCGATCCGCTCGGTGCGCCGCTGCTGGATCGCATCCTTCTGGTCCGCCACGAACGACTCCGGGATGTACAGCAGCTCCGACAGGTCAACGCCCTTGGTGATCTTGTCGGTGGCGACCTGCAGCAGGTACTTGCGAATCACATACCAACTGCGCTTGCCTTTCATGGCGGGCGACCACCGATTCAGGCCCGCCTGCTCCCAGAGGTAGTGAAGCGTCGCGCGCAACGTCAGCTTCTTGCCGTCGGCCTTGACGCTGTCGGCTTCTTTCTCCGATGGCGCCGGCGCCTGCTTCTGGCCACCCTTGGACATCGCGAAGCCGAACTTCAGCGCGACTTGCCCCGTCTCGAGGTCTTCCTGGATCGCGCTGCCCTCGACGTCGCCCAGGCCCGACAGCTCGGGCGGAGGATCGTATGATTCGCAGCCGATCGCGTGCTGGCCACCGGTATCGGGCATGCGCTTGATCAGGAAGCGGTCTTCGAACCGAGCGATATACATCTCGATGCCGGGGTTCTGACAGCGGCACAGCGGCCGGATCTTCTTGTCGTGCGCGCCCGGCAGCACCGCGAACAGCTCGGGTGTCGCCGCTTCGAAGACCCGCCCGTCAATGTCGTAACTGGCCATCACCGACTCCTTTCCAGGTCCATGCCCGGGCGGTTCTGCTGCAGCTCGCGGGCTTCGTCGTGGGTCAACACCCTGGTCGTGCCTTGGTCCGAATGCAGCAGCGCCGTCTTCTCGCCCTGGTGGATCTCGCGATCGAGCTTGCCGCGCTCGACCATCACGACCATGTTCTCGGAGATCTGGACGAGGGCGTGCTGTGACGTCTTCGCGACGACATCACCCTGCATCACACGATCGGGTTCGGGTGTGCGGATCATCAGGTTGCGCTCGCGTGCGACGACGCCCATCACGCGCTCAGACTCGGCGAGCGTCGTGTTGCCGCCCGGGATCTGCCCACGATGCAGCTGCTCGGACAAGCGGCCGAGAGTATCGAAGTACTGCTGCTGCCGATCGGCCAACGGGGTATCCGGTTGCCAGCCTTTGCGCACGTCGGCGAGCTGTCGATAGGCGCCGTCGAATTCCGGATAACGGGCCAGCGCAGCCACGTTAGGACCGTCATCAAACACCTTCGCGCGCTTGAAGATCTCGCTATGCTCGAACGTGGCGCGATCCTCGCGAGCCGCCTGGAGCCGCTTGGACACGTCGGCGAGATCCTGAGGGCCAACGCCCGGCGTGCGTTCGTTGCGCGCGCGGGTGCGCTCGACGATCTCCTCGAGGATCTCGATGTGGGCGCTTCGTTCGCTTAGGGTCAGCAGGCGATCCCGAACGGATTCAAGTGTCCGCGCGGCTTCAGACGGCGCTTCCGGGCGATCGACGTCCCGTCCCTTGGCGGGCGTCTGCCTCTGGCGATCGCCGCTCATCTCCTTGGTCGGATTTGCCGGGGAGACGCCGCCTGGATCGGTGACGACCAGGTGCCCGTCAATGCGGCCCACGTTGTCGGGGCCCGCGTCGCCCCACACGTAACCCCGGCGCTTCAGGCCGTCTTGCAAGGACTGCACGTCCGCTTGTGTGATCCCCCGTGTGTCAGCCTTCGGGAGTATTTCGTAACGAACATAGCCAACGGCGCCGGCATGCTCGGCCTGGAGCACCTCGGGAACGTTGGGACGCGGTGTCGATTCCCCTACGCCGACTCGGACCACACGGTCTTTCGCATCAAGTACCACCGACGACGCGCCTCCAGCGAGCGGTCGCAAATCGCGGATGCCGAGCGAAGCCAGCTCACGATCAAGCGCGCGAACGCTTTTAGCGCCGAGCACTTCCTTCGCAACCGGATCGGGGACCACGCCCCACCGTGTATCGCGACTCGCCGCGCTGAGCGCCTCAAGCAACCCTGACGTTTCCGTTTCGCGCGTTACGTGCCGGTCACGATTGCGTTCGCCGTTGTAGACCTCGCGGCCGTGACTGTCGTAGATCCGGATGCGATCAGCCAGGCCGTCGCGCTCCAGACGATCAACCGTTGCGGGCAGGCCGCGATAGGCCTCGTCGTGCTGTTCGCGATTGACCACGCGGCCGGTCTGCCCCTCGGCTGCGAGCTGCTCATAACGCAACCGCGCGCGGTCGAAAGAAGGATCCGGGGGCACCGCCATCACGCGCGCCTCGACGGTATAGCCGGCGCGCTGCAGCCGCTCCGCGAGGGTCGCGATGTTGTCCGGGTTGCGCATGGTGCCGTCGACAATCAGGTTGCGGCGCTCGTCCTCGGCTCGCTTGGTCAGGCGTGAGGCCCACTTGCCGGCCAGCGCCTGCGTCTGGTCCGCCGCTCGCTCGGGATCGGCCTTCGCGAGGGCCCGATACGCGGGGTTGAACTCGCGCATCTGGTCGGCGTCGATCACGACGGCGCCGCCGCGATCGCGTAGCTCGCGTTGTGCCACCCCGGCGAGACCGGCCTTCCCGGAGCCGGGTTGCCCGCCGAGCAGGATCGCCACAGGCTGCTCTTGCCGCTCGGTGGTCTCGATCGCGCGTTGCTCCACGCGACGGTAAATTGCGTCGAGATCCGCATCGTTCAGTTCGCGTGCCATCGTCGCCGCTCCTTAAACGATCGACTCGTCGCGAGCGATGGGGCCGTACTGGCGAATCACCTCCTCGATACGCTGGTCATCGAACGGAGCGAGGGCGTTGCGCAGTTCAACGAGCTCGTCCTGCCGCGCGTGGAGCGCCTCGATGCGCGCCGCGTCCGGCGGATCCTGGCGCATGGCGTCGCCGATGTCCTCCGCGCACTTCGCGATCACGGTGCCGACAATGCCGAGCGCGACCTCGTAGCGGATGATGCTGTGGTTGAACAAACCGTTTTTCATCGTGGTCTCCGGGGTTAGTGCATCGCGCAGCCGCGGCAGAGCAGGGCCGGGGCGGTGGACACGTAGGGGGTTCGTGGGGTGCCGGCGTCGGTCGACGTGAACCCGGCGCCGTTGGGGGTAGCGGGTGCGCAGCCGACCAGCAGCGTGGCGAGCGCGACGCCGGCCAGGGCGAGCGGTTCGCGACGCGCGGCTTGAAGGAAAGGGTTCCGCATGCTTCACCTCATCAAAACAAGATGCCGTAGCCGGTTGCCCGGAATTTCTCGATGACGTCCTGGTTCTGGTCGTCACGGAACGACGAGCGGGGCCGTTTGCGCGGCGGGGCATTTGCCGTATTCGCGGCGCTGGCGCCGCTGGCGGGCTGAGCGGCGACCGCGGAGGCGCCGGACGCAGCGGCGGCAGACGCCGTGGTATTTCGGGGAGCGATCAATTCGGACAGCCGCTGCCGCGCGATTGGGATGTCCTGACACGCGACCAGCGTGAGCACGGTGGCGGAGATCGCCGTTGCGGCAACGAGACGGTTCGCCAAACGGCGAAAAGTCACATGAATGGAGGTAAAATGCGTGATAGGCATGCGTTCGTCTCCTGAAGCGGTGAGGGGATGACGCCGGACCAACATACCCAGACGCCTGAGACACATCCAGCACAACAGATGAATGGCGTCCGACAGCGGGGGTGGCCATGAAGAACCTGTTCCATGCGCTGTGGCATCCGTTTCTGCATTTCCGCGCGCTGCGCTGGTTTGCGCGCCGCGGACGGTGGTTGCTCGTGATGGTGCCGCTCGCGTTCGCGCTCCACGCCGGGCTGGATTCGATCGGCCACCCGGTGGCGGCGAACGTCGTGTTCGACCTGCTGGTCGTGCGACTGATGATCGTTGCGTTTGAGAGCATCTTCGGTATTCCTCGATATCTCGCCGATAAAGGGGTGCCGCTCGTGCCGTCGGATCCGTTTGACCGCCCGATTTGGGATCACCCAGAGTCCGAGTTCAACCCACCGATGTGGTACAACCCGGAAACTGGAGCAAATACGCGCATGTGGTCTCCCGGCTGTATTCAAATCAATTAATCCTCGGCGGCACGTCCTTCTTGTCGTAGTCCTCGCCCGGCTTGAGGCCAACCGTTTCCTTCACGGTGTTGGCGACCCGCCGGGCGGTGTCGTGCAGATCCCGGCCCTCATTCGCCGCATTCACTTCCGTCTGCGTGACGCGCCCCTCGCCGAGCGCCCGATCCGGGCTCGCGTATCGTTGAACCTCCTTGTCGAAGTCCTGCGCACGCGCGCCCAGGCTCTGCGGTGAGCTGGGCATGAGCGGCGCACTGGCATCGGCGCGTGCGCCGGCAATCTCCGAGGGCGGCGCCATGTTGGGTTGAACCGGCGTGACCGAGCCAAACCCGGTATCGCGCACCATCGAGTCGAACGTGCGCGCGCGTTCGCCGTCTGGGCGACGACGGGAGCCGTCCGACGCACGGGACGCGGCCCGCCCCGTGTCGTGAGAGCCGTAGCCGGGCGCATCGGGCGCGTACGGACTGCCCCACGTCGGCGTGGAAACGTGCTGGGCGATCGCCTGGTTGTCGAGATATTGGCCGACCATGCCGACGATCTTGTCCTCGGACTGCAGCACGAAGCGGGTCGCGGACATGTGATTGGCTTGCGCGACCTTCCAGAAGAGCTCGGGGTCGGCCATCATGTTCTCCATCACTTCATGGCGCCGCGAGCTATTGGACGCGGACGAGGTCCGCGATCCCGACTCGCGCCGGAAGCCGCTCTCGCTCTGGTTGGCCGATTCGGACGTCGTGGTTCTCGATGCGGTGCGATCGTGCCGATCGCTTTGAGCCGATTGCTCACCGGTCGTGTTCTGAGCCGTTGCCGACCCGGTGTGGGAGTACTCAGCTGCGCGAGTAGCGGAATCGCTATTTCGATGACTGTCACCGTCAGAGTACGATCTAGCCTGGTCCGCTGCGTAAGTGCGGACGCCGGTGAGATCCGCACCGAGATGGCCGTCGAAACCTACACTGCCTCGGCTGTGGCGTTGTGTCGCGGGGGTAGACGCTTGTGCTGGTGCCTGCGACGAACCAACCCGGTCCATGGCGTCCGCGATTTGTTGCGGTGACGCGCCACCTTGTTCCATCGCGCGTCGCACACGCGCTTGATCGCGCGCAACGTTGTTACCGCGTGGTTGCCCCGTTGGCCGCCCCGGATTTCCGCTCTCGACGCTCGAGTCAGCGCCGAGACGCCCACCCGCACCGGCCCGCAGGATGATGCTGTCTTGAGCCTGGACGTTCTGTCCGAACTGCGACTGGATAGTGCGATCGCGACCGACCGACTCGTCGTGTGCACTGCGTCCGCTCAACCCGCCGCTGTCCGTCACCGCATTCAGCTGGCTCGTGCCCTGGCTCGTGCCGCGGTCGGCGGAATGCCCGAAGGTCTCGGCGCCCGAGAGGGAAGTGCCGGTCCGCGATATGTTCGAGCTGCCCGAGAAGTTCGACGTGCCGCTGAACCGCTCATTGCTACGGCCGATCGAGCGTTCGTCGGCCGCGACCATGCTCTGCAGCATGTGTTCCTGGAAGCGATCGAGCGCGGCACGCCCGTTGCTCGACACCCGCAGCGTGCTGCCGTCGGCGAGCTGTATCGCGGTGCTGCCGCTGCTCGACGCGAAGCCGCTGTCGAACTTCTGCATCGTGGTGGTGTTCACCGACGACGTGTCGATGCCGGACTGCCCCATGCTGTAGTTGCCGCCCGCGATCGCCGCGCCCGAACGCGCGCCTGCCGAACTGAAACCCGAGATCATCCGGTCGGCCAGCCCATAGATCTGACCATCCGCCATTCTCACGACCGCGCCGGCAATGAACGGGACGAGCACCACCATGTAGCCGATCATCGCCTGCTCGTCGACGATCGTGGCGTCGAACACGTTGCTCAGCTGGAACGGCACGCCTGCCGAGAGCTTGAGCGCCGCGAGCTTGCTGTGGAGGTGGATCAGCGACAGGTGGTTGATGATCGCGAACAGCACCGGCCACAGGCCGATCCACACCAGCCCCATGAAGTAGCCGGCGAGCACCCGCTTGGCGGCCTCCGCCGGCACCAGGACCATCAACGTCACCACCACCGGGAAGAGGCCATACAGGATGGCCTCGATCCAGTTGCGCATATGCGGGATCGTCTCCTGGCCGAGCAGGCTCAGCGTGCTGTTCGAGCCGTTCGCCTGGCGTGCCGCTTCCGCCTCGGCGATCAGCGCGTTGGTGTCTGCAATCGCCGCCGGGTCGTTGTGCGCGCGCGCCATCGCGGTGCCGGCGTCGCGCCACAGATTGTTGAACATCGCCTGCTTCATCGCATCCGACGCGGACGCTGATGAGTCGAGCAGCCACGAGTTCGATGTCGATACCGTCGACAGGAACATCTGCTGCGCGAGTCCGTCCGAGCTGGCCTGAGGGAACGCCTGGCGGCCGTAGAACTGCTGCGCGCTGGTCACCGCGCCGTCGACACGCGATTTCAGTACCTGCGCGACTGCAACACAGGTATCGGTCTTGGGCGTATTGGTCAGCACGTTATACGTGACGAAGCGCGCCGGGCTTGTGTTGCTGAAGATCGTGTTCCAGGTGTCGGTCCCGGCGACGATCTGGTCGGGCGTGATCACCCCGTCGAGGATGTCGTACTTCGTGCATTCCTTGAAGAACTGCATCAGGTCGGCACGCAAGCCGGGATCACGCACGACGGCCGAATTGACCTGGCGCAGGATCCGGTGGCCGAAGCCGACGTCGCCTTTCTCGAGGCCCAGATCATCCGGCACGCCGAACACGGTCTCGTAACCGCGTGTCAGGTAATTGAAGACGAGCGAATTCGCCTGCGCGACGCTTGCCAATGCGACGGGGACGTGATCGATGGTCCGCGGCGGCTCGAGGCCGGTGCGATCGACAAGCGCGACGCGCGCGATCGGCAGGTTCAGGATCGTCACGAACATCAGCGCCTGAATGAACCACATCATCAGCTCGAACTGCCGTCCGACGTAGCCGAACAGGCCGATCATCAGCGCGATGACGAACACGAACTTCAGGAGCCCACTGTAGCCATTGCTCATCATCGTCGCCGCGACCGCGTTCAACACGTAGTACAGCGTGTCGACGTTCCACCAGGTCTGGATCTCGATGCCCATGTGGCCCCCTAGTTGAGGCTCTTGCCGAACGCGAGCGAATTGCGCAGCGTCTCGGAAAGGTTGGCGTCGACGGCCCGCTCCATCGCCTGCAGCTCGAGCGCAATGTTGTGGGTGCTCACGGTCTGCGAATACGCTTTCATCAGGGCCTGGTGGGCGAGATTCGTGACCCGGTCCATCTGGGGCTGAATCTCCTTGAGCGAATCGGCCTGGGTGGCGTCCGCGAGTGCCATGTACTTGCCGATCGCTTCCTGCAGATCCTTGACGCACCGCCGGATGTACACCTCCGCGTACTTCGCCGCGACCAGATCGACGTAGGTCGCGATCGCACCGTCGCTCAACGATGTGTTGCCGTAACGCGTGCCGGTCGCGATCATGCTGTAGACCGGCAGGTCGGTCGTATTCAGGAACGCAATGACCTGGTCGACGTTGTCGTGGGGCGAGCGATTAGCGATGTGATCCGCGATGCTCGTCATGCGGTTTTCGACCATCGTGTAGAAGCTGTCCGTGCTCAGGTTGTCTGGGTACGGATGCAGACACCCGTCGTCGGTCGTCGTGTCGCACCGCCAGATCGGGACTTTCACCTTGCTGCCCTTGTCGATGGCGCTGCCGATCAGCGTGGCGACGTCGATGTCGGTGGGCATCAGCGGACGGGGGGTCTGTGGCGTGCCCGAATCGGTCGGGAAGATCATCGAGCCGACCAGCGACATCAGGACCATCCGGTCCTCGTCCGTCATCCCGTCGACGTGCTTGAGCGCCTTCCACACCACATTGCCGGTGGGGAGCACGTCCTTGGCCTGCGGGTTGTTGTTCTTGACGGTGTCGATCACGTCGTTCGCCTTGGACTCGTCATCCATCACGTTGGTCCAGGCGTCAGTGATGTTCTCGAAGATGTTGCTGTCGACCCCGAAGTTCTTGGCGGCGTCCTGTTTGCCACGGGTCCAGGTGTCGGGCAGGGCGGCATTGACGAGCCCCTTGGCCGCCGTGCACGAATCCATGTTCAACCGGTTGACCTGCTGCGCGGTCGCGGCGAGCGCCTGCATCACGTTGTCGCACGTCGGACACAGGTTCTGGATTGCCAGCTTGAAGCCATAGCCGAGCGCGTTGGAGCCGATGTTGCGCAGCATCGCGACGAACTGCTCCTTGTTGATGAACGAGAAGCCGCCCATGAACAGGTCGATGCCGCCGCAGCCGGCGTTCCACGACGGCGGCGTCATCGACGCGACCTGATAGGTGCGCCGGGGCATACGCATGAAGAGCGAGCCGCCGGAGAACATGTCCATCGTCTGGCCCTGGAGCGCCCCCGGGCCCGTGACGTTGCCCATCGCATTGACGCTGTTGAACAGGTCCTGCATCGACATGGCGGCCGATGGCTGCGTGTAGACAAGGCAGGCGAGGGAGAGCGCGGCGACGACGGCCTGCAGCCAGCGCTGCGCGCCACGGGAGAGGCGATACGCCTTGACCGAGAGCACCTTAGACATAGCGGTCTCCAACGATAGGAATGACGCGTCGCGCCGGGAGATCCCAGCGAGCCGCAACGCTGTCGACAGTGCTGGAGCGCGGCGCCGAGTCCGGGAACGCGTGGTGGACGACGCCATCGAGCATGCGCCCGGCGAGCCTCTTGCCGACACTCAGCATGTGGGCGTCGCCGTTGGCAAACACCGCGGGGTCGTTCCCATCGTGGACATGACCGGACAGTTGAATCCACGCGCCGGACCGGGCCGCCTCGATCTGCTCGTTGGTGGCGTCGGTCCCCGGCATCCACTGTCCCCATTGCTTGAAGAGGAACGGCACGTCGGCCCCATGACATTGATCGCGCAGGCGACGGACCCATACGGGGTGCGTGATGCGGGCACTGCGCCCGCTTTCACCGCCGGCGATCACCCAGTTGATCGTGCTCGGGAAGTCCGAATGACTCGTGAACCCGCCTTTCGGGGCATCGAGCGTGGCCGATCGCGCGCCGATGACATACGGCGCCTCGTTCCAGTAACCGCCGCGCAGCACGTCGACGCGATGCCCGTCGAGGCCGGGCCACCGCACGGATTCGAGGTCGATCGGACCGAGCATCGGTTCGATCGACAGGAACCGGATACGAGCCGCCGTGGTGAGCAGCTTCGGGATATCGCGGTCCGCCTCGTCCTGGTTGACCACCGTCGCGCCCAGCCACACGTTGCCGGGCGTGCCGCCCGGGAACATTTCCGCCAGCATCGTGCCGGCGTTGCCGATGCGCTTGGTGAGCAGCAGCCACGTCAGTGCGGGCGTGGCGAGAATCAGCTGGCCGAACGCCAGGCGCGCGCCGGCGGGCGCCGCGTTGTCGAACGGATCGCACACGCTCGGGAAGACCTTAACGGGCCGGCCGGCGACGCGCGCTCGCTCGTTCCATCTCAGCGGCTTGTCCCAATGCCGAGGGCCGTACGTGCCGCGTGGCGCGCCGGGTCCCCAGTTCTCGCCCCGGCGCAACCACCGGTTCATGGACTCGGCATAGCAGTGGTCACATCCCGGGCCGACCTTCTGGCATCCCTCCCATGGCGACCAGGTATGGTCGGTCCACTCGATCTCGCTGTTCTCGCTCATCGCCGCACCATCATGCAGAGGTCCGCCCGACGCCTGAGCTCGGCGGCGTACGCGTTCAAGTCACCGGTCATCACGAAATACCGACGCGGCGCGGCCGGCACGCCGACATACTTCTCGTCGGAAGCGGCGGGGCGCGGCTCGGTACCGGCGATACACACGTTGCACGATCTCGAGTTCGACACGTGAATCGGTGAGAGCTGACCGGCCGCGAGCATCTCGTCGAGCAACGGTCGAATGCGGTCGGCCTTCAGGTTGAACTGGCTGGCAAGCACATACGGTGCGTAGGCAACGCCCGGGTGCATCACCGCGAGCAGTTCGTTGGCCGTTGGGACGGGTCTGAAGCGCGCCATGATCAGATCTCCTTGAACGTGATGGGCTCCATGTAGACATGGAGTGCCGCCGGCAAAACGCCGTTATCCGCGCCGCGCTGGTGAAGCATCATTGCGAAGTTGGCGACGTCGATCGGATCTCCCTTGCCGACGTGCTCGACGAGATATCGCGCGAGCGTGCTGACGTGGCAACTCGCGGGATCATTCCAACCGCCCCGGCCTTCGGCGCGCTTCCTGGCGAGCTTCCGTTTCATTCGGGCGGCAAAGATATCGACGGCGACATCGTCCGGATGCAGCGACCCGGCGCGTCGGTTCCAGGCCGCCGCCGCAGTGGTGAGATCGTTGAAGGTGAGCGCCATCTGATAGCCGGGGCACGCGAGATCGACGCAGCTCCCGCCGAATTTCCCCTCGGACACCCGCATCACGGCATCACGGTCGCAAAACGGGCAGGGAATCAGCTGATATTGGTTGGGGGAGTTCATTGGACGGCTCCTGAAAGGACCGCGCGTGCAGCGACGCGCTCGAAATGGAAGACGACCGATGCACCGGTTTCCTGGACCAGCCCGTAACACTTCGCCAGGCGGTAAATCGGGTGGTACGCATTGAGGGAGGCCACGTGCCCGGCGAGCCATCGCCGCCATTGCTCGAGCGACATCTGCCCCTTGCTGATGTTGCAAGGCGGACAGGACGGCATCCAATTCGACTCGACGTCGCGCTCGGGATGCCTGGGCGGGCCGCCCACGAGCCGCCATTGACCGCCCTCGGCGCGCTTCGTCTCGACCGCACGCACGACGGGATCGACGTGGTCTACATGCCAACGTTGTGCCAGCTCCGTGCCGCAATAGGCGCACCGGCCGCCGAACATTTGGCGCACCTGTTCGCGCTGCGCTTTCGTGAGGCGGCTCATGCTTGGTTGGATCCGGCTGCGGCCATGATCGCCTCGTATCGTCGTTCGTTGTAGGCCTCCCATGCGTACGTGCATGGGAACGCGCCGCGCGCACCTTCGCTAGATTCAACGTAGCGACAAATCACAAACGGGTCGCGCGAAGGAACGGCGCGCATCCAGACGTGCTGCGGCATGCCGAGCGGCCAGCTGTATCCGTCTGCCCGCACCTGCCTCATGAACTCATGCACGTCATGGTGGCCTCGCGACATGACGATGTAGGTGTCGTCACCGACGTTCTCAATTTCGAGCGGGTAGTCTTTAGCCACGATCGACTCCTTAATTAATGTGGAATCCTTCGGTTGTCACGGAATGGGACCGTATTCGACGCCCCTCGCCATATCGATCAAGAACGACTTAATCGTGGCGACGTCTGGTGCACCGCTGCAGAGCACGCCGTCGACACCGTAGGGACTTGTGAACCAAACAATGTCAAGCTCTTCCTCGTATTCCAGACGGTGGCAGCAAACCTCAGCGGGCTCTCCAGTCAGTAGCTTCGCCGTGAGTCGATCGGGAGTCGGCAGGTGCAACGCCTCCCAATCCTCGTTCGCGATCAACACCTCAGCGCACTGGCGCTCACGTTCGCGCGCGAGGTCACGCTCGGCCGCATCAGTCGCAGCAGCTCGATCCGCGAGCACAAGAGCGACTTCATGCTCGAAAACTCCGCAAAGAAAGGGCACGTCAACCAGCAATGGCGGGCACGGCTCGCCCGCGAAAGCCTGGGCTGCTTCTCGTGCGAGATCCTCCGCGCGTTCCATCGCAATCCCGTAGGGATCGATATCGCGTTTATCGCCAGTTAGCTCTGGGTCGAGGCACGTCGCGAGCACCCATTGGCAGCGCGCCGCAAGTGCGAGTGAAAAGAGGTCGTCCATACGCGTCAACGCCTCGTCCCAGCGCCGGCGGCGGCGATCTCAACCGATCCCGCAGTAAGAACAGCGTCAATCTCCGAAAAGAGAGCGACAACGCAATTCGGTGGATCGCTCTCCCACTCCACCTGCGATAACTCGACGCGAACTTGCGCAAGAAGAGCAAGGAGACGCTCGCGCCCCACCGGCACACAATCGGATTGGACCGAAGCGACCGTGATTGGGAGAGGAGAGTGCCTGGGCTTCGCGGCCTGCTTGGCGCGGATCTGTTCGATCTTGGTCCAGACACGCGCGAGTTCCGCTTCGGCGGCCGCATACATGTCCAGCCCGTTCGCGAGACTCAGCGCCGCCAGCGTGACCATGACGCCGCCAATCTCTTGTATCGGCTCGCCGAGCGGGCGGCTAAACGTGTAGTCGACCAGCTGGTGCGCGTCACTGGCCGTGCAACCGCATGCCTGCACCAGTTCGAGCGCTTCTTCGAGGAACCGGTGATTCCGCTCGGCGCGATCGGCCGCGATCTCCGCGCCGAAGCATTCGAGCAGCCACGGTTGCACGCGGGATTGGAACGCTACCGCTTCCGGCGCCCGCGCGAGGGTGTCCTCGCCGAACAGTGATTCGCTCGTCGCCATGACGAGTTCGCGGCGCAGTGCCTTGGCTTGCGCCGCAATCGCCGCGCGCTCTGGCGAACCCGGCATGCGCTCGATCGCGCCGACCAGTTCGAACGCGTGCTGCGTCAGGTTCACGATGCCGTTCGCGCGCGTGGCGGCCGCGTCTGTCGCCATAGCGGGCAAGCAAGCCGAGAGCAGGCGCACTGCGGCATCCATGTTGTCGGCCATTTCGACGAACTGGTCTGCGTCGCGCAACGAGGCAGCGTCGTCGCCGAGGCAGGCGATTACCTGTTCAAGCTCGCTCGGCTCGTCGAGGATGTGTCGTTGGTGATCCGTCAGTGCATCGACGCTGCGATTAGATTGGGTCATGGTGTCCTCCGTCGGTCAAGCGAGCGCGAGCGCCGGTTGCCGCAAACGCTTGCGTTGAAGGCGCTCGTAGTCGGGATTCAGTTCGAAGCCTACGAAGTGCCGGCCGAGGCGTTGCGAGACCTGACCCATCGTGCCGCTGCCGAAGAACGGATCGAACACGACATCACCCGGCCGGCTGCCCGCGAGCACGCAAGGCTCGACCAGCGCTTCCGGGAAGGTGGCGAAGTGGGCTGCGGCAAATGGTTGCGTGGCAATGGTCCAGACAGACCGACGCATGCGTCGCCCGTCGCCGGTATCGACACGGTATTCAGCTTCACCGCGCCCCCCGTGATGGAACGAGCCGTGTGCGCCTTCTCGCGTATCCCAGCCACCGGGCACCTTTACACGTCGATTGCCGATGACCTTGCGCTGACCAAGATGGGCGTTGTCGGTTTCTCCGCCAACGTAGCAGGCGCCGCGAAACGTTGCGGCATCTTCATCGCTCGAGCGAGGCTCGCGCATGGCGTCCGAGTCGAAGTAGTACCGCTCGCTCTTGGTCAGCAGGAACAGGTACTCGTGCGCTTTTGTGCAGCGATCGCGCACGCTCTCCGGCATCGGATTCGGCTTGTGCCAGATGATGTCCTGCCGGAGATACCATCCGGCGTCTTGCAGCGCGAAGGCGAGGCGCCACGGCTGGCCCATCAAATCCTTCGGCTTCAGGCCTATTGGCACGGTGCCAACGCGGCACGTATCGCGAAAGACCATCGTTCCCGCGACGGGAGGCCGACCACCTGAAGCACCGCCAGCGGACGCGTAGGCATCGCCCATATTCACCCAGGCGGTTCCGTCATCCGCAAGGAGCTCGCGGCACAGATCGAACACGTCGACCATGACTGCAAGCCATTCAGCAAGCGACGATTCCTGACCGATCTCCCGACGCTTGTCTGGGTGGTTGTCCGGCAGATACGAACGCAGGCCCCAATACGGTGGCGACGTCACGATCGTCTGCACCTTCACGCCGTCGGCGATCATGACGCGCATCAGTTCGCGACAGTCGCCGAAATGGCAGTGATCGATCCAGTTTCTCATCGCGTCCTCTCGTCAGAAGTTGTCGCCAGCCTTCGTGCCGGTCAGCACGAAGATCCGGTTCACGATCTCGGACAGCGACATCGCGCCGAACCCGATCGGCGCGTAATCGCCCGTCTGCTTCGAGCCAATGAAAAGCGCCGGCACCCGCTCGACACCCCAGGCGGCGGCTTTCGATCGACCGTCAGCAGGATGTGGAAACTCGTCGATGCCGCGCCCGTCCACGGTGACGCCCAGCACGTCGATGCCGTACTTGTCCGCGAGCATGCGCATCACCGGCGCCATCGCGTGGCAATACGGGCAGTCCGACCGGAAGAAAAAGATCAAGCCGTGGTCCTTGGCCAGCGCCCGCAGCTGCGATTCCTCGTCGGCGTCGCGCTTCGCGTCGTAGACCTTGATCGCCGCGTTGTTGGCCGGCCGCGTCAGCGTGTAGTCGAGCGCGGGATCCTGCCAAACCACCCGTCGCCAGTTGTCGGCAAACACGGCGCCTTTCTCCTGCGTCATCTGCCAGAGCTGCAGATAATCGCGGATGTGATCGGGCGTCGGCTCCATCGTCGCGACGTCGAGCCGGCGCGAAAGCTCCTTGCGCATCTGCTCGGCGGTCTTGATGTCGGGAATCTCGATGCGCTCGCTCGGCGCGGGCTGCGGTTCCGACGCAGGCGCAGGCGCCTCGGCCTGCTCGGGCGCGGGCTTCTTGAGGTCGCAATACCAATTGAACCGCGGGGCATACGCGTTGTTGTCGGCACCGTCGCCGGCGTCGCACTGCCAGATCGACGGGTAGTCGAGCGGATTGGTTTGCGCCGGCGCCGCCAGCGCGATGAGCGGCGCAACAAGAAGCGGAGCGACGGCGGCGACGTGAGGTTGGATGCGCATGGCTCACTCCGAGTCGCCGGGCGGGCTGCCGTCGGCGCAAATGTTCATCTCGGTGGTCAGCACCGCCGTGTCCGGCCCGTTCGGCGTGCGCGCTCCGGCCTGCGACCAGACAAGCTTGAGGCGCTTGCACTCGGGATTGCGGAGCGCGCGCACCGTGCTGACGTCGACGGTCAGCAATCCGGACGCATTGAACTGGCGCCGAAACTGCTCGGCGATCGGGCCCGCGACGATGCCGTGCGCATGGCCATTGTGGATCGCATCCGCGATGAGCAGCAACGGCGTGTCGACGACCTGTCCGTCGACTTGCGCGTGCGCCGGCGTAATCGCGATGCTTGCGAGCACGGCAAGGGCGAGACGGACGGGACGAGGGGCAGCCAGCGGCGTCATGCTGCGGCTCCTGCGGCGCGAAGTGAGGGTGACCGATTCCGGGCCGGGGGATTCAGCCGCACCGCGCTCTGGTCGACCGCAGCCGCGATCGCATGGGCGATGTCCGGTGCGCCGAAGTAGTGTGCGGTCCCGGCCAGCGACGCACCGTGTCGCACGATCAGCGCGGCCGCGCGTTGCGGCGTCTCGTCGCCCGACGCGACCCGCGAAGCCAGGGCGGACGTGACGCGATCAACGCGGCGGACCAGCAGCGCGAGCGCCAGTTGCACGTCGGAGTGCGGTACGGCATCGGAAACAGTGCAGTGGTTCACGGTCTTCTCCGAATGAGAGAGGAATCTGCGGTGGTCGCCGGAGCTCGGCGACCTCGGCGCGCCGTTTTCGTGATCGCGCACGGCATCGTGGATGGGGCGTTCACGCATCGCTCGTCCGCTCCCCGGCTGCGCGGTCGTCGACCGGCACGCGCGCCGCGCGATCACCAGCGTCCCAGGCGCCGACGCACTCCGGGCACGCGCTGCACACGCCAAGACCTGCGCCGTAGTCCACCTGCTCCCAGAAGCACGGGCTTTTGTTCGCGTCGTCCCAGCACGCATGGAAATCGTCACAGCCGCAGCCGATGCAGACGGCCACCACGCGCGAGCGGGTGATCCGAGTTTTAATCGTCATCACGCACCTCCGTGGCCCGACCGGGCGCCGCCGAGACCGCCCGCTCCAGACGGGCCTTGAGGTGGGTCAGCGCACGCACGACAGGTGCCTTGTCGACGCGCTTGCCCGGCGCGCGCGCAGCGATCAAGTCCAGTTGCAGGTCAATCGTCCGGATCGCGGCGCGCACCGTATCCGGCAGGGTGTCGCGTTCCGCCGGCGGCTCGAACTGTTGCGCCGCCACGCACCGCGCCTCCTCCGCTGCACACGCTTCGAGCGCCACCTTCAGCGGGTCCAGTGATGCGCGCGCGATCGCGTCGAGCGCGAACCGCGCGCCGTTGCTCCACGCCTCGAGCTCCCTGCCAGGGACCGCTGGGGCGGCCGGCGCGGTGAACTCGTGGAGCTGCTCGAATGCGAGTGGATGGGTGCTGTCGTCCATCTTCAGTCTCCGTTTCCGTAGTAACCGCTCACCTTGTCGTTCACGGTCTTCTGAACGTTTCCGGTGATGGCGCCTTGATCGGGGTTTTTCGGCGCAATGGAAGCAATGAATTCCGAAAAATCGATCGTGGAGAAATCCAGCTGCGAGATCTGGTTCTGGTTGAATCCCCCGCACTGGTCCATCGGCATGCCGAGTTGGGCCCGGCCCTGGCGGTTGATCAGCTTGGCAAGGATCGAGTTGAAGCAGCAGTGGTCCTGTTTTCGCTCGAGGCACACACCGAGCACCTTCTTGCTGCAGTAGGTGGCAACGTGCACGCACAGGTTCTGGCCGCGCTTGAGCGACAGCGTTTGCTCGGCCGTGTCGCAACGCAGCCACATCTGCACGAGTTGGATGGCGATCGACAGCGCAAACGACGACGGATCGAACCCGACGAACGTGAAACCGGACGAAAACGAGAAGCTGAAGGTGAACCCGTACGCGCCGAACGTGGGCGTGAAGCCGCTGCCGGTAAAGATCGACGTGACGCTGTTCGCCGCGCCGACGCCCTTGCTCATCAGCGTGCTGTCGACGGTCTGGTAGAGGCCGTCGTACAGGTACTTGGAGCCGGTTGCGATCGCCTTGCCGGCGCCGACGGCCAGCATTGCATAGTTGATGAAGGCCTGGCCGCCGTCATTCGACTGGCAGCAGTTCGACAGCGTGGCGCCGCCGACGCCCTTGAGGCTGCAGGATTCCTTGTAGCCCTTGAAGATCTCGACGGAGTTCGGGTTGACACCGTAGACGCCGGCTTCGCGGGCCGCTTCGAGGTACGCTACGGACTTGCCGAAATCCTTGTCCTGCGGCGAGCTCGTATCGAAGCAGCCCACTCCGTTCTGGCAGAACGTCCCTTTGTCGCAGACCGTCTGGTTGACGACCTGATCCGGCGACGTCTTGCATAGGAATGTGTTCTCCTGCGTCAGGCACGTTCCATCATCGGCGCGGGCGATGCACTGGGTGCCGATCTGGCCGCAGCCCCGATCACGCAGCGGCTGGCAGTCGCTTGCGGCGCTAACCGAGCGGCATTGGTACGTCGCGGTGTAGCGCCAGCACGCGCGCGTGACGTCGACGCCCGAGACGTTCTTCGTCGACGGGCCGTCGACGCAAACCTCGCTGAGCTTCTGGCACGACGGATCGGCTATTGCGGCCGGCGTGTGCATTAACAGCCCCAGCGCCGCTGTGACGACCCACGCGGCGCATGCGACGCCATGTCGGGCGCGGAGAAGGAGAGGGTTCGGTGTGTTCATGACGGGCCTAGCGCGCACGGGATTCGAGATACAGGCACTGGTCATCCCAGTGGTCCGTGACCGACGTAACGCCGATCACGCCAGTCGCGATTCCTTCGTTTGACGACAGAACGTCGTTACGGAACGCGCAGTTGCCATCCGGGTCGCAGTCGTACCGGCGCTCGGCCCATTCCCAGTAAATGTGATACGAGCAGGACGTCGACCCAGGCTGGCATCCGGGAGAATCCCTGAGGATGTACACGGGCACGTCACGGATGCGGTACTCCCAGTCCGGGTGCGTCATCACGAGCAGGTAGCCGGTCCGGTTCCCTGCGGTCGTAACCCACTGGTCCGCCGGGATCGTGGCGACGTCCTTCGGGATCTTCACCAAGGCATTTCGGACCTGGCCGCCGCGGATTCCGAATGCGTCGGCAGTCATCTCGATATACGATCTTGATTGGGCCGCCATATCGCATTTCGCGAAGATCTTCACGTGGTCCACCGCGTTGCGCGGTAGGTCCAGCGCCTGCATCAGCTCGTTCTGCTGGCAGCTCATCTGAACGTCGACGGACAGCACCTTCGAACACGACTGGTTGTCGAGGGTCATGCTGTCGGTGCACGTCTCGGTGACGGTCTTGCCGGGAATCGTGGTCTGCTCGACGTGACATTGCTGCGCGGAGCTCCCGGCCGCCGCGCCCGGATTCTTGATCAGGTCGCGCGAGCCGGTCATGATCGGGTCCTTGTTCTTGTCGATCTTGAATTTCGTCCGCTCGGTGGGATTGCGCGTCATGAAGTTGACCGCGTCGCAATCCTGCTGGTCGAACGCAGAACCAGCGTGATACCCCTGGCAGCTGATCTGCTTTTGCGATCCGGCGGCACCGACCGCGCCGCGCCCGTTTCCGAACTGGCTGGATTCAGGCGCGTTGGTGTTGTAGTACGGCAGGTTCTGCTGACCGGTCGTCGTGCTCACGGCGCCGGCGGCCACGTCCTTGCCTCCACTGGCGAAGTCCTTGCCAGCCTGGAACGCCGCGTCCGGCGTCGACTGTGCAAATGCCACGGACGTGACCAGGCTCAGGATGCTGACCATCGCGCGCGGAAGACACCCACCATTTCGTTGCCGCGGTACAGGTACGAGCGCAAAAGGTGCCATCTCAATGTCCTCCTGCGTCAGGGAGTGCTGCGGCAAAATCGTAAAGAATGAAGAGGCAGAGCAGAGCGGGCAGCAAAAGCATCAAATCCCACTTGAAATCAAAGGGGAGGCCGTTCCTCTTGAGTGCATAGGTCCGCACGCCGAGCGCGACCGTTACCGCGACCGCGAGAGCGACCACGAGCGGGACCGAAACGACGCGGGAGAAAGACGGCAGCAGGCGTCGGACCAGCGCGGTCACTGTGAAAATTACGCCGACGACGACGTCGAACGACGCGATCTGTGCCGTAAGCCTCCAGTCTCCGGCGTGCCCCTTCCGTTCTGCCTTGATCTTTTTCGCGAGCGTAATGAGCGCCAGTGCGAGTGTCACAATCGTCAACATGTCAGTGCTCCCCCAGGCTCGCGAGCATCCGGGTCGCGAGGGACCGATACGCCGGCGATCGCCGGGCAATCTCGCGAAGGGAGTACGGCAGCGTCACATCACCCGAGATTCCGGCGAAGTTCTCCGGCAGCGCACAACCTTCGGCGTCGAGATCGAGCACGTGGTCGGCCTTGACGAGCACGACCGTCGGCACCGTGCTGACGCGGTACTGCTTGAAGGCGTTCGGATTGATCTGCACGGCCGACGTGTCGACGCCCAACGCCTGGATCGCGGCGGCCGTCGCCTTGAACGAGCGATCCTTGAACCCGCGCAGCACCGCGACGCCGCCGACGCGCGCCGTGTCGCGGATCAAGCGCTTGAGCGACTCGGCCGGCATCGACAGACTGGCGAACGCGAGCAGCTCCTCCCGCTTGCGTTGTCCGGCGCGCTCTTCATAACGCCGTGCGATCGCCAACGGATCAACGCGTGAAGGTGCTGGTGTCGCGATATGCGGGAACGCGTTCGGCCCCGGTTGAGCGCCGCCGAACATCTGCTTGCGTTCGCGCTCGATGCGCGCTTGCTCGGCACGGATGCGATCGTCCGCCGGCATGCGTTCTCCCGCGCTTACGGTCGGGAACCGTGCATCGGCGACGATGCCGCGCTGCGTACCTGGTTCCGCCGGCGCCGCCGACGACATCGCCGTCAACACGATGCACACTGCAATCGAATTCCTGATCATGGGAGTACCCCCAGGCAGCAGTTCTTCTTTCGGAAGACCATGTACGAGAAGTCCTCGCCCTTGTATGGGTAGCTCTTCCCGGCGCCCCAGATTGCCGTCGTGCGACCGTAGGGCTGACAGCAGCGACCGTTGATCTTGGCCGTCTCCGGGATCGGGTAGAGCATCTGGTACTTGTATTGGGACTTGTCCATGACCGGCTGGATGGTCGGCCCGCACAGTGCGTCGCCGCCGCTGGTGCCCCACATCAGCCCTTCGCGATGCAACTTGGCGGTCATACGCTGAACCAGCAGCGAGCTCGCCTGAACGTGGGAGATGTGCGCCTGCACGTGGCCGTTGAACGGGTAGATGGACCCATTGCAACCGGCGCACCAGAACAGCGCGTTGCTGCCGAACCCGGCGCTCGAGAGCACGCAATCACCGGCGCACGCGGCCTGTGCGATCGGGTTGCCGAACAGGAACGTCTCCGGGTTCAGCAGCATCGTGAGTTCGTCGTCGTTCCACGTCGGATCGATCTCGGTGAGATAGGCGACGTCGAAGCTGCCGGTTTCGAGGCACGAGAAATCGAGCAGCACCTCGAGCCAGAAGAGGATCGGGTCGAGATACCAGTGGACCTGGTAGCGGGACTGCTTCGTCAGATCCTGCTGCTGACGGATCTCGCCCTCGGGTGCGCGAATGCCGGGGTCGATCTTCACGCCACCGAGCGACACGAAGCAGTACGGCACGCGGGTCACGTCGACGCGCCGCACGGGCTCCCAGAACCCGATCTTGAGTCCCACCACCGGGCCGCAGGTGCACAGCAATCCGCTCGGGTTCGACGTGTCCTCCTGGCCCGCCGTGATGATCGGCGTGCCGCCGAGCGAGATCGGGAACACGCAGCTCCAGCAGATGTCGGTGATGGGGTTCGCGAACTTGCCGTTGCAGTTCAGGCTCTGCGCGTGCGTGACGAGCGAGCAAGACCCGAGTAGCAGGAGCAGCGCGACGCGGCGCAGCACGGCGAGCAAGGTGGCGCACGAGTGCGTGGCGTGTCGCATCAGTTCAGCTCCCGTGCCGGCACAACGGAAAGCGACAGCGCCTTGCCTTGCTGCCGAATGAGTGCCGGCACTTCCGAGATGCCAAAGCGGTGCGACAGCGTGCCGTTCTGGTCGAAATAGACCTGCGTCTTGAATTGCTTGGTCAGGTCGAGCCAGGATCCGGCAATCAGCACCGGTTTGACCTGTGCGTTCGGGCGCGCCAGCAGCCGCGCCACCGCAGCCGCTTGCTCCGGATCGCGACCGTCGAAGAAGACGAGCGTCTCGGTGAAGGGCATGATGTCGAGCGGATTCACCTTGGTCCCGGCCGGAATCACGATGCGGCCGTCGTCCGTGCGCACGGGTTCGGCATACGTGACGGTTGGGTCGATCAACTGCTCGCTTCGCGCCGTCGCGGTCCGGATGCCGTCGACGGGCGCGGGATTCTTCGCGCTGTTCAGCGATCGGCGCACGGCTTCCTGTTGGAGCCGGGCAAGCTCGCCCGTCTGGGCCTTCTTGCGCAGCTGCGCGAGGATCTGATCGACCGCGCTCGGCTCAGCGATCGGGTAGGTCGGACCGACCGTCCCAAGCATGCCCGCGCATGTGCTGTCGGCCGTGACTGCGGTCAACACGAGCACCATCGCGACCGCGCACCTCCGGGCCATCATTCGCTCAGAAGATTTCATAGGCCCTCCCCTGAATGGCCGAGCGCGGGACATTGCCGGTCAGCGCATAGCGGGAATCGAGGCTGTCCGGGTGCGGGGTGGCGACGAAGTAGGAGTCGGGCTGGATCACGCCGGGTCGGGCGGGCGTGAGCGGCACGCCCACACGGGTCCGTGGCTTGGCGACACCGATCCGGGTGTCGTTCACGTAATAGACGCCATGGCGCACGGTCACGACGTCGCCGGCGACGCCCATCACGCGCTTGATGAACACGACGCCCTGAGGATAGGTCGCGCCCCCATGCCAATAGAACGCCACCAGGTCGCCGCGTTTGACCGGCGCGCCGATATGCGTCACGTAGAGCGTGCCCGGCAAGCTTTGCGTGAGGTTGATCGAGAAGTCGAACCACGGCGTCAGCGCCCAGCAGACGAATGCACCGAGCGCGAGCCATTGGCACGAGCCGATGATCACGAAGCGCACGATCCGGTATCGCAGCGTCCGGCGTGCGATACGTGTGTCGAGAGGGGAGGCGGATACCGACATGATCACTCCCAGCGCCGGGATCTGTGACCGGCCCAGATCGCGCCCGCACCGAATACCAGGCACGCGAGCGCGCCGGTCAGCCTGACCTTGACGAGGGCACACACGGCGACGCCGATGGCGAGCACGCCGACGACCGTCCAGCCGATCGACAGGAGATTTCGCCTCCGGACCGGCGACGCCTTTGCGGTATCGAGTCCGTCAGGCATGCCGATTCGCCCCCTGGAAATAGTCGACGGCGACCAGCTCGCGCATGGCGTCGTGCGCGGCCGACGCGTCGCGATCGCGCCACGCGGCTTCCAGAACGGCCAGGCGCGCCAGTTCGATGGCGGACACATCGAACGCCAGATCCGGGTCAGTTCCGCCGTGCGCCCACCATTCGACCGCGAAGGCGCCCAGCTGACAGAAGAGGGAGTTTTTGCAGGCCGAGAAGACCGCGAAGTACAAGTTCGAGCACGCCGCGCGAAACGTCCGGCCGTCACGCGCGGCGCACCGGGTGGCGCACGTGGCGAGGATGCGCTCCATTGCCGCGTCGTCCGCGTGGGTGGCGACGTCGGCCGCGGCCGACGGGGCGATCAGGCAAACGATCGTCGCGAGCTCGTCAAGGAGGCCTTCCTGATCCGGCTTCGATTGGGCGCGCCAGTGCAGGACGTTTGGGTTCACGATGCGCCATTTGCGACGTTCCGTGATGTACGTGCCGCGCCGCGGCGAGGCGGTGAGCATGCCATGCGCAATCAGCTGCACAACCGCCTCGCGGATCACGACTCGGCTGACGTCCAGACGCTGCGCCAGCACTTCCTGGGGCGGCAGCGGCACCGCGTGTCCTCCGGACGCGATGATGAAGTCGAGCAGCTGACTCAAAGCCGCCTCGGACAAAGTGACCGCACCCGCACCGGCCGGATGCAGTCCGTCCGCATGACGATCGTTGTGCATCGGCAAAGCGTGGATGGCCGTTTCCATGGATGGACCTCAATAGGGGAGGACGTAGTCGCTACCCTGCGACCACCGCGATTGCCAGTGCTGGAGGTAGCTGCGCGCGACGGCGGGGCACTGCGAGATCAGGACCGCGTTCTCGCTATTGCGCCGCGCCGCGCTGCTGTAGTTGAATGAGCCGGTCTCGATCTGCGCACCGTCGATCACGATGTATTTGTCGTGGTGAATGGGGTAGATCGAGACCGTGCGCGAAGGGATGCCTGCCTGCGTCAGGAGATTCAACGCAGCGACGCTCGCCTTGCCGTGGTTCGCTTTCTCGTCGACGACGACCGCGACGTCGACGCCGCGCTGTTTCGCGGCCATCAACGCACGAACGACCGACGGCGACGTGAACGAATACGCGGCGAGGCGAATCGACTGGCGCGCGCCGCTGATTGCGGAAACGATCAGTTCCTCCGCCGAGCCGTCCGGCGAGTACGCGACCTGCACCGGGCAGCTCTCCGCTGCCTCGGCGGGATGCGCGAGGAGCACGGTGCTCGACAAGATGGCGCAGGCAAACAGGCTGACGGGCGAGCCTAATGTTCCGCGTATCGGGCGGGCACGAGCAATCATCAGTGGGAGGGCACGTCTCATCGCCGCGCCTCCGCTCCGGATCCATCGCCTGCGGCGCTGGCAGCAGCCCGCGCTGCCGTGCCGGGATCTGTTTCGTCGGAGACGGCCGGCTTGGATGCCGGGCTGGACGGCCGGTTCCACGTCCCACGGATATTCGATGCCATCTCTGCGTGGCGATCGGCGAGTTCCGGCGACAATTCGCGATTGAGCACCGCGAGTCCCTTGATGACGACCGACTGCGCCTCTTGCAACGGAACTCGATCTTGGTCAACCGACGCCCGCACCTGCAGGGTACGGTCGGCACGCCGCTCAATGACATAGTTGAACTTGGTGTCATGCAGCAGAAATTCATCGACCTGTTGCGGCACACCGTCGTCTCGTCTCCAGGTCGCAAGTTCCATCGTCCACGGTAGGGGGTTTTTCGCCACATCCGCATAGGACGTGTCGACATACACGTCGCAATACAACTGCCGGGTTGGGACGTAGCAGTTGATCTTCATTACCCCGGTCGGCAGATCCACCACCCCATACTGTTGGCTCGGCGCCTGCTGCAACGCGACGGTCAGTAGTTGGTTAATCGGCAATTCCTTACCCGCGACTCGGTAGTCGGAATCACATCCGGCGAGCGCGATGGACGCGGTCACGATGACGACAAGAACAGGCAGTTCGAATTTGCGATTCATTGCGGGTCCTTATTCGGTTGGTTGTGTTCTTCGTGTGCGAGATGAACGGGCGATTCATTCCGGCCGGCAACGACCGGAGCAGTAAAGACCGGTGTGACCGTGAGGTCGATCGTGTACGTGCCGTCATCGGTCGGCATGAGCGCACGCAGCGCCCCGAGATCTCGCTTCGGTCGACTCGACTCGAACGAGAACGCGAGCATCGGGATATCGCCGACGGAATCGGCACTGGAGGTGTCGGCTGACGAGGGCGCGATTGCGATGGAATGTGACGGGCTCTCGGAGATTGCAGCAATAGGCTTTCCGGCGTTGGGTTGACGATGCCCCGGGGAAAGGAAATCCGAGAAGCCGTAGCCGACCGCGAACATGACAATCCCGACTGCGATCGTCCAGATCCACGAGTGCTTCGTTACGACGTGCTCGACGAATTGATCACGATCCTCCGGTTCCTGCGTGTATTCGACACGCCGAATTCGGACGTTCAGGTAACTGCCCAGGCGATCGAGCAGCGTGTCGCGGAGCTCATCAGATACGTTTTCGTGAACCATAGACAGCAACGTGGACAGCTCGTCCCGCTGGTAACTGGCGAAGGCCGATTCCAGACCGATGCGCGCTCGCATCGCATCCAGGTCGTGCATGTACGCCTTATCGCGCGACAGCAGGTTCCGGATCTGCCTCGAAAACACCTGGCGCTCGACCGGCTGAAGCAGGCAATCCTCGGGATACTCGACAATGACGTTCATCGCGGTGCTCCTGATGTCGCCGCCGGGAGCTTGAGCTTGTCCCGCAGCTGATCGGTGTAATCGGTAATTGCGTCGCTGTTGAGCACGGCGGCCTTGTTGACCAGGACGCACTTGCACGTCGCGCCGAGCTCGATGACCGCCGCCGACAGGTCGCGCGCGAACTCGGCCGACGCCGCGGTGGCGGTCGACACGTCGGGGGCGGACGCCGCCGCCTGCACGTTGTGGCGATCGAGGTAGCGTTGTTGCCCGAGCACGACGAGCTGCTGCAGATCCACCGTTGCCACCGGCTTCGGCAGATGGGAGAGGCGCACGTAAAGCACCGGCGCGAGCGCGAACAGCGTCACGATCGACGAGATGAGAACGGGGGCGACGTAGCCGGCGATGTCGCGCCTGGCGGGGTTGGTGCCGGTGTCGCCAAGCGCCGGCGCAGCGACGGCTCCGGGCTCGTCGCTCGGCTGCTCGACCTTCGTCGCGAGGGTCGGTTCTTCCTTCATGCCCGACCTCCGCGACGTTCCAGCATGATCGCAAGCGCCTGAGCGTGCGTATGACCGTGCTCGAGCAGACGGTCACGCTCCTCGACATCCTCGCCGGTGGACGACGCCATCATCAACGCGAGCGGGTCGGGGGCGTGCCGCAGCAGCTGTTCCCCCTCCGGGGAAATCACCACCATCTCGGAGAAGCGACCGTCGATCTTGGTCAGCGAGCGGATCATCTGTTCAACGGCCGGTGAGAACGAGATGGTCCCCTCTGCCTTCATCTTGTTGAACGACTGCGTGTCCTGACGCAGCACGATCTTCCAATCAGAGTTGTTCCACGCGGCTTTGGACGCGTCGTTCTTGAACGCGTCGTAGATCGACTGTGTGCCGAGGCCGAATATCCCCTTGTACTTCCGCGCCCGGCGATATCCTTCCTCGATGAAAAGCGCGGTCTCCGGATCACTGCCGAGCAGCTGCCAGGCCTCGTCCACCAGGGCGAGTTTGGGGAGGTTGCGAGGCGACATGTACATGTCGTACGTGATGCGGTTCGTCGCAGCGAACAACACGACGCGGCGCAGCTCGGGCGCATCCTTCAGCTCCTCGAGTTCGAGCGCGGTGAGGTCATTGTCAAAGGTGATGTTGGCCTTGCCGTTAAAGAACCGCCCGAACGCACCGCCTTTGCAGAAGGGCCGCAGTTGATGCGACAGCTCGAACGCGATCCGCTCGACTTCCCCCTTCTCGTTCTTGATCTTGTCCTTCAGGTATACGGCGATCCGCGTCGGATTCGACTCGGGACCGTAGTCGGCCCAGACCGCGGTGATCGCGTCTTCAATGAACGAATACTGGAGCGGCGACAACGGACTGTCGGGCGACGCCATGCGTCCGATCATCGGCTTGAGCAGGCGCAGCTCCTGTTCAAACGTGTTCTCGCTGTCTGCCGCCACCCACGTGAATGGATTGATGCAGATGTCCGAGTTCAGCTTGAATTCGATGAAGGAGCCGCCCATCAGCGCAACAGCGTTCTCGTAGCCGCGACCGACATCGATAATCGAGCAGCGCGCGCCGAGACTGCGGTAGGCGTTGACCACCTCCACCAGGAACGCCGTCTTCCCGGCACCCGAGACGCCTGTGGCGAACAGGTTGTAGTTGCCCTGCTTGTTGGCGTAGAAATCGATCGGCGTGATGGTGCCGCGGCGGCCATACAGCAAGAGGACTGGTCGCCCGAGACCGCTCCACTCGGCGAGGACCGGTGCCATGTCGATGGCGTTCACGGTCGTTTTCGTCGACATCAAGCGATTGCGCTTCAAATCCCGGTACGCGCCCTTGGTAAGCGTCATCGGCAGGCTCGCGTAGAACGCGCCGAGATGGAGCATGCGCAACGGGGTAATCCGAAACCGCACCTTGTCCCAGATATTGATGGCCATCTGACTGGCCCGGTTGATGCGCTCCTTCGGAGCGAACAGCAACAGCGTGTGATAGATCTCGCACAGTTGGCCACCCGCAGCGATCTGGTGCTGCACCATCCGCCAGTCGCGATTTTGTGTGCCCAGATTCACCTGGAACTTGGCCATCTTCGATTCAGCATTCTGCTGGGCGCGCGCGGCCTTCAGCTGTACCCGGTTGTCGGTGGCGATCCGCTCGAGCGTCTGGATGCCGCCGCAAATCAGGAAGGGGCACGGATACTGGAGCTCCGGATCGGTGAACGATCCGATGATGTTGCTCATTTCCCAGAGACGCTTTTCCGCCGGGTAGCGCTGGATGCCAAAGGCGCGGACCGCGACGCGCGTATCACGCTCGGTGTCGTCGGCCGGCGGAACACCGAAGACGATCTCCGTGGTCCGCACGCGCGCGCGATGCCCGACGGCCGTGATCTGTTCCTTGATCGGCCGTGTCGGGTCGTAGCGCAGATCCGGAAGGGGGTCGTCGTTGAACAGATATTCCGGGTTGAAGATCGGGAACAGGAAGGCGATCAGGCCATCAGCGTCCATGCTTCTCGCTGGCAGGTTGCCGGTGCGCAGGGAGGACAGCAGCGTGGCCTGCAGGTCGTGCATCTGCTCGACGAGGATCGGATCGTCGGGCGTGCCGGATCGGGTGACGGACAGCACCAGGCGGAAGCGCCGAACCGCGAACGGCATGTCATCAAAAAGCGACTCGCCCATACGACTGCGGATGAACTGGGTGCGCTGCTTGGCGAGATCGAGAAAGAGCGGGTCGACTTTGCCGGCTTCGACCGCCTCGAACCGCAAATCCTCGTAGCAATCGAGTACGTCGTCGACGCGCGAGCTTCCGAACAAGCACCACTGCACGCCGGTCCCCGGGGGAATCGGCGTGAAGAGGGTGCTCAGCCGACTGACCATTTCGTCGTCGGCGCCGGTTTGGGGAACGACATCGAGCACGAACGCGACCGAGTTGTCGTTGTAGAAGAGCCCGGTCGCATCGTCGTACTGGTCGTACTTCAGGATCTCGTGAAAGCCGCTGGCATCATCCTGCTGCGGCACGTTCAGCGTTTCGTCGATCGGATCGTGCTCTGGGGTCTCGCCGAGCACGGACTGCCGAACCACGTCGCGGACCCTGGTCCTTGCCTGCTTGAGCCAGTCACCGGTGTCGGGCATCTTCATGGCGGGCTTCCCGTTATTGCGGCGAGCGAATGCCGGTCGCGAGGTTTTTCAGGAGGTCGCCGGACATCGGCGCTTGCCTTACCGCCTGCTGGGCGGAGTCCATCGCATCGCGCGCCGATTTGAGGAGCTCGCCCTGTGCGGTCTGGACGGCACCGCCAGACCCGAGGGCGACGGCGGCCGACGGCGGCTCGACCTTCGGCGAAGCGCTCGCGTCCGCCGCAACGGTGCCGCCGACCGTCGGCCGATACAGGTCGCGGATGCGCCGCTGGTTGTGTTCGACGAGCCAGCGACCGGTATCGGTGGTGAGGTAGATGTAGCTCTGGTCGTGGAGATCGCCGTCGGCGTCCTCCCACGGCGCGATCCACGCGCGAACGACATGCGGCGCGCTGCGGATCGGCGAGCCGCTGAAGAGCGGCCGAGCGAGCACCGCGCCCTGGGCCGGGGTCTTCGACGTCGGCGCACTGGCGGCGGCCAATTGGCTCGTGCGCGTGTCGCGTACGTTTCCAGCCTGCAGGTTCGCGAGCGAGCCCGTCATCGAATCGCAGACCACGCCATCCGGCGCCTTGCAGGCAAACTTGCTTTGCGCGTCGAGGCCGGAGAAGCTGCACGCGGAGAGGACCGCGAGCAAGCACGCGGTCGCCGTGGCCGGCAGGAACGTGCGGGCAGTCATTGCGCCACTCCCTGCGCCGGCGCACTGGCCGCGGCGCTATCCTGATCACCGGCGCTGGGCACGCGTTGTCCGGCGTTCAGCCAGGCCTCGAGCTGCGTCGAGGAGACCGCCCCCGGCAACATCCGGCCATCTTCGGCAATCAGCGTCGGCGTACCCGTGACGCCGAGCCGTGAACCGAGAACCAGGTTGTCATTGATCGGGTGATGGCACGCCACCAGGGGCGGCAGCCGATTGCTCGTCATCCAGTCTCGCCATGCTTTCGCGGGATCGGTCGCGCACTGGATGCGGATGGACTTGTTCGTCGCGCCCGGGTGGATCGACTCGAGCGGGTAGAGAAATGTGTAGATGGTCACGTTGTCGACGCGCTGGAGTTCCTTCTCGATAGCGCGGCAATACGGACAATCGGGATCGGAAAAGATCGCAACGACACGCTTGCCGTTGCCGTGCACGGTCTTGATCGCGTGATCGAGAAACTGCTCCGGAAACCGGGTCTTGTAACCCTGGGCCTGTGTCTGCTCGGTCAGGTCGACCTGGTTCTGCATGTCGAAGAGGTGGCCGAACAGAAAATACTGACCGCTCGCGTCGGTGTACGCGATGTTCTGCCCCATCGTCACCTCGTAGAGCCCCGTGACCGGCGCCGGCTTGACGTCCCGGAACGGCGTGTTGGGATAGAGCGAGGCCAGGTGGGCCGCGACGGACTGGCTGTCGTCGGCGGTCGCGGCGAGCGTCGACGCGGCGAGGACGCCCACGGTCACGGCAGCAATTGCGCGTTTCAGGCGGATGCGATTAGTCATCAGAGAATCTCCGGGAGCGATCGCCACTGCGACGGCTGCTGTCGCGTCGATCGAAGAGGGCGGCGGTGGAGGCGTCGACGAACGTGCCTTGCGTGATCGAGACTTCGATCGTGCGCGTCGCGTCGGTTTCGATCACCGGGTACAACTTGTCGGCTGCCTTGAGGTAGTACTGGGCCATCATCTGCCCGCCGGAACCGACACCACCGCCGATCGCGGCGCGCCCGACCTGACTGCCGTCGACGGTCTGCGAGACACCGCCACCGCCATAGGAGGTGATCGTCGCCGATTGCTGGAACGCCTGGCCGATGCCGCCGAGCGTTCCCGACAGGATTGCGTTGGCGAGCAGTTGCCCCTGCTTCGACACAAGCCTGCCGCGCACGCCTTCCTTGCCGTCCTCGCCGATCAGCTTGCCCTTGATGGGGATCTCGATGGACTTGCCCTCCAGAATGCAGGACAGCGTTTGCGTGCGCCCCATCATGCGCTCCGACGAGAGGTCCCCCCAGGTGGCCGCGACCACGCGGCAATCGCGCAGATCAAGGCGCTTGCGATTCGGGAGGTTGGCGGCCTCGAGGGCGTGCAGGTCGACTGACAGGGGATCGCTCTGCGCCTGGCCGCCGGTCGGCGCGTCGACGCCATTGAGCATGCCGACCCGGAAGAACGATCCGGCCGGCAGGATATTGACGAGGCCTTGCCCGCTGCTCGAGGTGGCGGCGCTGGTTCCCTTCGTGGTGGCGTAACGGCGCGCCTTCGGGTCGGTCGGAAAGCCGATGACTTCCTGTTTTCCGCCGCTGGAGCCTGCGGCACTCGAACTGTCGGCGCTCGAGCCAGATCCGTCGTCGGCGAACGAGATGATTTCGAGCTGACGCGGCGCTGCGTCACTGCCGTCGATGCGTTGCGCGAGCGTGCCGCCGGGCGGCGGCAGGACCTGCTTTCCGCCCAAGCCGCGCGTGGTGACGGGCAAGGGCTTGTTGAGCGTCGTGGCCGCTGTCGCGCTCGACGCCGGCGTCGCTGCGGTGGCCGCCGCGCTGGATGCCGCGGCCGCAAGCGAAGCCGCCACAGCGGCAGATGCCTGCTGGGCAGCGGCGGCGGACGCCATCTTGTCGATCGCCGCCTGTTGCTCTTCAAGACGGGCCTGCTGCCGCTGAACACGTTGCTCCAGCTCGGCCATCGTGGCGGCCGACTTCGAACGCCACGCGTCGCGATCGTCGATCGTTCCAGGCTGCTGTATTGCCTGCGTGATCGGCTTGGGCTTCGGCGGAGGCGCGGTGTCGTCGGTCAACATCAGGCCGACGCCCGTGATCGCGACGATGACGACGACCGCGCCGATCACGATCAGGCGCTGCCGGCGCTTGGTTTGATCGTTCGACGCGACGACCGGCTTGGTGTCACTCATGATCGGTGCGCCCCCTCACGACGTAGACGGCCGTCGAGTCGCCGGGCGCCAACGTTTGCTGATCGATCACGATCGCGAGCACGCCTTTGCGATACAGCTCCTGCTCGGCAATCACCATGTCGCCGGTGGACACGTTGGTCAGCCGGTATTGCTCGCCGACCAGGTCGTCCTCGGTATAGCGCAGTTCGAGCGTCAGTTGCGCCTCCTGCCAGAGCGGCACCATCTGGTTGACGGGCGTCACGGCTGCGCTGGATTGCGCGTCCTGGTCGTCGTGCGCCGCGACCATCTCCTCGAGCAGACTCTTGATGGCGGACTGATAGGACGATGTCCGCGCGGAGATCGGTTGATTGCGACGGACCTCGCCACCGCCGACTGCCGGCACGACAATGTTCGCGCTCGGCATGCGCCGCGGCTGCAGCAGCAGCTGGTAGGTGTCGTTGTGGTCGTCGACCACGAAGAGCGACTCGGTGCCCTGCGCGGCGTCCGGGTCGGCGAACGTGAAATAGAGCACACCGTTGGCCAGATCCTTGACGTACGTGAGCGCGCCTTTCTGCTTCGGAATGATCTGCGTGATCTTCCGGCCGTCGATGGCGAGCCGGTTCTGCTCGGTCGCCGAGACGTTGTATTCCGACAGGGCGGCGCCCGTTCCCGCGAAAGTGTTACTGGCTGCGGCTAGCAGCAGCGCGAGTGCTGTCCAGCACTTCCTCGGCTTTGCGAACATAGGTCCGTCCTGAAAAGGAGATGGGAAGCTCAACGACATAGGTGTGAGGCAGCGTCGAGACGGGCTGATCCCCGATGTAGGTCTTGAGGGTGCCCTTCCAGATGACGCGCTTGGCCTCCACGAAGATCTGTTGCGATTGCGGTGACCAGATCGTCGTGATCTTTTCGCGTTTGATGCGGATCGCCGCCGCGTCAAGCTGCGTCTTGAGCACGGGGTACTGTTCGGGCTCGGCGAGCTTGAGGAGGATGCTGTTGTTGTAGTCGACGGTCTCGGGCGTCGACGTCAAAATGAGGCTGAGCACGTAGCCCGACATGTCGCTCAGATAGTCCTTATCGGTCTGGCCCGCACCGATCTGGTAGGGGCGCTTGACCTCAGGCGGTACGATCCGCGTGGTGTCGTGCAGCACCGTCCAGCCGACCAGGAGCGTCAGGAGGACATTGGCGATCGTTTGCCCCGAGGTGACCTTTCGGTGGAACCGGATCGTGTCGGTCAGCTTGTCGCGTTCGTTCTTGGCGATGTCTGGACGCATGGCTCAGCCCTTGAATTCGCGAAGATGGGTCGGTGGCAGGTCGGATGGCGTCGGCATGCCGGCGATCCACGCGATCAGGTGCGCGGCGATGCCGGGATGAAGGTCCGATTTGAAGAAGTGGGCATACGCCCACGCGAGGCCGATACCGAGGAGGAAGCCGACGATCGGATAGCCGGTGCCGAGACCAGACATGATCCCGAACATGGCGATGCATGCGACGTCCCAGTCCCAGAACAACAGCTTGGGTGGGTCGTCGAGGGTCAGTGGCACGGCATGGGACAGATCTTCGGCTGACATGGGCCCTCCCTTAGATCGTTGCGGTGAAGCTCGAGTTGATGATCCCGACAATGATGCCGACCAGCATGCCGAGCGCGACGCCGCCGAGCAGCCACTGATAATCCTTGCGGACCGCCGCGGCGAGCGCGCCGAGCGCGACGCAGATGAGGGCGGCCACCTTACCGAGGTTGCCCTTCACCCAACCCTCGAACTTGGTGGAGGCTTCCGCGAACTCAACGCCGTCGTTCGCAATGGCGTGCGAAATAAAGAACAGCAGGCCGATCAACAGGCAGACGAACAACAGCGCCTTGGCCCATTGGCGCAGCTGTTCGAATCGTTCATCCTCGAGCGTGGCTGCGCTGGCCGTGGTGGAATGGTTCAACGTCGACATAGGATTTCCTCAATGAAGGTGACGTCACGGGGTGGAACGAGCAGCCGGCGTACACGTCACCACGGGCTTGCGGTGAGGTGTCTGCCGGTGTCGGCGCACGCGCTTCGCGGGGGAGCGGGCACGCGCGGGCGACTCGGTATAGGCCTGGAGGGGCGTCGAGATGGAACGGGGTACGGCAGAGACGGCGAGATGCTTGAGTGTCCGTTGCGGGCATTCCGGTCCGTCACACAAGACAAAGTCACCGTCAGGCCGCATGCCGAATTGCGCGACGTCCGACAGTCGAGCGACTGGGTTGGATGACGCGAGCGCCTGGGCATGCGCGGCGCCGATGAAGAGCGATAGCGCAATGATGACCAGCCGGATCATTTCTGTTGCTCCCTGGCCGCATCGCGCTGATAGGCGGCGTAATAGCGCTGAACGCTTCTCACGTATCGCAGTTGCGCGGCGACATTGCTGGAGGCCGGACCAGTGTTGTAGCAGCCGACTGCCTTCCACGTCGGGCCGAATTGTTTGATGCAATTCGCGAGCACCCAGGCGCCAACTTTCTCGCTTGTGCAGGCGTCGAGCAGGTCTTCTCTCCGAATCCCGCGGCGCGTGAGGGTTGGCAGATGGACCGTATTGATCTGCATGACGCCGATTGCACGGTTTCCGTCGGGCAGGACCGGGCCTTTGGCGCCGCTCCAGCCGCGGGATTCGTGCCAGCCGATCGCCTTCAGCAGGATCGGGTCGACGTCGTACAGGGCGGCGGCTTCGCTCCAGCACGATGCGATCGCGATTGATGATCGGCCGCCAAATAACATTAGTAGTACGAACATACCAATCGGACGTGAGCTGATATTCATGCGTATCGTCGGGTCAGTTGGTGTTAGTACAAGCGCCGGTCAGCGGCGACTTGCATGGAATAAAAAGCGCTGCGCACACATCCCGTGAAGGACGTGTTCGCAGCAAAGCCACCAGCCTCGAGTGAGGGCCAACAAAGGAAAATGCCGGTGGCGAGAGAGGCAAGAAAAGAGAAAGGCGGCCCTCGACGGGATCGTGATTGTCGAGGGCCAAAAGCCCGTCTGGTCTATCCGAGGCACGCGGCTAAATGTATACGCGTGACCAGACGGGACTCCGGGGGAGTTCGTGAGGGGAGAGGAAATGAAGTTGGCGCGAAGAGCACGGCAAGCGGCTCGGCTGCCCAGCCACAATGCGTGGACCAGTGTTGGCGCGGTGCGGTAATAACTGATGCTCGATCTAGACGAGACGGCCGTGAACGCATTAATCGCGCGTTGCGACCAATGCGCTACAATAGACGTAGCCATTCCGGTTTTCCTCTCACTTACTGCGTAATGGTTAGGTTGATGTCGGTGTTGGCGCACCGGCATCAACCGTTCTGTCGTTTCGGTCTGCTACTCCTCTGTTTCAGATTCGGCTCGCATCTTCCACACTCGACCTTCGATCTCGATCGTAAGGTTGCGGCAATTGGCGCTGTACTCGTCGACGAAAATCAAAACATCTTCCAAATATCGCCACGTCTTCGTCTTCCCTCGATTGGTCTGCACGAAATAGCTTTGATATGGCTGCTTGCCTCCGTCGAGGATCGTTGCGCGGATCACCCACTTCCCGCTTTCATCCTTAAATAGCTTGAGCAGGTAGTTGTCAGCACCAGTGAGAGCCACAGCAGCCAATTCCCTAAAAGTGAAAAACATAGATCCCTCAACCGTTAGCACAGGCCGTATTTTCCATGCGGCGACGGCAGAACGGGAGAATCGATGCGAATTTGCTGCAATCATACACCAAAACAACCACCAGGAAATCAATATGATCGTTTTGATTTCAGAATGTTTCTATTGATTGGCTTGCTTCATAGTTTCCTCTGATGATTGATGCTCCGGGCTGGCGAACGTGAACAGGCTCCGAGCGAGTCCAATACCGATTTGATCCGCTTTGCAAAGGTCACCGCATGAGGCCCGTCCCCGTGCAGGCAGATGGTTTCTACAGGTATTTCGACCCAACGTCCGTCGTCTGCAGCCACGCGGCCATTCACAGCCATTTCTTCGACACGGCTTGCTGCCTCGCCAATGTCGTCGATCATGGCCGATGGAGCACCACGAGGAATCAAGTGTCCGCTTGACGAGTAGCCGCGGTCTGCAAACGCTTCATCGCGCGCAGCTAGTCCATACCTGCGTGCAATGCGCACGAGCTGGCCGCCCGCTAATCCGTAAATCTCCATGGTGGGGTCGGAGTCGCGCACTGCGACGACGATTGCCTCGGCCGTCTCGCTGTCTCGCTCGGCGTCGTTGTAGAGCGCACCGTGAGGCTTGACATGAGATAGCTTCCCTCCGATCGCCTTTACGATTCCATTCAGGGAGCCGATCTGATAGAGAACTCCGGCATAGATGTCGCACGCAGGTAATTTCAACGACTTACGGCCGAAGTTCTCTCGATCTGGATAACTCGGGTGCGCGCCGATGCGGATTGATTTTTCGAGCGCGGCGGCAGATGTGCGCATCATGGTAGTTGCGTCACCGGCATGCCAGCCGCAGGCGACGTTGATTGATGTAGCGTAGTCGAGCAATTCGACGTCGTTAGCGCAGCCCTCGCCGAGATCAACGTTCAGGTCTATCACTCTCATTGGATCATTGTCCTTGTTTTGTTTGTTGACACACATGGCGACCACGAACCGCGCCGTCACCGACGAAAACACTTTCGACGGTGCATCGCTCGCGAGCGTCGTCGCTGGTCACAGTGGCGGACATGCTGGCCACCGATGACGAGCGAATTTCGGCGATGACCACAAGGGCCACGTAAAAGAGCGTCACGGCCACGATTCCCAGCCAGCGACGCGCAGCCTTCACTGCTGCCCCTCCGAGTTCGTTGACGGGCAGGCTCGACGAATCGAGAGGTCGCAGCCGTGGAATTTCGAAAGAGTCTGAGTTGTCTCGTAGTCCGTTGAATATGTCGTGGTCGCAACGTTGACTGCGGCTCGCTGGACGGCACTGAGGACGGGCTGCGGTACCGGGTCAGTGACGTTGACTCCGAGCTGATCCATCGCGCGATAGTTCTGTCGCACCCTCTCCGGCAGGCGCTGCCATGCGAGCCGTTCGGTTTGGAGGCCAGCGTCGAATACAGCTCGACGGTCAGGCGATGGGAGTCGGTCGAGAAAGCCCTTCCGCGCGACAAGGAACGACACCGGAAACGCGTACTGGAGCGCAGTGAAGTTAGGCAATGACTCGGCGTAGGCGCGCCCCGCGGCGCCGTCGCCGGAAGACATTACGCCGTCCAAGGCGCCACGGCTGATCTGATCGAAGGCTTCTCGAATTGGAAGGGAAACGACCTGCGCACCGAGTGCCTCCATCACGCGCTTGGATGACTGATCATAGGTGCGGATTCGCATGCCCGCGAAGTTGTCCGGGGAGGATATCTGCGTACGAGACCAGAGGCCGGTTGGCGGCCAGGGAATGACAGCGAGCAAGACAAGATCGTGGTTTCCCAGAGCCGTGCGATAGGCTGGCTTTGCCAACTTCGCCATTTCCTGTGCCTCGGCGATCGTCGTCACTTCGTACGGACGTACAGAAAGACCGAGAATGCGCTCAACGTTCGCAAGGTCGCTGGCAAAGAGCAGAGCGAATGGCGCGGACTCCAGACCAGAAAGCAGTGCAGCCGGCAAGGCTTCCACATCGAACTTGGCGATGGCGAGCTCCGGTTGGTGTACGCCTGCGTTAAGGAGCCGTGCAAAGTCAGTCGCGGCATGCCCGGAGACGGTGTCGCTCGGATATGAGGTGGCAACTCCCCACGTCCCCGGAGTGTGGCGGTCCATGAACGGGTCGTGTGCCATCGCCGAGCCAATTGCTGCGCCGGCGAGAAGGCAAGTCATCACAATGTTTGTAAGCTTCATCGTTTGCCCGAGACAGAGATGCGCACGACGGCCAAGGAGGCACACCGAGTTCCGTGCGACTAACTTGACCTGAAGCTTACTGACGATTTGCCCACACTTTCTTTAGATAAACTGCTAATGTAGGAGCGAGGCTTTATTTCAGTCAGTCATAAGACGAACCGATAAAACCGCGGGCTTTTGCGGACTTGATGCTAAGGCGGATGTCATGCAGCCCCATTTTGCTATTGATCGAACGACAAGCGTCCCGGAAGGCGGAGTGTGAGATCTGGAGGCGTTGCTCGATCTCAGTGGCCTTCAGACCGCGCGCGAGCAAGCCGGCAATTTTTCGCTCGACAGCATCGAACGGTATCTTTGATGCGGATTCGGCCCGATACAAGTCGGTGTATTTGACGAGAACGTCCGCGGTCAACGTGCTCAGAAGATGGCGATGCACGAGGAGCGCGGGTTCCGCAACATTGGCGGGAAGGGTGGATCCAACGTGCAAAATGCCGATGACGTTTTCGTGCCTGGCCAAGAATGCAACGCTACTCTGAAATCCAGGGATTTCCGATATGCGGTGATGCCAATGCTCCGGCGGTAGATCGCAGTACTGTGATGCACATACCGGTTGGTAGTTGTGCCGACGCGCCTGCTGGATGGCGGGATCGCTGCGACACCATATGTTGTTCGTATAGAGCTGCGACAGCTCCGCAGCGGCCGAACCAACGATCAAAGTGTCGTGAAGGACGATTTTTTCGCTTTCCCCATCCAGCATGAACGCATGATAGAGGCATTGGTGCACGCCGATCAGGGAACACTCAACACGAACTCGATTCAAAAGGTCAATCACATCGACGCTTGAGCCAATTGGTGGTGGCGACGCGACTCCGCTGACCGATCCGCCACGAACGGCATCGAGCACATGAGCATATCGTTGGCGTGGTGCCGGAATCACGGGCTCGCTCGCGGTAAACGAGCCAATTTCGTCCATGCGGCCGTCGATGAGCACGCGCTGTATGGACTGATGTGCACCCCTGAAGATTCTTCTGCGTTCAACGACGTAACCTGAGCGCGCCGTTCTACGAACGCTAAGCACTACCTGACCGCTCGGTAGCGGAACAGGCAGCGCACGTAATGTGTCAGGCGGAAGCTCGGGTGTGTCCCAGGCCGTGGTCATGGCGAGCGCCCTATCCGATGGGCGGATCGACCGGAGTAGATGCTCCGATGAACGGACCCCAGACTTCGACGCGGCGATGACTGGCCAACCAGTCCCACTGAGATTGATGCTCGATCGGGCCTATAATGACCTGCCATCCCATGTCATTCGCCGTTGAGATTAGCGCGCCTACAAACGCGGCCGACGCGTTCGTGGTAGCCACGGAATGCAGCAACGCGCCTTCGACGACGATCCCGTCGATTGCGAAGCTGGTGAGCACGTGGGCGGGCATGCCGCGACTTGTATCGAGTACCAGGAAGATTGACACGCCACGGGCCCGAAGATCCCGCGTTTGATCAGCGACGCTACTCAGGTTCGTTTGACCCTCCAACTCAGTCATTGCGATCCGGAGTTGTCCGGGCGTCAAATGCCCCGTACTCACCAACTTCATTGCGTCTCCGTTCGCAACGAACGAGTAAGGAATGCGAATGGTGATAGGAAGGTGCAATTCTCCCTGTTCGGACGTAGCCCGGGTAACCGCCTCGACCGTTTGAACCCAGATAAACCTCGTGAGGCCGAGCTTATCTGCGGTCGGCATGAATTCCTCTGCCGCGAGGGTTTCACCGTGGTCTCGCTTCCACATTGGATCCACCATAGTTCCGCTGACGTGCTTGGTGGATACGCTTTTGATCGGGGAAAATGCCGGCACGATTCCGTCACGTTGTCGAACCGCATTGTCCAGTTCGGCTTCCAACTCCATAGTCGCGCCCTGGACATCAGCCATCCATTGCTCATAGACGCGATACGTGGAGCCACCGCCGGCTGCAGCCGCCTGGTTTGCAAGATTCAGCGCGCACTCTGCTCTTGCCTGCAGCTCACCCGTGTGCGCAATGTCACTGGTACCGGTCGCGACCCCAAAGGAGAGTTTGACTCTCTCACTCTTTCCGTGGAACTGGACAGGCCGTCCAAAGGCCTCGATGGTGGTTCGAACGAATGCCAGTGCCCTTGCCTCGGGTTCATGGTCTGTGAGGGCTGCTGCGAAATGCTGATCGCGGATTCGCGCAATCAACTCGTCGTGTAGTGCCAGACTGCGCAACCGCTGAGCAACCATCTCAAGCAAATGGTCGGCGGCGGCGGCGCCATATTTAATGTCAAGTTCCGCGAACCCCCTGACGTCGAAGAGCACCAACGCGACTTGCGCTTTCTGCTCAGGCGCAGGATCACGAAAGTAGCGATCAAGCGCGCGGCGATTCGCCAACCCTGTTAGCGCGTCTGTTTCCGCGAGTCGCTGCATGCGAGCTCGTTCGACCAACACTCTTCTGGCGGCAAAAATACCAAGTTGGGCGGCCACCGCCATCGCAAATACCAGAAGTGCGGCCCACCGCCAATAGGCGACCCGGCGCTGTTGGTAGTCTGCATAGATGTCATTGGCTGAAAGGGCAATGACCGCGACCAGAGGAAACCCAGGGACTGGCTGGCGAACAAAGAGCCGCGCATGCTGGTCAACCGGATCACGATGAAGCAGATTTGTGCGATTGCTTTCCGGATAGAGGGCGAGGGGCACGCTCGAATTGGTCGCCTTCCCATCGCCCGTCGCCCTAACCAACTGGGCACCATCGGATCTGAATACGATCAATGCACCATCCGTTCCGAGGTGAGCGCGGTTCGCGAAGGTTCTGGTGAAGAATGTCGGAGGTTGGGAAACGACCACGATTCCCGCAAATGCTACGTTCGGGAGGGATAGTCTACGCGTAAACTGAATCGTCGTTTCCTTGCTGACGCGACCGATGACTGGAACGCTGATAAAAATATCGTTCCGAAGACTATTCTTCTGGACGACGAAGTGCTCTCGATCGCTAAGGTGTATTTGGTGCGCTGTCGTCGTCGGCCACGATTTGTTCACGACACCCTGACCGTCGACCAACGTGACCAAGGTCTCCTCCGAAGGGATGATCAGCCCCTCGTTGACGAGACGATTTAGGTCGAGCGCGCCGCGGGTCCTCTCAAACTCGAACGCCACTGTTTTCGCGAGGAGATCGACTGACGACGCCCGCTCGGAGAGATAGGAGGCGTAGGACTTCGCGACCAAGGTTGCCTTGGTCAACGCAGCCGAGTCCGCAGCGAGTTTCGCATCGCGCATCGCTCGATCGACGAAGATGCAAAGGAGTAGCGAAACGAGTACGAACGTCAGGACGATAGAGCACGTGGCCAAGGTCACGCCCGGCACTCGCCGTTGGGAATCGGTTCGCACAAGGTTGCTTCCATGTTCAAGCGCGATTCGCTTAGCAAACCTTCTTTCGAATCTCATCGAAGTCGCTCCCGGGGCGAATCGTTGACCATCCGCGAACAACGTAAGGCGCCTGGCCGACCGGCTTGTCCTCGTCGGATACGTATTGGGTCCTGTCCTCTTGAATAAGCCGCCTCGAGCAGTCCACCGTAAAGCCCGTTTGTGCGATCCCGACAACTTCGGTTGCGCCAACAGGACGACGACCCTGTTTGAATACTGACTTGAGCGTGAAAACAACCTGGTCGTTTTTAATTGTACGAATGGATTGCCGGTCGAGATACAACTCCCGATCAGCATCATTTGAAATCATGGAAAGCAATTCCGCGTTGACACTGGTGGCGGTCAACAGCAGGCACAATAAAAGACGGACCTTCATCATTTCCCCGAAAAGGTATCGACCGAAGCGTATTTTAATTTCCCTCTGCCGGGTGGCGCCCCGTCGCCGGTCATGCGGTAGGTCGCCGATCTATAGGTAAGCAGATACTACAAGACATCGTGAGATGTGTGCGCCGTGGCGGCCAATAAATTGTTGATTGCGTTTCAGATTTCGAAATGAATTGCCGTCGCGTTGCTTAAAATGCACGAAGTGTTTTTCTAAAAATAGAAGACGAGTCCGTATTATTCAGAGACTTGCAACGTAAAGCGCCTCGCGGCACGGCAATTCCCGAGTGGCACAACGTACTAAATTGACTGTTCGACTGGATATCATATGATTCCGCACCTCAGCATCATTTTCAAGACCGAGATTGCTAGAGAATCTGTTGCCAAGACTATTTTTCTATTTCTTTTCTGCGGATTTCTTCGACGCGCTCTCCGTCGAGTTTTCCATCGATCGACGTCGTTTTATCTTGCTGCTGCGTGATGGCTTTTCTGGTGAGACCGATGTCGTTCGTGATGATCTCGATGTCATGCGACGCACGCGTCACGCCAACATAGTAGGCGCGATCACCGAACACCTTGGCAAGCCCTTCGAGCTTTTGCTCGTCCTTTTGCGGCTCCTCCTCTCGCTTGGGCAGATTGATCGCGAAAATCACGCGTTCCTTCGACGCACCCTGCGCGGCGTGCACCGTGGACGTGTATGCATAGTCCCAATGCTGGCTGGTCTTAAGATTGACGTTGTGGCGGGTCGTGGCGGTCTTGTCGGAAACCTCGAGCACGGCATGCTCTTTCTTAAGCGCGACAACCCTTGCGGTTTCGCCATTTTTGAACGTTTCGTCGTTACGGGTAAGGCGGATGAGGTCACCGACCGCGAGCATGCGTGACTCGTCATCGTAGACCTCGACCTTGTTGTGCTTCGCGGGCTCCCAGTCCATTCTTATGCCGTCACGCTTCTCGACGGTGACGATCCCTTCTTCATGGTTCACCTCGATGACACGCGCATAGTCGCCCTTGTTCGCGTCTATTTGTTTGTAGTTCCGATTGAATCGGACGACGTCCCCGGGCTTGTAGTATTGCGCTTCCTTGATCATCGCGCGGGTCCACCCCTTCGATACGAGGATGTGGAGGGCACTCTCGTCGCGAGACAGCTCCCGGCGGTCTTTCAACATCTCACGAATCCCGTCGTTGATCGCCACTCGATCCTTGTTAAAGGGGGTAATGACGATGGTATTCGCCCGCTGCTCGGGCGACATCCCGAGCACGCGGCTCACCGTCGTGTGGACAACGTCGTCGAGTTCGCTTACCTTCTTTTGCCGAACCAGGTAATTGAATGACTGGGCATTCTGCTTGAGTTCGAGATGCGTCAACCGGTCACCTGCGTTGAGGCGGTTCCGGCCGGTAATGATGTCGACCGCTTTCTGCATGTGTGGCGTCTTCTGGCGATTGATCTCGGTCATGTGCGCAGTGGCGATACCGTGGTCCTGGCCGAGCTCAAACGGCTTTCCAGCCTCTACGGCCTGCAGCTGCAGCTTATCCCCCAGATAGACGACCTTGGCGTTCGCCTTCTCGGCGAGGTGGTGGATCTGCGCCAACTGGCGCTGCGCGAGAAACGACGACTCGTCGACGACCCAAAGCTCCGGGCGGCGCTCGAAATCGGGCGCGAACTGCTTGGCAAATTCGATGTCCTTCTGCAGCTGCCGCTCCTTGATCTGGAACATCGCGACGGTGTCCGCAGCGATTCCGGTCTCCTTGACCATGATCTTGGCAGCGGCGCCCGTTGGCGCCATCCCGCGGACGACATAGCCCTCCGAAACCGCGATCTCGTTCAGCGTGCGCAGCATGGTCGTTTTTCCCGTACCGGCAAGCCCCTGAACCGCGACGAATCGATCTGGCGATGTGAGCGCCAGCACGATTGCATCCTTCTGCCCGACCGCATACGGGAAAGATTGTTGCTGTTCGGACTGCACGATCTTCGCCGAAATGGAGGCAGCGTCCAGCACGATAGGTGCCTTATCCCTTTGCTGTCGAACGAAATCGAGCGCCCAGCGCTCACTCTCGAACATCTTGCGCGTAGTGTATTTGTCGTCCGGGAGGGCGATCAGGTCGCCCTTCTTCTCAAGCTCCTCGAACGCACGAAGGACTTCGGCCGGAGTGACGCGAGCAGTCCCGTGTTCGACTGCCGTCTTGACCAGGTCGATTTTGTCCACGACGACTTCACGCTCGATCAGGTGGGCGGCGGCAAACGCCAACGCCTGACGGCCGGTGAGACTCATTGGAATATTGATTCCATCTGCCTTGCGCTGCGCAGCCTGCTCCCTCAAGCCATCGAAGTCGATCCCGTTCTCCTTGGCACGCACATCCCAGTCCTTGAGCAACTCGCGATGGTCGACGTCCCTCTTGCGATCGCGTGTTGCGAGTGCCGCGTGCTCTTTGTCCGCGGCGCTCGCGACGTCAAGTGAGGTGTTCTGCTTTTCAAGCGCATCCTTTATCGCCGCCCGGCGCTGACTGAAATGCTCGACCTGCTCGCGCGAGATGCCCTGGATTTCGAAATTGCCGTTTTTGTCCGGGTTCGTCAGGCGGTACCCGAGTTGCTGAAGACCGCCGGCGAGCTCGGCGTTGTAGATCGCACCGGCCAGTTTCTGGATCTGGTAGATTTCGCGATTGTCGATCGACCGCCATTGGCCGTCCTCCCGCTGCGTCGCATTGATCAGCACCGCGTGCGTGTGCGTCTGGGGGTCCAGATCGCGACTCGTGTTGTGCCGAAACATGGCGACGATCATGTTGCCGGTGTACTCGAGCGACGTCACTCCGTTCTTGGTCGCTCGAGTCCGGATGACCTGCTCCTCAATGTAGCCGAGTGCAGCCTTGGCGGCTCGTTCATGCACGGCGCGAACGTCTTTGTCGCCGGCGACCTCGGCAAGCAACGACACACTCTTGGGTGCAGAGAACGTCAGGTCGATTCCCGGCTGGTGCTCCTGGCGCCGCTCGCCGGTTTTTTCGTCCGTCACCCACTTGCCGAGCTGCTGCTCACCGACGCGCCCCTCGAGCAGATTCATGAACTGGGCGGACGTGACCTTTCCCGACAGGCCGAGGGCGGCCGCGCCTTTACCGAACCAGGCCGAATGCTCGGCGTTCTCGTCCTGGGTGTAGTAGTTGTCTTTCGCGAAATAGGTCTGAGCCTGCGCGGCGCTGCCGACGTTGTGCAAACTCAACATGACAGAGGCTCCTAATAGCCGAGCACCGGGTCGTACTGGCGGCTGAGATGGATCCATCGTTCGAGCGGAGGGAAGCACACGCCGACGTCGGCGCATCCCTGGATCGTGACGACGAGATCGACGGGGCGCCCTTCGGTCATGATGACGTCGACACGGGTTTCGCGATCGTAGGTCTCGACGGTCTTGCCGAGCGCCGCGTCGAAATGCATCGTGCCGGGCGGTTTCACGACGTTGTAGATCAGGCGCGTCGGGGTTGGCGTCGTCACGCTGATCTTGTCGCGATAAAGCCGGTAGCCGGGCGCGATTCGAAACACGATGCTCAGATAGCCTTTGGCGACCTGGAGGTAGTGCATCCGGAAGGCCATTTCCGGCGACAGCAGGTGGTCGGGACCCGGTGCGGTTTGAGCGGTCCCGATGCCCGGAACGGCAAGCACGGGGAGGGGGAGCACTGAAAGAAAGCGGCGTCGGTTCATCGGTCGGTCTCCTCGATTTCAGATTCGGGTGAAATTCCATGCACTGCGCCCCGTTGAAACAACTTCGCCGGTGCCCGGGACGATGTATTCGAAAGGCACGGCGAGAATCTCCGGCTTTGTCGTCCAATCCTCATCAGCTACCGGACCGCCAGATAACGGCGCCGGTGGCGTTGGCCCGTCCGGAGGCGATGCGTCGCCACCGGCGAAAAGCTCGCCGAACGGGCGCCGCTTGACGAAGGCGGGCGCGACCTTGGGAGACGGAACGTACTCGTAGGAAACGCGCGCTGTCGGATAATTGCCCGGCACGACGAGGTAGCCGGTCATGTCAGGCAGGCGACGGATCTCCGACGACAGCACGAGGTCGCGCAATTGCCGGCGCTTGGCGATGCTCACGCCGTCACGCTGGGAGTTGAGCCCGAAACTGACGGATTCGTCCTTTTCCTCGATTTCGCCTTCGCCAATCAGCTCCGCGAGCTTCTTCGCGGCTTCGCCATCGGTGACGCGCAGCAACAGCTTGGTTTGGCAGCCGGAGATGATCGTGGTCGCCAGGTGAATGCCGTAAATCTCGTAGATCTGAGAGAAGTCCTGGACGCCGAGTACCATGCACATACCATATTTCCGTGTGCCGGTCAGGGCCTGCTTGAGGATGTCGAGCTTCTGGAGGGTTGGCAGCTCATCCAGCGAAAACCAGAGGCGTTCCTGATGAATTGGATCGAGCCCAAGCACCGCCTTGATCGCGATGTCGACCCAAAGCGAAAGGATCGGCTTGATCGCCTCGCGCATTTCCTCGCGCGTCGAGATGAACATCCACGAGTCGCTTTCCTGCTGGATCCAGCGACGAATCGAGAAATGCGGACCGTCGTCGCGAAGGTATCGGAACGATGACAGCTGGTTCTGGACGGTCATCTTCAACGACATGCCGGTCCGCTCGGTAATCGGATCGACATACGATGCGCCCGCTGTGTTTCGCAGCAGCTGGTAGATGCCGTCGAGGTTGTTGAGCGCGACCGAAGAATACAGATTCTTGTTCGTCATCCGGTTCTCCCGCTGGAGCACCTGGACAACATCACGAAACACCTCGCGTCCGGCCATTGCCCAGAATGGGTCCGCTTCGGTCGGATTGGGAATCAGGCCGGAGGCCATATTGTCGAAGTGATACTCTTCCTCGATCTCCTGCCAGATATTCCAGTTCGGCGCGCGGTCGTCGAACGGATTCATGATGATATCGACGCCCGGTCGATAGAATGCAGCGGTGAACTCGCCCGACGGGTCATAGACGATCATCCGCTTGCCGCGCGCGCGGACCTGCTTCATCAGCGCGAAAAACTGCTGCGACTTGCCGGTACCCTGCGCGCCGGTGATGATGGTATGGAGCGTCTCCGATTTTTTCCGCATCGGCACGCCGGCGAGTTGGTAGGGACTTGCGTCGTCGGCTTTCTCGAGCAACCGTTTGAGCTCCGGCCCGGTTGCGAGCGTCGCGCCCCGCATCTGCGTGTCCTTCATCGCGGCGCGACCGAACTCATACCAGTAGGTGCCGATCAGCATCGCGACGATGATCGCAACTGTGCACGCGAGGATCAGGAATTTCCGCACGATGGGCCCAGCGCGCCCCCAGACCGGATCCGTCAATGCGACGACCTGGTCGACCGGCAACTGGAGCACAACTCCGTCGCGGTTGTAATTCATGGTCGCCGCGGTCATGTACAACGTGCTACGGATACGCGCGAGGACGTTGTCCGCGAGATCCGGCCAAAATCCGTGCGGTGCAAACAACCACAAATAGAGCGCACCGACGGCGAGGCCGGCCGCGAGGCTGGCCAGAATGATATTGCGCACCGCCACCAAAATGAGGGCGAGGCGGTGCATCCATATTTCGGACCCGGTGCTGAAATGGTGGCCGACTCGTGCCTTGCTCTCGGGCTTCATCGCGTGCCCCTGAGCAGGTCGGCCGCCAACCGTTCCGCTGCATCCTTGGCCCGAATCGTTGCGGACATATCGTTGCGCGTGACGATCTCGTCGAGCAGAAACTGGCAGTGAAAGATCGCGCGAACCAGATCTTGAGACAACACGCCGGCGGGGCCAGCCGCGATGGGTTTGGCAAGCGCGTTGGCGGCATCGACGACGCTTTGCGCGCGAGCGGTGCACGCGTCAACTGACCTGATGAGCGACTCGATCGATTCGGTGAAGGCGCCGCGCTCCGCGAGCCGTCGTGCATATTCGGAAAATGAGATGCCCCGGGCCTGCGCTTGCTTCTTGTAAAACCGGACGGTTTCGGGAGCGTCCCGGAAACTGACGCGACCGGTTTCGACGCCAGATGCTTTTCTTCGTGAAGGCATGGGATGTACCCGGAATGAAAAGAGCGCTTGCACGAAAAGTCGGGCAAAAACCTCGACTCACGCGCGGAACATCGCTCGATTACAGCCCTCACGACAGCATTTTGTGATGCGACGTTACCACGGCCCTTGGCGAGTCGCAAGAAAACCTTTGAATTCAAAGTGATGGCCGTGATTTGTCATACACGGGGCATTCCGGTGTCTGACATCGCATACCAATGCCGACATACTTTTCCGGGTGATTTCGAATTCTCCGCTCGAACTGAGTATCGCTTTGTCACACGCGAGAGAGCCATAGCGGGCTTGCGAATGAGTAGCCTTTTCGCCACTGGGTGTCAGACAAATATCGCGCGCCTGTCTGACGGCGCAGCGCAATATTGCCATGGCTTCCGTCGATTCACCCAATTCATTCGGCATCCGAATCATGTGGTTTTTCTGCGATTTTGTCTGACTCGCAATAGCCGGCTACGTGCGAGTGTGGCGTCGCTGCGATCCCATCCTGTCGGCGCGTAGTTGCGTTAGTGTCTGACACGCCGAACCGTCGCGCCGCAAGGCGCGACACACCGCAACAACGTTGCATGGTGTGTGACGAGCTTGGAAGGGGGCGGGGATTCCCCCGCTCCCTGTAGAGCTCGTATTGTTCATCACTTCAGGGATTTCCGGCGGTTGCGCAGATTTCACCCGGGAAATGCGCCGCCTCCCGCTCAAGGGAGCGACGCACATGGGGGAACTGCGAGGAGCCGGATCGTAGCGAGGTGGGTGGATTTTCAGCGTCCGGCCTCGGAACGAAGTGGAGCAGATCAGTGCAACCTGCGCAGGAAGGCAGCGAGCGGAAGCAGCACGGAAATTGCAGATTCGGCGCGGCGGTGGAAATTGGTGAAAGGTGAGCAGCAGGTGCGGCTCAGGTGGACCGATGAGCATTGTCCATACATCCACGGCGCCGGACGAACGGCCGTGATCGAGCGGGATCACGGAGCCGTTCGCCGCGCGGAGTTGTCCACGCATGAGGGTGGGCAACTCCGGGGTGAGCGCGGGGCGCGGTGGATTTGTGGTCAATGCGGCATCGGGATAAATTCGGGCGACCGTGGACGATCGGCGTATCCGCTCGACGACGGTGTCGGGCGGAGGATCGAACATTTGCGGAATGCGTGCATTCCGCAAACTGGAGTGATGTTCGCGCGGGCCCGCAAGACGGATGGCGGGCCAGCATGGAAATTCGGACGCGCGATGGCGCGGCCGAACTGGCTGAAATTCGCGCGATCCACATATCCACGGTGCCGACCGGACGGCCGTGATCCGCACTGATCACGTGGCCGGGCGCCGCGCGCCGTTGTCCACACGGGAGTGTGGGCAACGGCGGGGTGAGCGCGGGGCGCGGTGGGTATGTGGATCGCGCGGGGTATCGAGTGCGGCGGACGGTTGCCGCGCTCGATTGGTGTTGCCCGCCAGCGGGCAACTGGACAGTGTTCGCGTGCGGCCCGCGAGCGGTAAAATGCGCGGCGAGGGCCGATACCACGAAACGGAGTGACCTGAGATGAGTGAGCTATCGGAAAAACCGGCGCGCAAGCCGCGATCGCTGGATGAGGAGATTGCGAAGGCGGCCGCGAGGCTGAAGCGATTGCAGGACGAGCAACGCGAACAGATCCGCAAGGATCGTGAGCGGAATCAGAAGGCGGTGCTCGAGCTGCTACGGTCGGAAGGGCTGGACGAGATCCCCGCCGCGCGATGGAAAGAGAAGATCGACGCGATCAAGCTTGCGTTGGGTGTGAAGCCGCAGAGGCCAGAGGTGAGCAAGCCGCAGACGCAAGGCGAACCGGCAGGCGCGCCGGCGGCTTGATTTTGGGGCAGTCTGGCGAAGCGCGGGTTTTGCGCTGAGCAAGACTGTCCCGCTTCGTTTGCGCGCCGCGCAAACTGGACAACGTATCGGTCGCGGGCGGTCGGGTGATTGCGGCGTAGCCGCGAGCACCCGGCCGCCCGCGACGCCACAGCGATCCGCAAGCGCCCGCATGCCGCCTACGATCGTAGGGCGGCCGAAGGGGACGTTCGGCTGCGTGAGTCCGGCCGTCGTCAGACTTCGGTGCCACCGATCCAGAACGCCCCGAGATATGCGTCGGCGCCCCCGGCGGCCGAGACGCATTCGCTCACGCGCGGCTCATCCAGTCGCGCGATGAGGCTGTCCAGCGTCCACGCTCCGGTTGACGGAAATACCGCAAGCGTCCGGCCGCACAGGTCACGCACGAACAGTGGCTGCTCGATGTCGGCGGGCGGTACGTCCGCCATTTCAACATACAGCTTCACACCCGAGTTTGTGGGGTAGAACACAGGATCCTCCGTATCGGCTCTAATAGCCGAGCCAGTCGAGCACCTCTTTGCCCTCGTATTCTTCGCGGTCGCCGACTTCCGCGAGAAACGCGGCGAATCCGCCTTCGGCGTCGTGCTTCGCGATTTCGGCCTCGGCCTCCGCGCGGGTCACGATCCAGTCGCACGCTTCGTGATACGTATATGCCGGCATGGTGGTGTCCTCAGGTGAGTTGCACATGCGCGCCCTGCAGCGCAGCGGCCTGGGCAGTCGTCAGGGTGCTGGCGTCGATCGCCGCGTCTTTGCGATAGATCATCAGCGCGTAGACATCCGCCAGTGCGCGCGCCTCGGCGCATAGCGTGGGGCACGCGGTCGGCGCCTCCGGTGTGGGGCGGCGTTCGCGCCAGACGTTGATCGCGGCCTCGATTTGCTCGATGCGAACCATTGCGGTGACGGCAATCATGATGCTCTCCAGAGCGCGCGCCGTGACTGGCGCGCGCGGTCGAAATCGCGATATCGGTCAGGCGCTCTGCAGTGTCAGGTCGGCGCGGATCCTGTCGAATTCGTGCTGCAGCATGCCGCGGGTGATGGTGTCAGGCGGCAATCCGGCACCACCATCGCTCCACGCCTGAATCAGGACCGGCTGACCTTCGAATTGTTCCGGCATGTCGCGCGGGATTCCCGGCATCGCGCCGACCCGGTTGGCGAGCGTGCAAGCATCCTCGGCGCACTGTTCGACACGCGCCGACACCTCGCCGTTCGCTGCCGCCAGCGCGCTGCGCACCTCGCCCCATGCGCTGCATGCCGCAAGGATCAACGTACGACGCGAGATATGACCGGCGTCGGCAACCCGGAGATACGCACGAGTCGCACGCATGTACGATTCCAGCCGCGCGACGAGCGCCTCACGCTCGACCAGTCGCGCGTTGTCCTGCACGGTGTGCGCGCGAGCGTGGACGCTGCTGGCATAGCCGGCAACGACATGCTGGATGCCGTCGTCCCACTTCAGCGTCGGGGCGAGATCGAACAGCGCCCAAAGGTCGATGGCGTCTCCCGTGAACCAAAGCCCCGCCTGCAGCCTGCCCAGCGAAAAGCCGAGGCGGTTGCAGACGTCCATTCCATGCTGGTCGGCGGACAGTTCGCGAGCCTTCGCGATCAGGTCGTCAATCGTGCGCTTGATCTTCATCAGCGGCTCGACATAGAAGTACGCGCCCGCGAAAATCAGGGCGCTGCCGTGGTGCTGCCATACGTATTCGACTGCTGCCAGCATTTCGCTCGCGGACAGGGTGCCGCCAATCACTTGCCACTTGTTCGGGTGGTCGCTGTGGACCAGCTTGCCTGCGATCTGGGTGGGATTCATGACGTGCTCCAATCGGTGAAGAGGAGATTTCGCCGGTCACTGGGACCGGCGACGAGGCTCGTTTAGAGAATGTCGTCGGGCATCTGATGTACGAACCGTGCTGCAGCAAATCCGTCCTGCCAGCTCGCGGCGAGACGCGGTTCGGCCGCAAAAAACTCCGGCATCGGTACGTTCGGGTACGCATCGAAGCCCATGTCGTACGCACCCGACGTCGCCTCGTCGAAAAGGCCGTCTGCGTTGCAAGCCCCTCCGATTTGCGCAGACGTGTAGAGAGCCCATGCGACACGAATCTCAAGCGCGTCCGAAAAGCTCGGGAGCGGACAGGAGTCGTTCGCTGCTGGTCGGTCGACCGCGACGGGGCGCAGCATCAGCAGCAGGTAGGAGGTGGGTGCCGTCGTAGTGCTGAACATGGCGGTTCTCCGGGTTGTGGCCAGACCGTGGATTGCGTACCGGTCATTTGGTGAATGGGAATGTCTCTTAGCCATGAACAGGGCACGGATTGCCGGTGCCAGCGTTGCAGTGCGGGCACGCTTCGAGTTCTGCCGAATACTCACCGTCGCGATGTCCGCGCTTCCACGCTCGGCGCAGGACCGGTTCGTCTGCGAACATCGTCGGCAGCGCTTCTCCGTTCAAGTAATCGATATGTCCCTGGCACTCGGCATCAATGACGACCATCAGCATTTCGTCGGTGTCCGGATCGATGATCTGCGCTACCGTGGCAAGCGCAAACGCGGCACGAATTTCAAGCCCTCTCATGATGATTTCTCCTCGCTTACTGATAGATCGGCGTTCATGCCGCGTTTAGTTCGCTAGCGATGCGCTTAGCACGTCAACGCCTTCTTGGGCGGACCAACCGGTATCCCAGCAGGCGGGGAGGTCCGAAATGTCGGACAGCAGCGGCGACAGGTCACTACCTTCGCGATACGCCTCCATTCCGCTCGAAAAGGCGCAAGCTCTGGCGCTATCGAGGTATTCAGCGGCAATCCGGAACTTGGCGCTGGCGAGGGCTGCGTTATGGAGCAACCAGCAATCGAGGGCATCCCGTGCGTGCGATTCGCTAAGCAACGCGCTCCGTCCATGGTCTTGCCGATTAGGTCTCGCGTAGCATTCGGAATCGCCGCTCCAGCCGGATCGCCAAAAATTGACCAGCTCGGACACGTCCGACAGCAACGGGGAAATATCGCGGTGCTCAGTGCGCGCTCGATGCCCGCTCAGCACGGCGGAAATGAATGCGTCGATCAGGTGTGCATCAGCGGTGCGTCGGTCGCCTGCAGTCACGGCGCAGCGATACAACGCCCAAGAAGCACGAGCGTCCAGTGCGTGAGAAGCGCTATACATGTCGGTTCTCCTTAGAGGGGCATCGGGGACCATGCGCCGGGGGCATGGCGGTAAAGGGTCACGCGCTTGGCTTGGCCCGCGATCACGGTTTCGAGGCGGACGGCGCGCACGTCGTCGTCCTCGCGACGCCAGCGGTGCATCACGCGGATATCCGCGTCGGCATTGCAGGCGAGCCAGTAAGCGGCGATCCGGCGCAGCAGGCTTTGCCGAACTGGAACCCCTGCCTTTTGGTGGGCCTCGGGGGGTGCGGGGGGAACGCCCGCGTTGTGGGTGTGGCTGGATGGGTCGGGGGTGTTTGCGCTCATGGTTCCGTCCTTTCGTGTCGGGTTGTGGATCTGCCTTTCGGAGCCGCCTCGACGCGCTTTTAGCGGGGCGGGACGGGGGTGCAAGGGAACCGTGGAATACCGCAGCCCGCGCAGTTGGCGGGCGAGGATATGCCGCGAAAGTCCCTTGCGCGCCCGGCACGCTCCGCTATGCGTCGAAAGGAGGCGGCTCCGAAAGGCAGGTCCACGCGCTTAACCCGGCGCGAAAGGATGGAGCGCAAACACGGCTGTCCCCGGCCGATCCGGCCACACGACGCGGGGCCGCTCGCGGCGCCGCGTCCCTCCGCCCGGCGCAAGCCGGGCGCCGAATGCGGCCGCCAGGCCGGGCAAGCGGAGCGCGCAGCGCCGGCACGGCGCGCAGGCGTCAGGGATGGAAGCCCGAAGGGGCGAGACTCGCGCAGCGAGGCTCGACGCGCAGCGCGACAGCCCGGCCCGAAGCGCAGCGGAGGGGACGCCCAAGGCAGCCGACAGAGGATGACCACCAGGACGAGTTGGCGCTCGAGCACGACGCCGAAAACCGCGCGCGACGACATCGGTGAGCTTTTACGGGAGAGGATGCGCAGGTATGCGCCAAGGCGAACGGAAGCGACCCACATGAGCTATCGGCACGAACAAAGCCCCGCTCCCACAAACTGGCGAGCGGAGCGTTTCCGCCGACTCAGATACGGAGTCGGCCCTTGCAAAATCTAATACGGCCGATCGTCGTCAGCGTCGGCTTCACGATCAGTTGCACCATCGGCCTCGCTGTCGCGGTCACGGTCTTCCTCAACATCACAGGCGTCAGCTTCCTGCCGCCGATCCCACAGTTCGACGCTCAAGGACGCCGGGTTCGCGAAATGCTCCGGCAGCCAGCCGCGCCCCGCCATCAGGCGTTCAGCCTCGGTCGCCGCATCCGCCTTCGTGAGCTTCGCGAGCCTCATCCCCTCGGCGGGCGACACGACCGCGCTGACGATCTCCACGATCCGCTGCTTAGAAACGTGATCGAAGTACCCGGCCTTCGTCGGTTGCCACGTATCGGCGAGCGTCAGGCCGAGCGCCGGGATCAACGCGTTGATCGCGTGCGGTGTCTCGTCCTTCGCCACGCCATCAACTGTGGACGCGACGTACTGCGCGAGCATCTGCAGCAGCTGCTCGTCGGTCTGCTCGATCAGCCACGACAGCAGCGCGTCGCTGTCGCCCGGGATCACCGCTCCCCATGTCTGCCGCTGTGCCACGAACGCGGTATAGGCAAGGTCGCTGTTCAGTTCCGGCGCATGCTTGGCGAGGTCGGTGGATTGATCGTGGAAACTGACGTCGAGCGCGCTGACTTCGCCGCGATGGGAGTATTCGCCCGCCATCTGGCTGTGGATGAGCGCGGCGAGCGCGACGTGCGGATTGTTCGCGAGCGCGGCGGCGACCGCCGCCGTGCGCCGCGCATTCAGCCGGAGGGTGAGTTTTTCGGAGTGCGGCCCTTTCACCGGTTTCACGTTAGGCACGATGACGGGAGCGGCGACGCCGGAACCGGTTGAACGCTCACCGTCGGTCGGCGTCTCCGGCGCGGCCGGTTCGCGGATGACGAACCCCCGCAGAACGTCCGGTTCGCCATCGTGGCCGAGCGTGACGATCACCCCGGCGCGCGCCATGTCGGACGGATCGAATGCGTACAGCCCGTCCTCGATTTCGGCCTGCCGCGCGCTCAACGTCTGTTCCTCATCGGCGAGGCGCTCCCACATCTCGTCGTCGGTGTCGTCCGACTCCTGCAGGGCGGCAATTTCCGCGATCCGCTTGTCGATCGCGGCAAGCTCCTGCGCGGCGTCGCCAGTCGGTTCGAGCCGACGCGGCGACACACGCTGATACTGCGCGCGCGCAAAGACGTCGCATTCGGGCTGCGCCTTGGCCCACTGCCACCCCTCGGCCTGAGCCTGCGCCGCGATGGCGTCCAGCCGCTCGGTCGCGAGCCGCACCATCAGCGCGTGATCGCGATACCATGCGGCATCCATGTCCGAGAACAGGTCGCGGCGCACCGTTCCGCCCGCCGCTTCGAACGCCTCGACGCCAACGAATTTGGCGATGCGGTTGCTGGTAAACGTCTGCTCGTCGCGGATGAACCGACGCCGGATCGACTGCGGATCGCGGTTATACGGCTCCGATTCGAACCACGCGGCCTCCTGCTCGGTGTGGCTGTCGGAGAGCGCGAGCGCCTGCATCTGTTCGAGCTTGATCTCGCCTTCGCGGAACAGGTCGACCAACTTGGGCGACACGCGCGCGAGCTTGAGGCGGCGTTGGACAGTTGCCTCGCTTACCCCGTAGATATCGGCGATTTCGACAATGCTACGGCCGTCCTCGATCAGCACCCGATACGCATCGCATGCGTCGGCCGGGTGTTCCGGCTCGCGCATGTCGTTCTCGGCCACGCTCATCAGCACGGCACCCTTGACGGGGACGATGCGGCATTGAACCTCGTAGTCCGGCGCGATGTGGCCTTGCTCGACCAGCAGGTTCAACGCACGTCGGCGGCGCTTGCCAGCGACGACGCCGAAGGTCTGCGCCTTCTTCGGACCGACCTTCATCGCATGCACGACGAGATTCTGCAGCAGCCCGCCGGTATGCCAGATATTGTTGGCGAGCGCCTCGATACCGGTCGGCTCGGTGCGGCGGATGTTGTACGGCGAATCGACCAGACGCTTCAATGGAATCAGGCGGAATTCGCCTGCCGTTTGGTGAGCCTCGGGGGGTGCGGGGGGAACGCCCGCGTCGTGGGCGAGAGCCGGGACATCGGTGGTCACTGCGTTCATAGAGCCTCCTGTGCTGTCGGGGGTGGAAGGAACTGCCATTCGGAGCCGCCTCGACGCAGGGGGTGCGCGCCGGCCGCCGCAGTGCAAGGACCCGCGCAAGGCCGCACGCGGAGCGCAGCCGGAACGGCGAGCACCGAACGGGTGCCGCGCGGGGCTTCGCGAATCCTTGCGCTGCGCCGGGCAAGCGCTATGCGTCGAAGAGAGGCGGTCCGAACGGCAGACCGACGCGTTGCGCCGACAGCGGCGGGATGGGACGCAGGGGCTGGTGCCGATGCCCGGGTCACGCCGGCGCCGGGCCGTGACAGGCCCGAGCGCCCACTCCGCGCAGCACGGCTGCGCGGCTGGAGGGGCGGCCAGCGCCGGGGCAGGCCGCCGGGGCGGCGGCCAAGCCCCGGGAGCGAACGGCCGCGGAAACCGGGCCGCGAAGCGAGCGGCGGGCGTGCCGGGCGCAGCCGGGCGCGCCCGGTGCCGCGGCCCGGCTGGACGAATGACTGGGCGACAGCCGCGCCGGCCGGTGCCGGCGTCCGTGGCGCAGGCGGTGGCCGTCCGCTCGATGCGGGCGGCCGCCGGCGGGTCCGGGCTCGCGCGCGGCAGCTGGAACGATTTGTGGAACGCGACCGGCGATCGGCGTTCCAGCGTCGCGAGACCGGCCGCCGGAAGTGCAACGAGGTGGAACGCATCGGCCTGTCGGCCGCGGCGCGCGACGACAGGCCCCCGGCGATTACAGCCCCGGTGGGTGCCTGACGCCGGCGGCCGCACGTCAGTTCGACGGGTTCACCAAACTGCGTCCGTGCGACGCCGGCGTCGAATGCCGCTTGGAGCGCGTCGCGAATGACCCAGACCGCGCAATCGTGAAAATCCAGGCGGTCGCTGTAGCGGGTCTGGAGGGTGTCGAGCTGCAGGTGCTTACGCGCGATCGCCGTGAGCAAAGCATCGAGTTCCCGCCGGTTCATGTGCCCCTCCGCACATCCTGGCCGAGCTCGAATGCAGCGCGTAGCGCGTGGAGGAGTTCGCCGACCGTCACTGTCAGCTTGTCGTCGTCATCCGTACCGGTCATGCGGCTGCCGAAATGGTTGTCGGCGATCGCACACAGCAAATGCTTGATGTAGAAGAGCTGCATCGTGTTCTCCGTATTGGCGGCGCCGGCCGCGGCGAGCGGCCGGCCGATCTGCGTGTGTCAGTGGAATTGCACGGCGCCGCTCAGACGCGCGAGCATGAACGCCTGAAACCAATTGCGGTACAGCAGCGCGAAGGTGCCGTCCTCCGCGGCGTCGACCGCATGCATGAAGCGGCTGAAGTCGTCAGCAAGCTTGCGGGAGAGCCGCGGGCCGATCGTGCCCATCGTGGCCGAGAAGTGAATCAGTTCGTAGAACGGGCCGGCGCCGGCGTCGATCGCGCCGTTCTCGTGCCACACGCCGCGGCGACCAGGCAACGTGATCGCCGGGTAGCCGGCGAGCTTCGCGAGCTGCTCGCGCCAGATGTGGAAGATCGCGTAGCTGCCGGCGTAGAACTCGTACGAGTTCGTGTAGCGATAGATCAGCCCGGTATCGATGCCGTCGGCGTGGTCGGGAAACCGCGGCGCGCCGTAGAAGCGCACGGCGAACGTGTCGAGCGGGTCGCCGTTGCTATCGAAGCGCGGTTCGTCGATTTCATCCAGGCCGCAATAGGCGGTGATGGTCAGTCCCATGGTCGTGTCCTCTGCGATGAGTGAGTGCGGATGTCAGGCCGCGGCCTGGGCCGGCGCCGTCAGGCGCGCCTTGGCGGCCGCAAAGTAGGTCGCGTCGAGTTCGATGCCGATGTAGCGGCGGCCGAGCTCGCGCGCGGCAACGCAGGTCGAGCCGGAGCCCGCGAACGGATCGAGCACGGTGTCGCCGGGCTTCGTGAACGACGCAATCAGCGTCTTGAGGCAGGGCACGGGCTTCTCGGTCGGGTGATGGCGGTTGCCGCTGTACTGGAACGGCATGACGTCTGGAATCGGCTGCGCCGGCGCCGGCGGCCGGCCCTTGGCCAGCAGGTAGGCCGATTCGTGCTGGTACTTCACCAGGCCGGCCTTCGATGCGTAGCTCTTGGTGAACACGAAATGCCCGCCCACGCGAAAACCGGCCGCCTTCCAGGCGTGGAAAAACAGGTCGACCTTGTTCCAGCCGTAGAAGCTGATGCACACGGCATCACGCTTGAGCACGCGGAACATCTCGGCGAACGCCGGCGCGAGCCAGTCGTCGTGCACGTCGTTCGCGATCGAGCGGCCGGATCGGTCGCGGAAATTCACGAGATAGGGCGGGTCCGTGACGATGCAGTCGACGGATTCGGACGCGAGTCGGGGCATGGCGACCAGGCAGTCGCCGTTGAATAAAAAGCTCACGGTCAGCTCCTCAGAGTTGAGATAGGGGCAGCCGGAGCGATGCGGCTCGCAAACCGTGCTACCCGGAGCTGGCGAGCGCCCGCCGGAGAGTGGCGGGCAAGGGGACCGTGGAATACCGCAGCGCGCCACGCGCGCGAGGATATGCCGCGAAAGCCTCTTGCAGGAGCGGGGCGCCGTGCGACGCTCGTCGCGCACGGCGCAATGGTCCGTCCGTCAGGCTACGGCGGGCGAACGTGGGCTCCGGGTTCAAAGGTCGACGGGCAGCGGCCTAGCAGCGGGCGTGGCCTATGCGCGGGCACGGGGCGCGCGGACGGTGTGGCGTCGTGGACATGAGCGCGGGGCGATCCTGGATCGTCCCCGGAGGGGACCGTCATCGATCGCCCGGCGCGATCGCGAGTCGACCCGCGCGATTGGCTCAGAACAACGGCAGCTGCACGCCGTCGGCGCGCCGGCCGCCCTCGCGCGGACTACTTTGCGCGTCGATGTCCACGGACAGGAAGGTGGCATGCGCTGCATCGCCATCTTCGCTTTGCGCGACGCCGGCGTCGTCAGCGAAGTGGGCAGTTCGAGGCGAGACGATCGCCTCGAATTCCGCGCGCGTGCTGACGGACAACGCCTGCGCCGCCTGCTCGGGCGTCACGCATTCGACGCTCGCGTAGCGGCCGTCGAAAAATCGCATCACGGCGTATCGGTTTCCGCGTTCATGCCTCGGCCGGTACGCGGTCAGCGACACGCGCGCGGCGTCGCGCAAGCCGTTGTCCCAACCGACCGGGCCGCACGGGTGCAGGCCGTGCGCCGCGGCGATCGCCTCGGCCGTTGCAATGAGGTCGGCGTGCGCCCGGTCGAGCGTGCGATGCAGGTGGGGCATCTTCAGGAATAGCTGGTCCATTTCCGTGTTCTGGTCGTGGGCGGGCTGCCCGGCCGGCGAGGGCCGGCGGGCAGCGCCAGTCAGTGGACGTCGCGGCGAACGAAGAGGCGCGCTGCTGTCGCCGAGCGCGGAAACCCACGCGCGTCGGTCGACTCGGCGAGCATCGCGTCGACGTCGGTCTGCACGGTCGACCCCGATCGATGCGCGCCCACGCGGTGCACGCCCGGAATCTCGAGCGCCTGCAGAAGGCCCGCCCGGTAGCCGGCCACCGTCATAACCGCGGAGATGTCCGGCGCCAGATAGTCCGCGTAGCGCGCGGCGAGGCGCGCGAGCGCCCGCTCGATCGCGCCGTCGCTGAACTCGCGATATCGGGCGATGCGGTCGGCCGCGAGGCTGACGACCTGCCGGCCGGTGGGTGTCAACATGAAGTGCTCGACGCGCTCGACTTTGCCGCCGTCGACCAGGCGCGTGGCCTGCAGCGGCATCACGATTCGGGCGACCTGCAGGTCGCGCGGGCCGTCGGTCCAGCGAATTGACAGCTGCGTGCTTCGCGCGCTTTCCGTGACCGAGATAGCAAACGCGGTGACGGGGAACGCTTCACGCAGGATCTGTTGCAGCAGCTGCGCGGTACCGACGAGCGTCAGCACGCCGGCGAGTACCGCAGGCGTGGTCGCGGCATCCGGACGAGTACGTGCCTGAAGCGGTTCGGCGATGTTCAAGCGATGGTCAGCGATGTTGTGGAACATGATGAACCTCGATGAAAATTGACGACAGGAGAGGAGGGCGCCGGCGGCGGCCGCCGGCGCGGGGTGGATTAACCCTTCAGCTTGCGCATCTCTTCCGCGAGCACCCACATGGCGCGGTTAAGGCGGAGATCCTGATCGATACCGGTCACGCTGCGCGTCGACGTCCGGCGTCCCGCTGCCGAGCGACCACGCAGCCCACCCTTGATCACGTTTTCCTGCACACGCTGGAACGTAGTCCAGAGGTCGGGGCGCGTGTCTTCGGCACGACGCGCGCGGAGCAGCTGGTCCTCGGTGATCGGCGCAGGTGCTTCAGCCACGTCGTACCGGAGAGCCAGCACGGAGCGGGCGAAGGCCTGCTGTTCGCCTTCGTCGAGCTGCACGGCCGCCATCTCGTCCTTGCATTCGCGGATCAGGTCGAATCCGTCGAGTACCTCGTCCGCGCCGTTGACGACGTGCTCCACAACGTCCCCCTTGTGCGGCACACGAATGTCGTGGGTCGTGTCGCCGAAGACGAGCCCGTTCTGGCAGACGAAGCGGAAGTAGCCGGCCAACATCTGATAGCTGCAGCTACCGTCGTGGGAGTTCAACAGAATGATTTCGGGGGTTTCCGGTGACGCGACCTGCGACGCGTGGCGCAGGCGAAGCATGTGCTTCGTGTGCTCGCGCTTCGCGTCGACGCGCACGCGGGTTTGGCAGACCATGAAGGGCTGGAACCCTTCGTCTCGCAGCTTCGTGAGGATCTCGATCGTGGGGATGTAGGTGTAGCGGTCGGATCGGGAGTCGTGCTTGTCAGCCGCGAAGATCGACGGCGCAACCTCACGGATCTGGTCATCAGTGAGCGGCGTGTTCGAGCGGAGGATCGGGGCGTTGTTGCCAAACTTGGTTGCGAGTTGCATGGTTTTCTCCGTTGAAGATTCAGGTTCGATGCGAGTCGTTCAGGAATTCGCTGGTGTCCGTCAACACCAGACGACGTGGTCGTAAGCGACGGTGCGCCGGTAGTAGTTCCGTCCATCCCAAGGCGTGTACGTGTATTCCATGTACGCGCAGTGCAGGACTACTATCCAATGGTGCAGTCGGTTTTTTTCCATCTTGACCTCCATCTGCGGTTGGTTTGCTCTTCAGGCCGACCGGGACCCAAGATTCCGAGTCCCCACGTAGGGGGTGTGCCGGTGTTGCCTGGACTTCGGCAGAACTGCTGCCGCCAGTCCCCTGAGTTCGTCGTCCCGCGACTGAAGGAGCCTGCCGACGGGCGTGTTCAAGGGCGGTCGCAAAGCCGCACGCGGAGCGCAGCCCAAAGGGCGAGCACCGAACGGGTGCCGCGGCCGGCGGAGCGGACCCTTGAATGCGAACGACGGCGGGCTACGGTCGCGTTTGGGACGGCGAGCTCAGGGGACTGGCGGTATGCGAAAAGTTGAGACAGCACCGGCTCGCCGCGCGGCGAGCGCCCCATCTCGCGGCCACGGCCGCGAGACTGGACCGGCGCGTGCACCGTTCGGCGCACGCCCATCCCTACCTGATGCGATAGAACTCGGCGGCCATCGCATGTAGCTCCGTCGGCGTGGTCTCGGCGGTCACGCGGTGACAGCCGAGTTCGCGCGGGCCGGCGAGGCGCGCGCGATACCGCGCACCAGGCACCCGCCTGAGCAGGTTTCGCTTCACACACTCGATTGCCCGGTCGGCCGTGCGGGCGCGCGCGTAATAGGTATGGCGATAGGTCGGACGTCGCTCGGGACCGGCTGCGATGTCGACGGCCCAGATCTTGATTTCCTTGTCCGACCAGTATGCGATCGCGTCAGCTTCGTCCGGGAACAGAAGGCGTTGCTGTTTCATCTCGACTCCTTGAGGAAGGCGGCCCACCGCGGCGGGCCGCTCACTGGACGCAGTCCGCGCTACAGGCTGCCCGGCAGGGTCAGTGCGATCGCGACTGGGCGCACCCACACCGGCGTCGACGAGAGCCGGAACGTCTCACCGGATTCGGCGAGCAGCAGCGTCGTGCCCATCGCCTCTCCGATTGCCTCGGCCGCGTCGGGTGGCACCGCGTTGCCGATGCGCTCGCGCCACGCAGAATCGCTGTCGCCGTCGAGCTTGAACGCGAAGGCATTGCCGGTTCCGGCAATACGCTGGCGTGCCCATGCGTCCTGCTCGGCATCGATCTGCAGCTGCTCGGGATCGACAAGCGATTGCAGCGCGGCTAGCTCGAGCGTCGTGAACGGCCGGTGCCACGTGCCATCGAGCGCGCGAATCACGGCGACGAGCTTGGCGCTCGCAGCTGGCAAGCGGGGATCGGCCACGGACCATCGGCCGTTGTCGTGGCCGGCCGCGGCCGACACGGCGCCACTGGCCTGGTCCCACCCGACGACGCCGTAGTGGCCGCCGGTCAGGTAGGCATCGCCGCGTTCGCGCCGCATGCCGGGCCGCGGATCCGCGACCGCGTACGCTCCCTGATCGTCGCCGCCAATCACGGTGCCGGCATGCTTCGCCCACTCGGTGACCTTGTACTTGCTGAACAGCGGACCGGCCGGCGGTCGCGGGTCTGCGACGGCGAATGCGCCTTGACCACTATCACTGCGCGCGATCACCGTGCCTGCCGGCTCGTCATAGGCGGTGACGCGGTACTTGCCGGCGCCTTCGAAGCCAGTTGTCGCGCGCGGATCCTGCACGCAATGTCCGGTGCCGTGTGCGCTCGTTACAGCGCCGGCGACGCCGCGCCAAGGCACAATCCGGAACTCGTTGCTATGCTTCTCGGGGCCTGTATGACGCGGGTCGGCCACGCTGAAAGTGCCTTGTCCCGGCGACTTCGCGCCCGTGATCACGCCCGATGGCTCGCCCCAGCGCAGCACACCGTACTGCTGGTACTGCCCTGCACCAGCGGGAGCGCGCGGATCCGCGACCGAGAATGCGCCGTTGCCCGGGCGACTCGCGCCGGCGACGACGCCACACGAATCGTCCCAGTGGTTCACGCCAAGCACGCCGTTGAGCATCTCCGGCACGATCAGGTAATCGCGCAGGTAGCCGTCTTCGATCGCGAGCTTGTTCAGGCTGCGCCAGTCGCTGCCCGCTTCGACGAATGCGAGGCGCACCCACGTTTTCCACTGCAGCGAGGGGACACGATGCATCGGGCCGGCCGCGACGTCGCCGGGCAGCGGCATGCGGCCGAGCACGGTGCCGACGCCCTGCAGACGCTTCACGGGCGGCTCGTACAGGAACGCCGGCACCTTCGCGGTATGCCGCGCGACGAGCAAGAAGCGCTTCCGGCTCTGCGCGAGGCCGCCGATCTCGCCGCAGTCGTGCGTCGTCTCGTTCACGGCGTAGCCGTAGTGGCGCAGGATCTGCCCGATCTGATCAAGCAGATGCCGGGCGCGCGTTGCGAGCCGTGGCACGTTCTCGAACACGATGAGCTCGACCGGGTCGTCCTTCCACGCTTCGCACATCAGCCAGACGCAACGCAGCGTCAGCTCGTTCAGCGCCTGGTACTTCGGCATGCGGCTCAACGTTTCGGGCAGCAGGCCGGACGCGCCCTTGCACGGCGACGAGATGAATACGCAGTGCGGATGCTCATTGCCGGCGGCGGCACGGATGTCGGCGGGCGTTGCCTCGCGCCATCCGGACGGCGGCTCACGGTCCCAGTACGCCGTGTACTGCCCGCGCGTGAACAGGTCCATCCGGGTGCACAGCACCCCGACGAGCGAAAGGAAATCCCGGCATGCCGCGGGATCGTTGTCGATGCCGCCGATGCAGCGCCACTTCGCGGTCATGTTCCCGACGCGGGACAGCGCCCGCTGGAAGCCCTTGGCACCGCCGCCCAAGCCGCTGCACATCGTGAAGACGTTGTAGGTTCGACTGATATCCATCGTTGCTCTCCGATAGGCGTGGCCCGCTCGCGCGGGCCGAGTGTGGTTTAGCGGCCGGTGAGGAGCTGGTCGATCTGCGGGCGCAGCCAGGCCGCCGCGTTGATCGCGGCCGGGGTCAGCTTGCGAACGTAGGCGGACGTACCGTTCGGGGAGCGGGTGGGGCTGAAGAGAAACCCATTTCGGCGCAGGAGGTCGCGCAGGTCTTTCGAAGGCTTGGCGTCGAAGATGAACGCGACGCGGTTGTCTTCGATGTCCTCGCGATAGAGGTAGCCTTCGCCTTGATGCTCGACCGAGCTGCGCGCGGCGATCTTCTCGAGCTGCGCGATGCGATCGCGAATGCGGCGAATGTTCGCGCCGCTGTTCGTGATCTCGTACGACGCGAACCCTCTACGGCCGGCGAAGTCCGGCGCAAAGAGCTTGTCGATGGCATCGGGCTTGTATCCCATGCGGGCAAGACCGGCACGGTCATCGCGGCGCACCAGGGCGTTGGTGCGCTTCATGCGTTCGTGACGATCCTCCAGTTCGGCCAGCTGCGCGCGCAGCTTGGTCACCGCGTCCGGGTCGTCGCTGGAGATCCCGCCTTTGCCGACTGCCGCGGCACGCCGGTCGAGCTCGTCGGCACGGTCCGCGAGGGCAAACGACTTGCCGAACGTCTTGTGGATGCGTTCGCGAGTGTTACGGTCTCGCGATTCCGAGTGATGGCCGGCCAAGACCGGTTGACCGAATGGAATCACCGAGGCCATCTGTTTGGCCGCGGTATAGACGATCCGGGATGCGGCGCGGGCCTTGCTGGCGCGTGCTTCAAGACGCGCGCGACGGTCGTGCTGGCGTTGCTGGAACTTGTTCACGAGCTTTCTCCTGTGCAGGTTGATGCGGCTGGAACGGTTCGGCTGTCAGGCTGACCGGGCCCCAAGATTCCCTGTCCCCGCGTAGGGGTTGGGTCTTGGGTGCCTGGACTTCGGCAGAACTGCTGCCGCCAGTCCCCTGAGTTCGCCGTCCCGCGACAACAGGAGCCCGCGGCCGGGCACGTTCAAGGGCGGGCGCAAAGCCGCACGCGGAGCGCAGCCCAACGGGCGAGCACCGAACGGGTGCCGCGGCCGGCAAAGCGCATCCTTGAACGGGAACGGTCAAGGGCTACGGTCGCGTTTGGGACGACGAGCTCAGGGGCTGGTGGCATGCGGATACGCGAGGCAGCACGGGCCCGCCGCGCGGCGAGCGCCCCTTCGAGCGACCCAAAGGCCGCGAGACTGGACAGGCAGGTCCGCGTGTCGCGGCATCAATGCGACACGCGGTTTGCGCTATCCTTTGCGCGTGATGATTCGGGGAGAGACGATGCCGATCCTGATTCGAGAGCAGGGCCGGAAGATCAAGGTGATCCAGAGGGTGAAAGCGGCGGACACCGGGCGATTTCGACAGCGTGTCGTCGGCACATTCGTGGCGAACGATCCCGTACCCGCGTCGCTGCTCGAGTTGCTCGACAAGAGCGAGCGCCGGGCATTGGACGCCTGGCTCGACGCGAATCGCAACGCGGCCGAGATTGAGCGCGCACGCGCGGCGCTGACGGATGCATCGACGCAGCTTGCGTCGATCGTCGATGCCCTGGCGATCGCCGCGGATACGCTCGCACCGACGGAGGCGGACCGGGTGTGGGAACAGATCCACGCGATCGCACGGACACTTCGACGTGCAGGTCATCGTCGGCCCCGGCGGGCGTGCTCGCCTCGGATTTCAGTGCCCGGTCAGAGAGATCTGGTCGATGAACTGGAGATGACCGATTAGCTCACTGATTGCGGCCGAATATGGCTGTGACCGTTGCCGAGCGCATGCGAACTGCCGCCAGCGTTGGAGGGTACGTCGAAGGATTGGAAGACGTGCATCGCATCGCTGGGGATGGCAGTAGACGTTCACCAAAATTAAGTCCTTCTCGGTTTGGCGGGAAGGCGTTCGGCTTCGCGAAAATCCACCGCACCGATTTTTCCGAGGAGAGGAAGTTCTACGCGGGTTACACTGGAAAGGAGCGCCCTGCGTTTTCTCTCTCGTAACAAGGCTCGAAAACGAGCGTATTACGAGTAACGAGAGTATGGAACCCAAGCGCGCCAAAGTCCTCACCCCCGCAAAATTTCGTCATCTGCTACGCGTCACGGAAGCGACCAGCCGCTTTCCCGAACGTGACACTTTGATCCTGCTGCTGGGCATCACTTGCGGTATGCGCGTGACAGAATTTGCACGGCTCGAAGTGCATCATGTTCTAACCAAGTCGGGGGTTCGGCGGGAAGAAGTCGCGCTTCCCGGCAGCATCATCAAGGGGTGTCGAGCGCGTTGCGTGTTCCTCGCACACCCTCGAGCCCTTGAGGCATTCGACCGGTATGTGGAGTGGCGATACCGCCGTGGTCACGGAGTGTCATTGGACCGGCATGAGTATCGCGGCCTGATGTCGCGTACGCGGTTGATCCTCACGCAGAAAGGCGGGCCGTTCGAGCTGAGCATGAAGCGCCGCGTCAGCTTTGACGGCGAGCCGATGGAGTATTGGGCCGCCGACAGCCTGCAAAGCTACGTCACCGGTTTGTACCGGGCCGCGGGCCTCGGAGCAGGCTACAGCAGTCACTCCGGCCGCAGGACGTTTGCGACTCGGCTGATAGCCAACGGGCAATCCCTTGAGACGGTCCAGATTCTGTTGGGGCATTCACATATCGATCACGTCGCGCCATATCTCGAAGCACCCCAGCGTGACCTTCGCGAAGCGATCGCTGAGATCGATCTCGGGGAGTGAGGATGCCGCTTGCTGATTTTGGCCTCACACTCCGAACACTTGCTGCCGATTACTATCAGGTTGGAGACTGGGTAACGGCCCTCCCGATGGTATCTTCATTGTAGATACGAAGTGCTTGCAATTTGCACGACATGTTTCTACAATGGATAAACATTCGGAGGTTGCTATGGAACTCAAGATTCAAAAATGGGGCAATAGTGCGGCGGTTCGTTTGCCAAGCGTTCTGCTCGAACAGATTAACGCGTCGGTCGGCAGTTCGCTGAGCGCGGACGTCCGCCCCGATGGCGTATTGCTGACCCCGGCCCGACGCAAGTATTCGCTGGACGATCTCGTCGCCCGATGTGACGCGAAAGCACCTTTCCCTGCCGACATGGCGGCTTGGGGCGAAGTCAAGCCGGTGGGACGTGAAGCATGGTGAAGCGGGTCAAGTTCGAGCGGGGCGATATCGTGCGCGTGAGCCTGAATCCGACTGTCGGCCGTGAGCAGCAAGGCGATTTTCGTCCGGCGCTCGTGCTTTCGCCGGCCGCCTTCAATGCGTTGGGTGTAGCGCTGGTTGCTCCGATCACCCAAGGCGGCGAATTTGCTCGGTTTGCTGGATTCGCGGTGCCGCTTTCGGGTGCGGGAACCGAGACGCAGGGTGTTGCGCTCGTGAACATGGTGCGTATGCTCGATCTGGAAGCGCGGGGCGCGCGCAAGGTCGAACGCGCGCCGGTCGAGGTGGTAGAGGACGCCTTGGCCCGGCTTCAAACGATCATCGAGTAAGGAAAACGACGACATGCAAATCGTGAACGCGACACCTCCGGCCGGGCTCCCAGCTCTGCTCATCGTACTGGATCGCGAGATCGCACAGCGTCACCCGACGAAAGCGTTCTACCTTCGTGTCGAGGTCGAAAATGGGGCTAAGCACATCGATCTCGATGGCGCCGTTACGCCTCTCGACGCACGGCAGCTGGCCCGCGAGAAGGGCTACGAGCCGACACACTGGATGGTCGCGGCCGAAGGACGGCCGACGATGTTCTGACAGGCAGGAAAACTGCCATGCTAAATTTGACTGTTGCTGAGGCGCTTCATCTCGCTATCAGCACACTGCGGGACGTCGCTGAGTCGCGCAAGATGCCTTCTGGCGTCGAGTTGGACGGAGCAACTGCGGAGCTACACGCGGACGCGGCTGCGGTCCTTGAGGCTGACTCCGGCGTGTCGATCGACGCAGCGAATCATCGAGCAGCCGGCGAAGCCGGCCGAGCACTCTACGAGCGGTTGCAGGCCCTGATGCCGAACGACTACCCGGACGCGTGGACCGACCTCGCGACCAAGTATCGAAAAGCCTTTTCGGTCGCCGCGCTCGGCACCGAACGGGCATAGGAAAAGATGATGTTCGATACGATGCATAGAGAAATCAGCGAACTGGTACGGCTCGTTCGACGCGAAGCCACGTGGAGCGCGACGATCGCGTGCGGAAAGGTCCATCTTGATGAGGTCTCGGCGGACGCGCTCGCCGCACATCATGCGGACGTGAAACGGATTGCAGAATTGACCGAGAAATACGGTCTCTGATCGGAAAACGTCATGGCATTGAGTGACCAAGAAAGAATGGTTCTTGCGATTCTGGGTACCGAGGGCGGCTATACGACGGGGCAAGTGGCGGAACGTGTTGCTTTCCAAGTTAGCAGCAACAGGCGCACGCAAAGCGCGGCAGTTAGGGGAATGCTGCTGCAGTTGGAAGCGCAAGGACTGGTTGCACGGATGGATGACGCGAAGCCCGTCTGCTGGATCAAGGTCGGTCGTGGCCGCAAGTAGGAAAGCACGGGAAAGGACAACGAACCTCGGAGCGATCACGATCCGCTGCCCGCATTGCGGGCACCTGACGCTGTCCAGCGCGAGCAAAGGGATGTGGTGCAATCACTGCAAGAACGGAACAGCGAAATAGGAACAGAGCAAGCGACATGCAGACACTTCACGCGCCGGCCCGGACGTCTGGTGGCACCAGACCGCAACCGCTCGGCAGCATCCTCGGCTCGGTGCCGATGCCGATGCCGGCCGATGTAATTCGCCGTTCTAGCTCGCTTGTCGAAGAGTTCTTCTCTGCGGCCGAGGCGAACGAGTTTTGCGGCGACGAGGTCGAGACTTACGTGATTCCGCGCTGGGCAAGCCAGGGTGGCGCCACATGGCTGCCGAGCCTCGCAGAGCTGGGATATCGTCGTGCCGAAGGAGGGTACCAGGGACGCGAGGAACTTCTGGTCGTCACCGCAGGCGTCGATTTGCACACCGATGACGAGGGACTGGTTTTGATGGTCGCGCTCCATAACGACGGACTAACTTTTCGGCAGGGCAAGGTGCGACACAAGCCGAAAGCGGGCGATTGGTTCATCTTCGACGACCGGCTGCCTCACTGCGTCGACGACGCGCCCGGCCGGGCCACGTTCATCGGATGGAACATTCCAATCATTCCGGCCTGACACTCGAGAGCACAAAGGAAAACGACGTGGCAAGTAAATACGGCAACATGCCCGCGAATCCGAATCTGATCGCGAAAGTGAGAGGCGACGCTGGCGAGTACCATGTTCTCGGCGTCGATTGGTTCAGTCATCGTGTACTGCTCGAGCGCACGATCACTAACGAGTGGGTCGATATCGCGAAGGTCGCCATCCAGGCGGCAAAGCCCGAGAACGAATGACATTAGAAAACGCCGGCTTGGCCGACATTGAGGAAATGAACGATGGCAGGACGAACGGACGAAGGGCTGCGAGCGATTATCCGTCCCTTACCACAAGCTCGATATGAGGTCGATACTCATTGGGGAATGCTTGAGAAGACGTTGAGCGACTGGTCTTCAGATTACGGCTTGGATCTGTCGCCGGATTTTCAGCGAGGCCATGTTTGGACCGCCTCGCAACAGCAACGGTACGTGGAAAACGTGTTACGCGGTGCTGTTCCGACAAGCGGGTTGACGATTCAGTTTAACTGCGCAAAATTCGAGTCACGCTTGGTCGAGCCGAACAGCGATCTTCCGGGTGGATTTCAAATCATGGATGGTCTGCAACGCCTTACCGCGGTTCGCGAGTTCATGGCGGGCAACGTACGTCCGTTTTCGCTTACGCTCGAAGATCTCGCTGGAACGTCGTTCACTCCAAAGGGCATGATCTATCGCCTTCGATTTGCAGTCTTCTGCTTCCAGTACAAGCGTGAGGTCTTGGATCACTACCTCGCGCTGAACGAAGGGGGCACCCCGCATTCGGACGAGGAAATCTCTCGAATTCGTGAGATGCGTGATCGTTTGGCGCCACTGCCGAAAGCACAGGCATGAAGGATCAAGTCGCCGCCAGATGAGTGTGGTTGTCGTTGGGTGGCGGTATTGGGTGTGAGCCACGCTCCGGTGCTAGCAACGGCTATGTCCATGCGATAGGAAAACTCCATGTTTCGACTGACCTGCCTTGGCGGAATATACGAACCTCTCGGTATGGATGAGATCTGCACCGTGATTTGCGGGCTGCGGGACGTTGAGTTTGACGTTCTCGATATGCGCGACGGTGGGAAATCGCATCATTTGACCATCGGCCCCACTGGTCTCCTTCACGAGACGTATGGCGCTCGTCCAGTGGTCAACGATGTCCGGTTGTTGCTGGAAACACCAGGTAGACCCGTCTACGCATAGGAAAACCCCGCCGCTATTTGTACGAGGACAACATGAAAGTGGTGACGCCGCTTGATCGAGTATCGCTAGCTGCAATTCCATCTGCGTTGCCGGGCAAGTTCTACAAGGGCGGCCCATACGAGCTCGATGAATTGCTTCGGGAGCCGGAGGAATATGGCGACGAAGAGATCGATTGGCGCCCAATCCAAATCGCAGACGCGCACAACGTCCCGATGCGTATCGCGCACGTTGAGGTCGCGTGTAGTCGACACCAGGCGAATACGTGCGATTCCCCCGGGTTAGGAACCCGAGTCGAGTATGTACTGAGATACCTATATCGGGAGGACGCCAAGTCAGCGATCACGGGCGTGGTCCAGCTGAAAATCAGCCACAGAATTCATGGACTGCAAAGGCTTTTCGAGGTTGATTGTGAAAAAGTCATCCAGACAGTGTATGTGGCACGTAGCAGCCGCGGAAGAGGTATAGCGCGCGTCTTGCTTGCGGAAGTCTTGGATGATGCGCCCGACGTTCGCGTTCACCCTCAGTTCTCAGACGACGGGGCGAAGCTCTTTGGTTTCGACAAGACCGGCAGGCGGAGCTCGTACAAGAAGGTATAGGAAAACGTTGCTGGAGTATGACAAGTGGAATTTGAAGATTTTCTTGACGCGGCCGCAAATGAGCTCGAAGCCGCCGGGATCGCTTACACGCCACAACTGAACACTTGGCTTGAAACACTCTGGCTCCGCGGTGTCGTCCCGCACCGTGTGGTGCAGGAATATTCGCACCGCGAAGTGCAGCAGTAAGGAAAGAATCGGAAAACATGATGAGTGAACATTTTCGACCGGACCTCGATGCGCAGGTGCGCGCACGCAAGATCGTGCGTGCACGCTTTCCAATGGCGACTTCTGCCTATGTCGAATCCGGTGCAGTCATCTACGACGATACGACCGGCAACCAACTTGGTATGGCGACTTCAGGTGATTGGGCAGTTGAGATTGCGTGGCAGGACGCCGCCCAGCGTGTGAGCTGCGGCTAACGACGGAAAACGCGAGGCGTGTAAATGACGAAGACATACGATGAGAAGCAGGTGCTCGAGTGGGCGGCGGAACTGACGCGCTTGGCAGGTCAGATCGCCGCAGCAAAGGGCGTTCCGAGCGCAATCGTGATGATCACCCCTCGTAACGAGGGCTATGAGGATGTTGTGCCCGAGCTGATTGCCGAGGACGCCTTGCATGTCCATACATACGGATGGCCCGAAGGTTTCGAGGTCGAAGTTCTCAATCGTGGCAGCACTGCTTGAATGCCTTCGTGAGCTACCTGCGAATCTCGTGATGCGTGACCTCGCGGCCGTCCGTGATGAGGTGGTAACGGTGGCCACGCACATCGAGCGCCTTCATCGCGACGAGGACGGATACGAGATCCGCATGGAGTCGCGCAACTACGGACGCAACGAGCTGGTGGCCGTCGGCCTGATCGGCGGGCCCGCGGTTTACCGCGAAGTGCGATAGGAAAACGCCGGCCGGCCCCGGCAACAAGGAACAAGGGACAAGGGACAAGGGACAAGGGACAAGCTACGATGAGCGAACGCAAGAAGAGTGTGGGCGATTGGGTGCCGTGGTATGGCGTCGCTGTATCCGCTATCAATGCTGGCGTGCTGTTCTACATGCACAGCCTGCCATTCCGCTGTGACGCTCTTGCCATCTGTATTTCGGGTGTCAACCCCTTCCAAGCGGTGCTAGGCATCGGTGCATGGTCCTTCACGGCTGTTGGTGCGTTAAGTCTCGTACGCATTTTTCGCGATCGGTCGACCAAAATCGGTAAGGTGAAAGTGCTGTTCCAACGAGGAGGCGAGGGGCAAAAAGCTAACGGTACGATTTTCTTCGACCAGCTGCGTCGCTTTCCTCGAATGTCGGAACATGACGACCGCGCCTACGCCGCTTTGCTGGCGCAGCACTTTCCCGGTGTCCCGGTCGCATGGTGGCCACGTCAAAGTCCCGAAGCTGTCCAAGCGTTTCTGCGCGACTGGTGCCGCGATCAGGGATTGGATTTGACGCTGGTATCTGAATACGAGCGTCCGAGCGACTGTTATTTCGAGTGGCGATTCGACTACGCGACTCCGGTAAGTCGTTGGGTTTGACCACGGAAAACTTGGGACGCGATGGTGTTCGACATGATGAAGCGCGAATTGCGCGAGCTGGTCGACCTTGTTCGGCGAACGACCAAATGGGAGACGCCGGTCGCGTGTGGGAAGGTGAATCTCGCGGACGTTTCAGCCGACACTCGCTCGGCGCACGACGCGCGCCTGGAGCGGATTGTTGAATTGCACGCCAAGTACGACTTGTAAAGGAAAAGCGAAAGCCTGCTTGATTATCCCCAATTGGGATATGTACTGACGAATAGTAAGCCCTGCCTTGAGACGCAAATGCCGAACCAAACTGCCACGCTTCTGAACACAATCGACGCCAACAAGGCGACGCTAGATGAGGCGCGTCCGCTGCCGCAGCACTCGGTAGCTTCGCTGCGCGAGAAGCTGATGCTGGAATGGACGTATCACTCGAACGCGATCGAGGGGAACACACTGACGCTGCGCGAGACCAAGGTGGTACTCGAAGGCATCACCGTTGGCGGGAAGTCCCTTCGCGAGCATTTCGAAGCAACGAACCACCGTGACGCGATTCTCTACGTTGAGGACATTGTGTCGAAGGGGGAAGCGCTGTCAGAATGGCAAATCCGGAACATCCATAGTCTTGTTCTAAAAGGTATCGACGCTGAAGAAGCGGGCCGGTATCGCCGCGAAAACGTGGTTATCGCAGGCGCTAGTACGACCCCACCGGACTTCATGCACCTGCCAGCTGAAATGGTCGCGCTGATCGACTGGTACGAGACGGCCGGAGACATGCATCCGGTCGAGCGGGCGGCGGAACTGCACACGCGATTCGTGAAGATCCATCCGTTCGTTGTTGGTAACGGGCGGACGGGTCGGCTGCTGCTGAACTTCGAGTTGATGAAGACGGGCTACCCGCCCGCGATCATCCGCAAAGAGGATCGACTTGTCTACTACGACTCGCTCGACAAAGCTTGCGCCAGTGGCGATTACGGCGACATTACGCGCTTAGTTGCCGAATCAGTGCAGCGCTCGCTCGACATGTATCTCGACGTGCTTGGGCTGCGTCATGCGGCCGCACCGGATACGGCTCCGCCGTCGTCGGGTTTTCGGACGTATTTTGGGAAACGGCTCCACAATGTCTTCGAGGACACGATTGACCTATCGGATAGATGCCCCGGGCACGCGTGAGAAAGTCATGCGATTTCTGAACGAAATCGGTATTCCGGCGCGGTACGAGAAGGGGGCCACCGGCTTCACGGTGGGATGTCGCATTGATCGCGGAACGCTGGCCGTCGACCCTGCTTGTCGCGTTTCGACAGTGCTGCACGAAGGCGCGCACTTAGCGATTACCCCGCGGTGTTTTCGTGCCTTGATGAACGGCAACCTCTTCGCCGGCCAACGAGAAATGCTGCGAATCATGGGTGAGACCGATTTGCATCCCGACGATCCGCTTTATCGCGCCGTCATCCAATGCTCGGACCCTGAGGCTACGGCGTGGGCTTGGGCAGCAGGTATCGAACTCGGGCTGCCGGGCGACGAGATCATCCGTGCCGACGAATACGGTGGTGACGGAGAAGAGATCAGGTTGGCATTGCAGATGCGTTCGTACATTGGTGTTCACGGGCTCGCACACGCCGGATTTTGTGAGATTCGTGAACGCAACGGCGTGGCCGCTTGGCCGCAGATGAAATTCTGGACGCAGGAAGTAGGGATGCCTGAGACCTGTACGCAACTCGCATGCTTGAGGGCAACTAGCCACTCGGACGAACGTTGAGCGTCGTGGTGCTTGAGAAATGAGATCGGAAACGGGAAAAGCGACATGAAAGCGTGGATTGAAAAGCACGGGCGAACTGTCGGCGGGGTGTTTGGCGTTGCTTCTGCCGTCACATTCTGGTTCGACCTCAAATTCGTCGGCGTTGCTCTCGCGGGTTGCGCCATCGTGTCCGTGGTATCGGCAGAGCGAGCGAAGAAAGCTGCGCTCGGTAACAATTGACGGAAAACAATGAAGACCGCTGCTGTAGTGCTCATCACCATTTTGGCGATCGCCCTAGTCCTGCTGGGCGTTGCGCCCCTCATGAAATGACCCGAATGAAAAACGAAGCGCTCCCTAACGGCGAATACTGGGCGATGTGCCGCGAGCGCAACGTGATTTCTGCCGCCGCGAACGGCCATAGCCAGGTATTTCCGAAGGCACGCATGACCGTGAAGGATGGTTGGGCCTTCTTCCAACGTGACGGGGTCGAGGTCTGGACCTGCAACGCAGTGTATGCGGCGGCGAATTTCAACGTACAGCCGGTATAGGAAAACTGCCATGCCAAATTTGACCGTTGCTGACGCGCTTCATCTCGCTATCAGCACACTGCGGGACGTCGCTGAGTCGCGCAAGATGCCTTCTGGCGTCGAGTTGGACGGAGCAACTGCGGAGCTACACGCGGACGCGGCTGCGGTCCTTGAGGCTGACTCCGGCGTGTCGATCGACGCAGCGAATCATCGAGCAGCCGGCGAAGCCGGCCGAGCACTCTACGAGCGGTTGCAGGCCCTGATGCCGAGCGACTACCCGGACGCGTGGGCCGACCTCGCGCCGACGTATCGAAACGCCTTTTCGGTCGCCGCACTCGGCACCGAACGGGCATAGGAAAACGACTTGGCGCGCGAGCGCCCCGCACGGCCGGCAGCCGAAACAACGCAATAGCAGGAGAGGAAAACAATGGCGGCCATCAAGCGCACCTTTTCGGATGTGAAGGCTCAAATTGAGGCATTGCAGATCGAGGCAGACGCACTACGCGCGGCAGAGATCGAGGCCGTGCTCGCCGACGTGCGCGCCAAGGTTGCCGAATACGGTCTGACGGAGCAAGACGTGTTCGGTCGTAAGCGCGCCGCCCGAGCGAAAGGCACTGCCACGGCAAAAGGCGTAAATGTGCCGAAATACCGTGACCCGAAGACCGGTGCGACATGGAGTGGAAAGGGGCGGGCGCCGGCATGGATTGCGAAGGCCCGGAACCGCGATCGATTCTTGATCGAGCAGTAAGGAAAACGGGATCATCATGGCAACACTGCTTGAATGCCTTCGCGAGCTACCTGCGGATCTAGTGATGCGCGATCTCGCGGCCGTACGCGATGAAGTTGCAACGGTGGCCGCGCACATTGAACGCGTTCACCGCGACGAGGATGGATATGAGATCCGTAAGGAGTCGCGTAACTACGGGCGCAACGAATTGGTGGCCGTCGGTCTGATCGACGGGTCCGCGATGTACCGCGAAATGAAATAGGAAAAACGGGAACATGAACTCCAAACCGATAGGCTACCTAGCCCTAATTGCGCAACGAGAGGCGCTGGATGCGCAAATCATCGCTGCTCGCGAAGCCGAACGTGAAGCGGCGATCGGACAGATCAAGGAACTGATGAAGGAGTTCGATCTCAGCGTTCTGGATCTGCAAGAGAAAGTGCATAAGCGCAACTCGCGGCGCATGTCGACAGTTCCGAAGTACCGCGACCCTGCGACAGGTAAAACCTGGTCTGGCCGGGGTCGGCAGCCAGCGTGGCTCGGTAGCGATCCCGCAGCGTTCCTAATTCAGCCCGACCTGCCCGCCATCTGAGTAGGGTAGCCGCTCCTCGATCATTGATGGGAAAACTCACCGCACTATGAATTTGCAACGACCACTCCTTGCCTTCACCCTCGTCCTCTTGTGTAGCGAGTGGGGTTTCGCGGCTGCGTTAACGAAGGCAAAGATCTTGCCGCCCTCCGTCGAGGCTAAGTGGATCGCGAACGTGAAGCATCACCGCACGAAGGACGGCCGAACCGTCGAGGATGTCCTTGCATACGTCGAGAAGATGCGACCGCGCAAATTCAAGGCAGGGAAATTTGACGTCGCATACAACGGAGCGACCGGCACCGTCGCGATCGGCTATTGGATCGGCCTGAAGCGATCGCCCGATGATGCCTTCGTGGATCTCAGCTACCACATGTCGCCCACCGGGCAGGTGATGGCAGTCCCGCCCGAGGAGGTCTTTACTACGGCTCTCGAGAACGGACGTGACACATTTTTGCGCGCAGTGGACGACGCATACCGAATGGATTGTTTGTCCGATCCGGATAGATCGCCGACGTGCTAATGCATAGGAAAACAGGATGAAACTCGGAGCAATCACGATCCGCTGTCCGCATTGCGGCCGGGCCGCGTTGGGTAGCGCAAGCAAGGGGATGTGGTGCTTCCACTGCAAGAACGGCACTGCTCGATAGGAATTCGGGGAGCTGGCCGCTGGAGACATCGCTGTCAATAGCTTGAGCCTTTTGAGCACGAATACAGTCGAGTCTTTAACCGCACGAACTGGAGACCGCACATGGGGGTGAAGTACGAAGACATTCCGGATAAGGAACTCGAGGTACTCGTGGAAGCCGGATTTCGGCACTACAGATTTCTTGGCTTGTCGAAACCTAACGGCCAGATCGAAGCGGATCAGGTGGATGCAGATCGTATCGCCTACCCACATCTGTGGACGCGAAAGGCAACGGGTGCCGGTTACGTCGATGATGAAAAGACGGTCGAATTCCTGATTGCCGTCACCGGGCTTCGCCGGGAAATCTGCCAAGCGTACTACGACGCGTGAGTTGTGTTGCATGTTACGCGCGCGCCACGATCAAGCATACAAAATTTTGTCAAAGCCAGATTCAAATGTCGTAGCGCCGGCTAAATAGAGATGTCGCATCTTTCATTGGTTTGCCGTCACTCAGCGTAGAAGGTCAGGGGTGAAGCAGCAGGGCGCTGGTGCCCGTTCAGATCGGGCTAGCAGACCGACGACCTGGTTTGCGAGGTTGCGGTGGCGCCTGCCTGCGCTCGGCCAACTCCACGATCACCTGTTCAACGTCCGCCTGCGTGAACTCGCGCGGTTTCTTCGTTCCCGGCCGGCGTTCCGATTGGCGAGCCTCGATGCCTCGGTTCGTGCGTGACGGAGAACCCGACGCCCGCCGGTTGTCACGCTGCGCCTGGATCGCTTCGGCCACTTGCAGCGCATGGCTCAGGCGCTTGTGGTCGATCACCGCGCCTTGATCGACCTCCGCCAGCTTGTCGTACTGCCGGCAGGACAGCACGGCGCCGTCGGCGCGAATCTCGATGCGCCCGTCCGGGTACTCCCACACGTCGATGTAGCGGTGAATCAGCTTGCGGTTCGCCGGCGTGTCGTCCAGCAAGTAGAGCACCCGGTCATACAGCACCGTCAGTGACTTCGTCACGCGACGCGTCTCGCGCCAGGTCAGCAACTGGTCCAGATCCTCGTCGTCCCGCAGCGGCCGGTGCGCGTCGAAGCCGGTGCGCGGCGGCTTCGCAAACCGCGCATTGTAGGCCGCGATGAAGGTGGGCGCGTACGCATTGGCGTCCTCGATGGTGTTGATGCCTCGCAGCCGCATCTCCTTCACCAGCCGGTCCTGCAAGGTCAGATGGGCACGCTCGACACGCCCCTTGGCCGGGCTGCTGTTCGCGCAGAACGTGTCGATGTTCAGCTCGTACATCGCCCGGCCAAAGTGCGTCACGCTGCGGCCGGTCTTGCTCGCAGTCGTGCTGCGGAACACGCTCGCCTTGTCGCTGTAGAGCGCCACCGGCTTGCCGTAACGCTCCAGATACGCGCGCGTCGCCTCGAAATAGCTGAAGGTCGATTCCGTCGCCGTGAAGTGCAGCATCATCAGCCGGCTGGTCGCGTCGTCGACGTACACCAGCAGTGTGCACTGCGGCGCCCGCGCCTCGAACCAGCGATGCTCGCTGCCGTCGATCTGCACCAACTCGCCCAGGCATGCGCGCCGCGCTCGCGGCTGGTAGACCTTCGGCGGGCGCTGCCGGCGCGGCACCCACAAGCCGGCGTCCGTCATCAGCCGGCGAACTGTCTCTGCTGCAAGTCGGATGCCGTGGCATTCGTGGAGCTTCTCGCAAGCCAAGGTCGGCCCGAAATCCGCGTAGCGCTCGCGGATGATCGCCAAGGCTCGATCAGCCAATCCGGCCGGCAACTGATGATTGCTCGATTGACCTCGCTTGCGCGACACCAGGCCAGCCGCGCCCTGGCTTCGATAGCGGTTCGCCAGCCGTTCCACTTGACGTCGGCTGATGCCGAGCCGTTCCGCGGCCCGCCACGGCATCAGCCGTCCGTCAACGACCGCTTCGACAACTTTGAGTCGATCCAGCTCGCGCATGCTCATCGTGATCGTGTTGGTGTTATTGGCCACGACGGACTCCCGTTTGAGCGTCAGGAGCCGCCGAGCATGAACCAATCAGGCGCCAACTACGACATTTCTATTTGGCTCAGCTACGACATTACTACTTGGTTTCTACACGATTTGATGTTGATTCTTGGCACCTATGGCATGGTGTTGCGTTGGTTTGTTTTTCAGGTTTTGTTGTATTTCTACGGGTAAAGCGGCCGAGTTATCCACAGGATGCCCACTTTACAGTGGATTTACTGTTGCGAACTCCTGGTGAGGCCACTTGTTGCGCTGCACGTGGTGGAGCAACGCAACAGAATGTCGTTACACGAGACGTCTTTGCTGGCTCCGTGTTGCGTTCAATTCACGCGACTTTGGTTTTCGGACTCACACCCAACTGCCACAGCATGTCGATGTTTTTCAGGTAGAGGTCAACTTTCTCGGGCGGGGCGTGGATGATCGAATGCTCGTGCCCATGGGTGCTGTCGACATGAGCGGACCACGGGTCCTCCAAGCATTGGCAGATATCGTTAACGTCGTCGATATATTCTTGCAGCGTGTTCGGCTCCCAATCGCGCACCACGTCGGGCGCCAAGAGCACCGTGAGCGTGCCCTTCCTCTCGCCGATATACCGGACCGGGGAGAGTAGCCCGCTGACGTAAAGCACCATGATGGCATCGATCACGCGGTCGTCGTGATCTTCATCCCAGATGACCGCGAAGTCGAGGAAGGCACACCGGTCGAGTCGATTCAGAAGCTCGTCGTGCCACACTGGCGCGCGAAGCACCGAGTAGTGGGTTCCTCGACCGAGGTTGCCGACAGGGCGCGTTTCGTCGTGCAAGGTCTGGAAGAAGGGGCAATAGGACATCAGACGCTCCTTTCGGGAGAGATGCGGCTTCCGCCGCGGGAACCCCCAGCCATTTCGTAGCTGAGGGCATCGAGCAAACGCTATCACGCCGTGGACATGATCATCGCCGTCTTGTTCCTCAACGGCGCTTTGGTTCCCTCGCCGGCATTGTCGCAACAGGTGCAATTGGTATCGCGCCGAGCTCGGCAAGCTTGTCGCGTGCCTCGCGATACTGCTCATAGAATTTCGCCCACTTGCTGAAGCCGCCGAGTTCGCCGACTGCACGCAGCATGGCAAGGTGCGACGCGGTAAGCAACTGCACGGTGGCTTCGAGCTCGGCAATCCGGATGTCCTTGTCGGCGAGCGACGCGGCAGTGTCGGCACCGGAACGCTTCGCGACTCGGCTACGCCAGCGCCGGTATTCCGACTGACGCTGCTGATACTCAGCAAGTAGCTTACTGCGCGACTCGCTGCGGGTGATCGACGATGCCGCCTTGATTGACGGATGCAGCCGGGCAACGGCGCGCGCTGTAATGTCCTCGTCGCTGGCCAGCAACGTTTCAAGAATCTCGCGCATCTGCTCGTCGCCGCTCGACGTTATTTCACTAAGCTCAGTCATCAAGTACTCCGCGTTGCGGCGGCAACGAGAGGTCGACGCCATCGGGGAAGGGGTGTTCGCCAAGTGGCGTTGCAAGCAGCCTCTGTACACCTGCCAGCCGCTTTTCGGCATGCTCGAGCTGGTTTTTCCAGCCGATGCTCGTTGAAGGACGGCCCTGATCGTCTCCAGCGCCAGCTTGAACTTGCCTTCGAGCCAGATGAGATTCTGCCGGTGCTCCGGGAGGTCCGTCGCCGAGAGGTGACGGCAGTCGGCGAAGCACTCGAGATGCTTTGGGCAAGGGTCGACAGTGAACGAGTTCAGGCAGTGCCCGTACGGAGTGACATGGAATCCGTCGGCTTCGGCACGCAGGTATTCGTACGCGGCTGCGTCGCCATCGGCGGCCTGGATGCGACGGAATGCATCGACGATTGGACCGCTGGCCTTGCCGCCCTTGATGAGCCTCGCAACGGTAGTCGCTTTCTCGCCGAGCATGATCTCGATATCCTGCGGAATCTCTATCTGCTCGAGCTCCTCGGCCAAGCTGCGATGATCGTACTCGTAGCTTTGCGCGACACTGCGCCGGTTGAAGCGCTTCGAGATGATTGTGTCGGCCACGCCCAGCCGGAACAGCTCAGTATTCTGGAGATGGCGCAGCATGTGAGACTCCATGCGCAACGCCCGGTCGTCATCGGTCAGCCCATACTTCTCGAACAACGTGACACACGTTGGATGCTCTCCCAGTGCCAAACCAATAAGATCATGCGCGGGCCGTCGCACAGACATATATCGGGTAATGTCGCACAGCAATTCGTTGCGCTCCTCAGCAAGCGAGCGCTTGGGCAGCGTGAACAGCAATTCCCAAGGTTGAATCACGCCGCTTTCCAGTGGCAACGGCGCAGTATCAGATGCCTTCGTCGGCGTCGTGAGCCGGATGTGTTCCTCGAGTTCGCCGATGTGCAGATACGCCGCATGCCATTCCATTCGTTCGAGGCGTTTGACCGGCGAACCGTCGCCATGTCGGAAGCATAGGTGGGTCTCGCCCTCAAGCATCGCTGTCTTCAGGCGATTTCCGAATTGGTAGACGGCCATGTCGAGCCTCAGATCGCCACTGCGCCGCCGCTCATGCTGGAATTCGTGTAGTTCATCAAGAACGGCGGGATCGAAGCCATCCCGATATCGTTCGATGAACGCTTCCCGTTCAATTTTCAGCCAGAACGGATTGCCCATAAGGCGTGTATAGATTTCGATGACGGGCACGAGGCCATCAACTGGATACCATGGCAGCAACCGGCCCGTTTCGCACTGCAGCTTCAGCGTCGCACGCAGTGGTTCCGTGATCCGAGCTACATGATCAAGTGTCTCTGTCAACAGCGTCCGGAACATCTCGGGCACGGGCTGGGTCGCTTCACGCAGTACCCGGCTGTCGGTCTCTTCTTCCTGCTGCTTTTCCGCGAAGTGGCGAACCATCAGGGATGTCGAGATACCGCCCGATTCGCCGGCTAGCCGTCCCTTCGAATCCAGATAGGTTCGCTCCCGCTTCCAGTCAACCGGCAGCAGCGCAACTTCGCCCGCACGCATGCCGGTCACGATCATCGTGCGCATCGCAGCGAACCGCAATTCGTCCATGAACGTGCGCGGCTTTTCGGTCATCACGATGCGGGTCAGCTCCCAGAACGCCCGACGCTCCGGCAGACGCTCGCCACGCTTACGAGCCTCGAGATCGTCGCGAAGCGCTTCCTTTGACCACGTATGCTTTGCCTTGATTGCGCTTTTGCCTTTTAGCCGCGGAACAGCCAGCGCCGGGTATAGCGGACCCGCGTCGCAGATGTGCTGGGCGTCAAGCACCACCTTGACGATGCCGACCACCAGGTCACCCAGCTTCCCGGTGGCCTGGATAGCCTTGCCAATGCGCACAGCAACGTGCAGGTCATCAACGGTCAGCTCCCACGGCTCCTTGTCCACACACGTCGCAATGACCCGCATGGGACGCGCGATGCACTGTGCCACATGTCCGGTCGTATTGCGCTTGAACAACAACTGCTCGGCAACTGCCGCCTTGACCAGATCCTGCCACGCGGCGGACAGCGGCTGTCTGGCTAGCGGTGCCAGGCCGCGCTCGACACGCTCCGCATTGACGATGGCCAATGCCTTTACCTCGGCGCCGAAGTCTCGTAGATAGTAGGTCGGAGGTGGCACATCGCCAGCAGCGACCGTCAGGTTCCAGCCGACACCATCCTGAGCGGCGCCTGCCGGGTCAAGAGGCATTTCCCAGCACAGCCCTTTTTCGCGGGCGAGAGTCTTGCCCAGATCAATGAACGCGGAGTAGTGGGAATTCATCGCTCCTCGCTTTCCAGCTCGTCGATGACCGTCTGTATTTCGGCGATCGTGCGCTGCAACTGCAGATAGGTCGGAGACCGGGTGTCGCCACGAGAGCTCTGTTCAAAGAACACGACCACCTCGCGCATCGAGGCCAGCACGCTCTCGTGCATCGCCTTGTCATGCAATGGCATGAACTTCCTGCACCCGTAGCACGACGTCACCGGGTTATAGGGGCACGCAGGCTGTCCCGATGTGCAACCGCCGATGCCCGCGATCGGAATGCCGTGAGGCACGCCAGCAATCTGCTGTTCACCTTTGAGTAAGGTGAGCTCTTCCGGGGAGATGAACCGGTCGCGCGCGATCTTTGCCACGCGTCGGTAGATGTCCGACGCGCCGAGCGCGCGGTTGACCCGTTCGGCATGGGACGCCGATGTCGAGAAGTAGACCAGGCCTGTTTTCACATAAGAATGCCCCATGAACTCGGCAAGCTCTTCGTGGCTGGCACCGGCGTCAACGAGCCGTTGTGCCGCCGTATGTCGAAGGTCCATCGCGCAGGCATCATCCCCGATCAGGCGTTCCACGCGGCGCGCAATACGCGACCCAGCCTCATGGTTCGAATCGACACCGAAGACGCGATCGCTTGCCTCGCGATGCTGCGTGTCTGCGTATGCCGCCAAGGCAATGAACAGCACCGCCCATTCCTGCTTTACACGACGGACCATCGGCCTTTTTCGAAGCTTTCCCCGTTGCTTCACCATAAGAAACGTAACGTGAACAGCCGGTTCGCCACCGGGCTCGGGATCCCAGATTCGTATGTCGCGCCTTGTCAGCATCGCGATTTGGATCGGACGCATGGCAAACTGATAGGAACAGAGCACCATTGCGGCGTCGCACAGCTCCTCGTACGCAAGACCGGACCGGCCCCCGGTTTTCACGGAGTTTGATGCGTCGTCGAGATAGCGAACAATCGCCGCTTCTTCGTCAGCGGTCAGGAACACATCGCCAGACCGCACGCGGGCATACGAGTCCGACGAAGGGCCGGGCAGGGCAGTGCTCACATAGGTCAGATAGGACTCCGACCACCCATACAGGCGATGTCTGCACAGAAGACGCAGGACCGCCTTGACGAAACGATAGGCGTGGACAACCAACTGACGGGCGCGCAGTGTCATCCATACCGTCGATATGCCGGTTGGGCCAGCTGCCACGATGCGTTCGACGTCGTTGGCATCGAGGTGCGTCGCCGCGTTCAGTACATTGAAGCAGGTCGAGATGTGCAGGTCTTCTCCCAACAGGAAGACCAGCAGGTGCTTCTGCAGGGTGCCATAGGCAGCGAGATACCGGCTAAAGTCGAGCCGGAACATCCGGCCGTTAATGTGAAGTCCGAACACATCAACCTGGCGGGCATCTGGTATGGAGCGTGGTTTATCCTCAAAGTCGTCGTAGTAATGGATGACGGGTGGCAGCTCCGGCAAGGCTGCCACCATCCTCTCGAGCAGCGATGACGGCTCGGCTTGCCCAAGCAAGAACGGAGCAACGCTTTGCATGGTCAGCTTCCCCGCGGAAGGGCACGCAGCACGGCCACGCGATCGTCGAACTCGTCGTTCCATACGCTCGCAAGCCGACTTTCAAAGACAGCCCTGGCATAGCGAGATGGCATGTCCGATTCTTTCGACCATCCAAAGAATGTGCGCAGTTTCTGCAACGCTTCCGGCATCGCGTCACCGCGCTCCAACAACTGATGAAGACGCAGCACGGCGCAACTGTGCCGGAGGTCATGGCACGTAACCGACTTCTTTCCGGTGCGGTCGTGCAGTTCCTGTAGCACATCGGTGGGCAACGCTTTCGATATCGTTGTAAAGATCTTCGTCAATGATTCCGTGGAGAGAGGGCCGCCAGTCTGGGCACTCATCATGAACGAATGGGAAGGCCGCCGGCGGTAATTTTCGCAATAGGTCTGCACCAGACGCGCCGTCGCGTCGCTAACGGGAATCTGCCTGACCGAATGGAGCGTCTTGATGCTGGGCTTTGAGTATCGGCTGTCGCTGTCCGCCTCTTCATAGCCGTTTTGCTGGATGTTCAGCCAGTACCGTGTCCGGCCCAGCTTGCGGTCATAGCCGCTTTTGATGGCGTCCGCCGGTAGCAGCAACAGTTCGCCGCGACGCAGGCCCTGATGGAGCATCAGCACGAAGGCGATGAAGACCCGCCAGCGCGTGTGTGCGCGTTGGAACGGATTGGCTTCCGATTCCGGATCAAGCATCTGATAGAGACTTTCGACGACGCTTGCAGGCAACGACCGAACCGTCTCGCTGCGACCGCCTTGTCGAATGTGAAGCTGGCTGTAAAGCGTCGAGAGCCGATGGATTCGCGCTTCGATCTGCCGCATCTTCGCGTCCGCCGATTTCGACAGCCAGTTGACCACCGACGTCACGAACGCCAGCCCGGTCTGCCAACGGTCCTCGTTGCTGCGCGTGGCGACAGGCTGGTTGCGCAGGCTCACGAACCACGACTCGAGAATGTCCGCGAGCCGTGCGTCATCTAGTTCGGACAGCGCGTCGTCCAACGCATTCGTCTTGAACGCACGGTCCGCATGCTCGTACAGGTTCTCGACGTACCGCAGCCGCATTGTCTGCGTGGACGTCGCCCATTGCGATCCAGCGACCACCAGCCAGGCTGCGGCCCAGTACCTCGGAATGTGATTGCCGTCGACTAGCGCGACACCTCGGAGCGCCCGCGGCACGGCGTCGGCACCGATCTGAACGAACATAAAAAGTTCCAGAACAAAACGCAACGGCGAAACTTACCATATGTGCGTCTTGCCGTTGCGGTATCTGGAGCCTCAGTGCCGCCCAACGCGCAACACTTCAGAACATACCAACAGCTTCGCTAATACTTATTATGTCAAGTCTTTGGGCACCCGGCGACTCCGCTTTGGAAGTGGAGTTGGTCGTATCGCGCCACGGCCCCGTGAACAGCTCTCTTCGAAAAAAACGGTTGGCGGGGCCGCCGGGGGTTCAGATTATGATGATACATTGAAACGATAAAATCATGAATACATCGTCATGACCTCCCTAATTGCATGGCTTGCGGCCGATATGAAAAAGGAAGGCCCACAGATTTCGGGCATTACGATGGCGACCGACAGTCGCATCTCGTTTCCAGACCGCCCGCCCGAAGACGACTGCACCAAATTGTACGCCTCGGCGCATCGACCCGAAATCCTTGGATACGTTGGTGAGGTTGACCTTGCACAGCCCGTTGCATCGAGCTTCATTACAGAGTCGCTTATTCCGGGGAGCGAATTCGATCCCCATGCTCGCTTGGTTAGGCTCACGACGTTGCTTGAAGCGCGCCGCGCGGAGCTGAATCGGACTTGTCTCGACACCACGCTTCTCTATGCAGCTAGGACTGGCGTCGGGATGAAGAAGAGCACGTTCCATCTCTTTTCGCTATCGTGGACCGAGTCGGACGGAAAAGTGCAAGCCACATATTTCCCGGTTGAACATACGAAGCCGAGCATGGTCGTCGAACTCAGTGGAACGGGACGCGCATCCGTTAAATATTGGCAGGAAAAGTGGTCAAAAGCGACGCCAGACCTTCACTACACCCGCCATTTCTTTTCCGCTTTCTGCGACTCGATCTGGAGCGGTAGGGATACGTTCTCCGGTGGCGTCCCTCAAGTCGCCGTGGTTCGCCGGACAAAAAATGGGCAGCCTATCGGCTTCGTCAACGAAACAGGCACCTATCTCAAAGGGCGCCTCCTAGCGCCCCCATACCCCTCTGATCTTGAATTTGTCAACGAAAATTATCAGTTCGTTGATAGTCAAGGCAATCCCACGGGCAAGCGGCGATTTCGTCCGCATGAAGCTCCGAGGCGAAAGTAGGTTCGACAATTATCGGCCGCAGCATACATCTCAGGAAATCGCACTCGCCGAACTGCATGTAATCAACACGACGGCGCGTCGGTTTGATGTCGTTGACGTAGATGCTCAGCTCGGCGCGCCACCGGCACCATTCTCGTCGATCGACCTGATCTCGCTCGGCCTCAGTCTCCATGCCTGGATCAAGTCATAGAGCTCGGCGTTGGCAAGCGGATCGGACAGGCTCATCAGCATCTGCCCGTCATAACGCGGGCGCCGCTCGGATTCGAGCATGCGTCGCAAGAACCGAGCCTCATACTCCGAGAAGAAATCGGCAAGTTCACTCGCTGAAAAAATCGACTCGCGTTCATCTCCACGATACGCGTGCGGATCTACCCAGGTCAGATCCCTCAGGCGTGCCCAGTCATAGAACCTGAGGTCCCAGAGCGCACTGTCCGTGCGGCGGTGATCGGCCACCGCATCGTAAAAGTGGAAAGTCTTCTGGTTTAGCTCGTCGCCAAGCCGATTCCCGTCTTTAGGCTCCAGTGTCCCAGCAAAGCAGTCCATGAGCGCCCGTGCAATTTCCATCGTCACACGGAGCGGCGCTGCCTTCGCCGGTGCTGAGTAACGCGTCGATTCCTTCACAAAATCCGTCGTCAAGTCAAACTCGACCATCACCGCTCGCGCAGCCCCGATCACGTTATCGCGTGACACCTCATCGCTGATCGCACCTGTGAACCTTCTCACGGCGTAATCCAGTCTTTCGATCCGCGCGGCGAAATCGGGGCCTACCCGCGCTTCGTCGTATTCGATCAGACGGCCGCCAATTCTCAATGTCTTGGAGCGCCACGACGACCGTGCTAGTTGATTCATATCATTTCCTCTTTTCGGGCAAACCCAGTTCGAAGCTTACGATCCTCAACCGTAGCAATGCGACGATCGTCGTGCAACCTACGACCGTGCATGCGATCGTGTACCCCGACTACGCTCGACCATGGGTTCAGTCGCTATCGATCCGCCTGCCGCACCAGCGGGCGAGTGTGATACCTCGCGCTTTACGGTCGCGCCCGTTTCTGTTCCGTGGTCACATAGATCGTTGTGGTCTGCAGCGACACATGCCAGAGGTCCGGCAGTTGGTCGATCAGGCGCTCGAGCGTGCGCGTGACGACCCGGCGTGCCGCGCGTGGCGAATAACCGGCGAGACGCTGCGCCGCACGGAACCAGCGCAGGCGCCGCGCGCGGATCAGCGCAAGCAGCTCGGCGAAGGTGGTCGCGCTGGCGGCCGCGAGCCGCGCGACGAGCTTGGCGTCGAACCAATCGTCGAGCATGTGCTCGGGTCGCGGCGCCCCGACGAGACTGGCCTCCATGCGCGCAAGCGCCGCGTCTTGCCGGTCGCGCGGCCGGCGATTGCGCGCGACCTTGCGCTCGATCGCGGTTGACGAGACCGGCGGATAGGTCTCGACGTACAGCGCGCCGAGCTCGCGCTCGCTGTAAACCGCGTCCGGATCCACCGCGACGGGCACCGCCTCGGGCGTCGGCATTTCCATAGCCCTCCCCGCCGCGGCGCCCGCGTGCACGTCGCGCCGCAGGCTACCGGGTTTCAGGCGCAGGAAGTGCACGGCGATCGTCAGCGTATCGCGCATCCGGATTCGCGCGGTGGGCATGCGCGCTCGCAAAGCGCATGGGCAGTCGGCGTAGCGTATTGGCGACCAGAGGGTGGCGCAGATGAGAACGCAACCGGGAATGGCGATCGAGATTACCGCGCGTCTTCATCGCGTCGATCGCATGGGTCGACTGGCTACCGCGAAGGTCGGTCGGGGCCACGGCTGTGAGATGAGCATGGCATTGCCCCCCGGCCGGCACGGGCAACCTGAGGCTGCGACGTAACATTCATTGACGATCTGTATTGAGCAGACCGCCTAGAATGTATTGGCCGAATCGTCGTATGATTTAATAGCCGGATTTCACATGCATTGATGACCTCCGCAGCCCATCGTTTCGACGGCACCGCGGCGGCGAATCAGGAACAGCCCGTTTTTGTTCTGACGACGCCAACGTGCGAAAAGGTGACGTCTGTTCTGGCCGATTCGTCACGCTTCGGCCCGGCAGTCCGCTGTTTTTTGTCGCCTTTCGATGCACTGCTGGACATGGTGTTTTTGCAACGACGAAATCCGGACGTTGTTGCCGCGGTGCTCCGCTCGAGTCGCTTGCCGTCAGCGATTTTCTACTCAAGTTGCTTTCGTCAACGGCCACTCTCGCTGCACGTTGCTTGGCTGGCGCATGAAAGCCGCCTTGTTTCCGACCAAGATGGCCGACTGATCCGTGCGGCTCGCGCGCAGGCCGGACAGTGGCGAAGGCGGCGACAAACACCGGACGTGATGGTGATCGAAACTGGCACGTTGGCGGTGCTTGATCGTTTGCACGAGCGCGCTGGTCTGTTCGCCTGGCGCGACACCCTGCAGATCGTGCGTCGTTGGGTTGCCTCGCCGGCTGAAGAAGCCGCCGCGCTGCGACGGGCGGTCACTGCGCTCGACGCTATCGAGCCGACTGTTGTACCGGCGGGTGCCGCCGAACAATTAGCGCTGTACGACCCGGAAGGAGCGCGCTGGCACTTCGTGTCGCGCGATTTGATCCTCTGACGCAGCGCGCAGTCTCGAACGAACGTCAGAGGTCTTGCCTCGCAAGATCTGAACAAGAAACAGAGAGGGCCGAAGTGAGCATCAGCGAAACAATCAGCAGCTTCGCGTCGGGCGCGGTCGACTGGAATCGGCGACCGGTCGCGTTGAATTTCGGGCGGCTGCAAGGGACATTAGGGCGCTTGCTGGCGCTTCAGCACGCAAACATTCATGAGGGTTTGATGACCGGCATCCTCGGACATCTCACCTGTGTGTCGACGCGACACGACCTGTCGCCGCGGCTGTTTATTGGCGTCCCGGTCTCGGTGCGACTCGTGACCGACCGCGGCCAGCTGCACGTGATCAACGCCATTATCCAGAACGTGCAGATCGGCCAAAGCGATGGCGAACTGTGCGTGTACCAGTTGACGATCGTCGACGCCCTCTCGCTGATGGACAAACGCACAAACTCGCGTGTATTCCGGAAGCAAAGCGTTGTCGACGTCCTGGCAGTGATGTTCAGCGAGTGGCGGCAGCGCAGCCCCGCCCTCGCCCACGCGTTTGAGTTTGACTTGTCCTTTCTGAATCGCGATCGCTATCCGCCCCGCGAATTGACTCGACAGGTGAATGAGTCGGACACCGCGTTTGTGCGCCGTCTGTTGCGCCGCGAAGGGATCTCGATTTTCGTGAAGGCCGGCCCCGTAAAGGGCACCTCGAGCGCACAAGACGACACACCGGTCCACACGCTGGTGTGTTGCGACAATCCCGACTCGCTGCAGGAAGCGCCGGCCGGGACGGTACGTCTTCACCCACGCGATGCCGGCACCGAAGAGCGCGATACTGTCACGCTGTTCGCATTGCACGCGCGCCTGGTGCCGGGCGCAGCCAGCCGCCCATCGTGGGACTATAAGAAGGCCCGTATTGACGAATCGACCGTACTCGGTGGCGTCGATCAGGGCGAGGCTGGCAACGACCTGGCGACGCTCCTGACGGACGTGGCGATCGATATCCCGCACGCCGGGGACTCCTGGGACGATCACGAGCGCCTCACTCGCGCCAGAATGCTCGCGCATCAGTTCGAAGCCGAGCAGTACGACGGCGCGAGTGGCGTTCGCGACCTCGCCGTCGGGACGTGGATTACGTTGACGGGCGATCCGGAATTGGACATGCAGTCGCCTGATAAGCGGCAGTTCGTCATCACGTCGATTCGTCACGACGTCTCGAACAACCTGCCGAAAGGGCTGACGGAACGCGTGCACATGCTGTTCGCGGCAAGCAGGAACCTTGCATCTCCTTCGCCTGCACAGTTGCCGCCCTCTTCCGCCGAATCGGATACGCGCTACGAGAACACCTTCACCTGCGTGCGCCGCGGCACACCGATCACGCCGGCGTACGATCCGAAGCTCGACCTCCCGCCCGTCCACCTGTTGACGGGCGTGATCGTCACACGCGACGGCGACGAAGTTGTGAGCGACGAGCTCGGCCGGGTCTATGTGCGGATCCACGGCCTGGATCCCGCAGACCACGCGCATGCACAAGGAGCCGGTACGAACGACAATGCCGGAGACAGCGCACCGATCCGTGTGGCATCGAGTCTAGCGGGCATGCAATTCGGCGCGTCGTTCCTTCCGCGCGTCGGAATGGAGGTTTTGCTCGGCGCGATCGGTGGTGATCCCGATCGGTTGGTCATCATCGCGGTCCTCGGGAACGGTGCGAATCCGCCAGCGGCGTTCACGCACACCGGTTCGCTGCCGGGTAACCGGTATGTGTCAGGAATCAAGACGAAGGAAATCAAAGGCCAGCGCTATAACCAGTTGCGGCTCGACGACACGCCGGGCCAAATTTCCAGCCAGTTAGCGAGCGAGCATGCGCATTCCCAGTTGAATCTGGGCTACCTGACGCAGCCGCGCCAGGACGGCCACGGGAAAGATCGTGGCGAAGGCGCCGAGCTGCGTACCGACGCGGCGGCCGCGCTGCGGGCCGCGCAGGGGATCTTGCTGACGACCTACGCACGCTCGCAGGCAAGCGGAGGCCAGCTTGACCGCGACGAGCTACTGCAGCTGCTCGGCGAGTGCACGGAGCTGTTCAAGTCGCTGGGTGATTATGCGGGCGAGCATGGTGGACAGGCGACCGATACGGCCGGCCAGCAGGCGATCGCCGCGGCGTTCAAGAGCTGGGCGCCAGCCGGTGGAGCATCGGAAAGCGGACCTGGCGCCGCAGGCGGCTCGCAGGCGCTGATGGCGTTCGGCGCGCAGGCCGGCTCGGTCGCGGTCACCCCGAAGACGCATGTGACGTATGCCGGCGAAAACATCGACCAGGTCGCGCAGCAACACGTCCAGTTGACCAGTGGCCAGCGCATCAACCTGCATGGCGGCCGCGGTGTCGCGATGTTCGCCCACAGCGATGGCGTCTCGGCGATCGCGAATCAGGGCAAGGTGATGCTGCAGAGCCAGAACGATGACACGCATATCGACTCCGCGAAGAACATCCAGTTCACCGCCGCCGCCGGCAAGCTCACAGGCATGGCGAACGATCAGGTGGTCTTCACGACGTCCGGGGGCGCCTACCTAAAGCTGCAGGGCAGCGATATCGAGCTGGGGTGTCCAGGCAAGTTCACGGTGAAATCGGCTGGGCACTCGTGGCAAGGGCCGGCCAGCATGAGCACCGACATGCCGAAGTTCGATCATGCGCCGCTCGGGCGCGTGCCCCAATTGGTTCGAGCGTCCGACGGCAATCCGATCGAAGGCTACGTCGGCGAAATCCACAAGGCAAACGGCGAAATCGTAAACGGCCAAACGGACAGCGCCGGCACGATGGCTCCGATCGATCACGACCAGTTCGAACAGGTCGTCGTGAAGTTCTTCAAGAAAGACGCTTAAACGCGCGACAAGGTACGATCATGCCCACATCACAACGCAGTCCAGTCGCGAGCGCCAAAGGCACGGTGCTGCCCGACAAACAGAAGAAGCTGATTGCCGTCAAACCGATGCCGCTACCCGGCGTCGTGATTTTCGTGCACGGCGTCAACTCCGAGGGTGAGTGGTTCGGGCCGGCCGAGCAAGGGTTGTGCCGCGGCCTGAACCGGCGCCTCGGGCGGCTCGATGACCAAATGATGTTCAAAGGACCGGACGGGGGGCAACTCACCCCGGCTACTTACATCAAGTCTCTGACGAAAGATGGGTTCATCAATCCGAAGATGACACCGCAAACCTATGTGCAGCCCGATCCATCGTGGTCACCGGTGATCCATTTCCGCTGGGGGCATAAGGCGAACAAGGAAGAGCTGCAGGAGTTCGGCGGAAGCATTTTCCTGAACGAACAGAATTACTGGGGTGGCGGCCCGTTCGCGAATGGCTGCTCGAGCCTGCCGGATTTGTGGAATGCCGGTGTCAACGATCGCTTGTTCCTGTGGTTATCCATTCAGGATATGAACCCGGTCGACGCGCGCATGGTGTACTCGACGCCTTCGCGCCAATACGGGGTGATGGCTGCGCTGCGTCTGGCGAAGTTGATCGAGTCGATTCGCAAGAAGCAGGCGGATTGCCCGATCACGGTGGTGTGTCATAGCCAGGGCAATATGGTCGGGCTCACAGCCGCCTTTCTGGGTGACCAATTGCCGGATGTAAAGGACGGCCAGGGAAAGTCTGGGCGTTGCGTAGCCGACGCCTATGTCCTCGCCAACGCGCCGTACAGTTTGGTCGCTAAGCTCGGAACCGATTCTTGGGCGCAACGTGGCGTGAAGGACTCAGAGGGCTGGCGCGGCCGCCAAACGTGGGAAGCGCGCGTGCACACGTTGTCGAATTTCTTCGACATCATCCGCGCGCGGGCCGCTCTCGAGCCGACACCGGCCGATATCGATGAGGAAATGGCTAACACGCGCACATCCGCGTCCGGCAAATCCTATTCTGCGGTCGCCGATCGGGAAGCACATGGCCTCAAGGTCTGGGGGCAAACAACCATGACGCCGGCTGGCTACGGTAACACCTATCGGACATATGGCCGCGTCACCCTGTACTGCTGCCCGCACGATCAAGTGGTCTCAGCAACGACCGTGCAGGGGATCGGCTGGCGCGGCTTGACCGCTTACGAGATAGAAGTCACGGGCGGCGCTGATTGCTTCACTCAGCGGGTGTTTGCATCGGGCTACCTTGTCGGTCAAGCCCCCGGGGGGTACTACGATTACACGAAGAATGACTGGCGCTACCAGAAAGGAAAAACGCAAGGCTTCTGGTATCCCCCATCGCCCAAAGCGAAATTCTCGATCATCAAGTCGTTGACAAGCCGGACCAACCTTCGCGACATGATCGGTATTTGGCAGATGCGGGGCTTGGGCCCAATCATCAACATGGCGGGAATCGCAGTCAATGCGACTCCTCCGGAATGGTGGGCGATTCCGATCGACGCCCCAAAACTGGATCACCAGTTCACCCCGGTGGCAATGAAGTACGGCAAGCCAATCGCACCCGTCCACGACGGCCCGGCGGCAACCAGCCTCTTCAATGAGGGCAATGACCCGACCGCAGCCGCGCGAGACAAACATAAGTCCGCATCCGAAAAAAAACCGGGCGATGCAATCGACGACTACAAGGGTGCGACGCCGATCGGCAACGAGGACAGTGAAGCGGATCTGCGGTACGAAATGCATGCGGTCGTTCGCCAAACGGTTCGCCACAGGGAGCAAGGAAACAGTGCACTAATCGACGCGGACGGCAATGTCGTCTCGGAACAACCGGGTTTCAACGCGGGCGGTAAGGCCAAGCAGTATTCGAGCGCCACCGTGACGAGCTACCTGGGTAAAACCGAAAAGAACAATCCGACGAACCACTCGACCATCATGACGAATGCGGATCATGCGGAGCACGCGCTTGCCTACGATGTCGCGATCGGCGTGTGCCGGCTAACCCCCGATGACTGGACTGCATTGCGCCTTGAGGCAGATTGGCGGTTTGGAGGTGGACTTGACAAATCCAATCCGCACAAAAAATACGCGGAATACTTCAACCGAGGAAAAATGAACAACGAGTTTCTTTCGCGTTGGATCAAGACGGATTCCGAGGCGCACATGCCAAAGAAGATCCAGGATGAGCGCGACGGCGGAATGTTCCTCGAGGTAGCGCAATTCCTATGAGTACACTCCCTTCGACTTGGCCGCGACGTCTTGGCGTCGCACTTGCCATTCTGATCGTGTCTGTCGCGGTCACCGCAACGTGGACGTATCATGCTCAGCAGGCTGCGCCGCAGCCGCTCTCGGTTGAGGAATGGATGAAACGATTGATTGTGTTGCCGCTTCTGGTCGTGGTCGCCGTGTTGGCGCTCTGGGCGGGTCTTCGAAAGTCTGGCGGAGAGAAGACCGCGGCGGCGGCGACGAGCTCGAGCGTGGCAGTGGCCGCGCCAGTACCCAATCAACCATTCCGGGCCCAGGTGGTCGGACTCGCGTGGCTCAATCCGCTGCAGCGACGCGACTATCCGACAGAATGGCAGCTGTTGTGGACGATGGGACTCGTTCAGCCGAACGAAAACGATGACATGGTGAAGGAAGATCCAAAGAGCTTCACCACGCTCCAGCCGGTCGCGGGCGTCGCTTACGGCAACAACGGCCGCGAAACGTTTGATGGCTTCTACGAAAAATACGTCGACAAGCTTCTGACGTTGTTCGGCGAAATCTATGTGATGAGCCCAGCGTACTTCTACAACGTCCACTCGAAGGATCGGACGGGGTGGCGAGAGCTCGCGGGTACCCATATCGAGTTCGCCATTCCTGAAAAGCGCCTCGATCCGGAAGAATCTCGGCAATTCTTGGTGAAAGACTTTGTGTCGATGTTTGAAATCGGCAATGAGGATGCGCCGACTCTTTGGAGCAAGAACGTTCCGCCAGATGTCCATATCACCCCGGGTGGGCCAAACGCTGGATTTACCTCGCTGAACCGCGCGCTTGAATTTCTGGAAGCGCATCCCGACCAGAGCGTGTGGGTGATGAACTGGGATGCGCCGAGTTTTCCGCCGAAAGACAACCAGATGAACGAGAACATGGTGTTGCTCGTTCTCACGGGGCCGGCCTTCAAGACCGAGCGAGAACCACTCGCGTGGATTGGCCGGGCGGCTGTCGCCAATGTGAATGACTTCGAGAAGAAGGCCGGCACGACGCGCTCGGTCCAGGCGTGGAAAACAACCATCGAACAGGCCGCGCATAACGCAGGCGTGTCGACGGCCGATCTGCATTATGTGATTCATGATGCCGGCAAAGGCAGCGACGCCGCGTCTGCCCGCCTCGGTGCATTGTCGCAGACGTTGACCGAGGTGCTGCCGGAATACGATTACCAGAAGCAGACGTTCAATACGCCCGCGCTGCTTGGCGAGATGGGTGCCGGGACCGCGTTGACGGACGTGGCACTCGCGATCGGTCGTGCCAACCATCTCGGTGGCAATACCTTGGTGGCCGGCACGACCGATCCTGTTCGCCCGACAGCGGTCGTTGTTGTCCAGCCGACGAAGCTGAATCCGGTCGATCCCAAGAAGCCGTGGTTCCGCGCGGCTGGCGAAGGCAGTGCTTATCTGCCTTGGTGGGGAAAGCGCCACGACGTCGATTACAGCCGGTATGGGCAAGGCTATAGCTTCTAGGCGCGCGGATGATGCTTTGCTTCGGTTGGCGAATGCGACCCACTGGTTGGCGTTTCGTCCGTCTTGTTCATAGAGGGGTGCACAATGGAACCGGGGACGTACAGGCCTTCTCCTCATCGTAACCTATTGGGGTGGGGCGGAATATTGCTTGTCGGGGGAATTGGTCTTTTCTCTTTCGCTATCGTTGCTCTGGCCATAGGCGTATTTGACAAGTTTCAGATTCAGAGCGACGCACAGGTGACTTTTGTGATATCCGTGCCGGTCCTTATCGCGGCTATTGGCTTTGTCCTGATCATCGTGGGTCTGTTCAAACGATTCAAAACGCGCGCTTGAACTAACACGAACGCGGGGCGAATTGTCTCGCGGCCGGGACGGGGGACAATGGTGCAGTATGGTTTGCGCGGTTTTGAAACAGGAGCAAGAACTACCATGCGCGGCATTATTCGTGTGGGCGACGTACATAGCCACGGCGGGCGCGTCGAGTCAGGTGCCGCCAACAGCGAGGTCATGGGGCGACCTGTCGCACGAGTCGGCGATCGCTGCACCTGCCCTATCCATGGTGAATGCGTGATCGTCGAGGGGGACGCGAGCGTCGACGTCGAAGGAAGCTTTGCATCGTTCGACGGCCACAAAACATCCTGCGGAGCAGTATTGATTTCCTCTGTCTCAACCTCCGGACGAACATAGTTCTGAGACGGACGCAACATTTCAATATGCGTGTTGACGGTGCTAGGGGGCGGTCATGTGCGAGCATGGGCAAAGCACTTCGAGTCATCGGGATTACTTGACGATTGCTCATCGTCGCCCACCAGCGCTGATCACATGCGGCGCGAGAGACGCGCGTGATACTTCGCGGCCTCGCGGCGCAGCCGCGCTTCCTACGGTGACACGTATAGCGCTTGGCGCCGAGCGACGCGTGCTCAAGCTTGCGCTGCACAACCTCGGGCGCGACGCCGGCTGCAAGCATCTGGGTGCCCACTGCATACCGGAACGCATGCGGCGACGTGCCGGCCGGCTTACGCCTCTCGGCCTCCGACAGATCCGGCATCACCTTGAGCAGCTGCCCGATCGCCCACTGCGAAAGTCAGCGCGCGCCGCGCACCGAATAGTCGCGGCCGGCCTCTTCGCCCAATATCACGCATGCGGCATCGGCGGCACCACCAGCGGCTCAATCAGTGGCCTCACCGCGTCGACTGCGTCGAAATACTGCCCGTGATCGGAGCCGTACGTGTCAACGCGTCGACGCACGCGTCGCTGATCGGCACGCGGCGTTGTTTGTTGCCCCTTGCCGACCACCTCGAGCAGCCAGCCAGCCGGCCGGCGTGTCGTCGTCGGCCGGCAACGAGACGAGCGCTGCGCGTGCCGCGGCGGCCGCCTCGGGGTCCCCTTGATTTTGGTGCGTTTTACAGGTGTAGGACCATCTAGGCGCGATAAGGCTTGGCGGTCCACCCCCAAAATAATTTGCTTACCAATCAATATGTTGCTGATTGCCTTTGACGCTGACGGCGCAGCGTCGCGGAACGGAGTTCATCCTTGCTGGCAAAGCGCCAGTCGCACCCATCGGCATGCAGTCGCACCCACCCGCCGTAGATCTGGATTACCGCCTCATCGCCCCATGTCGCACGCAGACGACTCAGCCATGCCCGTTGCCTGCTGTCGAGCCAGAACACGCCGGCCAGCTTCGGCGGTTGCCCGCCCCACCAAGGCGCCTTCCGGCGATTTTCAACCATGCTCACGAAAGTATTCGGTATCGAGGAAGGGTGCACGCAATTCCGACCGCCGTTCGCGTGGGCGGTGGGGCAACGAAAGGTTTAAGTTCGCCGCCTGACATCGCTCACAAAGTCGAAACGCCTGTATTTTGCGGGCGGCAAATCCCGACAAACGTCGCTCGAGCACACCAGCGCTGATCAGTTCGTCGACTGCGACGTAGGCCTCGGCCCGGGAAATGCCCGCACGCTTCGCGACGTCCCGCAGAAACACGGTCTGCCACGATCCGAAGCTGAGCATCGGTACCATCAGCAGCGCCAGTTTAAAGGCGGTATCCGACACGCCGCTGCGGCCTATCTCGCCCAGGAACGCCTGAACAAGCGGCGACATCTGCTCCGGTGAAATGCGCGCCTCGTGCGGCATGTGGGTTGCCATGCAAATCTCCTTGCGATCACTGCTGGATGGTCGCGCTCTTCAACAGGCCGCCGACGAACTGCGCGCTCGCCTTTTCCAGCGCGAGTGCCTCAAGCTGCTGGCGGATTGTCGCCTGTGCCTGGTTGAAGGCCGGCACCTGCGTCGGTCGCTTCGCGTCGAGTTTCACGATCGCCCGTGCGCCGTCGACCGGAATCGACTCGGGCGTGACCGCGCCGATCGGCAATTTCTCGAGCGCCCGCGCGATCGCCACCGGCAAGCCGGACGTCTTGCCTTCCGTTGCCGGCGTTTTGAAGCTCACCCACGGCAGCTCCCCGCCGGCGTCGCGACTCGGCGCAATGCTGTATTGCCGCGCAAGACCGTCGAACGGTTTGCCCGCCTTCAGTTCGCTCAGCACCGTCGCGGCGGTCGCGGCGTCCTTGACCACGATCAGCCGCGGCTTGTACTCGTCCTTGCCGAGCGACGCCACGATCTCGTCGTAGCGAGCCTTGATGTCCGAATCGGTTACCGGTGCAGGCTTCACATTGTCCTTCAGGTACAGCTGCGTCTCCGCGTTCGCCTTCGCCACCTGCATGGCCGCCTGCACTTCCGGCTTGCTGCCGTAGTTCGCTTTCTCCGCGGCCTGCTGGATCAGTACTCGGGCGATCAGCTGATTCTTGATCGCCTGGCGCACATGCGACGTGTCCGGCTGGCGCGACGCCCGCAGAATCGCATCGACTTCCGCCTGCGTGATCGGCGTACCGTTGACGGTGGCCACGGTGCCAGCCGACGCCGCCGACGAAGCAGGCGCTTGCGCCTGCGCGACGCAGGCCATGCCCAAATAAAGTGCGGATGCGGCGATAAATGACTTCCAGTGCGGGATGTGCATCACATTGTCCAATTCAAGGTTCCAAGTACAAGGGTCGCTTTCGGGCCCAGCGCGGCCGGCTGCGTCAGCGCACGCCCGACCAACAGTTCGCCCGACAGCATCTGTTTGTGCCACTGCCATTGCGCACGAAGCCCGGCGCCCGCGCCGGCGAGCGTCGGAAACCCGGGGACCGCGACCAGGTTCGCCTTGCCCGCGTCGACGAATACGTAGGGTTCGATTCGACCGTCCTTCCAGGCCGAGGCGTTCACCCATGCGACTTCGTTACGCGAATAGAGCCCTCGGTCGCCGGCGATCTCGCCCGAGCGGAAGCCGCGTATCGTGTCCATGCCACCCAGATACAACTGTTCCGAGCCGAACAATGCGACGTTGGTGTATTGGCCGCCCACCGTACCGCGATAGGCCAGCATCGCCGGGCCTAGCTTCGGCAACGGAAGCGTGAATGCCGCCGTCGCATCGACCTTCGTGAACTGGCTGTGTGCGTCTTCGCGCGTGATGCCATGCGGATCATGATTCGCGCCGAACCACGGCAAGCCCTGCGACAGGCCGGCGTTGGCCGTGAAATTGCCCTGTGCGTCGTTCATCACGAACTTGTGTAGCCAGTTGCCGGCCAGACGCAACACGGCGACGCGCTGCGGATCGAGATCGATGCCGTTGACTTCGCGGTCCGTGCGCCGCCACGATACTGTGGCGTCCACGCTGGTGATGTCGCTGACGCTGCGGCTGACCAGGTAGTTCCAGCCGAAGATGTGCGACAGTGTGCGGCCGTATTCGAGCGCGGTCGTGCCGATCACCTGCTGGTATTCCGAGTCGGAAATCGTGTAGCTGAACGTATGGCGACCGAACGGGATTGCGAACGAGCCGACGATCGCATTGCTGTCCAGACTGTCGAGGAAATTCACGCTCAGCGATTCCTGCAGGCCAAGCAGGTTGTCGGCCTCGACACCGGCCCGATAGCGCGTGACGCCCGTCGCCGAGCTGCCGTAGTTGTCGACGCCCAACGTGTAGTAGAGGCGATCGCCCGGCTTGTTGCCGATGTCGACGATCGATTCGCCGGGATTCTGGCCGGGCAGGATCTGGACTGTCGCCTGGTTGCGGCGCAGGCGATTGATCTGCGCGACGCCCTGGTCGATATCGGACAGGCGCAGCGGCTCGCCGGACGCCGTCGGAAACGCATTCTCGTAACCGGCGTCGGTAAGCCAGCCGCCGCCCGCCGACGACTCGCCTGCCTTGAGCCGGTGAACCGGCTTGCCGTTGACCGTGAAGGCCTCGATGGTGCCGACCTGAATCGTGATCTTCAGCGTGCCGGTGGCAAGGTTTTGCGGGCCGAGCAGCGCGCGCGTCGTCACGAGGCCGTGTTCGACGAAAACGTCCGTGATGCGCTTGAGCAGCAAATTGATGCGGTGCGAGCCGAGCTCGTGGTTCGCGAACGGCGCGACAATCGCGTCGAGCTGTTTGGCCGAGATCCCGCGAGGCGGCTCGAACGGCTTGCTGTCGGGGGCCTGCAGCACTATCTGCTTCACGGCAAAGGTCGGCCCCGTTTCGACAATGGAGTCGACCGGCGTATCCACCGGGATGTCGAGCGTCGTCTCAGGCGTCGGCTCGATCGTGATCGACGCCGGCGGTTGCTCGAGCTGCCGTTGCCGGGCCTGCTCGCGCTGCTGCTCGATGATCAGTTGCGCCGGATCCTGCACCGGGCGAGCGGTCGGCGCTGGAGGCGTCTGGGCAAATACGGGCGTGTGCATGACCGCCACAGCCGGAAGCGCACCCAGCCATCGCTTGAACGAATTCAGCATCATTTTTCTTTCTGGGCGTGGTGAGGTGCGCCGGCCGGCGCAACGGTCTTGCTGGACAGCGGCGGTGACGTCTTAAGCACGATAATCAGCGTCGTCAGCAATGCGACGGAGATCAACAGCAGCAAGATCATGGTGGGACTGGACCTCATCGCCACCACCACGTCGTCAGGCCCAGATGCTGGTCGATCTGGACGGGCGTGCGCGATGGCGCGCGTACGGTCGTGATGCCGCCGGCCGCCGTGACACCCTTGCCGCCGCTGAACGAACCGCCATCGATCACGCCGTCGCCAGTCAGCGTCACGCTGCCGTTCGCGCTGAAACCGCCACCGACGTCCATCGCGATGATCTGCGCCCACGTACTGCCGAAGAACGCCTTGAAACCCCGGTGCTGGTTGATCGCCGAATAGCCAGTCACGCCCTGCGCATACGTGATCGGTGCGTCGACCTTGATGTCACCGTTCGCGAAGACGTTGCCGCCGACGTTACGCGCGACCGTGCCGGCCTTGATGCCGATGTTGCCGCCCGCCTGAATCGTGCCGCCGTACGGCGTGACGTTGCTCGACGCGTCGGCGTGACAGAAGATCCAGCAGCTGCGCGTATAGCTCGCCTGGCCGGTGAAGACAGCAGCGTTCGTGAAGGCGTTCTGCGCGGTGATGTTGACGTCGCCGTCGTTCGATTGAACGATCCCGCCGGCATTCGTGAAGTTGCGGCTCGTGATCGTCACCGGCCCGTGGACAGCCGCGATATAGGCGAGCTGGTCCGGGTTGCTGACCGTGCCGTAATCGACATTGAATCCGCTCGTCGTATGGGTAAAGAACAGGAAGCTGCCGCCGCGGTCGGAATACGCAGCGGGTTGGCCGCCGTTCGTGCCACCCGTATGGTCGATGATGTTCTGCACGTCACCGGCCGCGGTGAGGCTGACTGCGTCGTTCGACAGGATGCGGGCGTTGTCGTTGATGATGTTGCCGCCCGCCGTCAGCTTGGTCTGGCCGTTGGCGGCAAACACGATCCCGAGATTGTTTGCGCTCGAGCGGTTCGTGATGTCGCCTGCTGCGGTGAGGATCACGTCGCCGCCGGTTGTGGTGCCGTCGCTCGCCGTGGTCCCTGCCTGGATCAGGCTGCCGGTGTTGGTGATCGCGCCGCTGCTCGTCAGATTGACCGTGTTGCCGGCGCTCACGGTCGTGGGGCTGGTAGCGTCGTCGGACAGCGCGATGTTGCCGGCCTGAACGTTCACGTTGTTCGCGGCGATCACCTGTGCGCCTTGCAGCGACACCGTACCGGCGGTCGCGAGCGCGACGTCCCGTTCAGCCTTTACCGAGCCGTCCGCGATCGCGATGTCCCCGTTTGCCGTGACGATGACGTCGCCGGCGTTCGCGTAGATCTTGCCGAGGCTGTGGACGCCTGCGCCCTGGTCGGTGACGATCAACTGCACGCGGCCGGCCGTCAGGCCGCCGGCCGCCGTAATGTCGACGGCAACGGCATTGCTTTTTGTACTTGGCGACGACGTGCCAATCAGCCAATCGTGGCCGTTGTCGGACGGGGAAAAGCTGGTGTCGTAGGTTGCGGTGCTATCGCCGGCAATCGCGCGGATGCCGCTCGTCGAGCTCGTAAAGTCGTTCGTGACCGGCCCGTTGATGCTCAATTGCTTTGCAATCAAGTCGAGGTTCACCAGCGTGCCAGACAGGCCGCCGGGACCGATCGTGATGGCGCCGCGGTCGGTCGTCAGCACCACATTGCGTTGCATGACGCCGGGTGCAAGCGTCAGGTCGTTGAAGCTCACCTGTCCGGTCGACAGCACGACGTGACCCGTGTTCGTGAAGCTGCCACCATCGACCGTGACCCCGTTCGGATTCGCCAGGATCACGTTCGCGCGCGGGCCGAGCACATTGACGTTGCCCTGAATCAGCGATGGGTTCGTGCTCGTGACCTGGTTGACGATCGTGCGCGCGTTGATGCCGACGTTGTTGAGGTCGGCACCAGCTTTCGAGACGTTGAATGACGAATAGGTATTGTTCGAAACGCCGCCAGTGGCGGGCGCGATGTTAACGATCTGGTGTCCGGTTGCCCCGGTCGCCACCAATGTCGCGGTCTGGCCGTCCGGGACGATGCCGGCCGCGTAGGCGGAACAAGTCGCACCGGCCCATACCAGCACAAATGCTCGCCGGAAAATCATCCTCTCCATTTTCTGCCCTCGGCGTCGTTATCCTTTGCACCGGCTTGTGCTTCACGCATCCGATCAAGTATTGGGAAGCTTCAAATCGAATTCGGGGCCGGCCGCTACACTCTGAGTCAGACGCCCACCATTTTCAAGATATTCAAGGGCTTTAGGACCAACCCAAAAGACATTGATCTTTACCGGAAAATGCTTCTTAATAGCGGATGCAAATTGCCTCATTAATTTCTGGGCAGCTGGATCGTCCGACCACGTCTGAATGAGTCCGTTAATTAGCGTCCCATCATGCCAAAATCCACCGGCATTGAACTCGACTCCCTCAAGGCAGTCCCCAGGATCATACGATGTAATTCGCCTGCCGCCTCCGGGTAAATTACTCCCATACAACTCAGTTCGCGGAGTCACCGCAACATCACGGCCGACTACCAGGTATCGCTCGCAGCTTCCTGTTTGATTTTTCGCAGCAATGCCCAAGTCGACAATATTTTTTGCCGATTCGTAAATTGGAATCTTATCTCCATACTTTTCATGGAGAAAGTGATCAATCAATATATATTTGAGTTTTTGTCGATCCTCAACAAAATCTATAATCGCATCAAGATCGTCTCTTGTTGCAAAAAAATGGATTCTCTTCATCTTCCCAAGCCCTGTTTGATAGCTTGATCGATCTGCGGCTGCGTAGCACCTTTGGGAATCAAGATCAACTTATCGTCCGGAAAGGTCGCTCGAATACGTGCTGCCGCAGCGGCCTCTGACGGCGTTGGCGTGATGCCATCGGATTGCGTCGAAATAGTTTGCACTCGCACCTTCGGTCCAACCCCGCTGATTGGTTCCGCCGTAATGTCTACGTAAGTACTTCCCTTTGACCCCGGACCAGGGCCAGAAATATACTCCTCCGATCTCACACCGCCACCGCCCGTAATACGATAGTCGTTAGTTTTCAAAGACTGCCCAACATCATAATTTAGCTGGCGTGTGGAGGAGGTACCCCACCGACCGCCAGATTCCGAAAGGTAGCGCTGCGTGAACGAGCTGATCCGGCTCTCGATCGCTGCGCCGAGGTTTTCGAGTCTCGCGAAAGTGCCTTCGACGGAATCAACAACCCCTTTCTCGAACGCCGCCGCGGCCTCGCCTGTCGTCATCGTGCCGCCAGCACCACCACCGCTCAGGCCACCGACTCCATTGCCCACGCCAGCTTCGAGCGGAAGCAGATCCTTGCCATGAGCGATGTCTTCCGGATTGGTCGCGTTGTTGATCGCTTCGCTCGTCGCGGCATTCGCGCCGGCAATGCCGTTTTGTCCGGCGGCGTTCGCTGCGAGTCCGCCCAGCAGTGTCGTCGCCGTAACGATCGCTGCGATCTGATCGGGGCGCAGATTCTGCAATCCGCCGGCCTGATCCACCAGAATCGACCCAAGCACGGCGCTCGTCGCCGCGCCGATCGCCGCTCCACCGCACCCCTGGCCCAGCGCGGCCCCCGTGGCGCAACCAACGACAGCATGCGCCAGTACAAAGCCCAGCGTGTCCTTCGCGATGAGCGAATCGGTATTCGTCGACCCCAACCCGATTGCATTGTTGGCGACCGCCGCGACGTCGTTGACGGTGCTCGTCAACATCGCGGTTCCGTAGCTGCCACCATTGATTGCGGTGGTGATCGCGCCATTTACGATGGCACGCTGAGCAATCGTTGCTGCGGTGTTGCCTAGGTTTTCCAGCGTTACGGTCGTGTCCGCTGCGACGGCGCCATTGCCGAGGTTGTTGAATCCGTTCAGGTTCAGCGCGGAATCTGCGAACTGCGTCAGGTATGCCGTGCCGACTGCCTTTGCAAGCGCACCGAGGCTCACGCCTCCGTTCGCGATCTCCTGCTGCATGATCGACGTCGCGAGCGCACCGCCGATCGGGCCGAGCACATACGAGAACGCAACAGCCATCGCCGCCTGGAAGACCATCGCGACGCCACCATTGTGACCGTCCGACTGGTACTCGCTGTTCAGGTGGTCGCTGACCGTGCTCTGCTGGAAGTTGCCGCCGAGCTGCGATTTGAGCTGCGCGAGCTCCGCAGCTGTCCCCGCCTGATCGATCGCACCATTCGCGCCGACCTTCTGAATCTGGCCGCCGATGTTGTTGATCATCGCGGCGTTGTTCGCGAAGTTCGCCGCGCTCATGAAACCACCCTGCTGCAGGGTAGTGCCGGTCGTGCGCGTGTAGCCGTCGTCGCCGGCATCCGCGTAGTACGAACCGATGTCGACCGAGCGCTCCAGGTTCGTGATGCGCGCGTCCGGCGTCGAGAGCGTACCGGTCGCCGTGATCGAACCCGTGTTCGTGATGTCGTCCGGACGACTTGCATCGTGGAACGCCAGCGTCACGTCGTGGCCGCTGATCACACCGTCGGTGCTCATCGCCGCATAACCCTGCGGCAAGTACACCTGCGGCATCAGCGCGTCGACCGTCGGGCACACTGCTCCCCCCGTGGCCGTACATCCCGGCTGCGGCACCGCCTGCTCGACGTACCAGAGCATCGGCTTGTCGAGCTGCGCCAGCTGTTCATCCGACAACGCCACGCCGACCTTCAGGTCGTGCGCCTTCGCGTAGTCGATCGCGTTCGCGTACAGCGCATACTTTTCCTGATCGACGACCGTCGTCTGGTACTTGTTGTCATACGACAAGCCGTCGATGAAACTTGCCTTGCCCAGACGCTGGAGCGCTGCTGTCTGGAGCGCCTGGTTCTCGTCGAACGGGTCGTAGTAGAACGGCACGCTGCCCGGCTGCAGGTTGATCGGCAGTTGGCTGAGAAGATACGACGGCCCGATCCCGCCGACGACCTGCGCGGCCGGGTTGTTGATCAGGTAGGCAACGGACGACGACGATCCAGCGATCGTCTGCACCGACGCGCCACTCGGCGCACCCGGCTTGCCGACTTTGGCACCTTGAATACCGCTCTGGATGGGGCCGGTTGGCCGACCGTTGACGTTCGACGCTTGCGCGGCCGCGGTCGCCGCCTGGCCCGCGACGCCCTGTGCCGTCGCGGCCACGGCCGGCACACCCAAGGGTGCGAGCGACACGACCTGCGTCGGCGCGACACTCGGCGGCGTATACACGTTGCCCGTGTAGCCGTTCACCAGGTGCAGGCCCGACATCGCGATCGTATTGCCGATGATGTTGCCGCTGTTGACCACGTTGCCCTGCGACTGCACCGTGAGCGTCGGCGCCTGGATCAGGCCGTAGATCGTGCCTATCGGCGACGGCGGGCTCAGCGGTTCATTCGTACCGGTCCACGCGCTGCCCCAGATCTGCTGACAGCTCGCCAGATCCGTGCAGCCGTAGTTGTCGTGCCAAACATACGAGCCGTTGATCACCTCATTCGAGTGCGAATGCCAGTACGCATTGAGCACCTGGTCCTGATTCGTCAGCGCGTTCGCCGACGACAGGTTGATCGTCGCGGCCTGCCCGGCGGTCACGACGCTGCCGGTATTCACCATCGAGCCGGCCGTGACGGCCAGATTGCGCCCAGCATTGATGATCGACGGCGGCCCCGACTGGTTGTCGACCATCGCCTCGCAATCCGGCGTGGCGCCCGTCATCGAACACCCGTAGGTCGACTGCGCACCGTAGTTCTCGTGCGCCTTGACGGGATCAGCAATGGCGTTCGTCAACGCGTTCGTCACAATCGTGATGTCGCGTCCGGATTGAATCGTGCCCGACGTGTTCGTCACGCTGGCCGACTGCGTGGCGTTGCCCGAGCTCGTGCCGGCACCACCGATCGTCACGTCCTGATTCGCGACCAGCTGGCCGAGATTGTTGCTGGTCGCGTTGCTGGCAATGACCAGATTGCGTCCCGCCGACACGGTTGCATAGCTCGGCGTGCCCGGCGTAAAGACCTGACTTGTGTACGGGTTCGGGTTGAAGGTCGAGAAACCGTGGTTACAGTCGGCGTCCGACACGCCCGCCGCGCATCCCGCATTCGTCACGAGGCTCGACGTGCTGCGGCCCTGGTTCGTGAAGCTGGCCGCGTTGATCGTGACGTCGGTCTGGCCTGCAATCGTGCCGCCGTTGGTCAGGTTGCCGCCCGAGACGGTCACGTTATTGCCGGCCGCGATCGTGCCCGGCGACGGCGGCGCTTGAGTCACCGTACTCGTCACACTGGGCGCGACGACCGAACTATTGACCGTAAAGACGTTATCCGGTGCGAGCGCATAGCCGTCGGACGTGTGGTAGAACAGCCCCGAGCCCGGAATCGTGATCGCGCCAAGCTTCTTCAACTGAGCGATCAGGGTGTTCAGTTCCTGCTGGTTCACCTGCTCGACCGACTTGCCGAGCGTGGTCGACGGTGCGGCCCCGTTGTCCAGCGACTGCACGTTCAGCTTGATGTCGTGGCCGGCCGTGATCGTGCTGCTCTCGTTCGCGAGGCTGTTCGCGGTGATACTCAGATCGTGACCGGCAGCCATCACGCTCGGGTTCGTGACCGCTTGAGAGCCGGACACCGTCAACGAAATGGTCGGCAGGTTGAGCACCATCGGCGTGCCCTGCGTCAGGCCCGAGCCTTGGTGCGCCGCCGCGTTATCGACAACGTAGCGGTTGCCGGAATCCGGATAGTAGGAGTACGCTCCCTGCGGATCGCTCTGGAAGTCCTGCGCCGGCAACAGTGTAATCGTGCCGGTCGTGTAATTCGGATTGAGGTCGGACAGTGGGCCTTGCGCGCCAGGCCAGCTCTCCACCGTCTGGTTGCCGCCGCTGCCGCCGTAGTCGCGCACGGTATAGACGGTCTCGCTACCGAGCAGGATCGAATTCAGCAGCGCCGGATCGGAGACGATCGTCGTGGTGGTGCTGCCGGCACTGCCTGCATTCGGTGAAACCGCGTTGTTGTTGACACTCGCGGCCTGGATCGTCATGTCGTTGCCGGCGGTGAAGGTGCCGACCACGTTGGTGAGCGCGCCGCTCAGATTGGCCGTGATGTCATGGCCGGCCTGCGTCGTGCTGTTCGAATTGTCGTAACTCGCGCCGGTGAGGTGAAGGTCGTTCGCCGCTTCGACTGTGCCCTGATTGACGGTCGCACCATCCAGATGCGCGTCGACGTTCGCGTGCAACGTCGCGCCCTTCTGATTCGTGAAGCTGCCCGATGTCGACACGTTGCGGCCGGTGATCGAACCCGCGTTGTTCGTGGCGCCGTTCAGCGTGATGTCGCCCGCGCTCACGATCGATCCGGTATTGCCGATATTCGCAGAATTCACCACCAGCGTCTGGCCGGCAACATTGGCGGACCCGAGGTTCCACGTGCCGGTGTTCGTCAGCGACAGCGGATTGAGCGTCAGCGTTTGTCCGGCCAGCATCGTGCCGCTCGTGGCGGCGAGCGGATCGAAATTCAGGTTGGGCGCGGTGAACGTAACGTTGCGGTGCGAAAAAATGACGCCCGACGTATTGTCGAACGCGCCGGCGCCACCGTTCACGGTGATATTCACGTCGCCCGTTGCCGCGCTCGGGTTCTGGACGTCGCCCGCGAACAGTGTGCCGTTGCGGTTGCTGAGCGTCCCGGTTGTCAGGTTCAGCGCGTTCGTCGCCATCAGCGCCCCGGCGTTCGTGACGCTGTTGCCTGCCGTCACGTTCACGGTCGGTCCATACACCGTTCCGCTATTCGTAACGTCCGTGGCGTTAATCGTCGTCGTTTGCAGTGACGACAGGCTGCCCGCGTTCGACACGGTCGTGCCCGACACATTCAGGTTGCCGGCTGCCATCTGCGTACCGACGTTCGATACCGTGCCTCCAAAAAGAGTTGCGTCGCCCTTGAACGCCGCTGTGCCGCCCGTCGTCAGGCTCTGCGTGCCGGTAATTTGCGTCGTGCCGCCGACCACCGCGTTCGCAGTCGTCACGTTCGCACCAGACAGCGTCGCGTTGCCGCCCACCGACAGTGCCGGCGCGGTGGCGCTGAAGGGCTGGTTGAGCTGACCGGCGGACGTGTCGAGGTTGTTCGAGGCCGTCGCGGTCAGATTGCCGCCGACGGCGACGTTTTGCGTGGCGATGTTGGCCGCCGTCAGGCTGGCGTTCTTCGAAACGGTCGTCGGGCCGTTCAAGGTGATGGCTTGACCGGCGTTCAGATTGGCGCTGCCGGCGGTCGAGACAGGGCCGCTCGCGGTGAAACTACCGGTTTGCGCGTTGACCGACAGATCTCCGAGGCTCTCGACGCTACGCTGTGTATTCACGTCGGTGCCGGCCGTGATCGTCGTCGTCCCGCCCGACAGGGCATTGTCGGTCAGCGTCGCGCTGCCGTTCGTCGCGTTCAGCCTGCTGTTGCCGACCGCGGTAACCGCTCCAACCGACAGGTTCTGGCCAGCAGTGACACTCAGGTTGTTGCCGGTCTGGATCGGGCTCGAGATGCTGACGTTGTTGCCGGCGTCAAGTGCCGTATCGTTCGCGACGCTGATCGCGCCCGTGCCGTTGATGTCGCGCCCCGCCGTCACGCTCGCGTTACCGTTATTGTTGACGGACAGGCCGCCATTCAGGTTCGCGTCGCGCGCGGTGGTGATCGTCGTGGTCTGGCCGCTCAGGACCGTGCCCGCGATTGTCGCGTCCTGTCCCGCGTTGATGTTCAACGCGCCCGGTGTCGAGACAGCGCCGGCAACCGCGACACTCCCTGTGCTCGAGCCAATGGACGCATTGCCTCCGCTGTAGACCGTTCCGCCGAGGCTCACACCCTGCTGGCCCGCTGCACTCAACGCTCCGAGCGCCGCCACGTTGCCGGTCGTCGTCAACGCCCCGCCGTTGGCGGCCAGCGTCATGTCGCCGACCGACGAGGCTGTGCCTTGAACGTTCGTATTGCTGCCCGACGTCACGCTCAGGTTTTTGCCGCTGGTGGCGCTGCCGTTCACCGACGCTGAACCTGCTTGCGCCGCAATCGTCGTGTCGCCCACGCCCGACACTTGTCCGTTGACGGCCGCGTTACGTGCGCTTGTGAGCGCCACCGTGCTGCCACCCTGTACTGCGCCATTGACGGTCAGATCCCGACCGGCTTTGGCCGACACTGTTCCGGGTGCGCTCAATCCACCCACCGTCAGATCGCCGTTGGTCGTCTGTAACGCGATATCGTGCGCCGACAGGGTGCCGATCGTCATCGACTGGTCCGCGGTCAAGCTGGCCGTTCCGTTCGCGGCGACCGACGCGGCGTTCAGATTGCCGCCGGCGGTCATCGACACGTTCTGGCCGGCCGACACCGAGCCCGGCGCATTGATATCGCCGTTCGCGGTCACCGTGTATTTCTGATTCGCCAGGCCAGTATCGGCAATCGTCGTATTGCCGGCGCTGCTCAGCGTGACGTTCTGATTCGCGAACGTCTTGCCAACCGTGACGTCACCGTTCGCGGCGACGACCACATTGCCGGCCGTCGCCGATAGCGGACCTTGCGTGTTCACACCCATGCCGGCTGCGGTGGACACGATGTAGACGGTGCCCGATGTCACGGAACCATACTGGCTGGCGTCGACCGCGACGCTCTTGCCGATCGCAGCCGCCGTGTTGGTCGCGCCGTTTGCGGACGTTCCGTACGTGATGCCGATCGTATTCGACGACGTCGGCGTGACGAGCTGGTTGCCTGTCACCACGTTTATGCGCTGATCAGCTCTCAGGGGCGCGTTGACCGTGACGCTTTGGCCGATCAGGTCGATATTGCCTACCGTGCCTTCGATTCCAGCGCCGGGCGTGCCGTCATTGCCAGCCGGTCCGTTGATCGAAATGTTGCCGGACCGAACGTCGTATGCGACGGCGCCTGCGTGCGTAAAATCGGTTGCGGTGCCGCCAACGCCCGTGAGAAACTGCGGGCTACCCGTGGTGAGTGTCAGATTGGTGACGTTTGTTACGCTCAAACCCGACACTGAAACGCCATTCGGAGACGCGATTACGACGGAGGCGGGTGCCCCGAACACCTCCAATGGGCCGTAGAGACTGACAGCCGGACCCGTTGCCGTCACCTGATTGATGATCAGCGAAGCTGATCGGCCGCTCAAATTCGGATTCGCACCCAGCGTCCCGCCCAGCAAAGGCGTCCCTGCGACCGTGCTGTTATTGAGCACCAATCCTTTCGAATCGATCCCAAACGACTGATATTGATTCAGGCTCACGCCATTCGCGTTTGGCGTGGCAATGTTCACGGCGGGCACACCCGCGCTCGTCTGCGTGATGGTCGGCTGAAATGGGATCGGCGCGCGCGGATCGACAATCGGCGCGGCACGTGCCACTTCGTCGGCGAGAAAGACGGCCGGCGCGAAATAGGTGACCGCGACCATGACGATCGCCGTGACGCGCATCCAAAGCGGCCGTGCTGTGCTATCCATCCGGGACAGCGCCGTGAAGCGGTGATTCATCCAGCCTTGCTGACGCGCTATTTCGCGCAGGACATGGCGCCCGGCCAACGTCTGTCGTAAGGTCTCTGCTCGCATTTTTCTTGGTTCTTGGTGTGCTTGGTTTCTCTCTGGCGGTTACGCTGCAGGCACGAAAGCCGCCACCAGAAAACGTTTGGCATGAACTTAGCATGGCGAACCATGGGAAGGCAGTACCCCTGACGAGATTTGACGATTGTTGATTTATTGAAAGGCAGGCGAAATGAAATATGATAATAAAATCCGCTCTTAATAATTATTTCATTAATGTTTTAACAATATCTCTGCGTAGCGTCTACGGCCGCGCTACCGGGTTGTCGTCCGAAATTTTTCTCGCTACGCTTCACAGTCCATTTCGCACAGGAGTGCGTACGATGGATCACTTGCGGCTGGCGTACCTCGGCTTGCGGCACTTCCCGCACGAGTTGACCGAGTTCGAGCTCCACACCTTTTTCACGTTCTCCAATCGCGAGCGCGCGTTGATTGATGGACGGCGCTCGCATCTCTACCGCCTCGCGGTCGCGCTGCACCTGGGTTTCGTGCGAATGACGGGTCGCACACTCGACGCGTACAAACAGGTGCCCAAACGGCTTTGGCAACATCTCAGCGAGCAGCTCAGTATTGATCCACCCGACCTCGGCACGCTACGCTCGCTGTACGACGGCCGTAGCGAGATGCTTGCCGATCATCAGAAGCTTGCGTACGAGGCGTTGGGATTCCGCCCGATGGCCGAGCACCAGCGGCGCTACGTCGTGCGCTGGCTTAAGGTGTTAAAGTTCGTAGATACTGCTAATGGTGTCCGTTCGCGCGCTAATCTTGTCCGGTGATTCTGCTAATGCGGGGCGGCGAAGGTCAAGCTGCGGAAGTGAGCAGCGGCAGGCCACTGGAGAGGTGTTTCAGCGAAAGGCGCTGAATCCAAACGATGGTGTTGAAGCGCGACATAGGCGTGCGTCACGGCTCAATGTGGACCGCCTCCACCACCCTGGAAAACAGGCATTAAAGTCGCGCCCCCGGCTTGGGATGAGAGATATATTGTTGCGCACGCACCCAATTCGTTGATCATCGGTTACGTGCACACCATGCTCTTGTCGCGAGCGACTTTCCTCATTACGCCGCTCGTGAGCCACATCTGACATTGCAAGCTCTTGAAGGCGCATTAGCAAAATCTTCGCACATACATCCCCCCTTTGTTGCATGAGCGCAACGCGTGCGGACACGAAAAGAACATCGCTCTCAGCCTTTGCTGACGGCGCTACCACGAGTTTAACCATCACATTTTTGCGGCCTCGACGGCGTCTACAAATGCTTGGAAGCTGCGTGATTTATTTTGCGCCGGGTCCATGTGAGATGCGACAGACCGTGCCAGCTCCAGCTTACGTAATCCCGTACTGAAATAACCCGCCAGCTTCAGAACTCGCTCCAACGCTTCCCAAGTCCCCCCTAAGATCGCGTCAGGATCACGAAATGGAGCTTTCTGCGGAAGGTTTGCAGGAACCCGGGGATAAGCTGCCTGCACGGCCGTAGACCAAAATAAAGTTGTCACCGTTTGCGAAGCAAAGATGTCAATTCGCGCGCCGAACCACGCACAGGCTACAAAAAATGCCGTTGAATCAAAACCTTTCCGCGTGCGAAGCAAAGTTGTCACCAGCGTCTCGCTGCGAAGGTGTCACTACCGGCAATTGTGCGCCCCAAATGCCTGATCGAACTGCCGGGCGCGCTGCACGTCGTCGCTGTGCAGGTAGGTCGACGTCGTCGAGATTGATGAGTGCCGCAGGTTGTCCCGCACCATGATCAACTCGGCGCCGCGCGCGAGCGCGTGCGACGCGTGGGTGTGCCGCATCCAGTGCGGGCTCGCGCGCCGCAGCTTCTCAGCGGTTGCCGGCCGTTCTTCCTGGATCGCGTCAGCCGACAGCACGAAGAACCGGCGCAGCACGCGCCACAGTCGCGTGCTTTCGATACCCGCGCCATCCTCGTCGAGACTCACGACGAGCGGCGTCGCCGGGTTCCAGCGCGCCGGCGTGACCGGCAGTCCGCGCTGCACGAGATACTGATCCAGCGCGGTTCGAGCGAGCGACGGCAACGCCACCTTGCCGAGCTTGCCACCCTTGCCGAGCACGTGCAGCCAGTGATCGCCGTGCTCGTCGCGGCGGATGTCGCCGAGCGTCGCACTGACCAGTTCGCTCGCGCGCAGGCCGGTCGCGTAGCCGAAATCCAGCACAAACCGCAAGCGTTGGGCGGCCGGCGCGCTCCAGCCGTACGACCATTCGAGGCCATCGGCAAGCGTGCGGATCAGCAGCCACTCACCTTCGGTAAAGCCGCGGGACACGTCCAGTCCCGCACGCTGCACGTGGCTCTTGATCTTGACCCCGGCAAACGGATTCGCGAGCACGTAGCGCTGCTCGACGAGCCATCGAAACAGCGCCGACAAGACGTTCAGGGCATACGCTGCCGAGCGGGCGGACAGCGGACCAGTGAACGGCCGCCATTCGACGTGGTGCCGTGGCCGTGATGGACCAATCCAGCGCTCGTGCGGCGTTGGCCGCCGCAGGAAACTCCGGTAGGCGATCGCGTCGTCGGTGGTGAGCGACGATAGTGCACAACTGCGCTCGACGATCGCCCACAGGATCAGGCGTTCGGCCTCTTTTCGGTAAGCACGCCGCGTGGCGGCCGATTCGTGCAGCGACAGCCACGACTGAACCGCCTCATAGTCGTTCGAAGCCTTCAGCAGGCAGGCGCTTCCCGGGGCACGAAACTGGCCGCGCGAACCGTCGACCTCGTGCGGCATGCGCAACTGTTCCCACGGCACGATGCTGCCGGACGGCACCGCGACGATCAATGCGCGCGCTCGTTCGGTCAGTGCCGGATGCGCGGCGAAGAACGCCTCGATGCGGCGCGCGCCGGCGACGCCGAGTCCGGCGATTGCCGACCACCAGCGACGTCGCCGCGGAATCCGCACGGTCAGGTCCGCGAGTGTCCGAATGCCGTGCGCGTGGAGAGCTTCGGCTATGCGCGGCGGCAGCCACACCTCGACGGCGTCAGTGATCAGCGGCGCCGGCGCGGGCAAGTTGCGAAGCGTCTCGATCGCGCGAGCCACACTGTCGGCGGCCGCGCTCGCCGGTCGAGCGACAAACGCGGCCGCCAGGTCTGGGCGGTGGCGGACTTGCGCGTACGCGATGAGCTGCCGACGAATCCGGCCGAGCACGCCTCGCGACGACGCTCCGACTGCCCGACGATCGCCCAGATAGCGGGCGACGGCTGCTCTCGCGTCCAGGCCGGCGTACCAACTGCGCAATGCTGCAAGCTCGGCCTCGTCGGGAAAGACAAGTTCGGTCTCATCGGTGGGAGGGGTGTCGCGCGTTTTCATGACCTCCAGTTTAGATCAAAATCGTTGATGGACCGATAATATAATTTATCTGTCCGCTTTCGCTTGAATGCTAACGCCTCCCTTTCTGTCGATGCGGTCACGTACCCAATGCAGCCGCGATGGGCGAGCGCTTGCCCGCTACGATGTAGCGCTGCAGCCGTTCCCAGGCAGTCAGGTATCGATGCCACGGAATTGCGGCAAGCTGCTCGTCGTGGATGACCAAAATGCGTTCGACGGTTGCCAGTTCGTGATCGAGCAGTAGGCAGCGTTCGCCGAGCTCGACTCGCGTGACGCGCGCATTGAGCGCCGCTTCGGCCCGCCGGTATGGCTCGACCTCGGCACTAGCCGAGGTCGCGTCCCGCAGGTAGAACGCCAGATAGACGACGCGGATCAAGCAACTGAGCTGCTCAAGGTCGCCACGGCCACCACGCACGGTTGCCAACGCCAGATGATTTTCCAGTGACAAGGCTTGGACCTTCTCGGTTGGCAATGGCATCAACAGGTGTTTCGCCAGCCCCGGTCGACCTGCCCGCCGCACCGTACGCTTACTGCCGCTCATTCTTCCTCTTTCCTATCGCACCGTGCCGTTCTTACAATGCCCGCACCACATGCCCTTGCTCGCGCTGCATAGCGCGGGGCGACCGCAAAGCGGGCATCGAATCGATGTCGCGCCAAAGTACATTTCGCTTCTCTTTCGATAGTCGAGCGTCAAGCCGGAACGATCGGGATGTTCCATCCAATGAACGTTGCCCGGCCGGACGCGTCGTCGACGCCGTGCGGTAGGCGGTCATCGAAGATGAACCAGTCGCCTGCGCTCGGCTTGTGCCGAGCCTTTCCCTGTCGGAATGTCAACCCGTCGTTATGGAGCACGACCATCAAAACCAGTCCCTCGTCATCGGTGTGCAAATCGACACCAGCAGTGACGACCAGAAGTTCCTCACGTCCCCGATACCCGCCTTCGGCGCGGCGATATCCCAGCTCGGCGAGATTCGGTAGCCATGTGGCACCGCCTCGACTGGCCCAGCGCGGAATCACGTAGGTCTCGACCGGATCACCACAAAACTCATTCGCCTCGGCCGCCGAGAAAAACTCCTCGGCGAGTTCTGCGGAATGACGAACAACTTCTTCCGGCAGAGACACCGTTCCAAGAAGGGCGCCGAGCGGATGTCGGCCAGCGACACCTCGCGTCTGGCTCCGAGCTTGACAGACCTCGATATATTCCTGCGTGACGATGTGGGCGAGTAGTTGGGTGTTCGTCATAACCTCGCGGCTCTGCAGTTGGTTCACGCGCCGGACGGGCTCACCGCCTTGTGCATGGCTTCTACGATTCCGTACGCCCATTTTGCGCCGTAATCGATCGAGCCCATCGCGTAACGCTCGGCGCTGACAATTTCGTCCATCGACGGCGCGCGCAATCCGAATTTCTGCGCCTGACGAAGCGACTCGCGGAACACGGCATCACGTTCAGCGGCTATCCATTCCTCGATACTGCGCCCCTTACGCTTTGTCGCTTCAGTCTTGAAGGCGTTGTAGATGCTGCGTGCCGGCTCGCGCTTCGGTTCAAATATGTCGTGCATCTGTTCTTCCTTCGCTCAAAACGAGATCGCGTCTACCGGCACTTCGATTCCGTAGTGCTTCGTGATTGCCTCGCGGAATACGGACCACTCAATCACGCCGGCGGGCTCGTGCGTGCACTGCGAGCACCGATCTGCGCCAGCCAACTGCTCCGTCACCGTCCGGTGCACGTCGATCCCAACGCGCTTGCTGAATCGGCCAACACGTGAACCATCGTGTGCGGTCACCCAGACGGTATCGCCAAGCGACGAAACGTCGATGCTGTATGGGTCCATTTATCCGTGCCTTGCCGGTTAGCCGGCGTCGTTGAACGCGTCGACCGCAGCGTCAACATCATCGCCTCGATACAGCACCTCGTCGCCGAAAGTAACCACGAGATCACCTGACAGAAACGTGTCGAGGGCCAGACGTTTGCCATTGCGCTGATCGTTCGCGTATGTCAGCTTTTCTGTCGCCAGCCAATCCGCAAGACCAGCCGCATCGATGATATTCGCCTTATGGCGCTTCATGTTCTTTCCTGTATTTCCTCGTTCACATCAAGACGCCGTCTCAGGCATCCCAACTTCCTGCGTCCAGAATTTCATGTGCGGCCAAGCGACCATGCCGTTGCGTTCACGAATCTCACAAAATCCGGCGTGTGCGAGCCCGTGAACACCAATGTACGAACGCATCTGCAATGCCAACCTGATCTCTTCTCCGTCACCACCGTATTCGTCGTCACGGATGATCTCGTCGCCCGGCAGCCCGAGTTCGATACCTGCTGCCCAAGCCCACGCCGTAGCCTCAGGGTCCGAGCATTGGATGACGGCGCGATAAAGCGGATCGTCGGGATGCAAATCGGTCTCACCCATGATTCTCAGCATTTCTCGTTGGCCGGCGAAGAGGTTGCCGTTCATCAAGGCACGAAAGCACCGCGGGGTAATCGCCAAGTGTGCGCCTTCGTGCAGCACGGTCGAAACGCGACATGCAGGGTCGACAGCCAACATACCGTGATCAATGCGACACCCCTCCGTGAAGCCGGTGGCCCCAATCTCGTACCGTACCGGGATGCCGATTTCATTTAGAAATCGCATGACCTTCTCACGCGTACCCGGGGTGTCGATTCGATAGTTCAATCGTGTCCTCGAAGACATTGCGCGGTCGTTCCCTATGCCGCCACGGAATTCGACTCGAACCATCGATCAGCCTTCGCTCGAAATAGCGGTTCAATCCGGACAGATTGTGCGCTACCCGTGTCGACATTCTTCACGTGACCGCCGGCCCGGCCGCAATTCCAGTATCGGTTCGCTTCTGCCACCATCTCGTCCGCTGTCGCGCCATCGCGCCCCATGCGCAGGACCCGCATTGCCGCACCGACGTGATCGCCGGCCCCGGGCACGCGGCCATCCGCCAGCGCTTCACACCATCCGTGGCCGGTGGGCTTGTCTGCAGCATCGAACGTGTCGAATGCATGCATGATGATCGTGGCCAGCACCAAAGGATGGCCGGGATAGACTTCGGGCCCGCCGAGATGCTCTTGCATCCACCGGTAGGTATCCATCTGGTTGCGGATTACGCTGTTTGAAACCATGCCCGTCCTCTCGGTCGTAACGGCTATGCGATGCATCTTCGTGCACCCGTATGATTTTCGCTTCCCGGATCGATCATGCGGACTGGTTAAGGATTTCGACCTCAAAGCCTTCCGGCCAGCCGTGATTCAGGACGCGCAGTGCATCCTCCGCAATCAACTCAGGCACGACGTCCTTGTAGTCCTCATCAAGCGGCGTGATCATCACGATCGCGCAGGGCTGTCCTTTCGCTGCAGAGATCTGGCCGGCCAATCGCTTCAGCTCTGTGGTCCACTCGCGAACCTGCCGCTCAAGGATCTGCTTCTCGTCATGCGTCGTCGTCATTGCTTTCCTCGTCAGTTCTCGGGTCGATGATGTCGCCGAAGGCTGGCAGCAAGCGCTCCGGGTCGTACTGGCCCAATACGCGGCCGAGGCGCATGCCGACGGTTGGACGCCCGATCTTCTCAAGATAGATCATTGCGCCCGCACACATACTTTCTTGACCGCTCGCCACGTAGTTGCCGTTGTCATCCCACTTACCACTCGTGTGTGCGTTGTGCACGGTCTTGTGGCATTGGAACGTGCTGTGATCGTCGCGCACTAGATGTTCGACGATCCCCTCGAGGCGGCCAGGCGCGAGTTGGATCGCCCCATTCTTGCGGAACGGGCAGTTCTCGCACGGACGGCGCAGCTTGAAGTGGTTTTCGATCGCGGCGCTCATCAATTTTCCCGTCAAATTCCGTACTTCTCTTGCAGCGCTACGATGCGTGCCGTCTGCGCCTGATGAGCGGCCAGCGCTGCCGGCGACACCTCCTCGAGCTTCACGATGCCATGCGCGACCGCCGCGTCCCATTCGGTTGTGCGGCGGACCAACATCACCAACTCGCTCATCTCTTGACGAATCGTTTCGAACATTGTTTGCCCTCATTCAGCGAACACTTCTTGTAGGGTGCGTAGCGTAGCCAGCAGCGTTTGTTCGGCAACAGCCCCTTCCTTTTTGACCAGCCGGACTTTGTCCACTGTCCGAACCTGATCGAGCAGAATCAGACCTTGCTTGCGCTTGAACGTCACGGGCACGCGGAATGGTGCCGGCCGCCCCTTTGACGCCATCGGCGCCACGATCACCGTGCGAAGGTGGTCGTGTAGTTCCGGGGGCGAGACGATAATGCATGGACGCGCTTTCAGGATCTCGCTGCCCAGCGTCGGTTCAAGCGCGACGAGCCACACCTCGCCACGCGCTACCATTCGATCTCCGCGTCGCCCGCGTTGCCGAACTCACCCATCACCAGGCGATCCTCACGCGCGTCAGCCAGCGCCTTGCTGGCTTCTGCCCAGCCGTGGCGCGGGGCGTTTTGTGGGCGCCGAAGAACCAGCGTGCCATCTTCCACTTCCATCTCCACTTCGTCCTCAAACCCCAATTGCGCCAGAAGCGGCTTCGGAATCAGCACACCCTGCGAATTGCCCATTCTGCGAATCGAAACTCTCATGATTGCACCGTTATAACAATGTTAAACCTCGCATCATGGCGAGTCAATACAATGTTATAACAATTTCATCGCGCAAGCATCGGCCCGGTGATGCGTCACTTCTGCGTAACACCGATCACAGGATCCAATTGCAAGATGCCACGGGCAACCGACTAAGATAGTGCCGCTGCGGCTTCGGTGAGGAAATCCAGGATGCTGCCGGGTGAGCGATGTTCGTAGCCTTTACCAGACTCGTCGTCCGGATACGGAAGCGCCAAGCAATTCACGCGGCGCGTGAGCGAAGCTGACCTCGCAACAGCGATATTATCCGGCGGATTCGATCGCGGGAACGTTGGTCGTTGGCTGCTACAACTGCCGGAGCTTCGTCGCTATCCCAAGTGTCGCTCGTAATAGCGTCGCGTCAACGCCTTACGGTACTCAGGCTTCATCGGGCGAGCCCTCTCTGGTGACCATCCGCCGCCTCCGTAGCTGCCACCACAATACGCGCATCGATACGGCGACTCGAGCAGGCGAACATTCACGACGTAGGGGGCCTCATAGCCGCAGCGGCGGCAGGCGGTTTCCAACTGGCGATAGTGCGCTGGACAGGTGTTGAATTTCAGCATTTGGTGCACCACATTATGATAGCCGCGCGCAATGCAGTTGCGGCAGTGACGAAACAGCGGACTGTACCGACGCCGCTGACTCGGCTGCAACAGCCCGATCTCGAGTGACGCATAGGGAATACCGAGGGCGCTGTGTAATTGCGCAACGCTGACGACGCCGAGCTGAGGTACTACGCCCTCGTACGGATCGATGTCGGGGCCCATCACCCGCGCTACAACGTTGCCGGGCAAGGCATTTACCTTCTCGAACTTCCACAAAATCGACACGAGCGATTCGCAGGGATCCAGCCAGCGCTTGTTGAACACGTACCCCAGTGATGGGGTCAGCTTCTGCTCATCAAGCGTCAGAATTGGCAGGCGCGGCGGTCGCAGCGGCGACCCGCTACGCTGTGGCGAGGACGTGGCCGGTTGCATGGCGAGACTGGATATAACCGCATTGATGCACCGCATGCGTCCACAAGGCCGGCTCGGGACAGTAACCCGGCGCGTCCTTGAGCTCGCTGTCCTTCAGAACGATTTCGACCGCGCGTGCGAACGACTCCATTGGAATCTCGAGGCGGCCCGGCAAACGGGCCTTGTGGTGGGCCGCCTCGAACGCCCGCCAGAGTTCACCCGCGTCGTCGAGCAAGCGATAGCCGGCGTCGAAAGCCTGCGGCAGATAGAATCGCGTAAAGCTCCAGTCGCTCGTCTCCGGATACGCAGTCTGATCGTAGCCGTTCAGACAGGTGGCGACATCGTCGACGTTGCGAATTCCGTAAAACGGCAGTTCCTCGACCATCAGGCGCGCGACGATCTGCGTCTTGCCGGCAATCTGCAGGGCGGTTTTCTGGGAGAGCAGTTCCTGTTGGCCGACGAGGAACGTGAACAGCTTGATCTGCTGGCGATCGAGTGCATCGTGAACGTCACGCAACCATTCGTATTCGTTCTCGTTGTACCGCTGCGCCTCGTCGCAAAACAGCAGCACGGTGCCGCTGCCGGCGCGGGCGGCCGCCTCGCGGACACGCAGCGTCAGGCGCATGCGCTTGGCCGATCCGACGCCTGCGTTGGGATTATGGTCCCCGACTGCTTCGAGCAGGTTGACGAAGAAGGGACCTTCAGCATGCCGCGGCTTGTGTTCGCACTGCGCGTGGTAGCTGGTGATTTTCGGCAGATCGCGGGCCAGTAGCAAGCGTAGATACTCAATCGCACGGGTCTTGCCAATTCGCGGCGGTCCATAGATAAGCGCGCCCATGATACGGTAACGCAGACACTTCATGACGAGTTCGTAGAAGGCTTCGATCGCCGGGGTGGCGATTCGGTAATTGCCGGTCGCCAAAGGATGCAACGCGGGGTCGATAGGACGCGGGATCTGAAGCGACATGGGATACCTCCCGATGTGAGCTGAAGTTAAAAGACCTGGCCGGTGCCAATGATCAGTTTCCTGGGGCGCGCGGGCGGCTGCAGCGCGGCATCCGTGGTCGCAGTCGCGGCGGTGACCGACGCGGCCGCCGGCTGAGGCGTGATCTGCATCGCGGGACCGGGCGGCGTACGGGTGGTGGGTGCCGCCGCGAGCGTCCGCACCGCCTGCGCAAGTTCGGAGGCGGCCTTGCGGGACTTCTTGGCCTCGCGGAGTTTGCTTTGCACATAAGCCTCAATCGGATTGACGCCGTGCGCCCTGCGCGCGTGCCGCTTGCCCTGCAATTTCTGGATCTCCTGGCGCAGCTTGAGATTGTGGGGGACGACGCGCCAGGCTCCCTGCGCTTCTAGGATGCCCAGTTCGGCGCCATCGGCGAGAAATGCGCGCACGCAGCGCAGATCGTCCGAGTTCAGGTAGATGAGCAGCGAGCGCCCGATCAGGTGCGGGCTGGAGGCAAGAATGGGGTTGGTGTAGCGCACGCCGTGCAGGTTGATGTGCGGGCGGATGCCCTGCTCGAGATAGCCGCATACCCGGCAACGCTTCGCCGACTGCATCAGGCACAGGGTACGGCGTCGTTGCTCGGGCAACCATGTCACCAGATGCTGCTTGCTGCGCACGCAATAGGCCATCGCCTCGAGTGGCGTGACGTGGTTCAATCCCGCATGCGGCGTGCCGTGATAGCTGGCGATCGCATATTCAACAAGATCGTCCAATTCGTCGAGCGACACGTACAGGCGCAGGTTGCCCTTCGGATCGGCGAGGGCTCGACGCAGGTCGTGCGGATGCGAGCCCGTGTAGCCCGGCAGACGCGACGACAGGCGACTTGCGATCGTGCCGAAGAAGCGCTCGATATAGGGCCGCTCGTCGGGACTGTATTTGGGGCCTGCATCGGCGCCGCAGCCGATGAATTCGCACAACGCGGTCAACGTTTCGACCGCCAGGTTCGCCTTCGCGTTGTCGAGCTTGATCCACTCCCAGGTAACGTACGCGAGCTCGGGCAGACGCTGCGAAGCAAAGCCGTCCTGCTGTTCGTACGCCAGCCCCGGGATCGTGAAGGTGCGCGCATGATGCGGTTCCAGCGCCTTCTCGATCGTCTTGATGACGTCATAGCGACTGTACTCGCGCGCGAGGACGAGGTGATATCCGAGCACCACACGCGTACAGACGTCGATGATCACGAGCAGCCAGACTCGCTCTGTTTCGAACTCGTGCTCGAATCCCAGCGGATCGCGCACAACGACCTTGAGCCGGATGTCAAGGCGGTGGCCATCAAACTCCACCACCTGATACGGACGACTCGCTGTCGGCGCAATGGCATCGTCCGAGCGTGGCAGGCCTTTCAGGTGTGAGGCACCGGCCGCACGCGCTGCCGTACCGAAGCTGCGCAGCAGTTCGGTCTTGACACGCGCCGACAGCGAACGGACCGCGCGGCCCGCCGTGTTGAATGGGTAATCGGCGGCGGTCAGGCCCACTTCCCGGCACTGCTGCAGAAACGCCGCGTGAAGGGCCTGCAGCCCACGCAGGCGGGTACGTAAATCGCCGCTGGCGACAAGCTGATCGAGCTTCACCCGGTGTTGCTTGATCTGCAGCAGCAACCATCCGGCAAGCTTCGGGTAGCGCTCCAGCAATTGGGACAGCGCGCCCACCATGCCGCGACTTCCACGCTCGCCGTGCGTGGCGACGGGTTTCACGCGCACATAGTCCACGACACGCACATCCGCGACGAGTGCACGGAATCCGTAGATGCGTCCATCGGGATGCGGGACAAGGGCGCGCTCGAGCAGGCGATAGAGTTGGCGCCGATTGACGCCGGTCGCCGCTTCGATATCCTTGACGCGATCTCCACGCGCATAGCACTCGATTGCTTGCATGCTGAGCTTGATGCGCTTACTCCTGGGCACATCGAGCTCGGTCCACGCCAATGTTGGCCACGTCGTGACATCGAGCGACTGGAATTCCGGTTTGCGGCGGCTCATGATACGGTTTCGCTCGCAACAAACGATGTGAGGAGCGACAGTGCCTCGAGGTGCAACGCAGGTGATTGAATGCGCCCGGCGTGCAGCAGGCCGAACACAGCGGCGCGAACCAGCATCGAATCGCCCGTCGAGAACTCTCGTTCAATGGCGAGCAAAGGCTGAGGAAGCGCGACGAACCGCACGATGTCGTCGAGGAGAGGATCGGCAATCAGCCCGCGCGCTGCGATGAGGCAAGGCAACATGCGCTGCCAGTTCTCGACCCACATGCGCGACGCTGCGAGTTCGGCCGGTTCGATGCGCCGCACCGTTATCGGTTTGGTGGGGTTCGCGATTACCGCCGCCCCCTTGTCGGCGGGTATCGCCATCGGGTCGAAAAGAGTGATCAACTCTTGACGATCGGCGTAGCGCACCCAGAAGTCGGCAAGATAACGTTGTCCGTCCAGCATCACACAACCCGGGCGCTCACAAAACGTGCGTGCGGTCGGGTCTGCTTCGATCACGAGCCACTGCTCGAGCGCCGGTCGTCGAAAAAATGTGACGCGGCGGGCGAGTTTGGGGCTGAACGCTTCGAATCGATGGGCGCCAAGTGGGCGAGCGATCGCCATCGGGGCAATAGATGCAGAATCTTCCATAAGATCAAGACCTTATGGGCGGGATTCGAAGTCTAGGACGCGAATTGACGAATTTAATTCGGACTTATGCGAATTGACGACATTATTTCGGCGAGATTGTCGATAAAGTCGTCAACTCAAGCGTCGAGCGCCTTGCGCGGCGGGCATCTCGAGTTGACATCTTTCATTTGGTCTACGCTTGGCGCCGAGCGACGCGTGCTCAAGCTTGCGCTGCACAACCTCGGGCGCGACGCCGGCTGCAAGCATCTGGGTGCCCACTGTACACCGGAACGCATGCGGCGACGTGCCGGCCGGCTTACGCCTCTCGGCCTCCGACAGATCCGGCATCACCTTGAGGAGTGATCGTCCTTATCGTGCAGGAAATGGCGGTTGGGTCTGAAAAGAGCTAAAAGATCAATGGCTTGCGATTAAACAGGCCGCGTGAAATCTCAATGGCGGCCAAGCCTTGCTGCAGGCGGGGCGTCACCCTGAAACCGCCACATTTCGCATGAAAAGTACGCATACCCCAACTCACGACTACATTATCAAAATAGTGCCAGATACAATAATGTCAAATGATTTTACGGAATAAATTGAAGATCAGCTCATTTACGGTGTCTCACTGAGTTGGGTCGACGTTTATGCGAAGGTTTTGTTGACGAAGCGGAGTCGTCTAACTATAGTGCTTCACATGTCGTTAAACATTATCAAATAAATGCCGGTCGCGGTTCGCGAAGTCATGCGAACAAGCGTTTGCAGGAACAGGTAAGGCCGTTCGACCAACGGCCTCTGATTCGTCCCCCCTTCGTAGTGGCAGTTAGCGTTGCATGTCGTCTGCGCTTGTGCTGTCCAGTCCGTTTCTTGCTTTGCAAGCGCCCTAACACCCTGAATTGCCAGCGCAATCTCGCGCGGCTTGTGCTCGTCGAACGCTTCTTCGGAAGAATCCGCTTGTAACAAATGGAGTCTTCAGAATTGCCCCAATTGCGCCTGATAGAAACAAAAGCATAAGCAGTCAAGATTGTCGTTTTCTTCGTTTGAGCGCAGTCCTGTAATAACAGAGATAGAGCTTGCCGGCCTAGAAGCCTAACTAGCAAGGACGAATTCGAAGTGGACGCATACGGGGACATGCGAGCCGAATCGGGCTCGATTGAAATTCCGGCGCTGGCGAAGCCGGATGGCGGCGGCAGCCTGGGCTATGGCGAGTCGTTCTCACTGGACACGGTGACCGGAGCCGCCCGGTTCGACATCCCGCTGTTTCTGTCAGCCGCACGAGGGCTCACCCCGCAACTGACGCTGCGCTATTCGAGTTCGAGTGCGAACGGCCTGTTCGGCCTTGGCTTCACGCTGGAGCTGCCATCGATCTCGCGGCGCACGAGCCTCGGCATTCCCCGCTACACCGGACGCGATCAGTTCGTCACAGAGACAGGCGACGTGCTGGTGCCGCGCTATCGGCGCGACGGCGACGCGTGGTGGCCGGTCGTGCGGACGGTCGTCGACGATGGACGTGAGTATGCGGTGCGCGAGTACCGGCGGCGGATCGAGTCGAGCTTCGACCGGATCGAGCGCTGGACCGACGAGGCCGACGGCCGCGTGTTCTGGCGGATCACCGACAGTGACAACGTGACGACCGTCTACGGCCGGAGTGCCGACGCGCAGGTAGCCGATCCGGCGGATCCGCGGAACGTGTTCCGCTGGATGGCGCAGTTGCGCTTCGACACCAAGGGCAACCAGGTCCGCTTCGACTACCGGCGCGACGACGATGGTGACCGCACGGCGGCAAGCCTGTACCCGAATCAGGTCCGCTACGGCAACTTCGGGCAGGGTGACAACGAGGCGTTTGCGTTCACGCTGCGCTTTCTCTACGACGGGACGACGCGGCCCGACCCGCTCGTCAGCTTCCGCGCCGGCTTCGCGATCCAGACGTTGCAGCGCTGTTCGGGCTTCGTGCTGTCGCACTACTTTCCCGACGAGCTAGGACCGGAGCCGCTCGATATCAGCCGCACCGAGCTCGCTTACGACGTGCTCGGCGGCGCATCGGTGCTGACACGCGTGACCCGCACCGGGCTGCGCCAACATGGCAACGGCGCGGATGCCAGCATCGAGGCCCGCGCCCTGCCGCCGCTCACGTTCGCCTATCCAGACCTCGTGTCCGCCCCGGCGTTCCGGCCGCTCTCCGGCCAACCAGGCGACGAAGTCCCGCTGCCCGGGCTGCTTCCGGAGCTCCCGTACCGGTTCGTCGACCTGCGCGGCGAAGGGATCCCGGGGATTCTCGGCGACCGCGCAAACGGCGCCGCGCCGCGCTACTGGCCGCCGCTCGGCGACGGCCGCTATGCGCCGGGCGAGACGGTCCCGGTCGCGCCGGTGCTGCCGCTGGAGCGGCCCGGCCGCACCGCTTTGCTCGACCTCGACGGCGACGGGATGCGCGACAGCGTCGTGCTCACGCCCGGCCACACCGGCTACTTCGGCAACACTGGCGACGGCTGGTCGCCGTTCGCACCGCTCTCCATGAGCACGACCGATCTCGGACAGACGAGCGCGGCGTTCGTCGACCTGTCGGGCGGAGGACGGGTCGGACTGCTCGAAAGCGGCCCCGCCGGCTGGCGCTACAGTGACAGCCTCGGCCGCGAGGGCTTCGACGCGCCACTCAACGTGCCCGCGCCCGCAGGGCTGTCGGTCTACGAAAGCGATGCGGGGGACGCGTTCATCGGCTTCGCTGACCTGTTCGGCGATGGACTCTCGCATCTGGTCCGGGCGTCGAGCGGCTCGCTAACGGTCTGGCCGTCGCTCGGCTACGGCCGCTTCGCCCCACCGCGCGCGATTGCCGGGATGCCGCTGCTGTCGCCGGACACCGCCGCGAGCCGGCTGATCTTCGCTGACCTGACCGGGATCGGCGGCGCGGACCTGATCGTGCTGTTCGCCGATCACGTTGATATCTATCTGAACCACTATGGCCGCAAGCTAACCTTTTGGCGCAGCGTGACGCTGCCGGGCGACTGGAGCGCGATCGACGGAGTGCAGGCGGCCGATTTGCTGGGGACCGGCGCGAGCCAACTCGTGCTCAGCTACGCGCGGCAAACACCCGCGATCCAGCAACTCGACCTGTGCGGCGGGCAGTTGCCGTTCCTGATGACGTCGATCGACAACGGGATGGGCGTGCAGACCCGGCTCGCGTACCGCAGCTCGGTCGAATATTGGCTGAAGGACAAGGCGGCCGGCAAGCCGTGGCTGACGAAGCTGCCGTTCCCGGTGCCGGTCGTCGAGAAGATCGAACAGGACGACGCGATTTCGGCGACGCGGAGCGTGCGGGTGATGCAGTACGCCGAAGGCTGCTTCGATCCGCATGACCGGCAGTTCGTCGGCTTCGGCAGCACGCAGGAGCAGGACGATGTGACCGTCGATTCCGCCGCGTGGCACTTCCCGGTCTCGACGCGCGACGAGTATCGTGCACTGCGCAGCGCGACGGAAAGCGATGCATCCGGCGAGGTAAAGCCCAGCGTCGAGCCGTTGTTCAACCGCACGTGGCAGGCGGTCGGTGACCCGTCGCAGGCCGCCGCGCTGCGCGCGCGGATGCTCGCCGATGCCTACCCGGGCCTCGCCGAGACGCTCGTGCTGCCGCCGCCCACGCTGTCGCCGGAGTTCGCCGCCGAGCCGGCCGCGAGCGTCGCGCTTGCGTACCGCGCGCTCGCGAGCCGCCCGCTGCTGATGGAGCAGTACGGGATCGACGAACACGGCTCGGTAAAGCCGGTGCCGTACGAGCTGTCGCAACAGGCGCATGGGGTCGAGTTGATCCAGCCGGCGCTCGGCGGCCATGATGCGGTCGTCGCGGTGACCACGCGCGAAGCGGCGGCCACGCGCTTCGAGCAGCAACCCGACGATCCGTTCATCAGCCACCAGTTGACCGTCGCGTTCAGCGAGTTCCTTCAGCCGCTACGGCGAGCCGAAATCGGCTACGCGCGGCGCACCGCCGCTGCGCGCGGCGTGCTGCCCGCGCAGGCGGCCGCGCAGATCCGCGTGACGACCTCGGGGGTCATCAATCGCGTCGATGGCGCGTATCGCAACGCGAACGGCGGAACGACGCCGCCGCTTCGGGAAAGCGCGAGCGGTGCGGCGCACATCGCCGGCCTCGCGTTCGAGACGCAGTCGTTCGAGCTGGCGGGTTTCGCGCCGCCCGCGCCGTACTACTCCTATGAGCAAGCGAAGGCGGCCGTCGATGCGGCGCTCGCGCACGTCGTGCAATATGGCGGCGCATTCTCCGGCGACGAGCCGCAGGCGCGGATCTTCAGCTGGACGCGCGACTACTACGCGGACGACAGCGCCTCCGGCGCGGCGCCGCTGCAGCGGACCGGCCCGCAGCAGCTGCCGCGCCGGCAGGCGCTGGCGGTGTTCTCGGACGCGTTTGCCGCCGAGGTCTACGGCGACCGAATCGACGCCACGTACCTCGCGCGCAGCGCCGGCTATCGCCGCGACGAAGGGTACTGGTGGACCGACGGCCTCGCGGCCTCCTACGCGGACGCAGCAGGTTTCTACACCCCCGTCTCTTACACCGATCCGTTCGGCGCGGCGACGGCGATCCGTTTCGACCACTACTGGCTGCAGATCGTCCGCAAGACCGACGCGAGCGGCGCGTCGCTCGTGTTCGAGGCGGACTATCAGGCGCTGCTGCCTAAGCGGATCGTCGATGAGAACGAGAATTCGTCCGAGTACCTGTTCGATCCGCTCCGCGAGGTCGCGGTCGAGACGCGCTACGGAACAGAGGACGGCCAGCGGGTCGGCAACGCGCCGCTCGCGGACTACGTGCCGGTGGCGGCGGAATCAGCGGAACAGGTGCTCGCTGATCCGCGCAAGTACCTGCAGAACGCGAGCGCCTTCTACTACTACGACCTGGCGGCATGGTCGGAAACGCGCCGCCAGCCGACCTTCACGATCGAGCTGTTCCGGCGCACGTTCGTCTATCCGGAGGCGGGCAACGACCCGGCCGACATCGGGATCCGCGTGCGCGCCTTCGACGGCTCGCAGCGAGCGCTCGCGACCACCGATCTCGTGACCGGCAGCGCGCCCTACTCGCTCGCCGCGCCGGGGCACGCGGACGCGCCGCGCGTGCATTCGCGTCCCCTCGCGTTGGCGACGGCCGAAGCGAGCGGGCCGGCCGCGAGCACGACGCAGTGGGTCATCACAGGGCAGCAGCGCTACGACAACCGTGGCGACGTGATCGTCAAATACCAGCCGTACTTCGCCGATACGCCCGCCTACGAAGCGCGCCCCGCCGCGCCGAAATGGACCTACGCGTACGACGCACTGCACCGCCTGATCCACAGCGAGACACCGGACGGCTTCGTGACCGCCGACGAGTATCGCGCGTGGCAAAGCCGTCATTGGGACGCAGACGACCTAGTGCTCGAATCGCCGTACTACCAGTCGCGGATCCTCGATCCCGGGCTACCTCCGGCCGAGCGTGCGGCGCTCCAGATGGCGGCCGACTTCGAGGACACGCCGGTGACCGTCGCGCGCGACGTGCTCGGCCGCGAGATCCAGCAGGAGACCATCCTGGCCGCGGCCGAGCGGAACCGCGAGCGCCTGCGCAACTACCGTTGGTTCGACGCAAAGGATCGACTCGTAGCACAGTCCGACGCGCGCTTCTACAACCCGGACAACCCGCAACGGCCCACATTCTTCAACTTCTTCGTCCGCTACGACATGCTGGGGCACCCCGCATCGCAGAAGAGCGCGGATGCCGGCAATCTGCCGCTACGCAGCGATGCGGACGGGATCCCGTGGCTGCGCTTGTTCGACGCGCTCGGCCACCCGCTCGACGAGTGGGACCGGCGCGGCGTGCGGCACACGATCGTCTACAACGCGCTGCGCCTGCCGATCAGTGTGACGTGGCGCGGCGACGGGCTCGACTGCGTCGGCCAGCGGATCGTCTACGGCAGCGACCCGAATACGAACACGGTCAACCGGATCATCGAGCACGACGACCAGGCCGGGATCCAGCGGACCGCGCTGTACTCGCTGCTCGGCGATCCGGTGCGCCACTCGCGCCAATATTTGGTCGCGGCGCAAGGCGTCGCCGACTGGGGCGGCAGCGCCGCGCCCCCTCTGCAGACGACCGTCTGGTCGTGGACCACCGCGGCGAACGCGCGCGGAGAGCCCGCCAGCTATCTCGCGCCGAACGGCTGCCGAGTCGGCACCGTCCATACGTTCAACGGCTGGCCGACGAAGCTCGACCTGACGCTCGTGGGCGCGGACGCGAAGCCGCGCGCGGTCGCCGAAATCCGCTCGTTCACGCCCGCCGGCACGCCGCAACAGCTTGACCTCGGGAACGGCATGTCGATCTTTCGCGACTACTACGCCGAGAGCCTGCGGCTGCGCCGGATCTCGGCGACGAAAAACACGACGATCTTCCAAGATGTCCGCTATACGTATGACCCGGTCGGCAACGTGACGAACCTCGAAAACCGGCTGCCGCCGCCCGGCGCGCCAACCGAGGGGCCGATCGACTACGTCTCGCGCTACGACTCGCTGTACCGGCTGCTGTCGGCGACCGGGCTGCGCGCGGCAGCTGACGCGCCGCGCACGCTCGAACCTTACCGACGCCTGTATCAGTACGACGCGGCCAACAACCTGCTCGCGGTCGCCGACGACGCGGGCGCCGCGCAGAGCATCGCCTATACGGTGTCGCGCTCGGCGAACCACGCGGTCACCCAGGCGATGGCCGAGCATGGGGAGCCGGACGCGTACTTCGACGCCGACGGCTTCATGACCGCGCTGCCCAGCGGGATGCAGCTGCGCACGAACCCGGAGGGGCGGCTCGCGGCCGCGACCTCGCCAGCCGGCGATATCACGTATGCGCAGTACGCGTACAACCGGGCGCGGCTGCGCAAGACGCTGGTCGCGAAGGACCGCGACGCGCGCGAGACCTACTACCTGGAGCCGTTCGTCGCCGAAGGCGATCCGTCGGCCGCCGCGAGCCTGCTGCTGAGCCTCGGCGGTGGCCTCGTCGGCAGCGCGGATTTCGCGGCGGGCAGCGCCGGCAGCGTAGCGACGCTGACGTTCCAGGTGAGCGATCTGCTGAACTCGATCGTGCTGCGCCTGAACGAAGTGGGGGCGCCGCTCGACTACCAGGAGTACTATCCGTACGGCGCGACCGCGTTCGCCGTGCAGCCTGAAGCGGAGCCCGCGCCGGCCAAGCGGATCCAGTTCACCGGCCAGGAGCGCGACCCGTCGACCGGGCTCTACAGTTTCCCGGAACGCTACTACGCGCCGGACCTCGCGCACTGGATCGCGCCCGATCCGGCGGGCACCATCGACGGGACGAACCTGTTCGCGTACGTACACGGGAATCCTCTGACGGTGACCGATCCGACCGGCGAATGCGGGCACGACCAGGGGCAGCAGCAAAGGCCGGCGCCGGGGTTCTTCGCGAACATCCATAAGATCGCGCTGCCGGGCATCCAGAATATCGGCCTGTATACGCACGCGCTGGCAGAAATCGGGCACGGCGTGTCGAACATTCATTTGCCGCCGTACGAGCTGCTGCTCAATAACTCGCCATTCAAGGCCGCGGTTTCGATCAAGACGCTGGTCTTGGCTGGCCACGGCGCGATATTCAGCAGCGTCGCGGGCTTCGGGTACCACGCGGGCAACCTATACAAGAACGGAATCAACGTCTTCGACGCAACCTCGCTCGTCGCGCAGACTTTGTTCGGCTATCAGGGGATCAGGACGCTCCGCGCGATAACAGTCCGCGACCACGTCGCGTTGCATCACGCGCACACGAGCATCGGCCGGATCGGATTCTTGGCGGACGTGTTGAAAGCGCCGTACTACCTGTACAAAGGCGAATACGACAAGGTCGGGCTGTACGCAGGCTTCGCCGCGGGCAACCTCCGCGACGCGGCCACGTTCGCGCAGACCGAGCGCGCCTATTCGGCGCTCTTCCGGGGCGTCGCGACCGTCTACAACGGGGCCGGCGGCTCGCACCTGCCAGAGTTCACCGCGCAGGCAGTCGCCAGCGCGACGAGAACTTTCGCGAGAGTCCCTGGATACGCGTACATCGCTTTCAGCCTCGCGGCCTATACGCTCGCACAGCCGAACTCGTCGGACACGCATTGACCTTCATGCCCAAACTTTCCTGATCAGGCCATCGCACACTGGAGCCGGAGACGACAATGAACAAGCGGGCAGCACAACTCAGCCATCCTGAACTTCAAGACCTCATCGCGAATCACCCGGACTTCGATCTGCTCACGCACGACTTCTTCGCGGAAAACAGCGCACTCAACAGCGCGGCGACCGCCGCGAAGCACCCAGCCGCGCTCGAGCGGCTGCGCGCGTACCAGCGGCTGTACCGGCTGCTGCCGCACGAGACGGTCGGTGAAGATCTCGCGAGCGCCGAGCCGATCGCCGAGCAGTTGATCGATGCCGGCTTCACGAGCGCGCACAGCATCGCGAGCCGCGCGCCGCACCGCTTCGTCCGCGAGACACGTGAGATCTTCGGCGACAACGAGGAACTGCCCCGCGAGATCCACCGCCGCGCGACCCAGGTGCGCGCGGCCGCCCGCCATCTGTTCGCGAACGTGCGCGACATCGCTGGCTCGCCGCTCTTTGCGAAGGTGCTGCCCACACTCGCCGAGCCGCAGCTCGTCGAGTACTTCCAGCGGCTGCCGAGCTACCAGAGCCTGTTCGGCTCACTCGACTACATACGCGTGCCCGAGACCGCGTCGATCTTCTCGCCGGCCGCGTACTTCCTCGACATCATGCGGATCGTCGACGAGTTCATCACCGATTACAACCGCGAGACGATTCCGGCCGGTTACCTGCTCGAAGACCGCCGCCCGGACCTGTTCAGCGGAATCAAGCTGTCGGCCAAGGAGACGACGAAGCTCGTCCCGTACGTGTCACTTGTGCTGGACATCTTCGTCGCGAAGCTGACGAAAGACCTGAAGCGCGACCCGTATCCGGTCGTCGCGACCGCGCCCTACCCGTTCAACCTGCCGTTCAGCCGCCCGCTCGCGGAGATCGGCGCGGGCCTCGCGAAGCTCGATACGTCGCTCGCCGTTGCCGGCAAGCTGATGCTCGCCGAGAATCCGCTCGCGCCGGGTTACGCGCGGCCCGCGCTCGCGTGCGCGGCGCTTGCGCTGTCGCCCGAGCAAGGCGGCGAGCTGATCACCGTCAACGCGACCGACGCGACGATCGGCGCGCAATACGGCGTGGCGTCGGCGGCGGCGACGCTCATCGCCGAAGGCGATGGGACGATCACCTACGTGAAGGACGGCAAGACCGCGTCCGGCGCGAACGGCAAGCTCGGCGACCTGCTGAAGGTCGGCCAGCGGCTCGCGAGCGAGGGCCAGGTGCGCGTCGTCACCGAGCGGATCGATGCGGCGAGCGTGCGCGTCGATCCGCCGTGGGTCGCGGCCGGCACGAACGTGAAGTGGCAATTGTATGGCTTCCCGCTCGATCTCGTCGATGCGCAGTCGTTCCGGCACCGGACCGGCGGGATGGACTACGAGGCGCTCGTCGATCTGTTCACCCAGCAGCTGAGCCACGCCGAGCGCGCGCAAGGCGCGGCCGCAAACCTGTTCATCAACCAGACTGGCGAGAGCCTGCAGCCGCTCGCGGTCGTCCCTGGCGATACCGCGAAAGGCAACGTGAACGCCGATATCGCCGGGCTCTCGGCGAAGCGGCTCGATCGCCTCAGCCGCTTCATCCGGCTCGCGCGACTGACTGCCCTCACACCGACGACGCTCAACTGGCTGATGACGATCGCGGGCCAGGCCGAGATCACCGAGGAGCTATTGCGCTTCATCGCCGGCGTCAAGCAGCTTGCCGAGCTGACGACGTGGCCGGTCGAACGCGCCGCCGCGCTCGTCGGCCGCTTCAGGACCAGCGGCCGCGGCGACGGCCCGACGCCCGCCGATCCGTTCGACGTCGCGTTCAATCCGCCCGCGCTACTCGGTGGCCGCGACCCGTACACCGCGCCGGACCCGCTGCCGTTCGACCCGGCCCGGCCACTCGTCTGGGTGCCGGACGGCGTGTCCGGCGATGGCATTGAGGGCGCGGTCTCAAGCGCGACCGCCTCGACGGTCGTGTTGAGCCAACAGGCGTCGGCGGTCGACGGCGCTTACGCGGGGCTCGAAGTCGGCATCGTCTCTGGCGTCGGCAGCGGCACGAGTCGGATCATCAAGGAGTATGTCGGCGCGACCCGCACCGCGACGCTCTATACGAACTGGGGGACCGCCCCGACTGCGGGCTCGACGTACCGGATCGCGAACGCGGCCGGCCTCGCCGACCGCCTCGCGGCCGCGCTGCAGGTCAAGCAGGCCGACCTGCAGCAGCTCGGCAACGCCTACCGGGAAGCAAACGCGTCGGCGTCGCCCGCGCTAACGCTGGACTTGGACACACTGACCGGGCTGTGGCGACTCGCAAGCATCGCGCAGCAGTTCCGGCTGCCGATCGCCGAATACCTGCTCGCCCGCTCGCTCGCCGGGCTCTCGAACCGCTATCAGCCGAACGCGAACGACGCGCTAGCCGAAGCGCAGACCGCGCTGGCAACGATGCAATGGCTTGAAGCGGCCGGGCTCTCGGCGTACGAACTCGCGTACATCCAGACCGGCCTTCGCAGCCGCTTTGTGCGGCTCGCGTTCGATCCGGCGAACGTGCCCGCAATCCTCGCCGATCTCGCGTCGTCGAGCATCGGCACGCGCGTCTTTGCGCAGACGCTGGTTCAGGCCGGCTTCCCGAGCGACGACGCCGCGCGCCTGCTCGACGGGCTGCGCACGCTGAGGATCGTCGATTCGCAAGGCCTGATCGTCCCGCACGACGCGGCGTTCAACCCGGCGGCCGCACAGTTTCCGGTGAACCCGGCCGAGCTGACCGCGCAGGCGGGGCTCACCGACAACGAAGCGACGGCGGCCGTCGCGACGCTCTGCGCGCTGACGCCGCCCCCGCTGAAGCTGCTCAGCGGGGCCAACTACGTGCTGACCGCCGACTATCCGCTGCCGGGCGCACTCGATGCGCTGCTGCAGCGCGTGCCCGACGCGCAAGGCAAGCGGATCGCGGTCGGCCAATACCTCGACGCGACGCTCGCCAGCGCGAACCGGCAGATGCTCGCGCCGCTGTTCCCGATCGACGGCGCGGCCGCGTTCGTCAGCGGCGACATCGGCGTTGCGCAGTCGCGCGCGGTGTTCGACGCGCTGAAAAAGAGCGCGCCACCTGTGATCCTGCCGGCGGCGGCCGGCAATGCCGGCGTGCTGTCCGCGCGCTACGACGGCAGCACCACCGGCTGGACGCTGTTCCAGAGCGGCGCGACCGGCCAGTCCGGCGCGATTGCTTCATACGATCCGGCGACCCGGACCGCGACCGTCTCAGCAAAGTGGGCAAAGACGCCTGATGTGTTTACCTACTACCGGGTCGTCAGGCCGCTCCAGCAAGGCGCGGCGCGCAGCAGCGAGGCCGACCGGCTGACGCTCGCGGCCGACGCGTCGCCCGAGACGGGCGCGTACGTCGGCTACACGCTTGTGCTCGGCGGTAGCGGCGCACAAGCCGGCGAGGCGCGGACGATCGTCGCGTACGACGGCGAGAGCCGCACCGCGATGGTTTCGCCAGCCTGGACAGTTGCCCCGGCTGCCGATGCCGCGTACGCGGTCGGCACCGTGCTCGTCGCCGGCAATGCGGACGGCGGGACAGACACCACGATCGTGCTCGGCGCGCGCGGGTCCGACGAGGCCACCGCTTACGCGGGCTGCGGAATTTATCTGGTCGCCGATCCGGACGCCGCTGGCAAGACCGCGCAGGTCCGCGGCACGCTCGACATACTGCGCGAGCGGATAGTGCTGCTCGCGCAGACACTCTCCGGCAGCGCGCAGGCGCAACAGGCGGCCGCGCTCGGCGGGATTGCCGGCGTGCTCGCGGTCGCGGGCGACGCGGTCGTCGCCGGGCTGCCGTACGCGTCGTCGGCGTTCCCGCTGCCGCGCTATCTGGTCCCGGCGTTCCTCGGAGGCGACACCGCGCCGAACCGCGCGAGCGCGACGACGGTGCTCGAAGGGCTGTCGCGCCTCGGGTTGCTGCAAAGCAAAATCGCGTTCGGCAACGAGGTATGGACCGCGATCGCGCGTCAGCCCGCGCTGTTCAGTGTCGGCGCGCCGCACGCGCTGACGCACGCGGACCTGCTCCTCCTCTCGGCGTTCAAGACCTGGACCCGCGTGATTGGCGACGACGGCCTCGGCGTTGCCGGCTATCTCGCGCTGTGGCCGTCGGTGATCGACCTGCCGCGCCGGCTCGACGTTCTGCACGAAGTCACCGGTTGGGCGCCGCGCCAGGTGAGCGCGCTCGCCGGCTTCCTTGGCCGGCGGATCACGACGTTCGCTGGAATCGGCAAGCTCGCCGGGCTGCTGCGGCTCGCGCCGGTGTTCGCGTGGCTCGGCAAGACCGCGTCCGATGCCGACTTTGCGATCACGCTCGCCAACGTCGTCGATGCGCGCGCGCTCGGCCCGGTCGGCGGTCAGGTCGACGAGACGCTGTGGCGCGCGCTCGACGACGCCGCAGCCGCGACGCTCGCGGCGGTCGCGGTCCGCTATCAAGATCAGGACTTCGCGGTCGTCTCCGACCAGCTGCGCCGCACGACTGACACCGCGAAGCGCGATACGCTGCTCGACTTCTTGCTGTGGCGGCTGAACAAGGCTGTCCCAGCGCTGCAGAACCCGTCGGACCTGTTCAGCTTCCTGTTGATCGACGTCGAGATGTCGGGCATCGATACGACGACGCCGATCGCGCAGGCGATCCCGTCGGTCCAGCTCTACATGCAGCGCTGCCGGATGGCCCTCGAGCCCGGCGTCACGGTCGACCACATCGAGCCGCGGTGGTGGGAGTGGATGACCACGTACCGGCTGTGGGAGGTCAACCGGAAGATCTTCCTGTACCCCGAGAACTACCTGATCGCGAGCCAGCGCTCGTCGGCGTCGCCGGAGTTCAAGGAGATGCAGGAGCAACTGCTGCAGTCGCGGCCGACCGACACGGCGGTCGCGAAGGCGATGGTCCAGTACTTCAACGCGTTCGAAGTGCTTGCCGGGCTCGTGCCGGTCGGCGGCTACAAGGCGAAACAGACCGAGCTGGCCGGCGGGCAGGTCGACGAGACGGCGCTCCTGATCGGCCGCACGAACGTGTCGCCATATGAGTATTACCTGCGCACGTTCACGCGCTCGACGATACCCGAGGCACGCGGGATCTCCGGGCTCGATCCGCTCGTCACGCAATGGAAGCCATGGCAGAAGGTCGGCGCATCGATCGACGCGCAGTACGTGACGCCGGTCTGGGCATTCGACCGGCCGTTCTTGTTCTGGAACGAGGTCAAGCCGACGAAGAGCTCGGTGATCGACGCGTCGTCGAGCTCGGGCGGGATCAACGCGGCGTCGAACACGCAGTCGACTTGGCAGACAACGCTGAAGTACACTTTCCCGACCTCGACCGGCGACTGGCTCAGTGCCCAACAGCTGATGGAGCCGACGCCGATCCGGATCGCGCCGAACGCGCAGTACGCGCCGGCGAACAACCCGAACGTCGTCGCCGCGTTCGCGAACATCCAGCACTACTGGAGCCAGCCATTCGCGCTGATGATCCCGCGCGGGCTGCCGGGCACCGGCACGCTGTCGTTCGCGACCGGCGCGAGTCAGGCGACCGGCAAACGCACGCGTCTGCAAAAGCAGGTGCAGCCGGGCGATTTCATCTCGGTCGGCGGGCAGCAGCTGCAGGTCCATTCGGTCGACCCGGCCGCGCAAACGCTCGTCACGAAGACGCCGTTCCGCGTCAGCGGGACCGAATCTCCGTTCAACGTGATCCCGAAGGATCCGCAGCAGCTGCGCTATGCGCCGTATGTCGGCGAGGGCGTGGTGAAGATCGGCGCCGGGTTCAACATCGTCGACGGTGTCGGGACCGCGTTCACGATCGATTTCGCGCCCGGCGACTTCATCCAGATCGGCAGCGAGACCCGCGTGGTCGGCGCGGTGTTCGACGACACGCAATTGATTGTAAACGGCAAGTGGACGATCTCGACCGAGTCCCAGGGGGACGGCACCGTTACCGTGTTCAGGAACTTGACGAGCGTCAGCGGCACCGGCACGCGCTTCACGAAGCAGGCGCATCCCGGCGAAGACCTGATCTTCGTCGGGCAAAAGCGCAAGATTCTTGAGATCGAGAGCGACACCGAGTTGCTGATCAGCACGCCGTTCGACGTCGCCGGCACCACGACCGACAAATACAAGATTGGTGTCCCGGGCGAGTACACCGTGCTGCCCCGCGCGGACGGCAACGAGCGCCTGTTGGTCTTCTATGGGCCGAACCTGAACGTCGCGACCGACTATGGCGGCGTGCCGCCCGAGCCGAACCGCGACAACCCGGGGGACGACCCGTTCATCAGCGCGCGCATCAAGTACAACGACAACCTGTACAGCTCGCTGAATCTGCTGCAGGCGATCAAGAACGACGGCACGGTGCCGACCACCGGCGACGTCACCGGGCAAAAGTCGCTGTTGCTCAACGGTGCGCTCGTCAGCCAAGAAATCCGCTTGTTCAACCCGACCTACGCGCCGACGATCGAGTCCACGGCCCCGCTCACGCGTCTTGGTGTGGACCGCGCGAACAACGTGCTGTACAGCAGCCTGACCGACCGGGTGATGGTGTCTCTGTACTGGGGCAACAGCACCCCCGCAACGACCGAGAACCAGGCGAGCGCGGTCGCTGCGGACCGGGCACTGCTCCATCACACGAACAACGCGTCATCGGTGCTACTCGGCGTCGGCAACCAGATCGGCTGGTATCTGTTCAACAACAACAGTGACTACTTCCTCGTCACGCAGGAGAACGACGCGCCGGTGCCGGTCGCGTCGAGCACCGTGCTGCGCACTTTCTGGCAGCCCGCGGCATCGGGCGATCTGCTGATGGACAGCGGCCCGTACAGCGCGCGCACGGCGAACTTCTACATGATGAAATACCGGCTCACGCGCCTGTCGACGAGTGTCGCGCAGCCGCTGAAGCAGCGCTTGTTCGTCAGCGTCGACGCCCTGCTGTCGATCGATTCGCAGTACCTGCCCGAGAGCCCGGTGAACCAGTACTACCCGACGCCGGACGGCCCGCCGCCGGCCGCGCTCGACGCCGCGAACCTGCCTCCCGCGACGATGGACTTCCGCGGTCCGAACGGCCTCTACTTCTGGGAGATCTTCTATCACGCGCCGATGCTCGTCGCCGAGTGGCTCACCGGCAACCAAGACTACGCGAACGCAAAGCGCTGGTTCGAGCACGTGTTCAACCCGACCGCGACCGGCGACGGCGGCGAGCCGGCCGGCACGAGCCGCTACTGGCAGTTCCGACCGTTCCGCGACGACATGACGGTGCCGGCGCTGAAGCAGATCCTGACCAACACGATCGAGATCAATCTGTCGAACGACGAGCCGTTCGACCCGGACGCGATCGCCCGGCTGCGGATCTCCGCATACGCGAAGGTCGCGGTGCTGAAGTATGTCGACAACGCCATCAAGTGGGCCGACGCGCTGTTCACGCAGGACACCCGCGAGAGCATCGCGCAGGCGACCAACCTGTACGCGATGGCTCGTGACCTGCTCGGCGAGACGCCGCAGGTGGTCGGCGTGTTCGAGCAGCGCGAGAAGCTGACGTTCAACGAGATCAAGGAGAAATATCCAGACGGGATCCCGCAGTACCTGATCGATCTCGAGAACACGCCGTTCGTACCGGCGACCGGTCAGGGCAACCGCTTTTTCAACGTGCCGGTCAACGACATCCACGCGTACTTCGGGGTGCCGGACAACGAAGATCTTCGGGTCTACTGGGACACGATCGACGACCGCCTGTTCAAGATTCGCAACGGGATGAACATCAACGGCGTCGCGCGCCAGCTCGCCCTCTTCGCGCCGCCGATCGACCCGCACGCGGTCATTGCCGCGTTCGGCGGCACGGGCTCGCTCGCCGGCGGCGCGACCGGGCTCCCGTACCCGATCCCGAACTACCGGTTCGCGTATCTGATCCAGACTGCGAAGACGCTCGCCGATCAGGTCGCGCGCTTCGGCGCGGGCCTGCTCGCTGCGCTAGAGCGCCAGGACACGGAGGCGCTGTCGCAACTCGGAATCGTCCAGCAGGCGGCGCTGCTCCAGCTAACGACGCAGGTCAAGGAACAGACGATCGTCCAGGTCGACGACCAGGCTCAATCGCTGCAGCAGGCGTTGAACGCCGCGAACGCGCGCAAGACCCACTACGACGGACTGATTCGCGACGGGATGATCGCCGAGGAAATCGCCGAGATGACGCTGATGGCGACCGCGGCGGTCACGACCAGCGTGTCGAGCGTGCTCGGGGCGGCCGCATCGGTCGCGGCCGCGTTCCCGCAGGTCGGCTCCCCGTTCGCGCTGACGTTCGGCGGCCAGCAGCTCGGGCCGAGCCTGCAGAACGCTTCTGGCTGGACCGCCGCGCTCGCAAAGGTGATGGAGACGAGCGCGAGCATTCTCGCGATCGTTGCCGCATACAAGCGTCAGGAGGACGAGTGGGGGCTGCAGCAGCAGCTCGCCGGATTCGACGCCGCGCAGTTCCAGGCACAGCTCGCTGCGAACGCGGTGCAGAAGACGATCGCGCAGCGCGACCTGCAGATCCACCTGACGTCGATTGAGCAGAACCGCGCGCTGCAGGACTTCTACAAGGACAAGTTCACGAACCGCGCGCTGTACGGCTGGCTCGCGAGCCGGCTCGCGGCGTCGCACTTCCAAGCCTACAGCCTCGCACTCGAGTTCGCGCGGATGGCGCAGCGCGCGTACCAGTTCGAGAACCGGACAAACGAGGCGTTCATTGCGGCGAGCTACTGGGACGACGCGCGCAAGGGGCTGCTCGCCGGCGAGACGCTCGGGCAGGCGCTGAGCCAGCTGGAAGCCGCGGACGTGCGCGGCAACAGCCGCTCTCAGGAGATCACGAAGATGGTCTCGCTGCGCCAGCTCGATCCGGCCGCGCTGCTGCGGCTGATCCGCACCGGCGAAACGGAGTTCGCGCTGTCCGAGCGACTGTTCGACCAGGACTTCCCGGGCCAGTATCTGCGCCGGATCCAGAGCGTGCGCGTGACGATCCCGGCGCTCGTTGGCCCGTACCAGAACATCCACGCGACGCTGACGCAGACCGCGAACCGCCTCGTGCTGGAGCCGAACCTGAACGCGGTGAAATTCCTGCTCGGCGAGGACATCGAGGTGAAGCAAGGGCTGATCGAGCACAACGTGCGGCCGTTCCAGAGCATCTCGCTGTCGCAGGGCCAGGGCGATAGCGGCGTGTTTGACCCGAACCCGGCGGCCCCGCTCTATTTGCCGTTCGAGCAGACCGGCGCGATCTCGTCGTGGCGGCTCACGCTGCCGAAGTCGACCAACCTGCTCGACTTCGGCGGCCTCGCCGATGTGGTCCTCGACATCCGCTACACCGCGCGCGACGGCGGCGACGCGTTCCGCGCGCAGGTCGCGAGCCTGCCGCAGCTGCGCGAGCGCAGCTGGGCGCAGCTCTATCAACCGGCGCTGCAGTTCCAGAGCGACTGGTCGCGCTTCGTCGACGGCCCGCTCGCCGGCAACCGGCAGTCGCTGCGGATCGCGCCCGAGAAAATCGTCCCGCCGAATCTCGAGAAAGCGGAAGTGCTGGGCGTGCTGCTGCAGCTCGTCGTGCCGAATGACACGCCGCTCGGCTCGCAGCATCCGTACGTGACGGTGACGGTCGAAGGCGCGGCGCCGGTCACGGTGCTGCCGTCGCCGGACGGGACCGCTGTTGCGATGCTCGAACGGCCGCTGCGAATCAAGAACCCGGCGCTGCCTCTGACGATCTCGTTCGACCTCGAAAAGGGCTACACGCCGAGCAGCCTGCGCATCGAGGACGGCAAGCGGCTCGATCCGAAAGTGCTGCAGGACGTGAACGTGGTGCTGTTCCTGAGCGCTCGCGCGTGACGCGCGCGGCCGCGGCATACATAACGGAGAACGAAGGCTATGGAAACGAAGAAGTGTCTGGAGAACATCGCGAAGCGGCCCTTCCCTGTGCCTTGCCGGGATGAGTTTTGCGCGGAGATCAGGGGGGATATCAACGAATACTGCAAGCACGCTGGGCTCGCGGCCAACACCCCGGTCCCCGCGCAATCGGCTGCCGGGAGGTGCTGGTGCTGCTGTGGCGGCGTCTTCGCGGACGCGACTGCGGCCGCGATCAGCGGCCAGGCGTTCCAGCCGCTCGTCGAACTGCGGGCTGGCGACCGGGTGCTGGCGACCGGGCCTGACCTTGTCCGCTGGGAACAGGCCGACGTAAAGGCGATCGGCCGGCTGCAGGCGATGCGCGAGGACACCGGCGCCGTGCAGCTCGACGTCGCGCTGCCGGACGGCAAGACAGTGACGCTGCGGCTCGCCACCGAGGCGCTGTTGCTTGGCGACGACGCGCTGCTCCACGCGGCCGGTCAGCTCACGGTCGGCGCGAAGCTGCGCACGGTCGACAGCAAGCTCGCCGAGGTGACGGCAAGCCGCACGATCCAGGCCAACGTCGCGCACATCCACCTGGGCCGCGTCGACCCGGCCGCGCCGCTCCACGGGCATCTTTTCAATCTCGCGGGCCTTGTCTGTGCGGATCTCGCGGTCAGCGTCGCCGCATTCCTCGGCGAGCTACCGGACGGCCTGTTTGCGCCACGCCGGCCCCATTGATTGTCCGCTCCCGGTGTTTCAAGTCGTTCATCAACGTCGCGGCGATTGCGACCATTCCAAGGAGATAAGCGATGCCAACCGAATCGTGCAAGAAGAACATCGAGGGCATGAAGCCACCGACCTATTGCCCAGGAACGATTTGCGATGAAATACAGGGGGACATCAACGACTATTGCAAGCACAACGGCCTGGGCGGCGACGTGCCGGTTCCTCAGAACTCCTCGGCCGGAAAATGCTGGTGCTGCTGCTCGTGCGTTGCGCTTGGCACGCCGATTGAAGTGACGGCGGGCTTCTACCGGCCGATCGAGGCGATCGAGCGCGGCACGTACGTGCTCGCGACCGGCGGCTCGATGACGGAGTGGCAGGAAGAAAAGGTGACCGACATCGGCGGGATCGCGCCGGGCGTTCCGCTCGACTTCTGCTACACCGCGTATTTTAAGCTCGCGGACGGCGGCCAGCGGATTATCACGTCAACAGCGGACCACCTGTACTTGGTGCCCGGCGGCGTGCTGCAGCCGGTCCAGGATCTGCGGCCGGGCGAAAAGGTGATGCAGGCGGACGGCAAGACTGCGACGGTTTCAGCGGTAATCGTCGGGCAGTTCTCCGGCGGCGTGCGCAACTTCTCGCTCGGCGCGTTCGATCCGTCGAAGCACCCAACCGACCCTTACAAGGGCCACCTGATCAATACGTTCAACCTGGTGACGGCGGACCTCGCTGTGCAGAACGCGTTCTATGCGGGCAATGTACCGACGCGTCTGCTTGCGGCCGTAGAGCCCGATCTCGCGCCGATCGGCTCGGCAGCGTTCTTCGAAAAGTTCGACACGACGTTCCATCAGCAGGTGATGCGCGATCCGGCGCAATGGCCGAAGGGATTCAAGGCGCTGGCACCGGCGCTCGTCAACGTGCCGCCGTCCGCGCTCGCTTATTTCACTGCCGAGCAGGCTGCCGACATCCAGGAAAAGGAAGGGCATCAGAACCTCGGCAACTCGGAGGCGCTCGCGAACTTCAAGTACCTGCGTGCGTTCTTCCGTGGCTTCTACCCGGACCTCTACTACGTCGCCGACTGGACCAACGACACGCCGAACGCGTGGTACTTCAACAGCGCCGACCAGAACTACGTCGTGCTCTCCGGCGGTCTGCTGCGCTTGCACACACTGGGCACGTCGGGCCTCACGACGATCTTGACGCACCTCGTCGCCCAGTCGCGCGGCTACACCTGCACCGGCAGCGCTGACTACTGGGGCGCCGCGCGGTTCCTGCGGGAAGTCTGGTTCGGCGAACTCTACCTCGACTACGTGGAGAGGGGATATGACGAGATCGCGGCGACGTTCGAGCTGGTGAAGCCCGAACACGCGCAGCCCGATCCCGCGAATATCTGCAGCGCACCCGGGCTCGCCTGCCGGCTGCAGGCGCTCAAGCGCGCCCAAGCGTTCAAGGGCGTTCCGGAGTGTGCGCTGCCGCCGCCGGCGCTTGCTGTCAGTAGCGCAAGCGCCGACGGGCTCGACCAGGTGAAGGTCACATTCTCGGCGAAGGTGTTCCGCGGGTCGGCGAGCTTCCCTGATCACTACAACATCGATAAGGACGTGACGGTGCTCAAGGCCGACGTCGCGACGGACAACCTGTCGGTCACGCTGTCGGTGAAAGGACTGCGGCCGGCGACCGGCTATCGGGTGGTCGTGTCCGGCATCGTGAGCGAGAGCGGGCAGTTCCTGTCGCCGGACCACAACTCCGCGGAGTTCAAGACCGAGTAATCGTGAGTAAGTAGCAGTTCTTCCATTGCGGGGCTGCTGGCCCGGTCCCGCAATTTTTGGAGCGCCTATGAACGAAATACATGAGCTGCAGGACGTCGGCATCGACCAAGCGCGCGCGCGCCTTGCAGAGTTGATCAACCTGCCGGAGCCGGCGCCGCTCGCGGTCACGCGGCGCGCGCTCGCAGACCAGAAGTTCGCGATGTACCTGATGCTAACGAAAGACAGCCCGGAGCTGCAGAAGCAGTTGTTCGACGATCCACGCAATCGCGGGTATGAGGGTGACGGCAACGATCCCGGTTCAAAGTCCGGTGCCAATGCGGCTGGCGAGGCCCGTCGCATCGCCGGCCAGCACTCGACCGGCGAACTACTGACGAACGTGTCGACCGCGTTCGTCAAGTGGAGCGGTACGGGCTTCAAGCAGGTGGACGACGAGACGCGCGCGCGGCGCTGGGCCGCCTGTCAGGCGTGCGAGTACTTGGCTGATCCGCCCGAGTCGATCCTCTATCAAGGGCTCAAGCTGCTGGTGGGCAAGGACACGAAAGTCTGCTCGGCGTGTGGCTGCGCGGCGAACAAGAAGGTCGGAATTCCGACCGAGCGCTGCCCGGTCGAGCGGGAAGAAGGATCCGGCGTGTCGATGTGGGGCGAGCCCTGGGTCGGGCCGAAGGCGAAGTAGGTGCACGGGAGGCCCGGCCGCCGTGGTGGGCGGCGGTCGACGCGGGATTACGAGTCGCTGCTGCACAGCTGACTAGTCAGGTCGCTCGTGCATCCGCTGCATCGTTCTTGTTGCGGATGTTGAACGCCTTCACGAACGCCGCAGGCATCAATCTGATTTCGTGACCCAATCGCATCAGCTGCCGGGCCCAGTGGTGTGCACCGCCGCAGGCCTCCATTCCGATTAGCCATCTGGCTCGGTTAGCAAAATGCTCCAGAAACTTGGCCCGCCTGATCGGCTTGTTCACGATCTCGCCCGTTTCCGGGTCGATGTAATGCACCCGAAACACTGGCTTGGCGATGTCGACGCCCACAGCGATACGGGTATGAACAAGGTAAGCGCTTATGCGCTGCAGTGCATAAGCGCTTTTAGGCACAATACTGTTCAAATAATAAGCGGAGTGGGCTGCTGTTTGCGGTGCAGTGCTTGGCCGCGACGGCGGATGCGGAAGTTGCTCATTTTGCGCTTGACCCCGCGCGGGTTACAGCGCCCGCGGCTGCTCACACAGCGGCCGCGGCTGATTTCGGCCAGCAGCGCGTCGCGCCATTTTTCCAGGCGCTCAGGGGGGAACGGCCGCGGCTTGCGGCAGTTTTCGCTTGATCACGCGCACGGCGTGCATGAAGCTCAGGCGATCCGGATCGAGCGCTTGCCGCCAGGCCGCTTGCGCCATGAGCTGGCGGATGGCGAAGTGCGCCAGCAACAGCCCCCACAGTTCCTGCTGCACCAGATCGGGGGTCTTGCTGCGCAGCACAGTGCTGGCGCCGCGCAGGTGCGTCTTGAATTCGTCGAACACGCCCTCGATTTCCCAGCGCTCGTGGTACAGCGCCGCCAGCTCCAAGGCCGGCGCCTGCTCGGCGTCGAGCAGGGTGGTGATCAATCGGTAGCTGGCTTCGGTGGCGGTGGCCGAATTCTGCAGCGCGTACTCGATGACGCGCACCGTGCGGCCGTGGCGCCGGGTGCGGTCGGCGCTGTCGTAGACCGTACTCAGGTATGAGCCGTCGGCCAGCACTTGCTGGGTCGATAGCTTGAGGGTGGAGCTCACGCGCCAAACGAGCGCCGCGCCGCTGTTGGCGGCCAAGCACCACAGCTTGAAGCTGTAAAAGCCCCGGTCGGCCAATACCAGCATGTCCGGCTGCAGCCAGCCGGGCAGCGCTTCGGCGGCCATCGCCTTCTCGCTGCGCGCATATGGCGCGATGTCGGCCGCCACGATGGCGTGCGTACCACACTCGACCAGGCCAAGCGAGCGCACTTGCGGGAACGCGCTTTGTCCGCGCGTGGCCGTGGGGTAGCCGAAGAACTTGGCGTTGGCGCGCTCGTCGGCCACGTCCAGACCGCTCCCGTCCAACGCCATCACACGCCGCTGCCGATACCACGCTCCTGGCGCGCCCGCTGGCGCCAGCGGGCGCAGCACGCGCTGCGCCAGGTGGCGCATCACATCGGGCCCCAAGCGGGTGCGCGCCTGCGAGATCGCGGATTTACTGACCTGCACTGCCTCGGTCTGATCTGCGCCACCCAGCCATTGCAGCCCCTCGCACACCACGCGCAGCACCTCTTCCAGCGGAGCCTCGCGCCACAGCGCCAGCGCCATCACGTAGTACACCACCGCAGGCGCGGGCAGCCGCCGCTCGCGCTGGCTGGCTTTGCCGGTCTCGGCGAGTATTGCTTCAATCAGCGGGCGCGGGCATGCCGCGGCCAACACCCCGGCGCTGATCAGGTGCGCTACATCAACCCGAGCCGGCAGCGCCTTGCGTGTTCGTGCCATCGATTCCGTCCGTAGTCGTAGACGAAAATAAAGTCGTCACCGTTTGCGAAGTAAAGATGTCACTTCGCCGGGCGTCGTGTACTTAGAATTGCGAAACCCTCGTGAATTCATGAGGTTGTGGGCTGCGAATTAAATTTGTCACTGCCGACACGCCGCGAAGAGCAGCGTCAACTGTTCGGGAGCGTGCGCGTAGTGTGTGGAAGCGTTTGCTGGACCGTCAGTTTGGCGATTCAATCACGCTGTCATGATAAGCAGGCTCATCTCGTTATCATGCCGTTCGGCGATGTCTGCAAACAGCCACGCGCGACACCGAGTGGCCGTTGTGGTGCCGCGCGAATGACTCTTTGCGACCCTTCTCGGCCGCTCGCGGTTTCGCCGACTGGATGGCGGGTTCCGGAGTACACCGGCCGTCGTATTTAATCGGTGTCCGGCGGGTCGTTGGCCAGAGCCCCCTCCGCCAACGAACGCTCACGATTCCCTGCCTTGTCGACGGGCCGCTGGATGGGTTTCCATCATACGGTCTGCCGGAATAGGCGCACTGGGCTCAATGCCCGCTGACTTGCCAGGCGAGCACGGGGTTCGTCGCCCCGGCTGGCATCGCCCACACGCCACCGGGCGCGAAACTCCAACCAGAGAAGCTTGCCGGGCTGGACATCTGCGCGGCCGTCAGGCCATTGGCGGCGGATACGCCCGGCCCTCCCTGCGACTGCCCGGTGGTCGCCACGTTCCAGTACACATTCGAGCCGATCGTCCCCGAATTCGCCCCGGCGATACCGCCCAGCTGCGGGGGGTAATTCGGGTCGACTATCATGCCTGTCACGCTGCCGGTCGCGAACGATTCAGTGATAACGCCGCTATTGTTTGCGACGAGCCCGCCAGAATAGAAGGTCAACCCGGAGACGGAACCCGTCGCATACGATTGCGAAATCGAGCCGGAATTCTCGCCGACGAGACCACCCGGCTCGGTGATGTTGTCTCCGCTTACATTGCCGCTCGCAAAGGATTGCACGATGACGCCGGCGTTCTGGCCGACCAGGCCACCGGCCGCACCGTCGTTGGCCACGGCCGCGCTGCTGCCGGCGCGTTCGATCGTGCCTTCATTCGTGCCGACCAGGCCGCCGGTCGGTGGCGCGTCAAAGATACCCGGGCCGCCGCCGATGCCCACCACTCCTCCCGAGGTGAAGACATTGGCAACCAACCCCTGGTTGTCTTGCGCCAGAAGACCAATCGGGCCGAAATCAAAAGAGCCGGACGCGCTCGCATTGGTAATGCCGAGGTTACGGACGACGCCGGTTTTGCCGATGGTCGAGAAAAAACCTTCGGGCAACCACACGTTGCTGATCGTATGATCCATGCCATCAAACTGACCCGTGAATGCGAAGGCGCCGCCGTTTAGGTGGGTGCCGATGCCCGCATAGCCGCCGCCGGCATCGATATCTTTGCCCAGTGCATAGTTCGCGGCAAACTTCGACGGATCGGGTCCGGCGAGGTTATTGATGTCGTCCAGCGAATTGATCAGCTTGTAGGCGGTCAGTTGGGTGACGAGCCCGCTGTAGAGCGGCGCGCTCCAAGCCGCATTGCCGATCAGCGTGCCGGGGGTGTAGCGGCCGTTCATGTCGTAAAGCGCGCTCACGATGCCCGTGCTCTTCGACCAGTCGACGGTGCCGTTGTTGATGACGCTGCCGCCGTTGTCGATAGCGGTCGCATCGGCGCGCAGCGTCAGGTTGCCGCTACCCTGGTTGCCGATGGTCACGCCCTTGTCCACCGTGAGCGTGCGATACGCGCCGAGCGTCAGCGATGCCCCACGGGTCCAGCGGAGGTTCGACGCGACGACGATGTCCCCGCTCTGGCCATTGGCGCCCGTCGTCTGCAGGTTCACCGAGGTGCCCGCGTTCAGGCTGCGCGCGAAGGCGATCGCGGCAGGCGTGTCGACCGTGAAGCCCGGCGTGGTGATGTTCCAGATGCCGGCCAGCACGACCGGCGCGCAGCGGGAGAATTCGAGCGTGCCGGCGACGGTGTCGACGGTGCCGCCGCTGCCGTCGGCATTGGTCGCCCGGATCGGGTTGGCAAGCTTCACCGTGCCGCTGTCGGCGACCAGCCAGATGTGACCGTCACGCGTGGCGGTGCCTGTCGCGCGCAGCACTTCGTGGTTGCCCGCCAGCGCGTAGACATTGCCGTCCGCCGCCTGCAGGCTGATCTGCGCGGCTTCGATTGCGCCCCGATTGAGGACGGTCCCGCCGCTGCCCGTCTGCACGAAGACCTGCCGGCCGCCCGACGCATCCTGCAGCAGCACGGTTTGCCCGACGGCCAGTTCGGCGGTGCCGTTCGGTGCGCCAATGCTGCCGCGGTTGTCGACCGCGCTGCGGGCTATGAGGAACACGTCGCCGCCGCTCGACCCGATCTTGCCGAGATTGACGACACTCGCGTTCGAGTTGCCCGACAGCGTGAGCGGACCGCCTGCCATGAACGCGGAGTTGTCGGTATCGAGCGTGGTCGCGACGAAGCGGCCGCCGGTCGTAATGACGCCGCCCGGGCCGACGACGATGCCCTGCGGATTGATGAGATAGACGCTGCCGGTGGCGGTGAGCGTGCCGAGAATCGATGACGGATCGCCGCCCGTAACGCGGTTCAGTGTCGCGCCCGTGCCGTTCTTGAACGTGACGCGGTTGCCGCTGCCGATCGAAAAGCTCGTCCAGTCGATCACGCCGCGGCTCGACGTCTGGTTGATCGTGAGCGATGTCCCGTTGGAGGCGATCGAGCCCGCACCGGCGACGAACTGGCCGCCACCCGGCAACGGCCCGGCCGCGTCGGCAGGGGCCGGCAGGCCGAACGACAGCGCGAGGAAAATCGGTGCGAGTGCGGGCGGCGTCGTGCGCCGCAAGCGGCGTGAGCGTCCCATCCATGAGGCGCGGCGCATCGCGGTCACCTCCTGTTTTCATCCGGCGTGCGGGCCATGCCCACGGGCGCGATGGTTCTATGCTCTATTAATCCGACGAATAAGTGCAGGGGAAAACCACGCCTGAATCGGTCGAGACGTCGGCGTTTTCGGCCTTCACGTGGAGCGAGGTCGAGCCGTCGCTCACGGGATAGAGCGTGACGCGGCGCCCACGCGTTGCCGCAGTGGCCACGCGAATGGAATGGCAGGTTACCGAGCGAAGCCGACGTCTGAGTGTCCGAGCAACGGTACGAGCGACTGACGCTTCATGGCCGGCAACCGCCGGTGGTGACAGCCGGAAACCGACCCACAACTGCCGCTCATCGTTGTGTTGTTGCGATGACCGCTTGCGAGGTACAACGGCCCTTCAATTAGGCGAATCGTAAAGCAAATCGCCGTTCACCACCTAACCGCAGACACCCCGAACCCGCACTCGTGGTAACCGAAGTTGAACTAACCCGCTGACGCGGGAGGTGGTGGTTGGCTGACGGCATCGGCTCCGGGATCGATTGTGGGGGCCCTCCGTTCGAGTGCGACGATGGCAGTGCAGTTTGCTGCCCACGTCCCTTCTGAGCGGAGTCCACCATGACACCCCTACGTCGACGCATGATCGAGGATATGCGCGTGCGCAACCTCGCGGCCAATACCCAACGCGCTTACCTTCAGCAGGTGAAGGCCTTTGCCCAACACTTCGGGCGCTCTCCCGAGGTACTGGGTCCAGAGGAAGTCCGCGCCTGGCAAGTGCATCTGGTTGAAGTCCAGCGGCGCTCCCGCAGCACGCTGGTGGTGGCCACTGCGGCCTTGCGCTTCCTGTACACGGTTACGCTCAAACGCAACTGGGCTGTCGACGAGATCCCCTTGTCGAAGGTGCCGCTCAAGCTGCCGGTGATCCTCAGTCAGGACGAGGTCACCCGGGTCCTCGAAGCAATCCGCAGCGTGAAGCATCGTACCGTGCTGATGGCAGCCTACGCTGCCGGCCTGCGCATCTCGGAGGCCACGCGCCTAAAGGTCGGCGACATCGACAGCCAGCGCATGGTGCTACGGGTCGAACAGGGCAAGGGGCACGCCGACCGCTACGTGATGCTCTCGCCACGGCTGCTGGAGATCCTGCGCAGTTACTGGTGCATCGGCCGGCCCCAGTACTGGCTGTTTCCCGGCCGCTTTCCTGACCAACCCGTCGGTGCCGATGTGGTGCGACAGGCCTGCCAGCACGCCCGCCGTCGTGCCGGAATCAGCAAGCCCATCACGCCGCATTCGTTGCGCCACGCGTTTGCCACGCACCTGCTCGAATCCGGCACCGACGTGCGCACGATCCAGTTGCTGCTCGGTCATCGCAGCCTCGCCACGACCTCGCGCTATTTGAAGGTCGCAACCAGCACCGTCTGCGCGACGACGAGTCCGTTCGACCGACTGCCTCAACGACCTGCCACGCCCATCTGCCCCGAGCCTCCGCCCACAAACGGCTGAGTGCGATCATGCGTGCCGCGCTGGAACTGGCGGACGTTCTGCGTCGCCACGGCCCAACCTATCGGGACGTGCATGCCGACTCGCTCAGCCGCGCGCAGCGTCGCGTCATGAGTGCGATCGAGCAATGTCGTACCGCAGTGCTGGGGGGCCACGTCGAACAGTGCGACACCTGCGGTCATCAGCGCATCGCCTATAACTCCTGTCGTAACCGGCACTGTCCGAAGTGTCAGTCGCTCGCCCGCGCGCAATGGCTCGACGACCACCAGAGCGACCTGCTGCCCGTGCCGTACTTCCACGTTGTCTTCACCATCCCCGAACAGATCGCGTCGATCGCCTTCCAGAACAAGGGCGTGGTCTACGACATCCTGTTCCAGGCTACGGCCGAAACGCTGCATACGATCGCTGCCGACCCGCGCCATCTCGGCGCGACCATCGGATTCATCGCGATCCTACACACATGGGGGCAGAATCTTGTGCATCATCCCCACCTACACTGCGTGGTCCCGGGCGGAGGGCTGGCTCCCGACGGCACCCGCTGGGTGGCCTGCAAGCCTGGTTTCTTCCTGCCGGTGCGGGTGCTGTCGCGTCTATTCCGCCGCTTATTCCTTGAACGGTTGCAGCATGCCTTCGATGTGGGCGATCTGCGGTTCTTCTCGTCGCTCGCGCACCTGGCTGAACGAGGCGAATTTGCTCGCTATCTTGCCGGTCTGCGGCACGCCGAATGGGTGGTCTATGCGAAGGAGCCGTTCGGTGGCCCGCAGCAGGTCCTCGACTATCTCGGCCGCTACACCCATCGCGTCGCGATCTCCAACAACCGCCTCGTCGGCTTGAGCGAAGGGCATGTCACGTTCCGCTGGAAGGACTATCGACACCCGGGCAGACCGCGCGTGATGCGCCTGGATGCCCACGAGTTCATCCGGCGTTTCCTGCTGCATGTTCTGCCGCGCGGGCTGCAACGCATCCGTCACTACGGGTTGCTCAGCAATCGACTGCGTGAGTCCCAGCTGGTCGTTTGCCGTCAGTTGCTCGATGTCGCGCCCACCAGCGAAGCCCGCAGCGCGCCTGAACCCGACTATCGGGACCGCTACGAGAAACTCACTGGCCGCTCGCTTTACACCTGCCCCGTCTGCACACGCGGGCGCATGCACTGCATCGATCGCCTGTTCCCCGGTGCGGCGCCGCGACCACCACCGGCGATTCTCCGATGAATCCCAATCCGCCCGCCAACCACATCGGTTCCAGCACGTCCCGCTGGCGCCGTTGGACACGCTCGACCCGACGTCACCCACCGCCGCCTGCCGAACCCTGCGGCGCCTGTTCATTCCATGCGGTCTGTGGACACTCTTTCAGCAAACCGCGCCGCGAACCGCTCGTTCCGGTGACTGCGAACCCCGTTGTCGGTCATCTCGCACGCGAGTGCCATGATCCAATGCCCATAACCGCAATCGTCAGCGGAGCGGCTTAGCTCAAAGAATTTTTAGCGAAGCACAGCCGGCCCGAACGCCGTGCCCACTCGGGCTCAGTGCGCCGCCTGCGCTTCGCTAAAAATCCTCTGCATTATCAGAAGTGGCTGTTTGAATCTTTCGTGACGCGTTCGTTTTGACCCTTGAATCACGGACGCGCGCCACCACCTCAGCTCCGGCGCCTGAAAAGGCACAACTCCGATCATTCCAACGGGCGCGTGGCACCGAAAGACCACCAAGGGGAGAAGGTATGGAAGGCTTCAACTGGCAGACACTCATTGCGGCCGTCGGTGGGAGCGGCGCGCTAACCACCGCACTCGTGTTCATCGGCCGGTCGTGGTTCACCGAGCGTCTGCGAGGCAGTATCCAATCGGAGTACGCGCAGAAGCTCGAGACTCTGAAGGTACAGCTCAGCAGTGAGGCCAATGCGCGTCTCGAGGTGCACAAGGCAGAGTTGAAGTGGAGTGGCGACGTCGAGATTGAAAGACTGCGCTCGCAACTCGCTGCGGCCAATACGGAACGAAACACGTTGCTGGCAGCGCTGACCACACGTCGCTTTGAAGCGATCGCTGCGGTTCACGCGGCCCTAGGGAAACACTGATCAATGAACCCATCGCCGACGATTCGGCGCACACGGCTCGCGATTTTTAAACTGGAAGGCCGTCGCAGTGAATTCTGAGCACCTGCGCAACCGACTTCCTGCATTTTTCAAACACCAGACGGACTGCTCCCATGGCATGGCCACAGTCGATTACGCGCAATCACCAGGTTCGCCAGCGCGAACAGACTGAACAGTTGCGCCGTGTTCCTGGCTAGGCCCCGGTAGCGAACCTTGCGATGGCGGAACAGGTTCTTGACGACATGGAACGGGTGCTCAACCCGCGCGCGAATCTGCGCCTTGGTCCGCTCGGCCGCGATCACCAGATCCTTCAGCGGCCCGTTCGGCATCGCCTTGACCTTTGCGCGCTTGAGCGCCACGTGCCACGTCACCGTGTTGCCCTTCATCTCCTCGCGCTTGTCCACGCCGGTGTAGCCCGCGTCGCCGAATGCTTCCTGCTCGTGACCGTGCAGCAGGGCGTGGGCCTGCGATACATCTGATTCGTTGGCCGCCGTGGTGACCACGCTGTGCACCAGACCCGAGTCGGCGTCGACACCGACATGGGCCTTCATACCGAAATGCCAGTCATTGCCCTTCTTCGTCTGGTGCATCTCCGGGTCACGGCTCTTCTCAGCGTTCTTCGTGGACGGCGGCGCCTCGAAGATCGTCGCATCCACCAGCGTGCCTTCCTTCATCATCAGCCCGCGCTCGCACAACTCGATGCCGTTCTCGTCGAACAGCTTTCGCGTCAGCTCGTGCTCGACCAGCAGGCGCCGGAATTTCAGCAGCGTGGTGGCATCCGGCACGTTCTCGCGCGCCAGGTCGATGCCCGCGAACGCGCGCATCGCAATGCTGTCGTACAGCGCGTCTTCAAGGCCTTCGTCCGACAGGCCGTACCACTGCTGAAGAAAGTAGATCCGCAGCATGCGCTCCAGCCCCACCGGCGGCCGGCCCCGCTCGCCCTTCGGGTAATGCGGTCCAATCGCCGACAGCAGGCGCTGCCACGGCACCACCTTCTCCATCTGCGCAAGGAAGCGCTGCCGCCTGGTCACGCGCTTCTTGCCCAGACTTTCTGCTTCTGCAAAGCCGATCTGCCGCTTCATGATCGTGGGTCCGTTCCGTGAGTTGCTTTCTACAACGTCCTCGGCTGCGTCAGCGATGACCGCCGAGCCTGATAAATCAGTGTTTCCCTAGTGTTCCGTCCCAGAAATAACTTTGCATAGCCGAGCCACTTTCTGAAGGATGGAATCGGCGGTTGCCGTCCAGACGAACGGACGTTTGTGCTGGTTGTACTGCTCAACATAGCGCTCGATGGGGGCAATCAGCTGGCGCACATTTCTGAAGGAACCGCGCCGGATGGCCTGCTGCGTGATCAGGCCAAACCAGCGCTCCACCTGATTGAGCCAGCTCGAATACGTCGGCGTGAAGTGCATGTGATAACGCGGGTGCTTCGCCAGCCATGTCCTGACCTTCGGGTGCTTGTGCGTTGCGTAGTTATCGACGATCAGATGCACGTCAAGATCTTCCGGAACCGCTTGATCAATGTGATTCAAAAACGCCAGAAACTCCTGATGTCGATGACGCGGCTTGCATTGCGTGATGACTTCGCCCGTCGCCGCATTGAGCGCTGCAAACAAGGTTGTCGTGCCATGCCGTATATAGTCATGCGTAACACCTTCAAGATAGCCCAGCCCCATCGGCAACACCGGCTGCGTACGCTCGAGCGCCTGACACTGGCTCTTCTCGTCGACACACAGCACCAAGGCGTTGGTCGGCGGGCTCAGATACAGCCCGACAATATTGCGCACCTTTTCGACGAAGTACGGATCAGTCGAAAGCTTAAAGCTCTTCGAGCGATGAGGCTGGACACCGAACAGCGACAGATACCGGGCCACCGAACTCTTCGAAATACCCGTTTGCGCAGCAGCAGAACGCACACTCCAGTGCGTTGCCCCGTCGGGCTTCTCATGCAGTACCTTCGCCAGCAACTCCGCCACGGCTTCATCGTCATGCGCGCGCGGTCGCCCCGGGCGTGCTTCGTCATGCAGTCCGGCGAGCCCATGCGCGACAAACCGCTTCTTCCAGTGCGTGATCGCAGGAGACGTTACTTCACATTGCGCTGCGATTTCCTGGTTCGTACGACCGTCAGCCGCCATCAGGACAATCTTTGTCCGGCGCACCAGCGAATGAGGCAGCGAACGCGAGCGGCTCATCGACAGCAATTGCTCCCGCTCCAGTTCCGAGATCACCACCTCGATTCTCTTGCGCGCCATGATCACCTCCACTCAATTTCGCTTGATCATAAAGCAACACAATTCCATGTAAAGTTATTTTTGGGACGGAACACTAGTAAGCTTCTTCGCCACTGCGCGACCATATTGGCGTTCAAGCCGTGCGCACGAGCCACCTCGGCAATCGAGCGATTCGGATCGTTCGCTTCGGCAGCAACTGCTTCCCGAAACTCCTTCGTGTAGTTCCTCGATCCCGGTTGTCTTCCATGCACCACTGGCTTCATCAATCTGATTCCCATTACATCTGATGGGAATCAGATTGCTTGTGCCGCGCCCTCATGAACAGACGGTACATGTCGAGCGCTTACAAAAAATGCGGGCAGGTTCATATCGATATACGCCCCCTTCCAGCGCCGGCTTTCCCCGCCGGCGCCATTCTCGAAATAATTCGATAAACAAATCCATTCGACAAAACGTTTGCCACCTAGCAAAAGTCGCAGTTTCTCCCAAAGCGACACATAGATAGGCTACATGTGCAATAGCGGCAGATTTTCATGACCAATTTTATATCAATTGCAACGATTATACGCGGTTTGACGCTCTGCTCCCGCATCATTTAATCTGGTCAGAGATTATGTTCTGACAAATGAATCGTCGAACGTGAGTGGCCATAACCTGCAAAATCTCGGACTTGACTATGAAACCCCTATATAAAGCTCTCGGTTTGCGTCTGGTGCGCGCGAAGCGCGTTTCGCGAATCGCCATGCTGGTTGTCGCGATCGGGCCCGCCACCGCTTGCGCCCAAGCCAACGCTCAACCCGATCCGTGCCTGTACGGCTTTGAATGGCTGCACAAGGTTCGCTTTCCGTTACAGCCCGACCCCCATGCGGCGTACTCCTACATCGCGCCCCAGTTGCCAACCGACGGCACCCCGGTGGGCTTTTTGGTGGAGGGTGATTATCCTTATTCGGCTTGGTTTTCCTGGACAATGTATGGTGCACATGCCCAGGCGGTTTCCGTCATGAGTGACAAGGCCACCGTTCCGGACCCAGGGAGCGTCAACCCATTTATAATCGGCAACCGGGTCATGGAACCCAAGCGTCATTACCGCATGCTGCTGCTGCCGAATGGCGCAACTGTTGGCTCGTCGCTCGCGGACATACCCAATAAGTTGACGATACCGACGGACGTTGCGACATCGCTGCTGGCCTATCGCGTGTATCAGGCCTTCCCGGGCTATAACCTGGGCGGCGCGGGTGGAGCGACGCACACACCTTTTCCCGCGATTTACGCCGTCAACTACAAGACCGGCGAAAAGCTCTCCTGTTCGGCATACAACGCGATTCCGGCCTCGGTCGGCCACTTGCCAACCGACACCCCGCCGCTCGAAAACCTTTACGGAACGAACCCGCCTCCCGACGCGCGGAAATCAGCCGACCACTCGGCGCATGCCACAGCGACGCCGCAGACGCAATCGCCAATCCCGCCGAAATGGCAATACGCTCCGGTGATCGACCCGACATTGGTGACATTCACCCGACCTCCGCTCTTGCCCGGTGCCGACGTGTCTTCCATTCCGCCGCCGGACCAGTGTGCAGGCTATCTGGGGGCCGGCTTAAACCCGAACAAAATCGCGATCATCAGGATTCCGCAGGTGCCGACAGTGTTCGACACGCTGACACTGAACGAGCAAACCGTTTTTCCCGACACGCAGGGCGCGTACTACTCGCTTGTGATGTACGGCGCATCCGTCGGCACCTACGCGCCCGGTGAGCCGATTACCACGGCCTTGGCCGATACCGAGTTGAAGCCGGATGCGACCGGTGGCTCGACCATTGTCGTCTGGCCACGCGACTTACCCAATACGGAACGCGAAGAGCTATTTGCCTACGCTCGGGCGCAAGGGTGGGCGCTGCTTCGCAATGGTGAGGCCGGAGCCCTCACAAGTGCCAATATGCTGATCCGCCTCAAGGGTGCGAGCGCCAGCTACTATGGGGCCTACACGCCACTACCCGGCGCCAGAACGGGCGTGCCGTGCTACTTCAACGACAAACCGAACGGCACCCTTTGGAGTGCGCTCGAAGGTGCGAGCGATCCGATGACCTATGTGGCCAGTTTCCAAAACCTTGGTAACGCGGCGCCACAGGGCGTGGAATGCACGAGCACGGCAGATGTCTTGAACGGCGCGTGCCTGGGGCGGCTGCAAGACTACATCCATCGAACCGGAGGCAAATACTCCAACCCTGGCTCCCAGCCGCCACCGAGCGTCGCATCGCAGAAGTAGCACGTGAGACATCGTCGGCTCTCTGCCGGTGGAGAGGTGTAGGGGAAACCGATCCATCGGCCGCCAGTGGCAATGCGGACACGGCACCAGAGTCGACCGATACGCGAGTTGGTCCGGGGCATCGGGCATCTGCATGTAAATCACCAGCGGCGCAATCAGCGGCATGCCCGGCGGCACCGACGCGCCGGGCGCATCGAAATCCTGGCCGCGATCGCGCCAGTGCGCGCGCAGCGCGTCGACGCACGCGACACCGATCGGCACGAAGCGCTCCTTGTTGCCGCCGATCACGCGCAGCTCCCACGTCGCCGGGATCTCGCCGTCGGCCGGATGCAGCTCGAGCGCGGGTCGCGCGACCGCGGCCGCCTCGGCGATGCGCAGGCCCGCGTCGCCCATCAACAGCAGCAGCGCGCGGGCGGCCCGCCCCGTCGCTCCACGCAGCGAGGCTCGCGCGGGTGCGCGCCCACAAGTCGAACGGCAGCGCCCGCTCGATCTGCAGCTTGTGCGCGCGCTTGACGGGCTACGGGTCGGTGACGGCGGCCCACGGGATTGCCGGCCAAGTAGCGCACCCTGACCAGCCACTCGAACGCCGCGCGCAGCGTGCGCACCGCGTACAGCTGGCTCTCGAGCGACAAGCCGCCCGGCGCGAATGGCCGCCAGCGGCCGGACTCGCAGACGCCGGCGGCCCGCAGAACGCGTCGGCTGGCGCGGCGAGAAACGCCTTGTACGCGTCGCAATCCTCGCCCCGCAGCAACGACCGCGCGATGCCGCGCTCGACGATCGCCCACTTGCAGGAAGCGCTCGAGCTCGCGGCGGTACGCGCGCTGGGTCGCGCCCTGGCTGGCGTAGCGGTTCAGGTGCGCACGCACGGCCGCGAGGTCGTGCTGTGCGGCGATGTACGGGAACGCGGACGTGCGGTTCGCGCCCTGCGCGCCGGACAGCGGATGTGGCACGGCGAGCCGCGCGAGCGGGACAAGCTGGCCGCGCACCGGCTCGATGGCCTAGCCCGAGGCGACGAGCGGAGCGGTCGCGTCGACGTCGACCGGCTCGCCGATCGTGTCGGCGTGCCGGCGCAGCCACGCACGCGACCGGCACGCGCTGCACCAAGCGCCACCAGGTGCCGCCGCGGTCATTGCAGCGCGCAACCAGCGCGCCGAGCATGGTGAGGTCTTCGCCGGCGAGCCGCTCGGCCACCAGCGGCCGACCGCGTGTTCCGTCGCCGGCGTCGCAGCCGCGCACGCGCCGGCCACCGGCCCGATCGGCTGCAGCGACACGCGTGTCAGGCGCGGCTCGGCGCATACGACGCGAGCCCATGTAACCGAAATCCGACGCCTCGCGGCGTGGTGCATCGGACATGAACTGGGCCCGCTGTCGAATCTCACGCGTCACGATCTGCTTGCGTACCGGCGCGCGCTGCATCACCCCGCGCGCGACGTGAACGGTGCTGTCGCGCGAAGCCTGACGGCGGCGTCGCAGGCGCGTGCGCTCGCTGTCGTCGCGAGCCTGTTCCGGTACTGGACGGAAACCGGCTATCTGACCGCGAATCCGGCGGCCGGGCTGGTGCGCGGGCAGCGTCGGCATGCCGGCTTCGTCCCCACCCGGATGTTGACGCCCGTGCAACTCGCGGCGTGCAACGTACAGGTGAGCGAGGTGACCGTTGGCGTCGAGCCCGTCGTGGCCGCGCGACGCCGGGCTATCTGGATGCTGTATCGCTACGCGGGCGTCCGTCTCGTCGAGCTGGTCTGGTCCGACGACCTGAAACTGCCCGTCGTCGAAGCAGAGTCCGACGGTCGCTGGACCCTGCACGTCTGCGGCAAGGGGCGGAAAACCCGCAGTATTCCGCTGCCGCAGGGCTGCGTGTCGGTGCTGCAGGCGTATCGACAATTGCGTGGTCTGTCGGCGCAGCCCGAATCTGGCGAGCGCGTCGCGCTGATTCATGGCCTCAAGGGCGGCTCATTGCAAAGCTCGGGCCTGTACGACGAAGTCAAGGCGATCTTTGCGGCGGCGGCCGCGGCGCTCGAGCCCGCCGATCCGAGTGGCGCCGCCACGTTGCGCCATGCATCGCCACACTGGTTGCGGCATGCGTATGCGCGCACGCTGGTGGTCGATCGGCAGGTGCCGTTGCCGGCCGCGCAGGCGCTGCTCGGGCACGCGTCGATCCAGACGACCGCCGGTTACGCCAAGACTGATTTGTCGCAGTTGCGTGCGTTCGTCGATCGCGCCTTTTCGGCAGACTAACTTTCCGATTGCGGCTCGGCCGGAATCGGCGATTTCAGCCCCTCGAGCGCGAATCGATTCAGCTTGTCGAGCGCATCCAGATAACGATGTGTGGGTGTTGTCGCGAGTTGCTCGTCGTGAAGCAGTAGCACCCGCTCGATCGCGGATTTGTCGGCGTCGAGCATGGCCCATGTCTCGCTGCGTTCGGCGCGGGCCATGCACCGCTCCAGCGCTGCCTCCGCGCGCCGAATGGCGCGAACGTCCGTCTCCGCTGGCGATTTGCTCCGCAAATAGAATGCCATGTAGACCGCCTTCAGCAAGCAGACCATCAAGTCGAGATTGCCGCGTCCTTGAGCGTTCGCGGCGAGCGCGAGGTGATGTTCGAGCGACAGCGCTCGCGTGCGGGCAAGCTGCATCGGCAATAGCATGTCCTTGGTGAGCGGCCGGTGACCGGCACGCCGGATCGACGTTCGACTCATGACTGTTCATTGAAAAATTTGCAGCAGCGCATTATCGCCCACGAGGACGACGTACCCCCAAGCCGCCTCATCCGCGAGCCTGATGCGAGCCTGGCGCCGGCGCACCACATAGCGTCGTTGATGCTCGGCCATCGGGCGAAAGCCGAGCGCCTCGTAGGCAAGCTTCTGGTGATCGGCAAGCGATCGGTTCGGTCGTCGTACAGAGCGCGCAAGGTGCCGAGATCCGGCGGCTCGACGCCGAGCTGTTCGCCCAGATGGTGCCAGCGCCGTTTCGGAATCTGTTTGTAAGCACCGAGCGTGCGCCCGGTCATGCGCACGAAACCGAGGTGCAGTCCGACCGCCAAGCGGTACAGGTGCGATCGGCGGCCGTCGATCAGCGCGCGCTCCCGAGCCGAGAACGTAAAGAACGTATTGAGTTCGAACTCGGTCAGCTCATGCGGGAAATGCCGCATGCCGAGGTAAGCCAGCCGCCAGTGATCCATCATGCGCGTCCCAGAGCGAAGACGGACTGTGCAGCGTATCGGGAAATTCGTTGACCGGCAATCGCCAAACCGGTGTTACGGAGTCGCTGCCCGCACTCGCAGAAAGCGTTCTACCGGTACGACGGCCACGACGCCATCGCCACCAGACTCCTCGTTGGCGACCGTCATAATTTCCTCGATCAGCGCGTCGACGTTCTCGGCGACCGTGAAGATTTCGATCTTGACGTGCTCGGTCGTCCAGTCGTTGGCAAAGAGATTCGGATGGGCAGACATGCGGTGAGTTTACACGGCGCGCCCCTCGAGCACCCCAACGCGTAATGAACGTTTACAACGCGCTGCGCGGGCGCGCGGCGTCGATTGGCTGCCGCCAATCGAATCCTTCGAGCAGAAGCGAGAGTTGGGCGGTCGTCAGCGCGATCACGCCGGCATCAGTGCGCGGCCACGCGAAACGCCCCTTCTCGAGCCGTTTCGCCAGCAAGCATAGCCCGCCGTCGCTCCAGTACAGACACTTCAGCAAGTCACCACGCTTGCCGCGGAACACGAACACATGACCGGAGAACGGATCCTTCTCCAGCACCGTTTGTACCTTCGCCGCGAGCGAATTGAAGCCGCAGCGCATGTCCGTCGTACCGGCTGCGATCCAGATCCGGGTGTTCTGAGGTAAGCCAATCACTTCAAGCAATCCCGAAGAAACTGCTCGGCGCGGTCCACCGACATTCCGCGGATGCGCACTCGGCGCTTACCCACTTCGATTTCGATGTCGCAGTTCGTCGATGCGGTCTGCCTCGTCTCCTCCGCCATTCCGTGCGACGTGGCGTGTTGCGTGGAGAGCACCGGCGCGTCCACCACGGTGACCGGCAGCAATTCCGCACAGAACATCGGCTCGTCAGCTCCAGCCTGGCGAGCCTCGAGACTTCGCCGACGCCACTGCGCAACCATATTGGCGTTCAGCCCATGAGATCGAGCAACCTCAGCGATTGAGCGATTCGGGTCGTTCGCCTCAGCCGCCACGCTCTCCCGAAATTCCTGCGTGTAATTCCTTGATCCGGGTTGCCGGCCCTTGGCCTTCGGTTCCATTCATCTGATTCCCATCACATTTTGATGGGAATCAGATTGCCGTAATCATCCCTCGACGGAAAGACAGTACCGATCGCGCGCTTACGCACGACATTGCTTCCGGGGAGTTGCGATGACCATGTGCCCAATCCCGGTCGTGCGCAAAATTCAACAGCGTGTGCACCTGAGCCCTTGCGTCGAAGCAGTGATGTCGGACGTTTCGGCTCCTTCGGATCGCTGCACGACTTCCCGAACAGCGATCATTGATTCAATCATCGCGAGCCGCATTTCCCATAAATCGTTTAACACTCGGTAGGCGGATTCCAATTCTTGAAGGGACCTATTCAAAGCATCTGACTTTATATTGAGTCGGGCGAGATCATGGATTCGCGCCTGCAGCCGGAGCAAGCGACCAAGGGTTGATGCGAGCCGTATGCGCGTTGCCGCCTCCAGCTGCCGCTCCTTGTATAGGAACTCGTTCCGCATCGTAGCCCTAGCGATGATAAGAATGATGAATGCGTCCGTCCAGCGAGCGGCATCTCACCCAAGTTACCAATGGGGCGAACATCGAGCCGAGTATTCAAAACAATAGTGACATCATGACGCGAATATTGCGATGCACCATACCTACTTTAGCAAGCCAATCCCGACTGTTCATTTGGAATAGCAATTGAATTAACGCCATCATAGGGATCGTGTACGGGACAAATTCTTATGCGGATGGCCCGCACGGCGTCTGCTTCAGAGATTGAAAATCTAGCAATATTGCTGCTCCAGCTGCACATACCTAGACGTGACATTCGCGTCCGCAACATGGAATCGATTATTTAACGACATGTAACGTTCGGAATATTTTCGCATCGAAATATCACTAAGCCGAGCCCCGTTCTCGGCAATTTGTGCCCGTCCGACCGCTCGACCGAAATGGTATCTTCATGCAAAAATCACACCTACGAGAGAGTGCCAATGGGGGTCCCCTTGATTTTGATGCAGTTTGCCGGTGTAGGCCGATCTAGCTGCGACAGGGGCTAGCGCTCAGTCCCCCCAAACAATAACCAATCAAATCAACCCCTTCCTGACTGGTCTTTCCGATTTTCCTCAACACCTCGCTGCTGCGTCCCGGCCGGCGGTCTCGCGCACTCACGGTCGTTCTGAGGCGGCCATGGCGGTGATAACAAAATTATCTTGGATCACTATCCGAGGTAATCGTCTGCAAGGACGATTACCTCGTGATGCATGCGGCGCGACGCATGTTTCATTGGAAAATGCTCTTGGCGTTTCGCGATTTACTTTGCGCTGAAATTTATGGAATACTTTGATAAGGCTCATCAAATATTTTTATCCTGTGACCGCCAGATAAATCGGTGACCATCCTTGATGTCGCGCAGTGAAATTAAATTTCAATTTTCAATTTGATATCTCAAATTGAGTTTACCTATTGTCTCATAAATTTCATAAACAATTCATGTCAATTGCGGCGATCGAATCGTTTTCGCATATTATTCTGTATTTTGTTGGCAATTGCCGGACTTGAAAATGACGGATGACAACCAATTGGTCGCGCGTCAACGCAGCTTTATCAGAGCCCCTCTTGTTTTCATCCGGCAATTACCTATGATTACCGTGCTGGGCGGGAATTTCGAAGCCTAGCCATGCCAGAAAGCGACGGTAGGTGCTTTAATGCAAGGAGGTTATCATGCGTCGACAATTAAATACTTTCGTAATAGCGGTGGGATCCTTGTTGATTCTCTCAACCACGATGTCCGCAAATGCGCAAGTGGCGCGGCAACCACGCGTCCTTGATCCAGCAGAGGCTGCGGCCATAATGGCGACCGGGAAAAGTGCGCCAGCGGAATTCGTAGCCGCTGTCGCAAATCCAGAAACGGCCGTGCCGGCCCAGATTTGCTTTACTTGTGGTGGCGACTGGCCGATATTTGCCGGCGCTTACCACGCGGTGAACACGGGCAACCTCACCTTTGAACGGGGTAGCGCCTGCTCGGGAACGCTCCAGGCGTCAAACGACACGAACCCGTTCCTCTGCACCAGATAGAGGCATATCAAGGTAATTCGCACACGATTGAAGGCCTCGCTTCATGAGTGGTCAGCGAGTTTTTTGGTTGTGTTGCGATAAGGAGGGCAGGACGCTTGGGTTGGCGTTGTTGCACAAACCGAGCGTAAAGACGGAGTAGCAGTCATGTTCACGGCCTCGGTCACCTTCGAGTCGGCGGAGCGTGGCCACAAGCGGTTTCCTGTGAGCGTCTTTTGGCGATACATCGCGTTCTCCGCAATTGAGCGCCGATGGTAGCCCGAGCCCTTCTTCCATTCACGGCGGCTGAACCTGTCCGCGTTTTCGTGGGCGAGGCTAGACGGCGACAATTATCTTGGCCGGTCGGCCAAAGTAGTTGACGCTCTACACGAGGCGGTTGAACGACTCGTTAGCCGCGCGTTTGCGTGAATCGCTCGCCGAACAGGACAGCAAACTGGTTCATCGCGGACTTCCAGTCGAAGGTGGCGCGTACCGTTTTGGCCGAGACGTTGCGCAACTCCAGCCAGAGCAGCTTAATGGCAGCCTCGTCATTCGGGAAGTGGCCGCGGGTGTTGATGATCTTGCACAACTGCATGTTCAGGCTTTCGATGGCGTTGGTCGTGTCCGCACCCCCAAGCTGACAGCCGCCGCGTAGATCGGGCGCAGCGCCTGCGCCACGGTCTTGCGATCCTTCCAGCCGGCATAGTCAAGACTGTTGCGAATCAGGTGCACGATGCAGATCTGGACTGCGGTTCTGGATAGGCGGCGCCGATGGCCTCGGTCAGCCCCTTCAGGCCGTCAACCGCCGCGATCAGGATGTCCTGGCAGCCGCGCGTCTTGAGTTCGTTGAACACCTTCAGCCAGAACCTGGCGCCCTCGGTCTGCTCGATCCAGAGACCCAGCACGTTGCGCTGACCGTCGGCCTGGATGACCAGTGCCAGATATACTATACGCCGGCTTTGTTGCTGACCGCTCCGTCGTCACGGATCTTGACCCGCAGCGCGTCGAAGAACACCACCGGATACATCGCCTCGAGCGGGCGACTCTGCCAGGTCGGCGCGTCGGCCATTTCCTCGTCGGTAACCGAACTGATAAAGTCGGGCGAGACCTCGGTGCCGTAGCTCTCTCGGCCAGAAAGCCTTGAATCTCGCGCACGCTCATTCCGCGCGCGTACATCGCGACGATGCGTTCGTCGGAGCCGGTGAAGCGGCGCTCGTGCTTGGGAATCAGGATCGGCTCGAAGCTGCCGTCGCGATCACGGGGGACTTCGACCCGGACCGGGCCACGATCGGTGATGACCGTCTTGCCGCTGACGCCGTTGCGCTCGTTAGCTTAACCGGTGGGTAGCCCAGATGCAGATTCATCTCGGCGCCCATCGCGCGTTCGATGATCGCTTTGTTGAACGCCAGCATCAGATCCTGTACCTCGGTGGGCAACATCGGCCCCTTGACCAGTTGGTCCAGAAGTTCCTTGGGCAGTTCAGGCAGCGGCCCTCGGGCCGCTGCCTGCGAGGCTACCGTTCGTCTTTTCTTCTTCATCGGCATATCCACGACTTTTAACCCTCATGATATGCCTCGCCCACAAAATGCCGGACAGGTCCGGCGCGTTATTCGATCCTGATACCCCGATTGTCATTCTCCCCTGTCACGCCCGATTGCGCCGGCCCGTTGTTGATCGTCCAGAAGATGTAGAGATACTTACGGTCTCCAGGGGACGGGTCGCCATATTGATTGCCAGCGAGAAACACGCGCGTGCCGTTTGCATACTCCCGTCGAACCTGAGCCGTGACGTCAATCGTGTTGTTCCAGACGCCGTAACCGGCATTGGTAATCGTGGTGCTCATTGTCGTTCTCCAGAAGGTTAAGTTTCGCGCACGATGACTCTCTGAAAGCTATACGGAACATATCGCCAATGTCGCGTCGGAATGACGCTTCCGCCGGGGGCAGGCCCACGTCGCGCGAATGATGACGTGGAGCGCTGTGCTGGAGATAGCAGCCCCATATAAAAGATAGTTCATCCAGCAAATTACGCAGCCTGCAAAATTTGGCAGGTATGGTTGGAATCGGACTTCAATCTTGAAGGCGCGTAACGCGCAGGATGAAACGGGGCGGCCGACGTGATGATGCAGCATCATCCCGGCCGCTTTTCCACTGAATGCGTCAGTGAATCAGCCAAGGCCCTGCTAACTACCGGTAGGCGGGCCGGATTCTACGCCACGTTTAAGAACGGTTTTCACAATGGCAAATCCGATTATTCCGTGGATCGGCGGTAAACGCCGCCTCACTGACCATCTCATCCCGCGCTTTCCGGCTCACGACTGCTACGTCGAAGTGTTCGCGGGTAGAGCGGCGCTGTACTTCCTGCGTCCGCAGGCGAAGGTCGAGGTGATCAACGACGTCAACGGCGATCTGGTCAACCTGTACCGGGTCGTGCAGCACCACCTGGAGGAGTTCGTGCGGCAGTTCAAATGGGCGCTCACGAGCCGGCAGGTGTTCGAGTGGCTGAAGCAAACGGTCCCGGAAACCCTCACCGACATCCAGCGAGCGGCCCGGTTCTACTACCTGCAGAAAAGTTGCTTTGGGGCGAAGCTGGAAGGGCAGACGTTTGGGACGGCGACGACAACGCCGCCGGGTCCAAACCTGCTACGTATCGAGGAGGAACTATCGGCGGCCCATCCGCGGCTCGCGAACACGTTCGTCGAACGCCTCGATTGGGCCGCCTGCATTGATCGGTACGACCGACCGCATACGCTGTTTTACTTGGATGCGTATTCCAGGCCAAAGCGAACGCGGATTCCAGAGCAAGCCGAACGCAGTTTCCACGGCAAACCGAACGCTGATTCCACGGCAAACCGAACGCACTTTCCACGCGTAAGCGAACGGTAGGAAGGACGGCGGCGATGCGGGATAACCATGGCACGCTGGACGATTTGGTCCAGGGTGCCACGAATGCCGAGAACAAGGTTATCCATGCGTCAGATCAAAGAGGTGCTGCGCCTGCGGTTTGTCTGCGAGCGTAGCCAAAGCGAAATCGCGCGCACGATTGGCGCGTCCAAGGCGACGGTCTGGGAGTACCTGGATCGGGCCAGACGGGCGCAAGTGAGCTACGAACGGGCGACGGCGATGGACGACGCGGCGCTCGAGGCACTGCTGTTCCCGCCGGCGCCGCCGTCGAACCGCGAGCGCCCGAAGCCCGAGTGGCCGACGGTGCATCGCGAGTTGGGCAAGAAGGGGGTCACGCTCGATCTGTTGTGGAACGAGTACAAGGCCCAGGAGGCCGATGGCTACGGCTACAGCTGGTTCTGCGAGCATTACGAGCGTTGGGCGGCGACTCTGCCGGTGACGCTGCGTCAGACCCATGCGCCCGGCGAGAAGCTGTTCGTCGATTACTCGGGCAACAAGCTCGGCATCGTTGATCCGCACACCGGCGAGATCCGCGAAGCCGAGCTGTTCGTCGCAACGCTCGGCGCATCGAACTACACGTACGCGGAAGCGACGTGGAGCCAGCAGCTCGAGGACTGGATCGGCTCGCACGTCCGGGCCTTCACGTTCCTTGGCGGCTGCGTGGAGATTGTCGTGCCGGACAACCTGAAGTCCGGCGTGCACAAGCCCGACTTCTACGATCCGATTCTGAATCGCACTTACGGCGAGATGGCCGCGTATTACGGCGTAGCGATCATCCCGGCACGCAGCCGGCGCCCGCGGGACAAGGCGAAGGTCGAGCAATCGGTGCTGCTCGTTCAGCGCTGGATTCTGGCGCGGCTACGCCACCAGCGCCTGTTCAGCCTCGATGAAGCGAACCGCGCGATCGCCACACTGCTCGTCGGTTTGAACAACAAGCCGTTCAAGAAGCTGCCCGGCTGTCGCCGCAGTGCCTTCGAGGAACTCGATCGCCCGGCGTTGCGGCCGCTGCCCGAGCGGCCGTATCAGTTCGCCCAGTGGAAGCTCGCGCGCGTCGGGATCGACTACCACGTCGAAGTCGTCGAGCACTTCTACTCCGTGCCGTACCGCTACGCGCGCGAACAGGTCGACGTGCGCTACACCAGGACCAGCGTCGAGATCTTCCATCGCGGCCAGCGCATTGCCGCGCATGCCCGCAGTGAGCGGCGCGGCCATCACAGCACGATCGCCGCGCACATGCCGCCGAATCACCGGGCGGCCACCACCGAGTGGAACCCGCAACGCCTGCTCAAATGGGCAGCCAGTATCGGTCCGCACACCGCCGCCGTCGTCGAGCACCTGCTCAGTGGCCGCCAACACCCGGAGCAAGCCTACCGCGCCTGCCTGGGTGTGCTGCGGCTGGGCAAGGACTACGGGGCCACGCGGCTGGAGGCCGCCTGCAGCCGCGCCATCGATCTGAAAGCGTCGAACTACCGCTTCATTGCGTCGACGCTGAAGAACGGTCTGGAAAGCAAGGCCGAGACGGCCGCGGCCCAGGCCGAGTTGCCGCTCGTGCACGCGAACGTGCGCGGACCGTCCTACTACCACTGACTGGAGATCGTCATCATGTTGCATCATCCGACCGTCGAGAAGCTCCATGCGCTGCGCCTGTTCGGCATGGCAGCGGCGCTGGCCGAGCAGCAATCGCAGGCCAGCATCGATCAGCTCGACTTCGAGGAGCGTCTCGGGCTGCTCGTCGAGCGCGAGGCCAGCGAGCGCGATTCGCGCCTGCTCACGGCGCGGCTGCGCCGCGCCAAGCTGCGCTTCCCCGACGCCGTGCCGGAAGACATCGACTACCGTTCGTCGCGCGGCCTGGACCGGACGCTGCTCGCCCGGCTGCTGACCGGCGAGTGGATTCGGGAGCGGCAGAATGTGATCCTGGTCGCGCCGACCGGGCTCGGCAAGAGCTGGTTGGCGTGCGCTCTGGTGAACCAGGCCTGCCGGCAGGGCTACTCGGCTGGCTATCTGCGCATGCCGAAGTTCAGTGAGGAGATGGCGATCGCGCACGGCGCCGGCCGCTATGCCCGGCTGCTCGCGCAGTGGGCTCGAACCGAGGTCCTGGTGCTCGACGATCTCGCGATGGCGCCGATGTCCGATCAGGCGCGGCGCGATCTGCTCGAGGTGCTCGACGACCGGCACGGCTCCCACTCGACGATCGTCACCAGTCAGATCCCCATCGAGAACTGGCATGCCGCCATTGGCGACCCGACGCTCGCCGACGCGATCCTCGACCGACTCGTTCACAACGCCCATCGCCTCACGCTCGCCGGCGAATCGATGCGCAAGCGCCGAAATGGTTTGACCAGCAAGGAGGTGTCGGAGTAAAAACGCTCAGGCCCGCGTCGCCACGTCCGCAGCGTTCGCTTAAGCGTGGAATGAGCGTTCGGTTTGCGTGGAATACGCACGCAGCCCGTCATTGGGTAGGTGTGCGCAACAGTTCAAGACTACGGGCTGACGGTCGAAGACACTTTCGATCGCCAGACTTCTCCGCGCAGCCGGACTCGTAAAGCTGCGCCGCCACCGAAATATCGCGCCCCCAAGGCGGGGCGACTTGGAGGGGCCGCGGGCCGTCTTGGATCAAAGGTAAAAAGCATGAATGGTTCCCGACCGAATCCGAGTGATCGTGAGCACGGGTCGGCCGCGCGATTACGTCATGCGGCTGCCCCAGCGCCGATGTAGTCTACGTCACAGCACGTGCCGGTGTCTGCATCCGAACGCGTGCGGCACGGTACATGCGCTCGAATTCCAAGATGTTCGCTGGTCGCTGAAACAAGAAGCCTTGTGCGAACCTGATTCCAACTTCCGTCAGCGCGTTGCATTGCGCGACCTCTTCGACGCCTTCTGCGATAACCATCAGGCCACGTTTGTTCGTTAGGTACGCAATACCTTCTGACCTGAGATGTCTCTTGTAGCCATCCGGCAAGTGAGTTCTCTTTTATCCTAGAGACAAGGAGAACTCGATGAAGAAGCGATTTACCGGCGAGCAGATCATCCGCATCTTGCGCGAGGCCGAGAGCCGGGATGAGCCGGTGAAGGATCTATGCAAGCGGAACAGCATTTCGGAACAGACGTTCTATCGTTGGCGCAACAAGTTCGGCGGCATGGATGTGGCGGACGCACGTCGGCTCAAGGAACTGGAATCGGAGAACGATCGGCTTAAGCGCCTGATCGCCGAGCAGATGCTAGTAATCGACGGTCTGAAGGAGTTCAGCCGAAAAAAATGATCGCCCCGACGGGCCGGCGCAAGGCGCCGGAAGTCCTGACTCGGCAGGGGCTCTCGCAACGCAAGGCATGTCGCTACCTGGGGCTGAGCCGCCGAGTGGAGACCTATACGCTCAAGCAACCGGAGAAGGATCGGAGTCTGGGCTAGAGGCTGATTGCAGCCGCGCAAGAGGTGCCGCGCTTCGGCTATCGCCGGATGTCGGCCTGGCTGGCGTTGAGCGAGTCGCGCGTGCGACGAATGTGGCGAGCCTTGCAGCTCAACATTGCGCGGCGACGTCCTCGCCGACGTCGTTGCGGCACCGACATACGCCTGCCAGGCGCCACGCAGCCCAATTCGGTCTGGAGCTACGACTTCGTGCACGACCAACTGGTGGATGGCCGAGCGTTGAAGATGCTATGCGTGATCGATGAAGACACCCGCGAGTGCCTGGCGATCGAGGTGGGTGCCAGCCTGCGTTCGCAGGATGTGATCCTGACGCTGTCGCGACTCATGTGGCTATACGGCAAGCCCGCGTTCATACGGTCGGACAACGGCGCCGAATTCACCGCGGCCAAGGTCATACGCTGGCTGCGCGACGCTGCAATCGGCCCGGCCTTCATCGCCCCAGGCAGTCCGTGGCAAAACGGGTTCGTCGAAAGCTTCAACAGCAAGCTGCGAGACGAATTGCTGAACCGCGAATGGTTCCGCAGCCGCGCCGAGGCCAAGGTGCTCATCGAACGCTGGCGGTAGTTCTACAACGAGCGCAGGCCCCACAGCGCCATCGCTATCAACCTCCGGCCACGGTCCGTCGAGCCTGGCTGGATTCCGATAATATCGACGCGAGACTCACTGCCTGATTGGTCACAGAATTCCGCCGCAGGTCACCATAACTGGTCCAGCAGCCCAACGCCTGAAGTGACTTGCGATCGAGCAACTCTTCCTTCTGACATCCTTAAAGTCGAGCCTCAGGTTGCGCAATCGCACTCAAACTCTCTAAGGCTTCGTGCGACGGCCCCCCAAAAAAACCCGGTCACAGCCGAGCGACTGTGCCGGGTCGCAGAGGCGTCCATTCTCAGGCACGAAGAAGGACGTAGCGTAAGCTTATGTCGGACAGAAGGATTGTCAAATAGCGTGGAATACCAATCTTATCGCGTATGGCGCGTCGAGGCGCGGCAGCAGCGCATCGCGCAGCGCGTCGACCAGCTCCGGATAGAGGGAATGCGCCGCTTCGGCGTGGCGCGGTGGCCGCCCCGGCAACTGCAGCGCCTGCAACTCGATCTCTTCGGGCTGGTGCCGGACCCAGCCGGAAAACACTGAGCCCAGGCCGCCCAGGAACGGGATGCAGAAGATCCGCAGGCGCGGCGCGCGCGCGACGGTCGCGGCACGAGAAACCACCCGCACGCGTCCATCGCCGACAGGGGCGCGGCAACGGGCTGCGCCGGCGGCGCGTCGGCCGGACGGTCCGAGCCGAGCTGCTGTGTCAAGATCTCAGCGAGCGCTCCGACCTTCGGATGACGCCACAGCACCGCGGACGACAGCGGCAAGCCCACTTCGCCCACGATTCGTTCGTTGCGCAGCTCGAGGCCAGTCAGCGAATCCAGCCCGGCCTGCCGAAAGGTCGTCGCGGGCGTCAGCGCGGCTTCCGGCACTCGCAGCACCGCGGCGGCATGCCGGCGCAACAGGGCCTGGATCAGCTCGCGCCGCATTCCCGGCGGCGCGTCCTTGAGGCGTGTCTACGCCTCGTCGCTGCCAGGTCGCGCAGCGGCGCCGTCGCGCACCCCGCTCGCTACGAGCCGCCGCGAGCCCGGCGTCCGAGAACGGGCGATGGGCTTTACGCTCGGCCGGCATCCTCTGGCGCTGCTGCGCGATTGCCTCAAGATGGACCGCATGCAGACGGCCGAGCAGCTGGCGACGCTGCGCAAAGGACAGCTCGCGCGCGTGCGGACTCGTCACGGTGCGGCACCTGATCGCGAGCAAGCTCGTCGACCGGGCTGAGCTGCTTGGGGCGCTGCCGACGACGTCACGGGAATTTTGCTGACATCGAACCCATGACCGGCCAGAAGCGGCCAATGGGCCACGCTTTCGCACGGACGTTCGAGCGTCGGCTCAGCTCCGCTCAAGACAGCGGACCTTTGCGCTGCTACGAATGCAAATGTCCGAGCACTTTTGCGACAAGCTTACTTCTGGCATGCTGTCAAAAAAACAAAGAAATCACTGTGTCGACGTTCGCGTGATGAGCAAATGGTCGCTCGCGGAGACTTCCCGGCAGCTAGCCCGAAGTGCCGGCGCACGTCGATGACCGGAACAATCGGGCCTGCAACGTTGGTGATACCGCGTATCGTGGGTGGGGTGGTGGCCATGCAGGTAATGTCGACCATCCTGGCGCCCCGTTCCGCGTCCATCGACGGCAATGCAAGCCGACACCCGACGAGCGCATCACGACATACCGGGCGGCGAGCATCGGCGCTGCATCCTCATCGCGGTTGATGGGTTGTGTGGTCACCATGCCTTCTCTCGTTCCAATGCAGCCGGGTCGTGTCGTCTAGACGATGTCGTTTTCGTCGAACAGCCCGTGGCGTGTCGCATAGCGGACAAGCGCGGCTTCGTGCGGCATCTGCATTTTCTCGAGAATCCGCGTCTTGTACGTGCTGACCGTTTTTGCGCTGACGCACAGCTCGCGAGCAACCTCGGAAATGCTCTGACCCGCTGCGAGGCGGCGGAAAACGTCGAATTCGCGGTCGGACAACCGCTGGTGCGGCGGGATGTTGGCCGGCTCGTTCAGGTTCTGCGCAAGGCGCTCGGCCATCTCGATGCTCACGTAGACGCCCCCCCCTGCGACCTTCGTCACTGCGGACACCAGCTCGGTGCTGGCGCTTTCCTTGGTGAGGTAGCCTGATGCGCCGGCCTTGAACGCGCGTACCGCATACTGCTGCTCAGCATGCATCGTCAGCACGAGAATGCGCAGACTTGGCTTTTCGTCCTTGATCTGCCGGATCAGCTCGATACCGTTGCCCCCCGGCATCGACAAGTCGAGCATCAGCACCTGCGCGTCTGTCGAGTGGATCAACGAGATTGCTGTTATCCAGTCCGAGGCTTCGCCAGCGACCTCGAAATCGTTCGCATTCTGCAGAATGTGACGCAATCCTTCGCGAACCAGTGTATGGTCGTCTGCGATCAGTACGTGGATCATGGCAGTACCTCTTGCTGTTGTACCGCATGCAGCGGAAACGTTACCGTTATCGAAAAGCCTTTGCCATCGGCAGTGTCGATCGTCACCGAACCGCCGATCATGTGTGCGCGCTCGCGAATGCCGACCAGGCCGAACGACTGGTCCTGTCGATCACTGCCGCCGCCATCCACGATTCTGCCGCCACGCCCGTTATCGGCCACGCGCAGCATACAGCAGCCACCTTCGATGCATAGCGTCAGGACGACAGCCGTAGCGTTCGCGTGTCTCGCAACATTGGTAAGCGCTTCTTGGACGATGCGGAACAGCGTCGTCGCGCCAATCCCCGTGAAGGTCGTGTCGCCCGGATCGATGCGGCGCTCGACATCGATTCCGTAGCGATCCGTGAAGTCATTGACCAGCCAGTCGATCGCGGGCATCAGCCCGAGATCGTCCAGCATCACCGGCCGCAGATCCGCCGCTATCCGGCGCACCGACGCCACCGTCATATCGATCAGCCGGCTCATGTCGCTTAAGCGGTCGCGCACCGTCTGTGTCGCCGCAGCCTGTCCCTTCAGCCTAATCTCGATCTCGGCCAGACCCATCTTCAGCGCCGTCAACTGTTGACCAAGGTCGTCATGCAGCTCACGTGCGATCCGCGCCTTTTCTTCCTCGCGCACGTGCTGAATGTGGGCCGACAGACGGCGCAGCTCCTCGCGCGAAATCCGCAGCGCCTCCTCATCGCGTTTTCGGTCCGTGACGTCCATAATCCAGCCCACCATCCGGTACGGCTGGCCCGCGCCGTTCCACAACGCCTGTCCACGGGATTCAATCCAGCGGGAGGTACCCGACCGAAAGTTCACCCGGTACTCGACGTCGTAAGGCGACCGCTGCTCGAGGTGCGCCGCCAGCGCCGCCCTGACGCGCTCGATGTCATCGGGGTGAATCGCATCGAGGAGCGCGTGATTCTCGTCAGCAGGTTCGTCGTCGTGGTAGTCCATGATCTCCTTGAAATGCGGAGAGAAATAGACCAAATCGGTTCCCAGATCCCAGTCCCACAGCCCTGCCGACGCACCGTTCACCGCCAGCTGGAAACGCTCCTTGCTGGCCACGAGTTCGGCGGCCACACGGTGCCGTTCAATCGCATAGCGGATTGCACGGCCGAGCAGCGACACCTCGATATCGCGCTTGAGCAAATAGTCCTGCGCCCCTTCCTGTATCGCCTGCAGCCCGATCAAGATATCGTCGAGACCGGTTAGCACGAGCACGGGGACACTCGGAACCTGCCTATGAAAGCGGCGAAACGTGTCGGGCCCCTGCGAGTCCGGCAGGCCGAGATCGAGCAGCACGACATCGCAGGGCGCCGTCTGCGCATGTTCGATGGCGTGGGACAACCACTCGGCGCGGGTCGGGCAGGCTTCGAAGTCCTGCACATCTGCGAGTGCCTCTTCGATAAACAAGGCGTCGCTCGCACTGTCCTCGACGAGAAGGACCTGCAATGCCGGACGCAAGGCGTTCATCTTTCCGACGGCGGCAATGTGACCACGCCAAACCAGTAGTCGTTGATGGTGCGCACCACGTCAGAGAACTTCGTGAAATCCACCGGCTTCGTGATGTAGCAGTTCGCGTGGAAACCGTAGGATCGCACCACGTCCTCTTCCGACTTCGATGTCGTCAGGATGACGACCGGGATGGTCATCAGCGCCGGGTCACCCTTGAGCTCCTGGAGCACTTCCCGGCCGCTCTTTCTCGGCAGGTTGAGATCAAGAAGGATCAGGCCCGGCCGGCGCACCGATGCGTATTGCCCGTCGCGCCTGAGAAATGCCATGGCCTCGACGCCATCCTCCACCACCCGAAGCGGGTTCAGCACCTTGTAGGACTCGAGCGCCTCTCGAGTCATCATGACATCGGTCGGACTGTCCTCGACCAGCAGAATTTCGACCAGATCGCCACTTGCATCGACAAGCATGATTGACCTCCTACCGGTGGCATGGTTATTTCAAATCACGGCCATCCCGTCGCGGCAGCGTAAAGAAGAACGTGGTGCCGGCGCCCGGCTCTGATTCGACCCAGATGCGGCCGCCGTGATGTTCGACGATGCGTTTGCACAGCGCGAGGCCGATGCCGGTACCGGGATAGTCACGACGTGTATGCAAGCGCTGAAAAATCAGGAAGATATGGTCAAAAAACCGTGACTCGATCCCGATCCCGTTGTCCGTCACGTGAAACACCCACGCATCGTCGTGGATCGTCGCCCCCACGTGGATCTGCATCGTGCGATCCCTGCTGCGGAACTTGATCGCGTTTCCGACGAGGTTCTGAAACAGCACCGAGATCTGGCCGGATATCGCGCGGACCGCGGGCAGCCCGTCATCGGTTATCTGCGCGCCGCTTTCCTGGATCGCGACGGCTAGGTTCGCGAGCGCTTTGTCCAGCGCCTCCCTGCACTCTGTCAGTTGCCAGGGCTCGCTGGATCGCCCCACACGGGAAAACGCAAGCAAATCCTCAATCAGCGCCTGCATCCTGCTGGCACCATCGACTGCGTGCTCGATGAATTCGTCGGCCCGCGCGTCAAGCCGTCCACGGTATCGCCGTTGCAGTAGCTGCAACGGCCCCGCAATCGCCCGTAGCGGCTCCTGCAGATCATGCGAAGCGACATACGCAAACTGTTCCAGATCGCGGTTCGAGCGGGCCAGTTCCTCGGTCCGCTCGCGCAACTTGTCCTCGGCCTGCTTGCGCTCGGTGATGTCCACGATGGCGGCAAGCACGAATACGCCATTGGCGGTCTCGACGGGGTTGAGCCCAATTTCCAGTGCCACTTCACTGCCATCCTGGCGCACACCGTAGAGATGGCGCCCCGCGCCCATCGGTCGGCTTCGGGGATCCCGAAGGAATGTGCTGCGATAGTCCGGATGGTGTGGCCGAAATCGCTCCGGCACGAGCACGTCGATGCCTTGCCCGATCAGCTCCTTGCGGGCGTAACCGAAAACCTTTTCCGTCTGGGAATTCACGAGTACGATCCGGCCGTCGCCATTCACCATGATCATCGCGTTCGGCGCGGCTTCGACGACCTGACGGAAGTGCTCCTCGGCCCGCTTGCGCTCACTGATCTCCCGCTGCAGCCTTTCCTTCGCGCGCTCGAGTTCGTCTCGCGAAACCATGCTTGCGCCGAGCGCCTCCCCCATCTCGTTGAACGCCCGGCAGAGGTCCCCGATTTCGTCGCGCGAGGTGACGGCAAGCCTGTGGTCGAGGTTACCCGCACCCATGACCATTGCGCCCGCGCGCAGCCTGGCCAGCGGCCGGATCATACTGCGCAGCGTCAGGATCAACGACATCACGAGCGTCAGCAAGACGACGGCACCGAACAGCGAGACCGCGAAGATCGCACGTTGCTGCGCATCGAGCACACCGCGCCGGCCGCGGTCGAACATCGCATGGGCATTGGAAATCATGTCTTGCGTCTGGTTCATGATCTGTCCGGTGAGTCTCGCCTCCAGTTCCGGCCTCGCCGCGTCCAGTCGGCTTTCCAAACCCGTCAGCTGACGATCGTTGACCAGTTCTGCAAACAACGCTTCCGCGTTACGATGCGCACGCCGAAGCTGATCCAGCGTGGTCCGTTCCTCCTTGCTGGCGAATCCAGCAGCACCCGAAAGCAATCCCGACATCGATGCATTGCGGGCCTGCCATTGCGCCAGAGTGTGTACGTCGCGGCCTTGTGCATACTCGAGCGTGAGATACCGGAGCGCCGTTGCCGCATCGAGGATATTGCCCGCCACCTCATTGTTCTCGATGTTCTTATTCACGCGCTGGTTTGTCACGACCAGCACGGTGAAGAGGATCGCCACGACGCCTGTCGCCAGCGATCCCGCCAGCGCGAGTCTGGTTGATATCTTCATTCGCCCGCCTTTGGTCCATCTCACACAATCGTCATTGCATTTCATTTACGCGATGGGCGTAGCAGCCTGACCGCCGGTGGCGTTTGCCCGGTCGCGACGACAGAACATGACAAGGTGATCAGGATTCCGATGTGGGTATCGCAACTCAGGCCGATAAGCTTGAGCACATAGGTTCAGGCCATAGATAGGAGGGACCGTCAATCTCGGTTCCGACAAAGGCCGATGATCCGCCACGGCGAACATGATTGGAAGATCGGAAGAAAGTCCGAGGTCGACCCGCCTACCCGACACAGGGTCCTGGGCAACCTTCTCGCTGACGCAAATGGCAGCTCGGGCCTGTATGCGTTCGCTAGCGAAATTCCCTTTCACTTGGGCAGCAATCAAGGGACACAAACCGGCATGCGCAGCGCGCGCAATTACCGCCCGCTTCATCTGGAAACCGCGCTGCGTCGAGCCATGACCACTCCAGGCATGGGGCACGCCAGCCATCAGCGCCACAAGACCGGTGCAGAAGCCAATCACCGGTATTATCCCGCTCGTGGAAACGGGCTTGACTTTCATCGTGACTCACCCCGAATCGTGGCTGCACGAGATTATTCCGCCAATCAAGTTATGGCGGACATTATCTTTCATTTAGTACAGCAGCGGAGTATCTTTAACGCCATCAACGACCATCACATCGCCCGATTTCCCCATCGCCAGGATCACCGCACTACCCGACCAGCGACTGCACTGCGGCAGCAAGAGCGTCGCGACTTCGCTTGACAAGCCGGATCTCGCTTAATCATCCGAAGTATAGGCATTCGATTCCGTCTGACAAGCGCTGCACCCCTGCACAATCGGACGAGTGCGATCGGATTGCGTCTCGCGCATACTGTGCCATATGGTGCCAATTCCGTCTGATCGATTTTTATCGCGCTGTTTGCGCCAAAATGGCTGACATTTACGCCACATTCTCCATCGCTTGGCACAATGGCATAGATGCTCATATTGGATGAAGCCGCCCCATTGCATCGAGTAGACGTCGACATATTGCCCACATCTGCGGAGCGAATTTTCAAAAGGGCCTGACGAGGGGTTGACTGTGACAGCGAGCACCGGGAACGCGCGCCTGGGCCACACGGCATGCGGGGTGCGAGGCGAATGCGATAGCTCAACGAATTGCTCGGGCGCCCGCGTTTTGTGTAGCATCGTGTTTTCAGGTGCCTTTCGAAATTGAAGCGTCTCGGCCTCGGCGCCAAAGTCATCGTCCGACAGGGGCGTCTCATCGTCCGACAGGGGCGTCGCGAGACAGACGCTCGCCTGTATCGACAAGCGTCCGCAAGCTCATATTCTCGCCGCGCGCGGCGACATCTAGAAGGGGTGCATCATGGGCGGGTTGAGTCTTTGGCACTGGATGATCGTGCTGCTGATCGTCGCACTGGTGTTCGGCACGAAAAAGCTGCGCAACATCGGCAACGACCTCGGCGGCGCGGTGAAGGGATTCAAGGAAGGCATGCACGACGGGGACACGGCGCCGCCGTCCGACACACAGCACCCGCTCACGCATCCGGACACCGTGGACGTCAACGCGAAGGAAACGACGCATACGGATTCGAACAAGGCTTGACGTCAGGGCCGTCGGATGTCGGATACTTCCGGCACACGCCGCCGGATTCTCGAAATTGACCCAGATCGGTGCCGGTGCATGCGTCGTGTCCGATTTTCCCGCCACCGGTTCCGGATCTCGAATGAACGGCAACTGCCGCGGCAGAAGAGCTTCCATTGTGCGTCGACACGCTTCCCCGTCCGGGCAGCGCAAGCCGCCAGTGCAGTTCATCGAGCAAGGATCGGCCGCGCGGCTGCTCTCCTACCCCCACCCCTGCGCGATGTATAAGGCTTCACGCTGACTCTGCGATGACGTTACCGGGACTCGAGCCCGATGCCGGCGTGTAACGGAATCCGCCTCAATTGGCATCGCCCGGCATACGCGGAGCGACCGGTGTCGAAATGAAAGGCGCCGCTGTCGACAGCTCGACACGCAATTCGCCGATACGCATCACCAGCCCCTTTGGCGCTTTCGGCCCGTTCACGCGCACCAGCGACACGACGTATTCTCGGGTTTGAGTCGCGCTCATTTTGAGCAGCGCCAGGGTTGCCGGAAAGTCGAGCATGACCGATCCGGAATGCGCGGCTCCCGCCACTTCGAAGGGTCCGAATGTGCCAAGGAAGTGTTGCGAACGCTCCGTGTCGACGTCCCCGCCATCGGGCAGGTTCAGGTAGACGTTATAGAAATAGCCTCCGTTCCTGCCGGCGATCGTCAACGTAATATCGTCGAATACGACCAGTATCGACCTGTACGCGCCTGGCTGAGTCTGAGCGCGCGCTTGATCCTGAGCGGGTAGACCGATTGCCGCCGCCTCATAGGCCGATCTGGTCTGCAATAGCATATCGTGTACCGATTTCGCGGAATTCGTATCCGCCACGACGCGCGCACTGACCGACTCTTCCGTCAACCGCAAGCGTGTCACGCCGCCGATCGATCGGCGTCCAGCGGAAATCGCACGCGCGCCCGCAGGAGCAAGCGACAAGATCGGTGGGCGCCGACGCACCGGCTCGACCTGTGCCTGCACGCGGATGATCTGTGCGGCGCGACTTTCTGCCGGCAGCGCGGTCGGCCCTGAAACGTTCGCGTAGTCGTAACCCAGCACGCCGCTCGGCAAATACGTGTTCACCTTCGACATCGTCAGATTCGTTGCATAGTTGAATGAGCCCGCCCAATAGGGATCGGTCGGTGCGGGCATGCTTCCTCCGTTGGGAAGCGCCCACGCGCGCCACAGACGGTCAACGTTGGCGTGGTGCAGATAGAAGATCGGATCGAGCGGCGAGACCATCGTTGCCATCGTGTTGCCGATGATGTTATGCACCGGATTGTGAGGCGCGGTTTCAATCGCGGCTTCAAATGAATTCGTCGTTCCCCGTTGAAAGGTGACCACGGTCGGAGCGAACGGCGACAAGTCCAGCGCGCTATAAACGTTCGTGTTCATCCGTGATGCGAACAGCGGATTGCCGGTGGCGTTATCGGTGAACTCAGCAGGCATCACGCAATAGGAGTAGTAATCCCAATATGGCAAATTGAGCGCGCTGTCGCCCGACACCAATCTCAATTGCTGCTCGAAATAGTATATGTAGCCACGATGCCATGCGAGAAAATATGGCATCCGATGCGGGCAGCTGTGGTGGTGAATGTCTGCCCAGTATTGCAATGAATTCCGGCTCGTTGCATCCGTGTTCGCGCGCATCCTACCGATCGCATTCAGAAACGAAGTGTATTGCGGCGTCAGCTTGAACTGCTGCCACTCGAGTCGAGTGTACGTCTCGGTCGTTGCGAATGCGAGTTTCGGGAAGGCGGTCAGCGAAAGAGCCGATGCCGATGCACCGAGGAATCCTCGACGACTGCGATTGAATCCCGTCATGATCTTACCCCCGTAGACATTATCGTTCCAAGCGGAACTCGACAATACTGCATGTGTTAATCGAACGGTCTCGATTTCAGCTCCGATTCCTTCCCGCGACGCAAATCGGTCAGAAAAACATGGCTGACTTTCTGACCCCAATACGCGACGTTAAACCGAACACACCTTCTCACCATCGAACATATACGCCAGCCGTAGCTTTCTGATGCCCGCGAAGGCCGAAAGTCGAGAGCTATTGGCGAGGATATGTGAGATATCGAAACCACATTGCATGTCTGATCGTCCGCTCACCCACCCTCAATCACGTCGGACAACAGTCCGGAGATTTATGACCTGAACGCACGCTTGGATGCTCGACGCGTCATCTTCAGTGCGCTAGACGGGGTTTTCCGATTCGCGCTCTATCAGCACTTCATGCACATCGACTACCCGCCGCATCCAGCGCAACACAAGAATTTTCCAATGTGAAAGTTCCCTTGCGTCAGATGCAGTCAAGAACGATGTCGGCGATGCGTGCGCAATCTGGGCGGCTGCACGACACTCGGGCGTGAAAGCTGTCCTGGTGAAGGGCCTCAAAAGCACGTGTGCGATCAAAAGCCCGTTCACCACGCCTTCAGGACGGCACACTGCCAAAAGGATGAAACACCGACGATCAACACACGCAAACGTCCTATTCACGACGCCCCTCGGAGACCTTCCTCGGCTGGCTCGTGCGCGAGCATCCCGGCCTGCGGCGGATTGTCCGACATGTGTACGGGTGTTCGAGGCTCATACAACGCGCGCACTGCATCAAACATCTCCCGCCTGAATCGCGCCGGCGAAAACCGCAGCGCGTTGCGTCGACACGCAGCGCCATCAAACGGTCCCGCTGCCTCGAAACGCTCGATCACATCGACGATGCTCGCGGTGCTCTGATGGGCAAAGAACAGGCCTGTTCTTCTCGACTGGTCGGATGAAGCGATGACCGTTTCGAGCGCACCTCCACGGCCATACGCAATAACGGGTGTGCCGCATGCCTGGGCTTCGACCGGAACGATGCCGAAGTCTTCCTCGGCAGCGAACACAAATGCGCGCGCCCGCTGCATGAAGTCGATCAGCACTTCGTTCGACTGGTAGCCCAGCAACGTCACGTTCGGTGGCGCCGCGGCCTTCACCTTCGCAAAATCTGGCCCGTCGCCGATGACGACAAGCCTACGCTCCGGCATCAACGAAAACGCCTCGACGACGAGCGAGATCTTCTTGTACGGCACGAGGCGCGACGCCGTCAGATAGAAATTTTCGCGTGCCGTTCCAGGCGTAAATCTCTCGACGTCGACGGGTGGATAGATGACAGTCGCGGCGCGGCCATACACCTTCCGGATGCGCCGCGCGACATAATCGGAGTTGGCGATGAAATGATCCACGCCGTGCGCCGTGCGATGGTCCCAAATTCGAATGTAATGCAGCAATGCGCGGGCGAGCGCGCCCTTGAGGCCGGATTGCAGGCCACCTTCCTGGAGGTACTGGTGTTGCAGATCCCACGCGTAGCGGATCGGCGAATGCACGTAGCTCACGTGAAGCTGGTTCGGGCCGGTGATGACCCCCTTGGCGACTGCGTGACTCGACGAGATCACGAGGTCGTAGCCCGACAGGTCGAATTGCTCCACCGCGAGCGGCATCAGGGGAAGATATGTCCGGTACGATTGTCGCGCGCGCGGCAAGAGCTGAATGAACGATGTCTTCGCGCGCTTGCCGAGCAGCACGCCGCGGTGTTCGTCCGGCAAGAAGTCGACGACGCTGTAAAGATCGGAATGCGGCCAAATACGGGTGATCTCCGCCAACACGCGCTCCGATCCGGCAAAGGTCGTCAACCAGTCATGGACGATCGCGACGCGGCCAAACTGCCCCTCGCCCGCCAGCGCAGTGGGAGTGGACCAATTGTTCATTGCCGGTCGAGCCACGGCGAGATCTCCTCAAGTATGGCGAGCGCACTGTCGCGCCACGAAAGGCGCCCAGCGTGCGCATGACCAGATTGGCGCATCGCGGTACGCAGTTGCGGATCGCTCATCACACGGTCCATCGTATCCGCGAGTTGACCGGGGTCGTGTGGCGAAATGTAGACAGCCGCGTTACCACAGGCCTCCCTGATCGACGGCAAGTTCGACGCGATGACAGGGCAGCCGAGCGTCATCGCCTCGACCGGCGGCAAACCATAGCCTTCATACAGCGACGGAAACACGAAACAAGCCGCATTGCGAAACAGGCCTTTCAGTTCTGCGTCGGACACGTACCCCACCTGTTTGACGAACCGTGGGAGCACCTCCTCTTGCTTGTTGAAGATCGGCAAATTCCCGCCCGCAATCACAAAGTCATAACGGTCGCCTTCGAGTTTCTCCATCGCTTCGATCACGAGCCTGAAATTCTTGTGGCGACTTGCGCTGCTGACCGCAAATATGTAAGGCCGCCTGCCGAGCCCGAACTTTTGAACGACATCGACCGTGTCCGTCGCGCGCAGGATGTGCTCACCGCTTTCGGGTACGACGCCGATCTTCTGAAGCGGAATCTGATAGGCACGGTTGATCTCTCGTCGAGCGAACTCCGTGCCCGTCAAAACCCGGCGCGCAACACGGCCGATACACGGCGCCATCGCGCGATACCAGGTACGGAACGCAGGCGTGTACGCATCGGGCACGCTTACCGGGGCAGCATCGTGCAGCACGGTCACCTGATTGCGAAAGAATAGCGGGCCGGAGTTGCACAAGTTGAGGAGCAATGTCCCACGCGCCGCCAAAGGCAAGCTGAACTGTTCCCAGGACTGGCCGCTGCCGGGAACCGTGCGCAGGTTGAGCCGCGCAAAGGTGTCCGGCGCAAGCGTCACACCTTCAGGCACAAGGACATCGATCGCGAGACCTGCAGCCTCGGGATCGTTGGCCGCCACCAGCTGGTCGATGCTACGCACAACCTCAAAGGCAAAGCGGTCAACGCCGGTCGGCCGGCGGCCGAGAAAGCGGCCGTTGATCGACAGGCGTGCGGCACGGAAGACAGTCGCCATGATTGATCGCCTCCTATCCGATGCAAACACGGCACGGGGGGCGCGAGCATGCCAGTGCGCGCGTACACGCTGACAGCATCATGATGCTGTGCCCAGTACCAATGCAACTCTGTACGCCACGCCACATAACGGCGATCGCGTTACCGTAGATACTTTTGCTCATCGATTGTCCTTGTCGTACTTCATCTAGACTCGCGCATCATGAGACCCATCCGTAACGGCACGCCTGCTCCGTCACTCCGTACTTGCGTCGTTGCGCCACGTACGCTTCAATACGCGCCACGCCTCTTGAGCGCGACGCCGATTGTCTTGATCATGATCAGCGCGTCTCCGGCGAATGACCTCGTCCTTGCATACTGCACGTCGAGCGACACGCGTGAAGCATAGTCCAGATCACTGCGCCCGCTTACTTGCCACATGCCGGTAATGCCTGGTTTCGTCATCAGGTAGTAGTTCGTATACGGGCCATACCGCTCCAGTTCCGCTTCAACGATAGGACGCGGTCCGACGAGGCTCATCTCGCCTCGCACGACATTCCACAACTGCGGCAGTTCGTCGATGCTCGTTCTTCTGATAAAGCGACCAAGCCTAGTGATACGCACATCGTCCTTCAGCTTGAAGTCTCGTTCCCATTCGGCCCGAGCGACCGGGTCACGCTCCAGCAGTTCCTTGAGAACCTCATCCGCATTTGTGACCATCGAACGAAACTTCAAACACCGAAACTTGACACCGTTCAAGCCAATACGCGTATGTCCGAAGACGCACGGACCACCATCAAGCATCACCATGACTGCAATCACGAGCAACAGCGGGGCCAGGACAACGATCATGCTGAGTGCGCAGACGATGTCGAACACGCGCTTGACCCGATCGCTTGCCCCCGGCAGCGCGGCTCGCTCCTCCAGTCCGGAAACGTCCTGCGGCTGCAATAATCCGTTTTTCGCATCATCGATTCTCTGGGCGGCGCACTCCACGCTCGCAGAAGTAGCCGTGACGGCACGGCTCGCGCCAGGTGATTTTGACCCGATCGATGACATATCGTTATCCTTAATAACGTTTAAATGCAATGACGGAACGAAAGTTATTTCATCACTTCAAAAGAAAATTTGACTACGAAAACAGGTATGCAGATTGCATTTAAGAAAATTTCAATATTTCTGATATCGCATATAAATCACGAGAAGTTGACATTACTTAGGAGTCTGTACTACCCCACACAACAAGTTCTCGCAACCCAGCGCGCAAGTAAGCATAGGCTCGCCGAACCCGGCCATTTGCAGCGTGGCTGAAAATTACGACAACTTGGCTATTTGTAATGTGTTCGCCTTGAATTTCTCGCGACGCTCGAAGTACGATTCCCAAAGCAAATTCCAACAAATCGCCCAAAGTCCAGAACGAATGATCTACCGCGCCTCAATTTCTGGACCGAGCTTGTCAACGAGTGCCTGAACAGCTTCATCGAGAAGCTCGTCCTCGAGCTGCTGACGGATTACGTACTAAAAGCGACGCCGCCTGCATCCTGGACAAGCAGGGGAATTCCGCTGCCGCAAGCGCCGACATCGCTTGCCGAATGTGAGGTCGGGCATCCCTCGAGAGACGGTAACAGCCGGATTCCACGCACCCGCCAACGTCGCGCATCGCAAGCGTCAAGATTCATGTTTGGCTAATTGTGCGCGCGGGTATTGCTGACGACTGCTCGGTCCGCGCACCGCACCGAAAAAAGCCCACAAGGAGGAACACCGGCAAATTCGCAAAAATGGCTGATTCATCGCTTCAACGCCGTAGTCAGAAATTCCGCATGCACCGGCTGTCGCTTCTGGCCGACACGCCAGATCGTCTTCACACGAAAGTGCCGGATATCCCTCGGAACGCATGTGTCGACGACGGGCCGGCAGCACATCGAGGCCAAGAAGCTCACTGCTTCTTGCGACGCAGTCGGCGGGAATCGTTTCCTGATGCCGGAATTGACGCACCGCCATTCACTCGTTGATGGCCGGCGCGGGTGACGGCGCAGCCTCTGGAAGCCGCGCCGACGGCCGCACGATCGACTTCAGCAGGCCCGAGCGAATAGCCAGACACAACAGGATTAGCGAAAGCGTTACTTCCCCGATCACCCGCGCCATCGCCATTCCCGTCGCGCCATATCGTGGCCCGAGGAAAAGGGCCGTCGTCAGATTGAGCACACCGGAAATCAGGCCGGCGACGGCAAGCAAGTGATCTTTCTCGCGCGGGACGAAGACGTAAAAGCCGATGAACTGATTGAAGGCGGCAAAGGGAAACATCCATGCAAGTTGCTGCAGCACGTGCGCACTTGGCGCAAACGCCGAGCCGAGAATCAACGGCATCAGGAACGGTGAAAGTACGAGCGCGCTGCACAGCGCAAGCATCCCGTAACCGATCAGCAATACCGCGCCGCGAAGACTCGTCGCGCGCGCGCACCATCATGATTGCCTTGAGCCAGTTGCCGCGAGATGGTTGGGATGAAAACCTGTGCCGCCGGCGCCATCAGGCCGAGCCCGATCGTCGCGAAACGCTCCGCTGCTCCGAAATATCCGACCTGCGCAGGCGTCGACAGCAGCGTGAGCATATAGGTCGACGATGCCGTCAACACCACGGAGCCGGTCGAATAGCAAAAGAGCATCGTAGAGCCGCGCAACAACCTCACGACGCCTCGCCACGCGATACGGGGAAGGCCCAGATCAGCCACCGTCATGCCATACGCGACTGCGGTCGACGCGACACCGGAAAGCAGCAGACTACCCAGCACCCACGACGAATCAGCTGGGCCGCGCACAAGCGTGAGCACCAGCACGAGGCTCAACGCAAATCCGGCGACCTCAAGCATGACAGGCACGCGAAAATGATGACGCCCCTGAAACAGCCAGCCCAGGTTCGAGCCCGACACGATGCCGAGCGCAGTCGCGAGAATTCCTATCAATGGACGCGCGGAAAGGAGCGGCGAATAATACGTGGCGCAAATGCCCACGACGGCACCGGCCAGAATGGTCGGAAAACGCGCGCTCACGTGCAACGAAAAGATCGCATTCTGCTCGTTCCTGTCCTGCGTGCCGGAGATGTCACGAATGCCCACGAGCGTGAAGCCGTATCCCACGATCATCCACACCACGCTCATCAACGACATCGCAGCGAGCACGCGACCGTATTCGGCAACCCCGAGAACACGCCCGTAGAACGGGATCACGACGATGAGATAAAGGTACCTCATCGCATAACCGCCATAGATGAATGCGATCGATCGGACGTTTTCCTTACGGCCCATAATCTCTTCTCTCAAGCTCATTCCGATCGTCTGTCGCAAGTTGTGCCGGGTCATGCGCCGTAGCGAACGCGCTACGCTCCCAACCAGCGCCGCACGACATACGCTTCAACACCCTTTTCTGCCGCCGCGCGCGAGCGGGTTCGAGATGTAGCGAACCACGAGATCCGAAAGCGGTGCGTAGGGAAAGAGACACAGGCATGACAAGCCGATCGTGCCGACTTTCTTCTTCGCGCTCCAGAACGGATTGGCGACGATCGAATGAAAATAGCTGTGCGACTCGAGCGCGAACCAGCGCCAGCGGCTGAGGAACTGCGCGCCGTACATTCTTTCGGAGAAGATCGCCTTCTCGTGCGAAAAGTCCCAGAAGGCGACCGGAAGCTCGATTCCGAGGCGCGTCTGTGCAACGCGTCTCAACACGCGCCAGCGCGTCACATACGCCTTCGGCGCCTTGTTGTTTTTCTCTGAATTCGCAAACGAGACGTCTCGCTCCGCCGAATTGTGTACACGGTAAGCGCCTAGCGATCGGGGAATGCTGGCAACCTGGCCGACCAGAACCACGCCGTAAATCGCATAGAAATCCGCACCATACCGCCCGTCGGGCGTCTCCGGCAATGGGAATATCCTGCGCAGCGCCCTCACGCGATATGCGTTGCCCGATGCGGGAGGCGACGGATAGAGCCAGCCTCGCTTGAGCAGTCGTCCGCAATCGACTGGAGGATCCGAATGGGGGACGAATATGCCGGAAGGTTGGCCGTCATTGTCGATCACATCGAGCTTGAACTGTACCTTCACGCACCCACTCGATTCGAATCGCCGCATCACTTCGGTCACGGCATGCGGATAGAGGACGTCGTCCGCGTCGAGCAGGATCGCGTATTCGGTATCGATTTCCTCGATCGCACGGTTATATGCCGAAACCTGCCCGCCGTTCTCTTTCAGGATGCTCCGAATCTGCGAGCCGTAACTGTCGATCACTTCCCGCGACGCGTCGACCGATCCATCGTCGATCACGATCACCTTCGTCGCCGCATAATCCTGGGCCAACGCGGAATCGATGGCATCGGCCAGGTAGCGCTCGTAGTTATAGTTGCAAATAGCGATCGTGACGGCTTTCATAAGTATGTTGCTCCTCGCGGGACTGTGGCGAAAATCCGCTCCGCCGGCCTTTTCCTGCATGGCGCGAAGTTCGTAACCGCTCAAGAGAACGCATCGTTGACGCTGGAATCAAGCACATCGCGTTGATGCGCGCCTCGCCGTCGCACACCGGCCTACGGAAATGCATGTAGCCGGGCTCGCGACATCAAAAGTCAATTGCTGTAGTGCAGCGTAATGGACGCGAGTGCTGGCCAACAACAACAGGGCCAAAAAATCCGAAAGATTGACCGAACAAGTTGACACTCGCCCGCGCCGAACGCGCATCGCCTTTGGGACGGACGGAAAGGCACATTCGCAAGCCGGTTATTGGCGTGAGAAAGCCCTGAGCCGACCGCCCGGATTCGCGCAACCGCCTCTGCCTGAAATCAGCCGCAGCGCCAGGCGGTCGGTGCAGTGAGGCCATCGCGAGGTCCCGAGGCACGACGCGCGGCGCGATGCAGCGACGAGCACGGAGCAGAAACGGGCTTCTTAAACCGAAAAGATTCCACGAATTCGTCGCCATCACATGCTCCGAGACTGGATGCCCGTGTGCATCGGCCAGTCGCACCGCAACGATCATGTCCGGATCGTTGACCATCAACCCCGCCCCTTCGACCTGCCGGTATCTTTCGGATCGCCAAAAACCCAGTCGGTCGAGAAACTGCACTACTTGTTGAAGTGGGCTACCTGACAGACAAAACTACCGGAATTGATCGAGCCGCCCGATACAGTTGTGGCGAGCACACCGACACCAAGCAACGCCCCGATGAAATATACGAAGATGAGCGGCATTTGTACCCCATTGTTGGTTATTGATTCGAACTCTACTGCGGCCGAGAGTCCATCGTCAGTCGCGCGATTCTTCCTCATTTTCGAACAGCATGCGTCAACGGATTGCGCTCGTCTACGCAACTTCAAGCGTCTATATTTTCGGTGAAAGCGTAATCCGGCAGTTCCACTCGCAACACGCCAAGTCACGAAACCGCGAACTGTTGGCGCGTTTGAAAAAGATCCGTCCTCAACGCGGTCGGTTCGCCATCGCCAGGCACAGACGCGCTCTTATCAGGTGCGAGTGCAACGACATTACTTTGACATGCACACGGGGTTCCCATGTAGACCTCTCTGTGGTGGCCAAAGCGTCCGGTATGATTCCCGCTGTCACCCAAGGTCGGCTTTTCGGTCTGAAAATGAATGTTTTCCGAATTTTACGAGGGCGGCGCAGCAATAGGTCTCGATCGACGGGCACATCGATCGCTCGATCTCGACATTGCACGCGTCACTCGTTCGTGGGCAGGCGCGATCTTGGTCGCGTCGTTCATCTTCCACAATCATTCATGATCCGGCATGGCGCCGCGCCCACGCGCTGGTGCAGCCGCGTTCATGTTCGTGAAGAGTCGCCCCCATTCGTAATCGTAGCGGTCCGGATAGAACGGGAAAACACCGGCACCGGGAGTAAAGGTCAACTCGCCGAAGTACACTTCGCCGTCTGGCGCGTAGATGTCGACACGCACGTAGCCGAGGCCCTCGGCAAGACGCCTCGCGACACGGACAATCTCTGCCCAATTGGCTGGTTGAGGCGGAGGGGTCTCGCTCCTCGGGTAGTTACCGAGCGCAAGATCCAATTGCCTCCAGTTAACATCGAAGAAATCCGCATGCGGATGACCGAAGCGGTCCGCGATAACGGCCGTGAAGATGATCGGCCCATCCGCGCCATCGCCGAACATGTTCAACTTCAGATCGGCCGGGATGTTGCCCGCGCGATCGAGCAGCAATGCTTCGAAGTAGATCCGCGGCTTGATCGACCGATAATGTCTCTCGCGTGACACGAGGTAAAAATTCGTCGCCAGCCACGTTTGCGCGAGCTGTCTCAAGTCCTCAAACGACGTTTTCGCTTTGTCCCTGACGATTTCGACAAATGCGCATCCGTGATTTGCTTTCATGACGAATGCACTCGGCAACGAATCGAATATCTCCTTCGTGAATGCTTCCGGCGCCGCAATCAGAGGTATCAGGTATTGCTCGCCGATCCTGTCCTTGACGAATTCGCGCACGGCGAGTTTGTCGGCCAGCACGCTCCATCGTGGTTCCGGGTGCAGGCAGCGGTGAAGAAGGTGTTCATTCAACGTCGCAGGCCGGACGAGGTTCGGAAATCGTCCAACCCTTTTCCGGTGCGAGAGCCATAAGTAGAGCGAATCGGGCATGAACGGCTTTGCACGGCGAAGTAGGCCGTCAGCCGTTTCATACGCCCACGTGCGACCCATTTTTTGCGTCATGTCTCGTGGCAAGCCTTGCCCGACCGCCATGGACTTCTCCGAGCTCCATGACGTTCGTGTTGATAACCGCAGACGCGTTGCCTCCCGATCGTCGACCACGTCTCTGGAAACCGGCTTCGCATCGTCGTCAGTTATGCTGGTCATTGGACCTTCTCTCTCTTGTTCAATGTATGCGCGCAAGCCTGGCAGGACACTGCTGCCTGAGTTCGCGGGTCGCTGCATTGTCGGTTGGGCGGGTAGTGTGTGGCTCCCGGGGACCTGCCTGAATCTGAATGTAACCATCGCCGTGGAGCCGGATGCGAGCATCGAGCCGAAAATCACGAAATAATGGCGACTTTCTACGCCATTATCGAACCTTATGAACTTTTATGATTTCGATATTATCGAGCTTCCTTCAATTTTTACCTGAGTAAAAAAGAGCGGAATTTCGTCCGGCTAGCCCACAACGCCCTGAAAATCAGGCCGCGCCTAGATTTTTCTTGACCCTATAGTTCTATTTTCATCGACGTTTTCCATCGTTTCCCGCAACAAGCGACCCCAATCGTAATCAAAATGATCCGGATTGAAACGGAATAGTCCCGCGCCCGGCGTAAACGTCAGTTCACCGAAATAAACGTCGCTTCCTGTCGAATAGAGATCCACGCGCAGGTATCCGAAATCTTCGGCGAGCAACGTCGCGACTCTCACAACATCGTCCCAGTTGGCCGGCAGTCGCGCAGGAGCGTCGCTACGCGTATATTCGCCTACCGACAGATCGAGCCGGTTCCATTGAGCATCATAGACATCACCGCGAATATCACCGAAGCGGTCCGAAATTACGATCGTGTAGATGACGGGGCCGCCTGACTTGCGTCCGAACACGTGCAGCTTGAGATCGGCGGGAATTCTATCGTTCGAGTCGACCAGCAGCTTTTCGAAGTAGATTCGCGGTTTGATGTTCCGATAGTGCCGTTCCCGGTTGGTATGGTAAAAGTTCGCTGCCATCCACTGGGCTGCAAGCGCGCTCAGCTCTTTGAACGATGTCTTCCCCTTGTCCCGAACCACCTTCACGAACCCGCATCCGTGATTCGCCTTCATCACGAACGAGGATGGCAGCATGTCGAAGACCTCGCGCGTAAACGCTTCGGGCACGGCGACCAGCGGAATCAGGTACTGTTCGCCAATCTTGTGCCTGACATATTCGCGAACGCTGAGTTTGTCCGCCAACTCACTCCAATGAATCGCCGGATTCAGACTGCGTGTCAAAATCAATTCGTTGAATGCCTTCGGGCTCGTGAGATTCGGGAAGCGCCCGATCTTCCTGCGATGGGAAAGCATCAGGAATGCCCAATCCGGAAGGCAACGCTTCACGCCCTGAAGAAACTTCCTGTACGCCCACATCGACGCGCTCCCGACGCCATGCTGCCGATTGGCCTCGTGTCGCACCGTGGCCGCCACGCTCGGCGCTACCGCGCCCTCCGACGCAAGGAAGCCCTGCATCTTCAGTGCACCCGACCGCGCCGGTGTACGGGTATACCGGTTTTCATTTTGGTGCGAATTTCGCTCGTTGTCGACATTGCTCACGGTCCCTCCGTCAAGTGTGCGGACGCCCCCCGGTCGGCAGATATTGCGGAACACATGAAGCGGCCGCCGATCTCCGATTATCGGAGCCCCCGTTCAACATTTTTTCTGTGCATGACGCGCGTGGCATGGCGTCCACACGTCGATACGTCTCGCTGCGTTGTCGGCCCTTGACTGCATCCGTTAACTTGTCATCTCGATCGTTGTCCCGTCCGGTCACCGCGGAACAACGCCTTGCGTTGACATGCGAGTCATCACCATTGTCGCCCGCTACCGCGCCACGGCAGGCAATTGCCCGCTCACGCCCGTTGCGGTTCCCGCGTGCCGGCTCATGCGTGCCACGTCACGACTTAAGACGCCGCCGTGCCGAGCGATTCTGCCGACCCGATGCGCAAAGCGTAGTCGTAGTAACGGTTGCCGCGACTCGCCGGTATCGCGTTGAAGACCGCGCCAACGACGCGCGCACCCGCACGGTCAAGCTTTCTGACCGTATCGGCGATCTCATCCTCGCTCTGCATCCCCGAGCGCAGCACGAGCACCGTTGCACCCGCCGTGCTCGCTATGATGTCGGCGTCGGTCATCGGATGCGGCGGCGTATCAATGACGACGAGATCGAATTCCGCGCTGAAGCGATCGAGCAGGTCCTTGAAATGGCGGCTCATCAGCAACGCGGCGGAATTGTGCGCCGGCCTGCCGCACGAGATGAACCACAGGCCTTGCACCCCCCCAACCTCGCGCATGACGTCCCGCGGCTCTTTCTCGCATCTGAGCACGTCGCTCAGACCGTCCCGATTGGGCTGACCGAAATTGAGCGCGAGATGCCCACCGCGCATATCCGCGTCGATCAGCAGCACCCGTGAGCCGATCTCCGCATGCAGCACCGCCAGGTTTGCCGCCACGAAGCTCTTTCCGGCCGCCGGCGTGGGACCGGTAAACATCACGACGTTGTTCGGCGCTTGTGCGCTGTCACGCGAGAGCGCAGTGCGCACGCCTCGCAGCCCTTCGACAGCGAGATCGGTCGGAAAACGATCCGCCAGCACCTTTGTGAGGCCGTGCCCGCGGACGGCATTCTGCTGTTCGGATCCGCTGCGATGCAGCCGTGCCGACGGCCGCTGCAGCATGAGCGCGGCGCCGCCGGAAACCCGTCTGCGGCGCAACGGCGGTTCCATCTCCTGATCAAGTCTGGCTTGGTGCCGGCTGAACAGCACCTCCCCTACCACCGGGATGTTCAGCCGCTGCTCGACATAAAGCGGGTCCGTTACGCCCGTCATCACGTGGCGGCGGAGAAACACGGACATCACGCCGCAGAAAAGCCCGAGGGCGACACCGCCAGGGATGATCAACAACTTTTCCGGCTTGACGGGGTGAAGCGGCACAGTTGCGTCATCGACGATGTGCGCGCCGCCCGTCGTGCTCGCGCGCCGCACGGACAGTTCTTCGGCTTTTTGCACCATGCCGAGATACACCGCTTCGGCGACCTTCGCGTCGCGCGCCAGGTCAGCATTGCGCCGCTCGGATACGGGCATGCTCGTGAAGCGCGCGTCGAACGCGCTCTTTGCCGCATGGAGCTGCTTGATCTGCGTATCCACGCTGGTCACCCAGCGGCTACCTGGCGTATAACGCTCCAGCAACTGGGTGCGCTGGATCTGAAGTGACGCAATCTGCCGGTCGAACTCGATACCGCCCTGCAGATACGCCTGCGATTCCATGGTCGGCTGCATTGACTGCGCCGACGCCTGATAGTCGGCGAGCGCCTGCTCGCTGCGCAGCAGCTCGGCGCGCAGCCTCGGCAGCTCTTTCGTGATGAAGTCGAGCGTCGCGCTGTCCGTGCGCTGACGTGCCGCCACCGCGTACGCGATGTACTGCTGAGAAATCGCGTTGGCCACATCGACGGCCCGTGTTGGAGACTCGTCCAGGTAAGTGATCTCGACGAGCCCGGTGCCCTTCGCGCGGTCGGTAACCTTCATGGATTTCGCGAAACGCGTCACGGCATCGAGCCCGTTCCAGCGAATCACTTCGAAGTTCGTGCCTGGCCGCGCGACGAGCTCGGCGATTTTCATCGAAACCCCGCGCGAACTGGCGGCCTCACCCACCCTTCCGGCGAGCAGCGGCTCGCCTGACGGCCCGAACAGCTCGTATCGGCCATTGTCGCGCGCAACCAGCGTCAGCTTCTCCTCTTCGAGCGCGCGCGGCACCTCAAGCGATGCCACGCGCACCTGCTCGCCTCCCCACGCAAACGAACGGAGGCCGAGCCAGGGCGCGGCGGGCTGTCCCGGACTCGCCAGCTTCTGCGCAATCGCACCGAGGACGGGCACCGACCGCGGCGTCACCGTTATGTCGAATCGGTAGCGCTGGATCACCGGTTCGAGCACCGAACGGCTGGTCATCACTGCCATTTCGGCATCGGGTGACGGCACCGACGGCGGCGTCTCGCGGGTCTGCGAAGAAAGGCCAAACTCGTTCGGGTCCGGCGGGTCCACACGCACAAGCACATCCGCCGAATAAATGGGTATCGCGAGCAATACATAGATGACCGACAGCGCCGCGATGAATGCGGCAATGCCAACGATCTCCACCCAGTGGTCGCGCATCAGCCTGAGCAGGCCCCGCCCGGAAAGCTGGCCGTGCTCGCCGCCCCGCTGTGCCGGGGTCGAGTTGAAGGTCAAATGGTTCACCAGGGGAATCCTCGAATTGTCATGGAGCGGTCTTGAATGCGCCTAGCGCAACGTCGCGCCGGATTGCGCTTGCTGTGCCTGCATGGCGGCTCCGGCCATTTCTAGCCATTACTGGAAATCGAATACCGATGCCGCAAACGATTTCCACCGCAACGCCCCGGCGATTAAAACCGCATTCGGCAAAGGCGCCACACCGGGTTGGCAGCGGCTCATCCAACCCGCCCATAAACGTCCTCGAAGCGAACGATATCGTCCTCGCCGAGATACGCGCCGGACTGCACTTCAATCAGCTCGAGCGGCAATTTGCCTGGATTTTCGAGCCGGTGTCGCACACCCAGCGGGATATAGGTCGACTGGTTTTCCGCGAGCAGGAATACCTCGTCGCCACGCGTGACACGCGCGGTTCCGCGCACAACGATCCAGTGTTCCGCCCGATGGTGATGAAGCTGCAACGACAGCCGTGCCAGCGGCTGCACGAGGATCCGCTTCACCTGGAAGCGCTCGCCGTTGTCGATCGAATCGTAGTGGCCCCATGGGCGATGCACCTGCCGATGCGAATGCGCTTCAGGATCGTTCCGTCGGGAAATGTGATCGACGACGCTTTTGACGTCCTGGGCGCGCGAGCGCCCGACCACCAGGACGGCATCGGCAGTCTCGACCACCACAAGGTTCGAGACGCCGATGCATGTAACGAGCCGCTTCTCGGAGCGCACGTAGCACGAGTGAACATCCTCCATGAGCACCCGACCGGAAGATGCATTGCCGTGCGAATCCTTGTCGAGGGCGTCCCAGACCGCCCCCCAAGAGCCGAGATCGGACCACGACGACTCCATCGGGACAACCACGCCTGGCACGTCGCTGTCGCGCGCGAGGTTTTCCATGACCGCATAGTCGATCGAATCGGCCGGCATACGGTCGAACGACAGTTCATGCGGCATGAAGAAGGCGTCAGCATACTCACCGAGTTCGTACGCTTGCGCGCAAGCCGCGTACATCGCCGGCTGCATCTGCCGCAGCAGCGAAAGCCAGACGCTGGCGCGCACGACGAAAACCCCGCTGTTCCAGTAATAGCGGCCCGACGCGACATACGCCTGGGCGGTTTCGACGTCCGGCTTTTCGATAAAGCGCCAGATTTCGCTTGCCGTGCCATCGATCACCGCACCGGCTTCGATGTAGCCGAATCCTGTTTCGGCGCGTGTGGGACGAATGCCCAATGTAACGATTGCGCCACACTCAGCGAACCGCACTGCTGCCGTGACGGCGCGCTCGAACTCCGACGTGTCGCCAATCATATGGTCGGCCGGCATGGCGACGAGCACGCCATCGCCCCCTTCGGCAAGCGCGTGCATCGCGGCGAGCGACATCGCCGGAGCCGTATTGCGCCCGCTCGGCTCGACAATGAAGCGCGCCTTTACGCCGAGCTCGTCCAGCTGTTTCGCGCTCATCACGCTGTGCGCGGCGCCGCATACGACGATCGGCGCCTCCTCGAGCAAGCCCCCTTCGCCAGAGAGCGGTGCGAGGCGCCCGACTGTCATCTGCAGCAGCGACCCGGTGCCAAGCACGTCGACGAGCTGTTTCGGGAAATGCTTGCGCGATACGGGCCATAGGCGCGTACCCGACCCGCCCGCCAGCACCACAGCCCGTGCACGCAACGCGGGCTGCGCCATCACCTGGCCGGAAACGCTGGCATCCGCTGCCGGTTCGATCGGCATTGGCAGGTCGTTGACTTCGGGAGGTAATTTCATCCGGCTATTCCCCGTGCAATGGATGAACGCCGCTAACCGGCATGCGCGGCGCGCGGCTCGTGCGTGGTATCCGCAGCCTCCGGCCGATCATGGCTTTCCGCCAGTCGTACGTTGCCGCATTCGCCGCGGCCGGCGGAGGCATTCGTTGTTTCATGCTGCCGTGAAGCGTAACGAGTCCGCAACGCGAATCGCCGAGGCGAGTCCTAAAACACCGAACCATTGGCGCATTCAGTAGACTGTCATGAAAGAAAATCAATCGAGACTCTGCCCAAATCCACTCAATCATAATATTTCAACAAATATTCAAGCGGCCGACCTAACAATTTGAGAAACAGTCCATGGCAATATTCAAGCGACCGACCTAACAATTTGAGAAACATCCCATGGCAATACAAATGAGACAAAATACTATTGACCGCAATAAATTCTCATGGCAAACCGAGTGCCACACGCCAATCCCGCCCGGGTTGATCTAAATCAAAAAACATAACCTCTCCATTTTGCATACTCGTCCGGAGCTTCTGCGCCAGCATATTTACGATGCCGCGAGCGTGTGACGCGGAGATAGGAATATATTTGCGGATCAGCTGGTGCGCGTGGGAGTCAGCCGTCCACACAGTGCCTCAAGGGCCGAGGCATTGCTAATCAAGCGCGATAGAGCTCAATGTAGAGACGGCGGACCCGGAAACATTCTTCATGCACGATTTGCCTGGCATGCCCGGCTTCGCAGAATATAGAGAAGCACATTATTTACTAAACAATCCTTCCCGAGCGGTGATTTACCTATCCACCAACGCGGCTATCTTGCGTGACGCGGATATTCGCGAACGGCGCGATACTGAATGATTTACTCCACCCGTCGCGCCAATCCCACGTAATTTTCGGACAGGTTCTCTGATGCAAAGGACAACCAAACCGACAATTTCGGATGACGCAGCGCAATATAACCTACGGTCAGCCCGGGGGGAACTTTTCATGGATCGCGCAGCAGCACTTACCAGTAAAGTTATGACAGAGCGGCAAGTGAGCGAGACAACCGAGATCCGCAATATCGGGATACTTATCTTCGATGGCCACCACCTGATCACGGCGAGCGTGATCAACGAAATCTTCCATCTGGCCAATGCGACGTTACGGTTCGCCGCCAACGAGCCCCCTTATCGAATAACGCTGCTGTCGAAGCTCGGTGGCCCGGTATCCAGTTCCTCGTCGATCAGTGTGATGACAAAGTCCCTGGCGGCGTACCGGGTTGGCGACTTTCATGCGCTGTTCGTCGCGAGCAACGATGTGCGGGTCAAATCGGGTCTCGACGCACAACTCTCCGCATGGCTCGCAGGCGCAGGCAACGCGCCGCAACGCGTGCGCCGGTTCGCGCCGCGTTTCGACGTCCTGTTGCCCCAAGCGCGGCCACGCACGGTGCCGGTTTTTTGGGTCGGGTCCGGGAACGGCACGTCCTGGACACTCGATCAGAAGGCCGCGCAAATGGCGCTCACGCAGATCGCGGACGATCATGGCGAGGAAATGGCCGCGCGGATCGCCGGCAGCCTGCAGCCGCCTATCGTCTGGACCGGCAATTCGAGGAGCGACTGGCACGGCATGAACACCTCGACCGACAAACTTCATGAATCGGCACGTTGGATACGCGAGAATTTCGACCGTGACATTTCGGTCTCTGACGCCGCCGCGGTAGCCGCAATGAGCGTGCGAAACTATTTGCGCCGCTTCAAGACCGAGTTCAATGTCACGCCGCTCGAATATCTGATGCAGCTTCGCTTCGAAGCCATTTGCGCGATGCTGGTCAATACGACACTTCCCGTCGACAAGATTGCGCGCCGCTGCGGCATGGGTAATGGCGACCGGCTGGGACGGCTCTTTCGCAAACGTTATGGCGTGTCGCCTACCACCTACCGGAAGCTCTCCCGTGACCAGTAGGCGCGTGGAGCTGCCAACACAACTCGCGACCGTCTGACGCCCGCGCCGAATCAGCGAGATCAGCGCCCTCTGGCCAGGTCCATGGAACACGATTTGAGAGAAGCCGACCCTCATTGCATTTGGCGGCCGGGAATACTTACACAAATCTGTAAACGTCTCGGTATTCATTGTTCAGGGGTATGCGCGCCTGCGGCAACGATCCGAGAAGTCCAATACGAAATTCACGCTGACCCGTGTTCGGGAGACACAGGCATGAACGAAACAAGATACGTACAGCTTGCAATGCTTGAAACCAAGCGGATTCGTGGGGACGCCCGCGTGCGAGTGGCTCTTGCCCTGACGTTGTGCGCAGCACTTGGCGCGTGTTCGGTCGCACCAGGCCAGCACATGGCGACGCCCCCCACGCTGCCAGTCACAACGTCCGAAAACGGAAGTGTCACGAGCACCCAGCAGATCCCGATCGTTCCGATCGATCTGACGTTGATCCAGCGATTGCGCGCCCCGCAGGTGAACGCCAACGATGCCGCAGGCGATCACGAACTCTCCGGAAAACCCGGCCCTTACAAGATCGGACCGGGCGATATCCTCCAGATTGTCGTCTGGGATCATCCGGAGCTTGCGGCTGCGGCCGGTCAGCAAGTCCAGGTGGCCAAATCGGCAGACCCGGCCTCCGGCTTCGTGGTCAACAGCGAAGGAAACGTCACGTTCCCGTACGCAACGCAGATTCATGCGGCGGGCAAGACTGCAGACCAAGTTCAGAACGAGCTCCGCGCGAAGCTCAGCGGCACGTTTCAGGACCCGGAGGTCACCGTTCGCGTGGCCTCTTATCGCGCCTCGCAGATCTATGTGGACGGTGCGGTGCGCTCGACCGGTGCGCAGGCCATCAACGACATACCGATGACGCTGACCGAGGCCATTAACCGCGCAGGCGGCTTCGGTCCCGACGCCGATCGCAGCCACGTGATCATCACGCGCAACGGAAAATCGCACGCGCTCGACATCACACACATGATTGCCCGCGGCAACAACCCCGCGAACATCATGCTCAAACCGGGAGACGTGCTGCGTGTAGGCACGCGTGGCGAAAACGCCGCATTCGTGATGGGCGAGGTCAACAGGCCGACGGCCGTTCTCCCCGATCAGGACGGCCGCCTCACGCTCGGCGAGGCGCTCAATCAGGCGGGCTTCATCAGTGCGACGACCTCTGATGCGAAGCAACTTTATGTGATCCGTCAGACCGGCGTCACGCCGGAGATCTACCACCTCGATGCAAGCTCGCCGGTGTCGATGCTGCTCGCGAACCAGTTTGATCTCCAGTCGAAGGATGTCGTCTATGTCGACAATAGTGGCCTCGTACGCTTCAACCGGGTGCTGAGCCTGTTGCTTCCGGCGATCAACGCCGGCCTCACAGGCGGGATCGTTGCGAAGTGACGCGCCATGCGTGGGCGCCCCGCAACAAACGCAACGCCCATGTCGGTCCGGAACCCGGAATACGGCTGGCGCAAAACGCGGCGACGTCACGTGCCCATTTCAGCGCCGCTGGTCGGCCCGGCGACATTTCGCATCGAATCGGCGTCTGCCCCGAGCTTTTTGCTATCGCAGACATTCCGCCGCGATATTCGCTCGGTTGGCACGAATTCACCGACATGGCGCCAAATCCGTCGACAGTTCCTGAGCGACAAGCGCGTCTGCAGCTGCATCACCCACGGCCGACAAGATTGGACGCAGTCTGACACGAACCGTTGTTTTCGTCGGTACATGAAGTCGAACGCGGACGTTTTCCGAATCGACTTTTACCCGTCAAAAGGAAGCTCGATGACAAAGCAACATGGTCCTTCGCACGGTCGTCGCAGCGCACTCTTCGCGCTTGCGGCGATCACTGGTTCCGCGCTCAACGGGGCTTTCGCCACGACCAAACTCGCACCGGCACGGATGGCGCACCGGGTCGCCAGCCAACGAAGCATGACGCAACTAATCGGAGCCAACGGCGGCCCGGGAACGCACGACGACGTCATGATGTGGCAGAAGATGGGGCTGAGCTGGGCACGCGATTCCGTCGGCCCCGGTCAGCGTTATTCAGCCAATTCCCGGATTGACGTCGACAAAACCGGCCCGGCCTACGACGCTGATCTGCCAGCCGCTCTGTTGCGCGAAAAGCGGGGTGGCATCAAGACGCTCTTGATGCTGGGCTACACGCCGATATGGAACGCGAGTCTGCCTGGCGACAGCAAATCGGCACCCAAGGACGTAGCAGCCTGGGAACGCTACGTTGAGGCGGCGGTCAGGAAATATTCCGCCCCCCCGTACAACATCACGCATTTCCAGGTCTGGAACGAAGCCGGGGGCAGGATGTCCGGCGGACAATCTCAATCGAGCTTCTGGCATGGTCCGGGGTTCAACGCCAATCCTAGGCTTGCGAAATCGTACGACTTTGCCCTGCAGGACTACGTAGAGCGCATCCACATTCCTGCGGCACGCATCATTAGGAAGCATGGTGCGCTTGTGGTCTATGGCGGGTGGCCAGACCAAGGGGGAATCGAAACCTTTGTGGAATGGCTCGAGTACCGGAGTGCGTTGTTCAACGCACGCATGATCGACTGGGTAGACTACCTCGATACTCACTACCTCGGAATCGATGCGCTCACCATCCTCCATGACCGATATGTTGCGGATGGCAAAGTAATGGGGATCTGGCAGACGGAAATTGGCGATCGGTACATGATTGACCCGCATTACCTGCCAACCTATTACTTCCGCTTTGCTGTCTGGGCGCTCGAGCACAATTGGAACCATCCCGACAAGTACGTTTCGATGGTTTACCACTGGGAGGGCCACGAACCGTTCCATCTGACCCACCGCGGCAACCCGCGTGACTACAACGTTTCAGGATTGTCATTGGTCGTGCTTCACAGGACCGCTTCCGGAGCGCTTCGGTCATTCGAAGGCAGCACCGAATTCGGACCGAAAGTGACAGGGCTCGTGCTTTCTGCAGGCGAAAACGTCGTGTTGCAGATCAAGTCCGAGCCTGGTTGGCGATCGATTAACCTGCGCGGGCTCCCGCAGCTGTCGAAGAATCGGTTCGAGGTGTCGTTTATCGATGCGTTGACGGGGCGCCCCGAGCCACCCGATGCGGTCACGACGAATTTGAGTGCCAACCGCTTGTCGATATCCTTCAGGGTTCCGGACTTGCCCAACGGAAACTCGTCGGGAGAGATGCCGCTGAAACATCTTGCTTATCTAGTTGTCAGGCCTGTTATGGCTTAAGTTGCCAAAGGTCCCGTTGATCGCGTCTGCGTAACGATTCCTGATTCCCGTGGAGCTGACTCATTCCTATCATCATTACTTAGAAAAGAATCAGGCAGCTGGGTATTTTCTCTGTATCAGTCAAATGATATCGGCCCGCACCCATCGGAAAAATACGTCAAAACTTCTGGATTTCACGCCGCCTTCAATCGGCACCGATTGTCACCGTTATGTTAATGCCGCCATACTGCTCAGGCCAACGGTCGAAAGATCGAAGTGTCAGCGGCCCCGACCGTCACCCCGGTCTGGCGGGTAACGAATCAATTCGTCGTCGGTAACGCCATGGACAATATCAGATCACTCACTGCCCTTCGCGCCGTCGCAGCATCCACTGTTGTGTACTTTCATATCATGTCTCCGACGGGAAATGCGTTCGGCGAGTTTGCCGTCGACATTTTTTTTGTGATAAGCGGATTCGTTATCGCAATGGTAGTCAACACCGGAACCCAATCGCCGTCGTTCTTCCTGGCATCGCGAATCGTCCGGATCGCACCTCTCTACTGGTTCCTCACGCTGCTGGTGTTTGTCATCGCCATTGTGCGGCCGAATCTGTTGAATTCGCCGAGCGGCGGACTGCCTGACCTTCTGATGTCGTTATTTTTCATCCCATACAAGAAGCCGAGCGGGCTCGTACACCCGTTGCTGTTCGTTGGGTGGACTTTGAACTACGAAATGTTTTTTTACGTCATCGCGTCAGCGGCCCTGCTTGCAAAGAACAATAGGACATTGATTATTTCCGGCCTTGTATTTGTAATTTTCGAGTTGTGCCGAGCTTCAGCAGACTCGATCACCGCAACAGCTTTTTATTCGTCGGAGCGCATGCTGGAGTTCGTGATCGGCATGTTCGCTTGGGAATTTTTTAGGAGGGGCTACAAGGTAAATCCAATCATAGCAGCCGCGACAATCATTGCCTCATACTCCCTGATGGCGTACATTGAGTGGAGTCACGCTCCATTCAGCCCGATTGTCAGAAATGGAATTCCGTCGTTCATCATTGTTGTCTTGGCCACCAGCCTGGAATCATGGTTTTCAAATGGCCGGCTCGCCAAATTGGTTATTTTCGTCGGTGATGCGAGTTATGCAACGTATCTTAGTCACCCCTACGTGGTGGAGGGGCTTCGAAAAGTATTCCCGATTATTTTTGACGGAATGACCATCACCTCCGCTGCGGGCGCAACGTTCACATTTGTCTTCGCGCTAGGCGCCGGTGCAGCACTGTATGTATTCGTTGACAAGCCGGTGCATGCCGCGGCAAAACGCTCCGTTCGCAGGTGGTTCCCGGATCGAAAACCTGCCCGGCCTGCGACCCCGATGGGGGCGGTCGACTGACGAAGATCCTCTGGTTGAACGTCAACCACGCAGTCGACCCAAGAGCAACCGCCACGTGTCGCGTTGACGTTGGAGCGCAGCGACGATGGCGTCTATGTGCATTGGTTCGGGGAGACTACTGGGTTCGCCAACCGCAAACGGGCAATGGCGAAGTACGTTTTTCGAAAGGACGCGTTGAGCGACAAAAATGGCCCGCGCGGTCGGGCATGCATGGGGCGATTCATCATGCGCAAAAACCATGGGAGTTCCACGACGCCCAAACACCATCTCGACGCCAGACAATTGAACCACTGTTGAGCTAATGCCGTGCCCTACATATCCCTGATTGCCCTGTATTTTTCGGTAACCAACCTGGTCCCGATCAGCGCGATCGGGTTCGCACCTATCGTGTTTTGCTGGTGGCGTTTTTTTGGCAGAACCTATCCGGATTTCATCGGGCCTCTTGTCGCATTCAGCGCATATGCGTTGATATCGACTCTGATTTACGACCCGGTGTCACTTATCGAATATGATTTCTACCGGTACGATGGCAATTTCTTCGTATCCTACGCTCCCATTTTCGCCGGCTGCGCATACACACATCGCTGGGACCTGAACAAGACTCTCAAGTGGTTCTTCGTTTCGGCCGTGTTGGTGAATTTGCCATATTATTTTTGGTACCTCGCGCAAAACGGTCTCCTGTCGATATTCATTCACCCGGCCGATACCTTTGGCAGCTATTTCATAGCGCGCAACGCAGCGGGCGGCTTTCTCGCGATGCTGTTTTGTCTCGGCGTTGCTTGTTACGTGAATGACCGTAGCCGTGTTCTGCTTGCACTGCTGGTCATGAATTTTCTGATGCTTGTTTCAACTTACAGCCGGGGATCGATGGTTGGTGTCGGCATGATGCTCTTGTACTTGATCCTCGGCAGGAGGCGCTGGATCCTGGCTTTGATGATTTCGATTTTTATTGCGGCGTCAATCGCAATTGCCATTCACTATACAAATCCAAATATAAACTATATGGGATATGCGTTCACCATCAACGACCCCAATCCCAAGGCAGGTAACCTGCAAGTGAGGTACGAGTGGCTCTGGCCGCGGGCTCTGGCTTACTTTCTGCGAAGTCCGATTGTCGGTCTGGGATTCGGCTCATTCGACGATCAGATCCCACAGGTCATTAACTACTTCGGCCTTTTCGGGCGTCCAGTCGGCGCGGTGACCGTGCACTCGGACTCTCATGCCCACAACTCTTACATGAGTTTCCTTGCTGAACTTGGAATAGTCGGATTGTTCCTTTTCATTCGCTTCTATTGGGCGTTGATCTCGTGGTGCCAGCGAGGCGCGGCCTTTGCGCTCGAGAATGGGCGATTCAACTTTGTCGCGTTCCAGTTTGTGGAATTGTCGGCCGTTTGTGTGCTGGCGATGGCCACTAGCGAACACCGCCTGACAACGCCGTCGAACGTGCTCATATTGTCGCTCGTCATATCGCTCCTTGTTGCATCGCGCGCCTATGTCGGCGTGCATCCCGCCCGTCATCGCACTCCGGTAGCTGGGGAGCCGACATGATTTCCGCGCCCGGTCCTCTCGCGTCGCGCCCAATCGCGACCGGCGCTCCGCTCGGGACAGGGCTGCGCAACACGCGCTCTGCATTGATTCTATGTATCCTCCCCCACCTCATGTGCGCGAGACGTTCATGCTCGACAGGACCGAAATTCCGGAGAATGTGCCCGCACGTCGCCGCGACATCCATCGTTCGGCCGATCCGAATTGTGCCGACCACTAGCAGAACGCAAACCATAACCCGTTTCCCAACCCTCGATGACTCGGTAATGAGCCGGATTCTCGGAATTTTCGGTCAATAGCAGTCGGATGCAACCGTTCATTGGCGGAGCGTAATTCGGCAGGTTACGACGCCCGGTCGCCCGAAGCAACCGGATCCCACGCAATGCAATGCGCTTGAGCGTCGGCTTCGACCAGCAAGTTCCGAGATGAATGCCTGAGCCTGGAATGGTTTCGAACGCGCACGGAAGCGAAGGTCGTGATCGAGCAGTGGCGGCGTCACTACAATTCCATCCGGCCGCATTCAAGTCTGGCCTACCTGACGCCCGACGAGTTCAAGCGGCGGTATTGTTCAACTGAAGCAACCGATGAGCGGCCCCCAGTAAACAGTGCCATGATGTAAGCGAGTTTTCGGCGGACTTTTTCAGTATGAAAGGAGCCGTACGATGAAACGCAAGCGCTTCAGTGTCGAGCAGTCGATGCAGCTTGACCCGCTCGCGCGGGTTGTCTTCGCGTTCCACAACCGGAAACGGGATCGCGTAAAGCTGTTGCTCTATGACCGTGCTCGCTTCTGGCTGATGTTGAAACGACTCGAGGTGGACCGTTTCGTGTGGCCCCGCCGTCAGCAGGCCGTGATCGAACTCACGACCGAGCAACTTCACCTGCTGCTTGACGGCGTCGATGTCGACGCGGTGCACCGCCATCCCACGCGGCAATACTGCGTCACGAGCTGAGGCCAGGCGTCGCGGATGTTGTGGGTCAACAACGACCTCCCCGGCTGTTACAAATCTCCGTAAACCTGTGCGGCGTCGCGCGTCGCTATCGTGGAGCGCATGACAGCCGATCTCTCCGGATTGCCGCGGGCCGCCAAGGCCTACATTCATGAACTCGAAACCGGTCTTGCCGAACGCGATGCCAGGATCGAGGAATTGACCAAGCGTCTCGATGCGCTGGAAGAGCAATATCGTCTCGCGCTGGCCCGGCAGTATGCGCCGAGAAGCGAGAAACGGCGGGACCGCGTGTTCAACGAGGCCGAGCAGGCCGCCGACGCCGAGCCTGTCGACGAAGACGACAGTGACGTGCCTTCGCTGCCGGACACCGGGCTGCCGGGGCTCGACAAGCCCGAACCCCGCAAGCGTGGTCGCAAGCCGCTGCCCGCGGATCTGCCACGCGAGCGTATCGAGTATGAGCTGCCCGAAGACCAGAAGACCTGCCCGTGCTGCGGCAAGTCCCTGCACCGCATGGGCGAGGAAGTCAGCGAGCGGCTGCACATGGAGGCCAAGGTGTCGGTGCTGCAGCACGCACGCGCCAAATATGCGTGCCGGCACTGCGAACGTCACGGCGTGCGTACGCCGATCGTGGTGGCGCCGATGCCGGCGCAGCCCTTGCCGGGCAGCCTTGCCAGTCCCTCGATGATCGCCGCGGTCACGGCCGGCAAGTACGTCGATGGCACGCCGCTGTACCGGATGGAGGACGTACTCGCGCGCTCGAACATCGCGGTCAGCCGGGGGACGCTGGCGAGCTGGATCATCCGCCCGGCCGAGCTGCACTATACGCGGATCTACGATGCCCTCAAGCAGGTTCTGCGGGGCCAGTGGCTGATCCACGGCGATGAGACGACGGTCCAGGTCCTCAAGGAACAGGGGCGAAAGGCACAGGACACGTCGTATATGTGGGTGTACCGCAGCGACGCGGATAGCGAGCAGCCGGTCGTGCTGTTCGAGTATCAGCCGGGACGCGGTGGCGAACATCCGCGCGCCTTCCTTGGCGACTACGCTGGCACGCTGATGACGGACGGCTGGCCTGCCTGGCGCACGATCAAGACAGCGACTCACCTCGGATGCCTCGCGCACGCGAGGAAGCTGTTTACGGACGCGCTCAAGGGCCAGAAGAACAAGCCGAGTCCCCGCATCACAAAGGCACTCGAGTTCTTCCAGGCGCTGTACCAGGTCGAGGCGCTGGCGAAGCAGACGCTGCCCGAAGGCGAAATGCTGACCGATTACCGGTATCGCCTGCGGCAGCAGCACAGCGTGCCGCTGTTGACCGCCTTCAAAGCATGGCTTGACGAGTTGGCACCGAAGGTTCTCCCGCAGAGCCTGCTCGGCGAGGCGATCGGTTACTGCCGCCGGCAATGGCAGTATCTGATCCGCTACGTCGACGACGGCCGTCTGCCCATAGACAACAACGTCATCGAGAGCGACATCAGGCCGTTCGCTACCGCGAGGAAGTCGTGGTTGTTCAGCGACACGGTCGCAGGCGCGAAGGCGAGCGCGATGGTCTACAGCATGATGCTCACATGCCGCGCCTGCAACGTCGAACCGCACGCCTGGCTGCTGCACGTGCTGACCGAGTTGCCGCAGCGTGCCCCGGCTGCCGACATCACTGACCTGTTGCCATTCAACTTCGCCAGACGACAAGCGGCTATGCCGACGTCCTCTTGAGTGACTTGACGACGATCTATCCGCACTTCGCCTGCTGTTACCCGGTAACGGCAGACGGTGAAGCTATCGTCCGGCGTCGAAATAGACGTCCCATTGCGGCGAGTCAGGCTCGATCCGGCGCACGATCGCATCGTCCGCTCGCGTGATCAACCGTTCCAGCATCTGACGCTTCGTCAATGCGTAGTGCCGCGCCAAGCGGACCAGGGCAAGATCGGCTTCCGTGCTCACCCACATGTCCAGCCGCCGATCTCCGTTGCCGTCCTTGCCCGCCGTGGTTCGCCTCGCTCGATAGGCGGCCTGCCGCTGTGCTGTCGTCTGCGCCATCACGCAACTATATGAACGCGTCCCGTTTGCAACAGTTTTCGAATGTTCAGACAGACAGGATGGCTGCAGCTCTATATCCGGCCTTGTTGCAGCCGATCCTGCCGCTGCGGGCCTCTATGAAATCCGCTGACTCGCCCCTCATTCTCCTGGCGAGCTCGAAGCTCGTCACGTGATTCAGGTTTAGCAAGTCCCGGTCCTACCTGACTTGTCATCACACTCGATTGCTGCGCAACCTTTCGACGTTCACCCTGTGTTAAACGTTGGTCTTCTACCTCGCCTGAGCCGTTCAGACCGGTTTCACGCTCAAGTAGTCCTTCTGATACGGCCGGTCATGGGCCAGTACCGCCCAGATCGTGCGCGCCATCTTGTTCGCTAGCGCGACGATCACCACATTCATCGGCCGCCGCTTCTTCATCTGCTCGACCCACGGGCCGGGCTCCTTCGCATGCGTCAACACGCTTCGCGCACCATGGATCAGCAGCGTGCGCAAATATGTGTCGCCTCTCCTGCTGATTCCGTGCAGGTTCACCTTGCCGCCCGAGCCGGTCTGCTTGGGCACTAATCCGGCCCATGCCGCGAACTCTCGCCCCGAGCTGAACGCTTTCGGATCGCCCATCATCGCCACCGCCGCCGTGGCCGTGAGCAACCCGACGCCGGGTATCTCGCTGATCGCCTTTACGGCCCGCTCTTCCTTCTTCCAGTCGCGCATCCGGCGCTCGATTTCGGCAATCTGCTCGTCCAGCCTCGCCAACCCGTTCCACTGCTCGCGCAACGTCTCGATCAGCGCCGCCGGCAAGCGCTCGGTGATCCGGCCAAGCACGGCCGGTATTTCCTTGTCCAGCTTCGCCCGGCCCTTGCTCATCACCTCGCCGTATTCCGTCAGCAAACCGCGCAGTCCGTTGCTCTGCATCGTGCGGAACTTCACCAACTGCTCACGCATGCGGTGCAGCGCCAACATCGCCTGCTGCATCTCGCTCTTCACCGCCACCGGCTTGCCCGGCTGCTGCACCGCCAGCCAAATCGCCCGCGCGTCCGCCGCATCGTTCTTGTTGCGAATGTTGAACGCTTTCACGAACTGCGCCGGCATCAGCCTCACCTCGTGACCCAGCTTCGTCAATTGACGGGCCCAGTGGTGCGCGCCACCACACGCCTCCATTCCGATCAGGCACCGCGCACGGTTGGCGAAGTGCTCCAGAAACTTTGCCCGCTTGATCGGCTTGTTCACGATCTCTCCGCTTTCCTGATCGACGTAATGCACCTGGAAAACCTGCTTGGCGATATCTACGCCTACGGCCATACTGTTCATCGTGGATCCTCCGGTTGCCGGGAAATGCTTGCATTTTCCACCTGGGCACTTCGATGCCGTCGGCCCGTGAGGATCCACCCACTTCCTCTGCTTTCACTGCCTCGGGTGGGACGCGTTCATTTCAATTCTCCTCGAAATCGTTACCCGGTAACTCAACGTTACACGGTAACAACACGATTCCTCAAGGTGTGGGGAATTGAGCGCTTACGATTTTTTCACGTCACTCGCAAACCTGATGCCTGGCGACAGATCCGTTGCGAACGTTCATACCGGGTCTCTAGGCAACGTGAAGAGGAAAGTGGAGCCCTTTCCGGGTTCGGACTCGACCCAGATATGGCCGCAATGGCGTTCGACAATACGTTTGCACAGCGCGAGTCCGATCCCCGTTCCGGGGTAATCCTGGCGAGTGTGCAGACGCTGGAAAACAAGAAAGATGCGCTCGAAGTACTGCGGTTCGATCCCAATTCCATTGTCCGCCACCCGGAAGACCCACGCGTCATCGCGCGCCTCTGCTCCCACGTGGATTTGCACGGGCACGTCCTGGCGGCGGAACTTGATCGCGTTTCCCACCAGGTTCTGGAACAACAGCGTAAGCTGCGTGGAATTCGCAAGGACAGTCGGCAGAGAACCCCGTGTCACTTGAGCCCCCGTTTCGCGAACCGCCACGCTCAAATTCTTGAGCGCCGAGCTCAGGGCCTCGTCACATTCGGTCAACTGGCGCGGATCCTCTCGCCTTCCGACACGCGAATAGGCGAGCAGGTCTCCAATCAGCGCCGACATTCTGACAGCGCCGTCCACCGCATGCCCAATGAATTCATCGGCCCGCGGGTCCAACTTTCCCTCGTACCGCCGCTTCAGCAATTGCAGCGACCCCGACACCGCGCGCAGCGGTTCCTGCAGGTCATGCGATGCTATATAGGCAAACTGCTCGAGATCCTGATTGGAGCGCGCCAGTTCCGCTGTCCGTTCGCGCAGCTCCTCCTCGGCCACCTTGCGACGCTGGATATCCTCGACGACCGAAATGAAATAGTCCGGCGTGCCCGCATCGTCGCGCACCAGCGAAACAGTCAACGCGATCCACACCTCGCTTCCGCCTTTCCTCAGGTAGCGCTTCTCCATCGTGTACGTATCGATCTGACCGTCGAGCACCTGACGCACTTGCGCGAGGTCCGCCCCCAAGTCGTCAGGGTGCGTGATGTCCTGAAACGTGAGCGACAACAACTCTTCGCGCGTGTAGCCAACGATGTCACACAGCTTCTCGTTGACGCGCAGCCAGCGGCCGTCTGGTGCGACATGCGCAATGCCGACGGCCGCCTGCTGGAAAGTGGCGCGAAAGCGCTTTTCGCTGTCGCGCAATGCGCGTTCGGTTTCGTTGCGCGCCGCAATATCGCGCAAAAAGCCACTAAAGTACTGACTCTCGACGATTTGAATCGGGGTGATGGTAAGCGCGTGCAGGTGTTCTGTTGCTTTGCGGGGTGCGGCAACTTCGCGCAACGTGTCGTCGTTCGCCCGCTGCGGTTGATTCGCGCCGGGCAGTGCTAGTGCCTTGGGCGTCACCGGCCAGACCAGCGCGACCGTCGCGAGCGACGCAATCGCGGTGACAGCCTTGACGCAGGTGGCGAGCCAGTAGTCTGGCTGCCAGATGTTCAGGACCGAAGTGAGGTGTGTCGTTCCGTCGGCAAAAACGAAAAAGGCGGACATCAGGAGCGGCCGACTGAATGACAATGCAGTACGTCGCCGCGCGAAGATCCACAACACGACGGCAATTGCGTAGCATGACAGCGTAATCACCACGTCCGAGATCGCGTCAACCCACAACTGGATGGGTGACGAAGGAAAGCCGTAGCCGCGCGGCATGAACCCTGCGGAGACGAAGAACTCGTTGATCGCATTCATTGCCCCCTCCTTCTTGCCGCTTGCCCCACCCCGGCCTGGATGCTTTTCGCGCAATTCAGGGGAGACAAACCTGCACGCCACTTGTGTCCGCCTCGGTGCCTGCCGCGCCGGTTGTGGATGTGGTCGTGGGCCCAAGTATTGACGATGATACATTCTTCTGAGCAATCGGTACGCGCGCGACATTGGTGCAAGTCGGAATGCGGGGGATTGGCGTCAGAATCCGGACAAAGCGCACCTGACCTTGCCCGGATTTCACTTACCACAAAGTTTCGTCGAATTTCTGCCGGCGCGCAGGCGGACAGGCGGAGAACGCAGTATTGACGCGGTCGTACATGGAGAAATTCACCAGGCCAAGCTTTCCGAGGCCGCCGGTCAACACGAAACGCCGCGCAGGCTGGGCGTGACATTGGCGGTGCCGGGGAGCGAGACTCGGCGGTATGTTGATGCCTCCCGTTCCGTTGACGTCATCACAACCATGCTTGGAACGTTCCACAAGCGGCGCATTGCCAATCTCAATTGTCCAGATGTCCCGCCACAAAACTCTGGAATGCATTGTAGGTCGGCTGGATCGGCTGCAGCGAGTTGGTAGTAATTCCATACGTTGTGTCACCGCTGCACAGTTCGTAGTAGATCACGGACTGAATGGCCGCACTCTTACGCGATGCATAGAACTCGCCCATCTGCTGCGTGACATAGTTCGCGCGGAACGTTTCCGTCTGTTCAGGGCCGGTGTTCCACTCGGTGATCATGAACGGCACACCATAGCGCGCCTTGCAGTAGATCGGCAAGTTGAAACCCGCACTCTGGCCGTCCGTTCCGATGTTGAAAATATCTCCGTACGACTGGTAGTTGTGCCACGTGGTGATATCCCAGCGCACGGTCGGATGGCCGCCTGAGCCGTCCGGCTGAAAGCCATCCCACAGCATGTCGGCCGCCGCAATATCCGCTGCGCAGAAGTTGATTCCGCACTTCGCCGTCGGCTGTACGGACTTCACGCCGTCGATCATTCCGCGCATGGCGCCGCGCATGACAGCCCAGGCGTTATTCCTGAAGTCCGTGGTCTTGTTTCCCGCGCAAGTCAAACTGACAATGACGGCCGGATCGCGCGTAAGCTCATTGCCGCATTCGTACATCGTAATGCCATACGGACTGAGCGCTGTTGCAATCGCTGCGGCATTCGCGTGCGCGGCATCGTAGGCAGCCTGCTCACTCGTATACAGTACACCGTTCGCCTCGTACAGGCCGCAGAGGATGCACGGGAACAGTGTCATCCCGACTGGCTGGAACGCCCGTGCAAGCGCGACTACCGGCCCCAGGTAATTCGACGTGTTCGCGCAGTCGACACGATAGGTTGTGCAGCCGAGGTCCCGCAATGTGCTGATGACCCTGGCCGGCGTGAACGGATAGTCGAAGTGCCCGTTCATGCCATAGAACATGCCTGCCGTAGCGGCGACGGTCAGGCGAGGATCTGCGCACTTGACCCAATTTCCTGTAGGACTCCATACATAAAACTGATTTCCCGTTCCACACTGGTAGACGAGACTTCCATACCATAGCAGCAGGCTCACATTGTACGAGCTCGGATCCCGCACGCCGTTCTTATAAATGTAGCCGTTCGACAAGGTCCATTGGATATTCGACTTGTCGATGATATACGGGGCAGGCGGAACGGTCGTACCGTTGGCCGACACGGAGGACGTTGCTGCCATGGCCTTGGCCGACTGCACGTTCACGGCACCAGCACTGCCATCGGAGTCACCGCCGCCGCATCCCACCAACAAATAGCTGGTAGCCGCTGCCGTGACGCAACTGAGAAATTGACGACGCTTCATGATGGTCTCCATCGCCGAGACAAGCTCGACAAAAAAATTCGTCTATCCTGGACGCCCGCTCCGGCAAAGGAATCAACGATATATTCGAACAACTTCAACAATTATTTATATAGGTATCCGAAGCAAACGTTTGCATCGGCATCCGAACTATTCCCCTGCGGTCTCCGGATCAATCCGCGCCTTGGCATTTCGACATGAATCTCGGCTACCGTTGAATACAGTATCGTCTCGGACGCAGTCGAGCGAAATAGGCAAGCGACGAGATTTCCGTAGTCCCCCAATCAGCAATCTGTAGGACGTTCCTGACAGGCCGAACGGACAATTTCCTCGTCACATAGATGAACACATTAACTGATCACGATACCTATATATGGAGTCCATATTTAATATGTGATGAACGACTTCCCCTAACGGCGGGGCGAGATGGGCCGTTTGGTTCCCTTCTTCTGATACGCACCATTCGCACCGGCAGAACGAAATGTGGCGAGGCACGCCGAGTTGGCGGCATTCGACGAAAGACATGTCGCTGAATCATTCGGATACTCCGTAAGCGCTCTTTGAAGAACGCCATTGCACGGCCGGGCTGATTCACAGAGGCTACGTGTCCATGTTCAATGAACGTGGGCAGGTGCACATGAACGAGCAAGAAGACGGTTTGCAGAGCCGGCTGGTGGTTAATCGCAAGCGAGACGGGCGGCGCAAATACGACGAAGTTGCAAAGCGCGAGCTGATAGAGGCGTGTCTGAAGCCGGGCGTATCGATCGCACGGACGGCCATGGAGCATGGTATCAATCCGAACCTCGTCCGAACCTGGATTTCCAAGTACCAGCGCGAGCAAGGCCGGACCGAGATGGTCAAGCCCCACGAGAGCCGCCTCACGAGACTCACATTGAGCTATCGGTGGTCCCGGTGCGTCGCACTGGAGCTGTGCAAGATTACCCTTGAGGAACTGACGACAATCGTCCAGATGCTCGGGAGGCTGCCGTGTTCTAGTTCGACGAAGGATTGAAGGTCCATCTGCATCGCGATCCCGTCGATTTCCGGATGGGCATCAACGGTCCTCGTCGAACAGGTGATGAGCCTGAACCCGATGGCATCGGCCCTGTTCGTGTCCAGCAACCGGCGCCGCGACCGCATCAGGATTCTCGGTTGGGGCGGCAACGGCTTCTGGCTGTTCCTCAAGCGGCTCGAGGCCGATCGGATCATCTGGCCGACTGGAAGCGCGACGGTGTCGTTGAGCGTCGAGCAACTGCACTGGCTGCTCGACGGAATCGATCTCGCCGTGATCCAGAAGCACCCCCAACGTTATTACGAGCGAATCGGCTGAACATCAGGCGTGTCGGCATGGTCTAATCGGCCATGCCAAACGACATCGTCAAGCTGAGTGCCGAGGAGTATCAGGCCCTGATCGCCGCGCGCGCCGAACGCGATGCCTTGCGCGGGGCGGGTGACATGAGCGAAGCGTTGCGCGTCCTGTCGAGTGAAGACACTACGGGGCTGTCGGCGAATGTCGCGACTCGGCTGAAGACGCGGTGGGTCGGTGGGGCCCGGGGCCGGCGGAAACACTAGTTGCCGACCACCACAAAGATCTGCGCCAGCGGCGCTTTTGAGGTATGAGGCGTTGCGGCCTTCAACGGCTGCCCGAATGTAGCGCGAATGCTGATGAATCGTTCAAGCTCGAAGCGCACGCCAGCACCGATGCTGGCCAGCGCCGCGTTGCCGTTCTCAGTCGGCTGATCACTGCGGTTCCACACGTGTCCTGCATCGACGAACATGAATGCCTGCAGCACGATACCGCTGTTGCCCAAGACGAGCGAGGGTGCCCGCAGCTCGGTCTGGACATTCCAGCCGCGATCGCCCTGGACGGCATAGGGTTCATAACCGCGCACACTGCTGTCGCCGCCAAGACCGATCTCTTCTGCCGGCAAAAGCGTGTTCCCAGTCCACTGAAAGAGTCCGCGCGCAGAGAGGCTGAATCCCCGGCCGATTGTGACGACGCGCTGTCCCGAGATTTTGGCGAATGCATAGCGCGGCGAGGCACCCATCCGTACGGCGTTGTAGGCGGCGGGCTCGTTGTCGGCGTCGAGATGGCCGGGGCTTGCGACCAGCGTGACGTTTGCGTCCGCTTGTCCATACGAGTCGGTGCGCGTCGCATGCCATGCCAGCACGACCTGATGGGTGTGTGTGTTCGAACCGAAAACCTGCATGCCGCCGAACTCGAGATCGTTGTTGGAGCGCTTGAAGTCATAGCCGAACTGCACCTGCTGCTGCCATCCGGCTACTGCGGGTAGCAGCCAGTCATAGCGAAAGCTCAGTTGCGCAGAGATGCCGGATTGACTGTAACTATCCGGCAGTCTCGGCGTGGACTGCGCAAAGAGCCCGAACAGTTCGACGCGATCGAACCAGGGCAGCGGCGCAGCGTAGCTGAAGGCATGCGCGACGAAGCGCGGCCGGTTGGGCCGTCCTTCTATCGGGGGATTACCGCTGAAGAAGTCGTTGCTGACCGTGGTCTGCCATGCAATGTCGTGATCGAGTCCGAACAGATTGCCGTAATCGACCCCCGCGAAGAAGCGGTCCCTGCCGAGCTGCGGGACGCCTGCATTGTCGTATCCGGCGCTCACACGCAGCGGCAGGCGGTCCTCTGTTTGCAGCACGATGTCGGTCGTATTGGGTGCGGTGCCGGGTGTATAGACGACGTCGACGCGGCGATACGGATTCGCGTTGAGCAACGCGAGCCCAAGCGCGACGTCGGTGTCGCGAATGAGCGCGCCGTGGCGCAGCGGCATCTCGCCTGTGAGCAACGCATCGGAAAAATGGCGATTGCCTTGGGCGACGACATTGCCGACGCGAAACTTCACGACGGCAATCCGCACGATGCCCGCCGTCACGTCTTGCTCGGGCAGATAAACGTCGACGAGTGGTTCGCCGGCTGCGCGAAATCGCTTTACCACTGCTGCGCGAATATCCGCGAGCCGGCCGAACGTGACCGGCTTGCCGAGGTCGGCATCGAAGCGGCGCAGAAAGCCTTCGTCGAGCGCGGGAGCGCCAATCGAAAAGATGGAGCCGTGCGCGATCTTCATGGTGGCCGACTCGCCAGCCGTGCTGTCGGTCGCCACGAATTCGAGGCCGTGGAGGACAGCGATCGCGATGCGCTCTGATTGGTCAGGCGGCGGCAAGGGCAAGGACGGCAACGCCGACGCTGGTCGCGACGGCGGCCGAATGGGCGCCACGCCTTCATATTGCTGTGCAGCGGCGAGTGTAGACATGGTGAGCAACGCGGCCCATACGCACCCGAGCAGCCTCGCAGACGCGACCCTCATGCATGCTCGCTCGAATCGAAGCCGCAGACAACGCATTGATAGATTGTGCTTTGCTGAACCAGCCCGCCAACAGTTGCCCGAAAGGTTATCGGGCCGAATCCATGAAGGCGCTCAAAAGGGCCGAAAATCTGGAAGGAATGTCGTAAATTGCGGAGTGCGTGACGCGCTACGAAAGGCCTGACTACCGTAAGCGTCGCCTTCCCCGTCGGCACTATCGCTGCTGCTGTCGACCACCCGTGCCAGCGACGCGATAAGTACCCCACTGTCGAGACGTACCCCCATTGTCGAGACGGGGCACTTTGTCATGCCATTCCGAAGGACATCGTGGCCACCGCGGGCAATGCGTGGGCGCTGCCACGCTCGATCGCATGACCGGCGGCTCCCTCACTTCACACGAGAACCGAAAACACCGACATGTTGACCGATTAAGGCGCGGCTTTCCCTACACATATTGGTCTGATTATTGGAACATTGATGCATTGCCCCCCTATTGGCAGCACCGAGGGGTGCGCTGGCCGGAACGGCCTGCGCACCCGATAAAAGGATTAACCACGATGCCTCACGCCTCATGGATAGGACACTCCCGCCGCCCACGGCGCACGACGCTGCCGGCACTCGCATCGATCGTCATCGCCCTGTCGTTCGGCCTGCCGGCGCGCGTCCACGCGGCCGGGCTGTTGCCGGGCGGCGGCCAGTTCGTCGCCGGTACCGGTTCGATCAACGGCAATGCGACATCGCTCACGATCAACCAGACGTCGAGTCGCGCCGTCATCGACTGGGCCAGCTTCTCGATCGGCAGCGGCAATCGCGTCATCGTCCAGAACGGCACGGGCGCGACGCTGAACCGCGTCACGGGCGGCGACCCGTCAACGATTCTCGGCACGCTCACGGCTTCGGGCAGCGTCTATCTGATCAATCCGCAAGGCATCGTGGTGGGACCCGGCGGCGTCGTCTCGACCGGCGGCCGCTTTGTCGCCTCGACGCTCGACACCAATAACGCCGCGTTCATGAACGGCGGTCCGCTGATCCTCACGGGCAATTCGAATGCAAGTGTGGTGAATCTCGGCAGGATTGGCTCGACGGGCGGCGACGTGTTCCTCATCGCTCGCCGCGAGGTCGACAACCTCGGCAACATCGGCGCGCCGAAGGGCACCGCGGAGCTCGCTGCCGGGCAAACCGTGCTGTTGCAGGACTCGTCGGGCGGCAGACAGGTCTTCGTGCAGACCGGCAGCGGCGGGACGGTCCTCAATCGCGGCGCGATCGAAGCCGCGCAGATCAGCCTGCAGTCGGCGGATGGCAATGTCTATGCGCTGGCCGGCAACCATGAAGTGCTGCGCGCGACCGGCACCACCACGCGCGACGGTCACATCTGGCTCGTCGCCGACAGCGGCACGGTGAAGCTCGCCAACCCGATCCGGGCGACCAACGTCGATGGTAGCGGCGGCACGGTCGACACCGCCGCCGGCAGGCTTGCCTTCGATCATTGCGCGCCGGTCGTGCTGGCCGGCATCTGGAACATCTCGACGCCGAGCTTCACGATCGACACACCCGCCGCGACCGCCTTCGTGCGCAGCCTGAACGCGGGCACCTCGGTCAACCTGCAGACGACGGGCGCCCATGGCCAGAGCGGTGACATCACCGTCGCGTCGAATCTCCGCTGGAAACGCGGGGCATCGCTCACGCTCGGCGCATATCGCACGCTCAGGGTCGACAAAGGCGTGACCATCAAAAACCAGGGCAGCGGTAACCTGACGCTGCGCGCCGACGCGACCGGCATCGACAACGGAGGCAGCGTCATCAACAACGGCACCGTAGACTGGGCGAACAGCACGGGCATCGTGAACCTGCTCTACGACATGAACGGCCACTACACCTCGGGCACGCTGCTTGGCAATGCGGCCTGGAGAGCGCCTGCGTATAGCGGGCTGCAGACTCAACTCACCGCATACGAGTTGATCAATTCGCTGGATGACCTCAATAGTCTCAACGGACCGGGTGCGAACTATGCTGGCAACTACGCGCTGGGCAGAGACATTGCAGCGCAAGGCGGAAATCCCTTCCAGCCCGTCATAGGTATTGGCAACGGCCGGCAAGGGTACTACACATTTACCGGCCAATTTGACGGAATGGGGCATACCATCAGTGACGCGCAAGTCGGTAACGGCTTGTTTGCTTCGATCGGCAAGACCGGCGTCGTTCGCAATCTCAACATCACGAACACATTCGCGACTTCCAGCAGCGGGGACGGCGGCCCCATGGGCGGCGGCATTCTGGCAGCAGTCAACCAGGGCGTGGTCGCGAATGTCTACGTTTCAGGCGAAGTGGGCCAGCCCGGACTCTATGCCTACCCGGCCGGAGGCCTTGTGGCGTTCAACGAAGGTACGATCGAGCGCTCCGGCAGTAGCGCGACGGTAGGGAGCAATGGCACGAATGGTGGTCTCGTCGCCGTGAACTCCGGCCTAATCGTGCAGTCCTATGCGACCGGCAACGTGACCGGCGTAGTGCCGCCCTGGGGCTTCGCTGACCCGGGCGGTTTGGTCGGCACCAACAACGGCACGATCTCGCAATCGTACGCGACGGGTCGCGCCACCGGGAACCCATACTCTTTTGCCGCCGGAGGCCTCGTCGCGAACAACAACGGGGTCATCACTCAATCATTTGCGACGGGCTATGTCCAAGGTTCAGAGCCCGACCCGCATCACCCCACGCAACTTGCGGGCATCGCGAACGGCGGCACGATTGGTTCGGACGTTTATTGGAACGTAGAGACGAGCGGGCAAACATACGGTGGTCCTGGCGTAGCGGCCGCGAACGGCCTGACCACGGTGCAGATGTCCAACCCGGCAAGCTTCGTAGGTTGGGATTTCTCGCCCGGTGGTGTCTGGGCGATGCCAGCCGGTGCGACGCACCCCGTTCTCGCCTGGCAAGTCAGCGGAAACTGAGCCGCGATCCGGCGCGCACTCGCTCATCGGTCAGGTCTTCCCCGGTAGAGCGCAGCAAAATCAAGGGGACCCCGACAGTGACGGTCTCGCCATCAATCAAATCCCAAAGAACGCCAACCCCGCCATCACGATGCCAATCGCGGCCACGCCAATCGACAGACCCTGCATCCATGACCGCCGCGTGAGGATCGTGATCGCCGCAAGTGCGATCGAGATCTGGATGACGGTCGTCGCCTGCGACCATCGATGGTGTCGGTGCATCCGCTCCTCGCTTGCGGCGTTGTTCTTCTCGACTTCCTTTTCGAGCGCCTCGGCACGTGCCCGGATCGGTTCCTTGTCGGCGCGGTATCGCGCGGCGTCTGTCTCGAACCGCTTTCGCTTCGGCGACATCTCCGGGCTCAACGCTGCACCGAGTTCGGCGAGGTTCTGCTTGTTGCCCTTCGCCTGATAGTAGGCCCATTGGTTCGCAGCCTCGGTTTTCCGGATCGCGGCGTCATTCTTGTACAGCAGCGCGAGGCTCTCGTCGGCACCGCTCTGATAGGCAGATATCGCGCCGAAGCAGGCAAGTACGGCCGTCAGCACCGCGATGCGCGACGTACCTTGATCGCCACCGTGAGCCGCGTGATGTTCCACCGCATGGTCGTGAGGGCCATGAACTTCGTATTCTTCAGACATCCGGGGCATCCGCGTGATACGCGCTTTGTCGGGATAACGCGGCGATTATCCGGCACGAGGGCGAATTCGAGCAACGCCAGAGCCAACCATCCACTCGACATTCGACACCCTAGGCACCGAACGCGCGTGCGTCACAGCGGTGGCCCAGTTTGCGCGCCGGCCAATGGGCGCTTCGGCGCGGCGCTGTCCGCAATCGGCGTGCCACTCCTGCCGCGCATCGATTTCGCGGCGAACATCGGGCCCGGCGGCTGTAGAGGAAAATAAAGGCATCCCCGTGTGCGACGTCGCAAAGATCGGTGTCAACTCCCCGTGGCGCCGCTGTAGAGAGGACAGTCGTCGACACGCGTTGGGCGGATCGCCAGTTTGAACTGACAATCGTGCTGTCGTGATAAGCAGGCGTCCATCATCACGACTCCCCCTTTTCGTCGAGCCGAGCACGTGCCGCGGCAATCGATTGGTGCAGCTTCGCCTGCAGCGTCTCACGCGGCGGCAGCACGGTCAGGTACTCGGCCACGTGGATGCCGCTTTTGCCGAGTTCAAGCAATTCGATCTGCTCTTGCTTTTTTCCCGCACACAAGATGATACCGATCGGCGACGCTTCATCCGGCTCCTGCTCGTGCTTCGCGAGCCAACGCAAGTACAGCTCCATCTGACTCTTGTACTCGGCCTTGAAAGAACCGAGCTTCAGTTCGATGGCGACAAGACGCTTGAGCTTGCGGTTGTAGAACAACAGATCCAGATAGAAGTCGTCATCGTCGATCGGCAGCCGCTTCTGGCGGGCCACGAACGTAAAGCCCGCGCCGAGCTCCAGCAGGAACTGTTCCATCTCGCGCAGGATCGCGTCTTCCAGATCACGCTCCAGGTAGTGGTCGTTGAGTCCGAGAAAGTCGAGGATGTACGGATCTTTCAGCACGAGGTCAGGCGTCATCTGCTGCGCGTCGCGCAGGTGCGCCACTTCGCGCCGGATCACTTCGTCGGGTTGCCGCGACAGCGCGCTGCGCTCGAACAGCATCGACTGCATCCGCTCCTGCAACTGCCGCGACGACCAGCGCTCGGGACGACAGAGCTCAATGTAGAAGTCGCGCTTGAGCGGGTCGTCGACGTACATCAACATCTTCAGATGGGTCCAGCTCAATTCTCTCCGCAGTGCGGAGAGAATTGACTCGTCCGGAAACACCTCGGCCGCGCGGATGCAGTGGCGCAATTGCGCCTCGCTCCACCCCCGGCCGTACTCGCCTCTCAGTTGCCGTGCGAGCGCGGGGAGGATCTGTTGTCCGTAGCCCGCGCGCTCCCCGCCCAGCACATCATCTCGAATGCGCCGACCCACCTGCCAATAAAGTAGGGTCAGTTCCGCGTTGACGGCCGCCGCCGCTCGGGCGCGTGCCGAATCGATCATGCGGCGGATGTCGGTCAAGAGGGATGCGGGGACGAGTTCGGTCATCTTGTCTGGAAGGGAGGAATCGGCGGGCCGGCGCGCGCCAGCAGTGGCCACGTTACCGGAATCTCGGCAACGGCGGAACCCTGCCAGGCGCTCGCCCAATTCTCTCCGCACCGCGGAGAGAATTCAGCCACCGGCCCGCCGAGGCCCTCGTCTGTCACCGCGCTAAATGTGCGCGCGCAATTGAGCTTCGGCACCGCCAGAGACAAAGCCACCCTCCAGTCGCCGCGCCCAGATCGAGGCACCTCCAGGCCCGCGTGCGACGCACTGCCCAATGAACCCGCTCACCGGCACGTCGTCGCCCGCCCCAGAATTCCAGAGGCGCCGGAACGGTGCCGGCCCCGCTTTTCGCTCGCCGCGGTGGGAGCGCGCAATTCCCCGAGGGGTGTGCCGCGCACGCGGAGGCTTCGCCTATGTCCCGAAATGAAGGGTAACATAGTCCTTACTATGTTCCCCTTCAGTTCTGCGATTGAGCGCCGCGACTTCGACGAAGTGGTATGCCCTCACGCAACGCCCTCCCTGTCCCAGAATTCGATTGGCCCAGGGCGGGGGTTGATACGTTCAACAGTGTCTAGAACGAGAGACGTGGCCCGCGAAGCGATGCGCTCGCCCATTTGACCTGCGAATCGGCGATGCGCGCCGCCACGGCATCCAGCTAATGGCCGACCAGCCGTGCGATTGTGCAGATGTCTGCACGTTCTGCCGTGCAGATCTGCTTTACCCGTCTGGCCGACCGTCGCGCTTACTCAAGGCGCGTTCACTGCATCTTTGAACGCCTTGCCAGCACTGAACTTCACCGTTGTCGCTGCTGCGATCGCGATCTCTGCACCCGTCGTCGGATTTCTGCCGGTCCGAGCGGCACGCTGCCCTTGCGAGAACGAGCCAAAACCGACGAGCTGCACGGTGCCGCCCTCGCTGACAGTGCGCGTGATGGCGTCCAGTACGGCCTGAATTGCTTCTCCGGCGGCAGTCTTGCTAAGACCAGTATCCGCCGCGACAGCGTCAATGAGTTCCTGCTTGTTCATGAGTCAACCTCGTTCGATGAATCGGACGTCAACCCTACCGCATTGAGCGACGCCGGGGCAAACGCTCACCGCAATCGCAACGCGGCCGTGCTGCTCACCATCTCGCCCAATACTGAAGTGCGCTCTGCCGTTGCACGGCGCTGAGGACAGTCAGCCGGCCTTCGAAATCGGTGAGCACCCGCCAGGTACGCTTGCGTGTTGCACACGCTCCCACGCATCGAGGTAGCGATACACCGGCGTCGATGACAGCTGCATATCATGGGCGACAACGATCTGGGCAATCGCCGCATGTTCGCTGGCGCTTAACGACCAAGGTTCGCCGTGCTCGGCGCGCGTCACGCACGCGTCGAGCGCGGCTTCGGCACATTGGTACGACGCCGAATCCGCAGCACCGGCGTCACGCAGAAAAAATGCAAGGTACAGGACGTGCATCAACGTCGTGATCGTCTGTAAGTCGCCACGGCCAGCGCGGAGCACAGCCAGTGCGAGATGGTGCTTCAGCGAAAGATGTCGAACCTGGTCGGCCGGCAACGGCAACAACTGTGACTTCGTAAGTGCCCGTCGACCTCGAGATGAACTGGCGCGCAATCCGGCTCCTTTGTAATGATTTGGCAGGGGCCCTATTATCTCCGCGTCGGCGCTCCGCCGCCTGACGCGATCACCGCGTTGGGCAGTTGGTCGGCGAGTGGGATCCGATGCTCGTTTGCGTCCGGGGTGTGGCGCATTGTCGTCGCAATGCTGCCGTGACCGAGCCTCGCCTGCATGTTACGCACATCGCTTCCTGCATCGAGCGGCTAGTTCGTGCGAGTGGGCAGCCCGTGCGTGTTGGCCCAAGGCGCGGATCGGCCACGTCCCCCGAATAGGTGCTGAGCAGTTAGTTGGGCGCGCACGCGAGGATTGCCGCGACGAGCCGACGCCCCCGTCTGGGTACGGCACCGCGCCGGTCAAGCGGTGCGTGAGCCGCGGTGCGTTGGTCGGCGCGACTCGCGCTGACGCCGTATCCGATCATGCCACCGGCGATACGGCACCTGTTCTCACCAGTGCCAGCGCTGCCCCGTCACCTCCGCCCGCGCGTCGCTCTCGGACGTGCAGCGGTGCTGCTCGGCGGTCAGCGCGATCGCGACCGGCAGGTCGTCGACGCGCCGTCGAACCCGTCGTCGGTGTCGGACGGCACCTGCAGCACGGTCACTCCGTCGCGGGTCGGCGTGCGCGCGACGCCGGCCAGCACCTCGCGCTCGAGTACGCGCGCCCGGCCACGCCCGCCCGCTCACTTCGGTTCGGTTCGACGCGTAGCGTCACGTGCACGTCGACCAGCTGGGTCACCGCGATCGCGGCGGCCAGCGCCGGCGACGACGTCGCGGGTGCGGCCGCCGGCGGATCCGCGCCATCGATGGCGGCATTGAAGAACGCCTCGACCGACTGGAACTGGCGCGTCGCGTCCGCCTTCGTGTAGCGCGTGGTGGTGCCCAGGCTCGCGTGGCCGAGCAGCTCCTGCATGTCGCGGATGTCGGCGCCAGCGTCCAACCCGTGGTTCGCGAAGGTGTGGCGCAGCCAGTGCGTGCTGGCGCGGCGCAAGTCCGCGGCCGCGTTCGGATAGGTCGTCGCCAGATGGTCGGCGGCCCGCGCACAGATCGCCTTGAACAACCGCCCGACCACGTCCGAGTGCAGCGCCGCGCCGGTCGCGAGGTGCGCGATCAGCGGCGTGTCGGCGGGCCCCGCTTCGAGCGTGAGCGGCACCGGCGCGTGCGCAGTTGCGCGCGCAGCGCATCGATCAACAGGCGCGGCATCGGCACGGTCCGCGCGCGTCGGCCCTTGCCAATCACGCGCAAGCTCCACGCGCCGTCGAGTGCGCTGCGCGTCAGGCGCCGGTGGTCGCCGCGGCGAACTCGGCGCGGCGCAGCGCGGGTCGCGTACGCGAACAGCAGCAGAAACGCATCGCGTACATTGGCCCCCCCCCCCTCAGTGCTCGCCTGCTCGGCGGCGACGTCGAGCGGCGGCGGCGCAACCTGGAGCGTGCCACTGCAGGTGAACACGCCAACTGGGCACGCGGCTTTCAACCCATCGGTGCAAGTGGACGACGCGCATGCGGTGATGGTCACCTACTACGATTTCTGTGATCTGCCGGCCGGCGACACGACGACGCCGCCGACCGACTTCTGGCGCAAGATCTCGCTCGACGGCGGCGCGACCGAGCGTCGCGTGGGCGGCCGTTCGACCTGAAGATCGCACCGTTGTCCGGCGGCTTCTTCATTGGGGTAATCTTTTCGTGCAATCTGGCGGTTTCGTTCGAAATTCCACGCAAAATCACGGGTTTAGCAAGAGGCCGATTTCGCGAAACCGTGTCCTCCGGATACAAATTCTGGCGCTTCAGCCTGCTGCGCCGTCCAGACCCAAGCGCGCCCGATAGTCCGCCAGCAGCAACAGCTGGGCGTCGACCTGCGCCGCCAGCTTTGTCCGCTCCGCCGTCACGGTGCCGAGCGCCACACGCGCGCTTTCCAGTTCCCCCGCCTGCGCGCTGACCGTCGCGCGCAGCGCATCGCGTTCGGTCTCGAGACGGACGTGATCGGCCAGCATCCGGTCGAGCGCCTCCCGTATCTGCTCACCATGTGCCCGCGCTTCTCGCAGACTTTTACTCGCCGCGCCGGACTCGGCGAGCAGCCGCGCATTGTCCTTGTTCAGTTGGGTAATTTCGTTCTGCTTCACGATTGCCGTCTGGTTGGCCTGGCGCAGCTCGGCCTGCAGCTGCTGGACCTGCGCCTCGTGCCGGCGCGCTTCCTGTTCGCGCTGCTCGCGACTGGCGGTCCGGTAGTGTTCGAGCGCGTCGTGCGCGTGCCTCAGCTTCTCCTCGAGTGACTGGCGGAAGCTTTCGTGCTCGGCCAACCGCACGGTCTGATCATGCACCTGCTGTGAGAGTCGCTCGATGTCGATCGCACGTTGCTGCGCCGCCAAGCGCGTCTCGGCGTGCGCATCCTGTTCGCTCGAGAGCGCGGCGGTCGCGTCGGCCAGTTGCGCCTGCAGGGCGGCGAGCTCGCCAGTGAGCTCAGCGATCTCGGCTTGGGCCTGCTGGCGCTGGGCGGCTGCGGCGGCCGCCTGCTGATCGACGCGCGCCTGCGCCTCCTCGTGCAGGCGGGCCGCGAGGCGGGCGACGAGATCCTGGATGGCGTCGGACAGCGACGCCGCGCGCGTCAGCGACGCGCCTTCTTCTTCCTCGAGCTCTTTCAGGTACCGATGGATGGTGGTTTTCGAGCCGGTATTGCCAAGTGCGATACGTATCGCGTCGATCGACGCGTGCAGACCCTGCGCGATCAGTGAATCGCGCGCACGCTTGACGTCCACACGGGTCAGGCCGGCGCGAGCCATGGGGGCCTCCTTTGAATATCGTACCGTATTACATACCATGTATATACGTACCGAAACGGCTGGTCAAGTGCGGCGTGAGATGGCGGTTTCTCATATGCGATAAACGGTGGTTATCCAATGTGATGGGCCAAAAACCGGCGCGAACGGCCGGAAACGGTACGGAACGCGAATCGCTTGCCCGATTTCAGGCGAGCGTCAGCTGGAGCACCTCTCCAGGCGGGCACACCTGGTAGCCCATCGCCCGGTAGCCGCGCTGGCGCCTCTCCCACATGCGCAGCAGCACCGGGTGGCCGCCGTCCACGTAATCGAGCACTCGCACGCCGGTCTTCCCTGCATGCTCGCGGTGCAGCCGGTCGGCGTACTGCTGCAGCGTGCCTTTCCACGCGACCGGCATGGCCAGCACCAGCGTGTCCAGCGCCGGGTGGTCGAAGCCTTCCCCGACCAGCCTGCCAGGTGCGAGCACGACGCGCGGCGCGTCCCCGGCCAGCGCGTCAAGGGCTGCCAACTGGGTGGCGCGCGCCTTTCTGCCGAGCCGTCCATGCAGCACGAACAGCGACTGCACCGTGACTTGCAGCATCTGCTGCAGGCGTTCGAGATGGTCCGTCCGCTCGGTGAGCACCAGCACGTTACGCCCCTGTCCGGACTGTTCACGAGCGGCCGTCGCGATCATTTGCGTGCGCGGGGTATCCTGCGCGAGCTGTGCGAACACCGCCTGGATTGGCGCGTCGGCCGCGCCGTCCACCGTGGAGGTGAGCCTTTGCGGGAAGACCTCGAGCCGCTGCGGCGCGTTGGCTGGCAGCCGCGCCGCATGCCGGATCGGCCCGCATAGCATGAACATCACCGGGTGCTGGCTGTCGCGCCGCACCGGCGTCGGGTCAGGCCCAACACGTAGCGTGCCTGAACCGCCTTGAGCACCGCCTCGAAGGAATCGGCAGAGACGTGGTGACATTCGTCGACGATGACCTGGCCGTAACGCCGCAACAGCTCGCCGCGCGTACCATCGGGGGCCACACCGACTACAGCATCGCGACATCGATCTGGCCGGTCGCTTTCGACTTGCCGCCGCCGATCGTGCCAATCGCCCGCGGATCGAGCCCGAGAAATGACTGCAAGCGTTCGCGCCACTGGTCAAGCAACTCCCGGCGATGCACGAGCACGAGCGTGTTGACGCGACGCTGGGCAATCATCGCGGCCGCCGTCACGGACTTGCCAAACGCCGTCGGCGCATGCAGGATGCCGGTGTCGTGCCGCAGCAGATCGGCCACGGCCGTCTGCTGATCCTCGCGCAACGTACCCGCAAAAGACACGACGAGCGACTCGCCCGCGCAACGCTCGTCGCGGATGTCGCAAGTGACGTCGTTGTCGCGCAACAGCGTCAGGACGTCGTCGAGGCAGCCCCGCGGCAACGCGATGTGGCGCGAGCAGTTCCGGGCGCGACCGATGATGCGCGGCTTGTCCCATACGCTGAAACCGCGTGCCTGGGCCCGGTAGAACTCCGGATTCTGGAAGGCTGCCAGTCGAATGAGGCGATTGAGCAGTGCCTGCGGAAGCTGCTCCTTCTCGAAATAGAGCTGGTTCGCGAGCGTCAGCGTGAGCGACGCCGGCATTGGTCCGGCCAATCGTTTCGGCAGCGTGGGCGGGGGCTTCCACGGCTCGACCTGGTCCTCTTCGGCGATGAACGCGACGTCGAGTGGATGGGCGCCGCCCGTCGCCCGGAAAATCACGCCCTCGATGTCGCGCCCGTCCATCATCCGGATGGCTGCCAGATACGTCCACGGGTCCGCATACGGCTGGAACCTCTCGTCGACAAACACGCTGCAGCCGCGCCCGCGGGGCAGTTTCTGCAGTGGCAGTGCGATCAGGTTGCCGAAGCCGCCTTTGGGGAGCACGTCCTGGTTCGGAAAGAGCCGGTCATAAGACGACAACTCAAGCTGCCGGGTCCGGGCGCAGGTGTGGCTGATGATGGCCGCCCCCATCCGTCGTGCGTCGCGCGCGGTGACGGCCGACGAGAAGAAGATCCACGAATGCGCGCCGTTGCCCGAGCGAGAAATCTCGAGCGAAACGGGCACGCCCAGCTCTTCACACGACTGCCGAAAAGCCATCGCATCGTCACGCCAGCCTTCTTCGTCGAAATCGACGGCGAGCAGGTAGCAGGTGCCGTCCGGCATCAGTGGGTAGAGGCCCACCGTATGACCGCCGGCCAGATGCGCGTAGATGACCTGATCCTCCAGTGGCAACAGCACGCGATGCCCACAAGTCCGCGCAGCAGATGCGGGGCTTGTCGCAAATGCCTGTTCGCCATTCATTGGCGCAGGCCGGCGCGTAGCCCGACTTCCCGGAATTGCGGCTTTCCCAGCGAAGCGGATAGACGTCCGTGCGGCCGCGAAACAGCCGCCGGAAGAGTTGCACTTTTTGGTCTGGCGAAAGTACAGGGGGCACTGGAGTTTCGCCGTACCGGTGACGGTTCGTGCCGGACCGCTGGCGCGGACTTATCCGGCGTCGGCACGGTGGTCGGCAGCAAGGCGGTAAGTCTGACATTTTCAGCATGCAGGCAGACGAGCTCGGCGAGCGGCTCTTCGCGTGTGAAGTTTTCCCAGCCCACATGGGACGGCTTGCCTTCGTTCATCGCTTCATCGGCCGAAACCGCATTCCCGATCTCGCAACCCGACTGGCGCACATGCTCGATGTTGCATATCATCGTCTCCGATATTGATTGCCCGATTGTACCCACGAGCCATGTCTGCCATCGATCGCTACGTCGAAGCCGCGACGCGCGAAAATACCCGTCGCAGTTACCAGTCGGCGATCCGGCATTTCGAGGTCGAATGGGGTGGCTTCCTGCCAGCGAGCGCCGATGCAATTGCACGGTACCTTGCCGATCACGCCGAAACCCTGTCGGTCAATACGCTGCGCGCGCGTCTGGCAGCACTCGCACAATGGCATCAGACGCAGGGCTTCGCGGATCCGACGAAGACGCCGCACGTGCGCAAGGTACTCAAGGGGATCGCGGCACTGCATCCTGCGACCGAGAAGCGCGCCAGGCCGATGCAGCTCACGCAGCTCGAAAAGCTTACCGCCTGGCTTGATGGACAGATCGCCCACGCCGCAGACGAGCGAAGCCGCCTCGCGTGCATTCGCAACCGAGCACTGGTGCTACTGGGCTTCTGGCGTGGTTTTCGTTCGGATGAACTCAGTCGATTGCGGATCGAGCATGTGACCGTCGAGGCGGGCCGCGGCATGACGTTGTTCCTGCCGCGCACGAAAGGCGATCGCGCACAGCTTGGCACGACGTTCAAGGCGCCCGCGCTGTCGCGGCTATGCCCGGTGGCCGCCTATGAAGCTTGGATTGCCACCTCTGGCCTGACCGACGGGTTCGTGTTCCGACGCGTCGACCGCTGGGGAAACGTGAGCGACGAAGGGTTGCATGCCGGCAGCTTGGTTCCCTTGTTGCGCACGCTGTTTCGCGAGGCTGGACTACCTACGCCCAATAGTTACAGCAGCCACTCATTGCGGCGAGGCTTTGCGACCTGGGCCAACTCGAACGGCTGGGATTTGAAAATGCTGATGGAGTATGTTGGCTGGAAAGATGTGCGTTCGGCCATGCGCTACATCGACGCGGCCGATCCGTTCGCACAACATCGCATCGAGTCGGCACTTACGGTGATGCCGTCACCGGCACCCACGCAGCCCGCGATCGCCGAACCTGCGAAGACGCAGTCGTTGGCGGACGAGGTGACGACATCGTCGACGCCACAAACGCACCTGAGCCTGCACCTGGTCATCGAGCGCAACAGCAAATTCGTGCGAAGCGTGTCCAAGGCGCGCCGCTGGATCGAAGATTTCTGTCATTCCCTGTATGAGATGCGTTGCGTCAACCGGCAGCGCACGCGATACGAGATCGCCATGCCGTTTGCATACGGCCCAGAACTGGAAGCGGCGATCGAGGAACTGCTCGGCGAAATCCATTTTACCGCAGAGATGTGTGACTGCATGGCAGAAGCGGTGCTGCACGATCCTGTCGCAGACCGGTATTGGCGCTGATCGCGCACGTCGACTTCATCGGACGGACGCCAGTCCGCCAACGGTACCGATACGCCGTCGGTCTCTATCCGGCAATCCGGCACGCCTCATGATCCCGTGCCTCGTTGCCAGGGCGCGGCTTCCAGCAGCACGTCGCTGTATTGGTCGACGGGAAAGCTCAATGTGCCCCTGAAGTTCACGTGCGCAAAATGCGCAGGCCCCATCCGGCGCAACCACTCGTCGTCGACCTGTCGTCCTTTGCGTCGCCAGCCGTCGACCGTCGCCTGCATGCGCTGCATGTTCCAGGCGATCACAAGGTTCGTCAACAGTGTTGTCGATGGCGGTGTAAAACCGCGCTTAAACGGCGGCGCAATGCTGAGTAATTTTCTCAAGTACGAAGGGGCCCGCGGGCCCCTTTGAGGTGTTGCGACAGCGGTACTGTTCAGAACGGCGGGTCGGGCTTTCGCGTTCGGATGCCCGGTCGTGACGTGCGCTGCTCGCGCAGCTGTTCGTGGAGTTGGACTCCGTAGAAGTCGGTGATCACGGCGAACAGATCCACCGCCTCCAAAATCGTTTCATTCTCGTCCATAGCGTACACGTGTCCATTTAAAAAATAGGTGGTCACGATCGTCGCTTCCATCACCCAGACTGTTCAAGGTGACATTGCCGGGCGCTTACGATAAGTCTCGTGATCAAAGCAGGCGTGTGCCGATGGTTCGACTGGCGTTGGGCCTGCTGCTCGAACGCCGACCTCGTCATGCCGCGTCTACGCGTCGGCACGACGGCAAGGTCGCGGTGGACAGAAGCAACGTGCGCTGGTGTTCGGACGGTTTCGAATTCCGCTGCGACGACGGCGCCCCGTTGCGCATCGTCTTCGCGCTGGACTGCTGTGACCGGGAAGCCATGAGCTGGGCTGCGACCACGGGTGGCTACACTGGCGACATGGTGCGCGACGTAATGTTCAGGCGGTCGAAAACCGTTTCGCCGGTGCATTGAAGGCTGAAAGCGAAATCGAGTGGCTGAGCGACAACGGTTCCTGCTACATTGCCGACGAGACGCTGACGTTCTCGCGGGAAATCGGCCTGAAGCCGGTCACGACACCCGTCAGAAGTCCGCAGAGCAATGGGATGACCGAGAGCTTCGTGAAGACGAAGAAGCGTGATTACGTTTCGTGGATGCCCAAGCCCTACGCCAGACCGGCGCTGCAGAACTTGGCCATTGTGTTCGACCACTACAACGAATCGCATCCGCACAGCGCATTGAAATACCGCTCGCCACCCGAGTTTCGCCAGCGAGCAAATTCTCCAACCCAAGCGTGACCGCGTGTCCGGTCATGCAGGGGCAAGTCCACCGTCAACTGGACATCTTGCCAGTAGCTTTGTTTGACCGTTTGCTCCTGCTCTCTACAGCGAACCGATTTTAGACGCCCCCATGTCTCGATTGGCGTGGTGCGGATGTTCGCGTCATCAAATGTCGCTGGCCATCGGCTCAATCAGTTGAATGTCGCTCCAGGCTCCGACTCCACGCGGAGACCACTTTTTCAGCGCCGTCCACGGCTCGATTTGCATGCGGACGACTTTCGAGATGTTCGCATGAACCCGGAACCCGTTCAGATGTCCGATTTTCGACCCATCATAAGCTGACCGATGGCCGGAAATCCAGCGGCGGAGGCTGCGATGGCTGCCACGGCGATCGCAAGCCCCGAGCGGCCTGTAGCACCCCATTCATCCACGCTCTCCGTCCGGTTGCAAACCACAACCGGACGGTCGACAGGCCGATCAACCTCAATTGCTAAAGATCAGACCGCGAGCGGCGCCATTGACGTAAATCCGCCCATATGTTCTCCAGTCGCCGGCCATTACCCCGGAGTCGCCGAACTGGTGCGCGTCATCGTTGAAGCGCGCCCACGTTGCACCACCGTCGTCGGAATGGTAAATGCCCCAGACTCCGTTCAACGTGCCTTCTACGTAGACCGCGGCCGAGTACGGCGAACCGGTCCTTGCTTTGCCCAAGCCGATCACGGTAGCGCCCGGTGTGTCGTTGGTCGACGCAAAGACGCTGAGCTTCGTCCAGGTCGCCCCCGAGTCCACCGAGTGGTACACGGCCGTGCCGTCGGCCAACCAGAGGTCGCCCTCGACGTTCGGATTGACCGCCACCGACGTATCCCGCCACGAATTCCAGGCGAGGTTTGCATTCACCGAGCCCTGGCTCAGCGTGAACGTGTGGCCGCCGTCGTTCGAGACGTAGATCTTGCCGCGCTGCCAGCTCCACGATGCGCCGCCGGAGTCGTAGGCATAGACCTTGTTCGGGTTCTTGCGGTCGGCGGCCAGGCGGTAGGCACGCGGGAAGCCGTTCCAAGTGGCACTGAACGCCGGCAGGTTGGTCGTCGTCCAGCTGGCGCCATTGTTTGTCGTGTACGACGGCACTGAGTCCGGCGGTGCCCAAATTACGTTGTTGCGGGACGGGACGACCAGGTTGCCGACGTTGCTCTGGCTTGCCGCTGCGCCGTTGGGCAGCGACGCAAACGTCGACCAGCTATTGCCGCTGTCGCCCGACCAGAAGCCCTTGGTGGCATGGCCGTTGGCGTTGTCGACGCCCGCGGCGGCGATATACGTCGGATCGGACCACGACATATCGGCCGAATTGCCGCTGCTCCACGTATTCAAGGGGCCTTTCGTCGGCCTCGTCGAGAGATCCGTATTGACCCACGTGCCGATGTCGCCGGCGCTGTTGATGAAGTTGTACGACGCACCGGGCGGCGCCGTGACGAGGGCCAGCGTCACGGTTTCCTCAAGGTTGTCGACCTTGGGGCTCCAGGTCGGCGTGGGCGACGAGGCATTCATGGTTTCACAGATGCCGCCGCCGTGGACGTGCATGATGTGGTCGCGGTTGGCCGGGTCGATGGTGACGCCCTCGACCCAGCCGGCGCAGCCACCCGCGGCAATGCCGGTATGCGGCATGCCGGCCTCGATTTCGCGCCACGTGCTGCCGCCGTCGTCGGATAGCTGGATGGTCTTGCTGGTGTCGCTCCAGCCGGTCATGCCCAGTGCGATGCGGGCGGACGAGCCCAGACCTGAGACGGACAGGCCGCCAAAGCCGTCGCTGCTGGAGCTGTTGAGCTGCGTCCAGTTGCTGTTGTTGCTGCCGCCGAACTTGTAGAGATAGCTCGGTCCGCCAATGCCCTGGCCGACGCCCGCGTTGAACACCACGTAAAAGGTGCCGTCGGAAGTGCGCACGACGTGCGGGATGTAGTAGCCGGACACCGCCGGCGGGACGGGCACCGGCGTCCACGAGAAGCCGCCGTTGGTGGACTTGTACAGGGTCGACGTCAGGCCAGCCGCGTTGGCGTAGTCCGGGGCGACGGTGGCCCACATGATCCAGGTCGGCTGGCCACTACCCTTGCCCGACGTATCGAAGATCACCTGTTCGACGCCGATCGGGGAACTGCCGCCGCTGATCGTGGCGGAGGACAGACCCGTGACCTTCGCCCAGGTGCGGCCCGAATCGCCACTCTTCCACAGGCCGGCCGTGCGCGATCCGTAGAACAGCGTCGACGGATGGTTGGGGTCCACCTGCAGGCGCTCGCCGGTGGCCCGGCCGTTGTCGTTGCCGCCTACGGGGAACGGCAGGTCGTAGTGCGTCCAGGTGTTGCCACGGTCGCTCGAGACGTAGATGCGGCCATTGTGACCCTGCGTCACGGTAATGCCGGTCATCATGTAGACGAGCTGGTCGTTGTTCGGATCGAGCGCGAGGCTTTCGACGCCGTGGAAATCGCCCTCGCCTGCGCCGAAACCGATGCCGTCGGTGATGGGCGTCCACGTCGAGCTAGTCGCGTTCCAGCGGTACGCGCCACCGACGTCGGTACGTGCGTACAGCAGGCTCGCGTTGGCTGGATGGTAGATCAGGCCGGTGACATAGCCGCCGCCACCCCACTTGACGCTGGTCCAGCTGGCCGCCGGCAGGTTGCTGCCGCTGCCATTTCCGCCGATCTGGCCACGATTGGCGGCTGCATTGGCACCCCCATTGGTCACGCCTGTCGTGCTATCGGATCCGCCACCACAGCCCCATAACGTACACGCCATCGCCGCAGCGGCAATCCATCGTTGAGAAAACACGGTCATCGGAGAAATCCTTAAAGGAAGAGGTCCATCGCAGGGCCCGCCGTCGGGCCCTGCATGATCAATTCGCCATGAGCGATGCAATCTGCGCAGCGCTGAGCGCGCCGCGATAGATACGGAAATCGTCGATCAAGCCGTTGAACGTGGCGTCGGCACTGTATTGCGATTTGCCCAGCCAGTTCTGCGTGGTACTGCCCAAGCGGAACGGCGCCTGGAACATCGCCGTGTTGGTACTGACGGGCGTGCCGTCCACGTACATCGTGCCGGTCGAACCCGATAGCGTGACGGCCACATGCACCCATCGCTTGCTCGGCAGCTCGGTGGGGGCGTCGATGATCTGTTCCGGAGGACCGTCACCGGGGCCGTTGGCCGTCATGGCGAAGCGCATGCCAGCCCAGCCGTTGCGCAACCGTCCGCGCGGCGTGAACATCATGTAGCGGTGGAAGCCCGTGCCGAAGTCGAACAGGCGTGCCCACGTTTGCGAGCCGTTCCAGAACACCCAGCTGGCGATGGTGAAGTCCGACACATCGACCAGCAGATCGTCGGGCAAGGCCACATACGCGCCCGAGCCGTTGAGCGAGACCGCGCTGCCGCTGCGCCCCACTGCCCACGTTGCGCCGTTGAGCGTGCCATTGCGCCCGTTGCCCGAGCGATCGGCGGCCGTGATGCCGCCGCCTTCATCAAACGCGAGGTGCGCGAGCAGCTGCTGCGCCGTGATCACTTTCACTTCGTTGGAGAGCGCCGATTCGCCCGTAATCGTTTGCGCTGTCACGACATAAAAATACGTGCCGGCACCGGCTGGCATATCGGTATAGGTCAGCAGATCGGTGATACCGCTCCGGATGGTGCTGTACGGTCCGCCGGCAATGGTAGCGCGCTTGACGTTGTAGCTGATGGCGTTGCTGCTGCCCCACCACGACAGCACCACCTTGCCCGCGCTGGCGTAGCCGGTCAGGCCGGTCGGCGTTGCGGCAGGGGTGCCGGGGTCGAGCGTGCAGGTAAGCGTGCCGTAGCCAAGCTGGTCGAAGCCGCCACTGTTGGGGCCATAGTTGCCGCCGCCGCCTTCCGGCGCCACAAGCTCGGCAGCGCGCTTGGTGTAAGGCGCCGCCAGGCCTTTGCGGTTGATGTAATGGTTGGCCACCAGTGCCCAGCAGGGCCGCCCCAGGGCGTCGCCTTGCCCGCCGGCGGCGAACTGCGTCTGGATGACGCCGGCGCTGTTCTGGTACGTGACGAAAGGCATCGTGTAAAACGCGCCGTCTGCCTGCTTCAGGTTGGCCTTGGCTACGTATTCCGCGCCCGCCAGAAAGCGATTGTTGTCATAGCCATACAGGTCGATGCCCTGATTCCACGCCATCTCGCAAATGGCGCCCGTCAATGCAATGCCGAGCGTGCTGTGGCCCTGGTCCCGGCCGGCTTCCTGCCATTGCCCGAGGTTGCCGGGGTGCATGTAGTACACGGCTTGCCGGATACAGCCGTTGCTGCCACCGGTCCTGAAATGGGTGATGGCCTCGTTGACGAGCTCGGCATCGTCGCACAGCACGCCAATGGCCAGGACGCATGCGACGTTGGCCAGGCCCCAGTTGGCCCAGTAGTGCGTGTCCATCGCGGTGTCGATACGGGTCAGGAAAGCATGGCTGACCGGGTAGAAGACATTGCGCATCATCGCCTGAAACGCGGCGAGTCCGGCCGGACTCCAGCCGCTGTAGCCGCGCATGATTTCGGCCGCGTTGGCGAACTCGTAGCCGTAGATGCCGGCAGCGAGCGCCACGTCGCTGCCGCCAAGCGTCGTCAGCTTCGCGGCCCATTGGTCCAGATACTCCACAGCTTTGTCGGCGTAGCGTGTGTCGTCCGACACCTTCCAGCGCAGCGCGTCGCCATAGGCGGCGGCGATGTCGTTGTAGAGGGCGCCGTAGTTCTGGCCATGCGTGGGATCATTGCCGCGATAGATGCCGACCTGCGGGTTCGGCTCGTTCGTCAGGCGCGTGTGACCGTTGGCGACGAGCACGTTCCAGCTATCGATCCACGGGGAAGCGTGCGCGCCGACTTTAGTGCGCATGCGCTCGAAATCCGCCTCGGTATGCAGCAAGCCAGGATGCGTGAAGGTGCGGGTTTGGGCAGTGCCTGCCGACGTCGCACCTGCGTCGATACCGTCAGAAGTCGGAGCAACTCCGGACGCCTGGGCGCTGTTGTTTGCCGATGTACGCTCACCGTCTGTAACCGCGTTATCTCCGTCACCGCCGCATCCGGCCAGAAGCGTTGCACCGAGCCCCATCACGAAATGGCGTCGTGCAATGTTCTCGATGTCGTCGAGTGGGACGATTTCCTCGGACAGCATCGTCGGTGCTCCCTTGTCTGGCATGTCTAGATCCCCAGTTTTTTAGCTATAGTCAGACAAAAATGTACTAACCAGTCCGTATTTATCAGAAACGGGTAGCATTCTAGCCAGTGTGATAGGGATCCAATCAAGCGGAAAATAATAAATTCACCAATGACACGCACTTGTCACATCGGTGATGCGGGGATTGAGGAATGCGCGAGGCGCCTAGGCACAGCGTCGCAATCTGACCAGCGCGTTGACCAGCGGTCCAGCTAAACACCTGAGCACGGCGCCCGAAATGGACAGCGTACGCGATTGGGTCATTGTCAGCATGATTTGGTCTCCTCGCCGTTCAGGCGCGCATCACGACGGCGCCACAACCGGTTTTATCGCCGAGATAGCCAACGCGCCGGCCACGATGCGTGCGCGGGCCGCTTGCCGGCAGCGGAAAGACGCCACCGCACTTCGCGCACATCACACCGTGGCCGTCCAGCGCCACGGCAATGCCCAAGTGCTTCAATTCGTCGGTGGCTTCGATGACCTTGCCGTCGTGGTCGGTGGTGTCGCCCAGGCGCACCATGTCGCGGCCCTGCGCATCCTGCATGACGCGGCTCCGTATGAGAAATTGAAAATAGCGTTTCTACCGAAGGCCACATCACGGCGCAATACTTTCTCTCAAACTTGACGATCGTTGATTGTTGTAAGCATTGCCGATTGTTAATCGACACATCGCCTGCCTGATTTTCCGGAACTACGATCACTGGCTTTCTTAAAGCGCTATGGGATGGCCGGCACCATCCTCTGCGACTGCGAACCAAAGCCAACGATCGACCGATTTAACTTCGATTTTTCAAATGACTTCGCGGTTTATTAATCGAATATAAATCTTAAAAACTGTCCATTCAGTCCGATTTTGACCAAATTCCACTGGGTCGGATGCAAGATTCCCCGCCGTAGACGATGAGTTCGAGGCGCTTGGCCGACAGGCACCCTTTATGCGTGGCCGCCTCGCTGTCCGTCACATCGATTGTCTCCTGGGGCTACTCTGTTTGAGCATCGTTGTCCTCACGCTAGCCCAAATAGAGAGCAGACACTTCGCCAACTGCGTTGGATGCCAGAATATAGGACCTACAGATTGTCCAATCTAAACTGATCCAGGATCTCCTTCTGCTCGGATGGCGAAACACTTTGCGGTTCATCATTGTCCGTGTCGGCATTCTCCTGCTGCACCAACGGACGACGCGAACGACGTGTTGTTCCCCCGCCGAGAGTTGCGACAAAGCCGCGTCCCGGCAGTCGGTCCGAATAGAACAGTTCGCCTTGAATCTCTGCCAGACCCTCTGGCATTGATGGCTCAGCATGCGGTTCGCCGGCCAATGCGTGTTGCATGTAGTCGACCCAGATCGGCAACGCCAGTTGCGCCCCAAACTCGCGACTACCCAGGCTTTTCGGCTGGTCACAGCCCATCCAGGCGACGGCAACGAGCGATCGCTGATAGCCAGCGAACCAGCCGTCCTTCGCATCATTCGTCGTGCCAGTCTTGCCCTGGAGGTCCAAACGATGCAGAACGCTGGTCGCGGCCCCTGTACCGACCGTCGCCACGGAATGCAGCAAGCTGTTCATGATGAACGCATTTCGCGGTGATATAGCTTGTGGCGCATTCGTGCCGGCTATCGCCGGTCGTGCTTGATTCAACTGCAGGCCTCGCGCGTCAGTCACACTGGCTACCAGATACGGAGTGATCCGGTAGCCGCCGTTGGCGAATACCGCGTATGCCCCCGCGGTCTGCAACGGCGTGACCAGTCCTGCTCCGAGCGCCATGGGCAAATACGGAGGAGTCCTGTCTGCGTCGAATCCGAAACGCTTAGTCACGTAGTCCTTCGCAAATCCCGTTCCAATATAAGACAAGATACGGATTGACACGAGATTCTTCGACTTCGCCAGCGCAAGCCTCATGCTCATCGGGCCGTCCGGCTGATCGTCATCTTTCGGCACCCATGGCTCTCCACCCTTCATTCCGGGGGGGAAATATAGCGGCGCATCATTAATAATTGTTGCCGGTCCAAGGCCCTTCTCAAGGGCAGCAGAATAGATGAACGGCTTAAAGCTCGAGCCAGGCTGTCTCCACGCCTGTGTCACGTGATTAAAGTTGCTCTTGTTGAAATCAAATCCGCCAATCAGCGCACGGATCGCACCATTCTGTGGCGCTAGCGACACAAGCGCGCCTTCGACCAACGGCAATTGCGTAATCTTCCAATGTCCTTTCGCATCGGCAATCATACGTATTATCGAGCCAGGCCGTATTTGCTGCGACTGAGACCCCTGCATACTGAGTGAGTGTGCTGCAAAACGCAGGCCCTCTCCGGTGACGTGGACCTCATTGCCCTCGGGCAGTCGGGCTGTCACGTTCTGGGGAGTAACTGCCGTCACGACTGCAGCCACGATCTCACCGTTATCCGGGTGATCGCGCAGAGCGTCGTCAATTGTCTCGTCGCGCTCGTCGCCTGCGCCGGGCAAGCGAACGAACCCCTCCGGTCCTCGATAGCCATGTCGCCGATCATAGTCCATGATGCCTTTTCGCACGGCTCTGTAAGCGGCCTCTTGGTCAGATGACCTGATTGTTGTTGTAACGTTCAAACCGCGTGTGTAGGCCTCGTCCTTATATTGTGAATACATCAACTGACGCACCATTTCGGCGACATATTCGGCGTGTGCGCCAAATCTGGAGCCCGGTACCGTTTCGTCGATGGTCTCCTTTACCGCCTGATCGTGCTGTGACCGCGTAATGTAGTGCAAATCAAGCATGCGTTGCAGAATGTATTCTTGGCGGACCTTTGCCCGCTTCGGATTGACCACCGGGTTGTACGTCGAGGGGGCCTTCGGCAGCCCCGCAAGCATAGCGCATTGCGCTAGCGTCAGATCTTTCAAGTCCTTTCCGAAATATGCGTGAGCCGCAGCGGCAAAGCCATATGTACGTTGACCCAAATAGATCTGGTTCATGTACATCTCGAGAATCTGATCCTTCGTAAGTGCATGCTCGATTCTGAAAGCGAGTGCAATTTCTCGAAATTTCCGCGAAAAAGTTCTCTCACTCGACAGAAAAATGTTACGCGCAAGCTGCATCGTTAGCGTGCTTGCCCCTTGCTGTACACCCTGGTGCGTTAGATCGGCAATACTCGCACGCAGCAAGCCAAGGAAGTCGACGCCATTATGTTCATAAAATCGTGCGTCCTCGATGGCTAACACAGCGTTTTTCAGCGAGGCTGGAATATCTTTGAGGCGCACCAGCTCGCGCCGCTCCGCACCAAATTCACCTATCAATACATGATCGGCAGTATAGACACGCAATGGCACCTTTGGTCGATAATCGGTCAGCGTGTCGATTGTTGGTTCAGCAGCAACAGGTTCATTCGCGGCATGTGTCATGGCGGAAAAGCTCGACGCAATTACTAGTACGCCGATCGACGCTGACCTTTTTACGGCAATATAGAATTTGCGAAGACTCATGATCAACAGCGTGATGTGGGGGCACTACAATGTACGCACTAGCGACTATGACCAAGCATGCGGACGTGAATCTGTGAGAGTCGGCAATTGCGGTTCAGCATGACCCACTGTCGCTCCATTCAGCATCCGTCATCGGCCTAGGCCGGCGTGCCGTATGCACCACCCCGAAGCAGTTGCGACAAGCGATGTCGTTCTGGCGAGCGTCGATATTTGCATATTTCTGCTTGTAACGGCAGACCGCTCATGATCAGAATTCGTTTTCGAATATGCACTTTCGATTCAATCCGCGGCGACGCTACCGATCATCCGCCTCCACACCAGGCACCTTCAACCTTTTTGCAGTCGTATAGTGGGTCGTCCAGTAAGGACTATTAAGATATTCGACGCGCACCCAGCCGCCAGAAGACGGCGCATGCACGAACCGCCCGTTGCCCATATAAAGTCCGACATGAGAGAAACGCCCACCACGAGTATTGAAAAACAGAAGATCTCCAACACGCAGGTCAGCCCGAGTTACCGTACTGCCCAGCGCCGCCTGACTCGCCGCCGTACGACCGATACGTATGCCAATCGCAGTACGCAGAACATACTGAACGAAGCCGCTGCAGTCGAACCCGTTTACGGGAGACTTGCCACCGTACCGGTAACGTATGCCGACCAAGCTAAGTGCCTCTTCCTGAACTCGCGCGAGGGCTGTTGAAGCGGCCGCATTTCCGGTGGAATCCGGGGACAACGACAAGTCTCCAACTTTGTTCACCGTTTCAGACTCAGTTTGCGCTTGGGTACTGCCGGTCGCAAAAATGGCGGCTACCGCCAAAGCTGTGGCAGATATCCGCGTCAGGCTTCTGCGGTGGATTTTGAAGAATCTTAGTAGCACGGATCAAAGTGGGTCATTCTCTATGAGGGCGAGCCGTCGTATCGCCTAGCCATCATGGTCCGAACCCTTACGAATTGCTCGGTTGTGCGGGATGGCGCGCCCCGCGCACACGCACCAACTCATGGACACTCGCGGCGAGGAGACTTGCTATCACCTTTGTGATGATCCTCGTTGGTCGATGCCTCTGTCCAGTACAACAAGTTCGACTTTGCAATTGTTGATTGTACTGGCGGGGGCCGAGATCAGTCGGACGCAGTCGGCCCCGAACGTCCCGAAACACTGCTTGTCCAGCATGGGCGAACTGAGCTTGAGGCAGAGGGCGTCCCGTCGGAACTCGGCGTTTCGACCGGCCGTGCGGTGCGTCGGGAATCGGTCTAGAAATCAGGAGCTTACCGCCGGAACACTTGGTCCACTACGCGAGTTGACAAATTTATTGCGGACGTAGGCGAGTTGACGACATTGTTTTGGTGAGACCGTCAATAAAGTTGAAAATCATCTAGCGGGCCTCCCACCGCCGCCCTAAAGGGCGACGGGGTTAAAGTGAGTTTGCCCAACCGCTTTAACCATGTGGAGGCCAACATGAAATATTGCGGCATTGACCTACATTCGAACAATAGCGTTGTTAGTGTGATCGACGAAACGGACCGTGTGGTCGCGGAGAAGCGACTGCCCAACGACTTGGCGAAGATTCTGGCGTTCCTCGACCCATGGCAAGCGGAGCTTACCGGCGTCGTGATCGAGTCGACGTACAACTGGTACTGGCTTGTCGACGGGCTGCAGGCCGCCGGCTTTATCGTGCATCTGGCCAACACCACGGCGATCAAGAAATACGAAGGGCTCAAGCACAACGGCGACGAAACCGACGCGCGCTACCTGGCTCACCTGCTGCGCCTCGGGATACTGCCCACGGGGACGATCTTGCCGCCCGAGGCGCGCAGCGTGCGCGATCTGGCCAGGAAACGCATGCAACTCGTACAGAACCGCACGACCCACATCCTCGCCATCGAGAACATCACGGCTCGCCAGCATGGCATGCGTCTTTCGGGCGCTCAGGTCCACCGCCTGACGGCAGAGGCTATCGACCAGATGGGACTACCCGCTGAAGTCGCGCTGGCTATGCAGAGCAGCTTGGCGGTGATCCAAACGTTGTCCACACAGATCGGGCTGCTGGAAAATCGGCTTGCCGAAAATGTCGAAGCGCGCGCCGAGTACGCGTCGCTGAAGACTGTGCCTGGCATCGGACCGATCCTGGCAACCGTCATTCTGCTCGAGGTCGGCTCCATTGAGCGCTTCGACAGCGCTGGTAATTTCGCTTCTTACGCGCGCTGCGTGGACAGTCGGCACATGAGTAACGGCAAGAAGAAAGGCGAAGGCAACACCAAGAACGGCAACAAGTATCTGTCCTGGGCCTTTATCGAGGCGGCCAACTTCGCGCTGCGCTTTTGCGCCGAAGCCAAGCGATTCTATGAACGCAAGAAAGCCAAGACGAATCCGATTCTTGCGCGCAAGGCTCTGGCGCATAAGCTCGCGCGCGCGTGTTTCCACATTCTGAAGGAGCGCAGACCATTTGATACGACGCGCTGCTTCGTTTGAAGCTTCGACGGCAGCCGGCAAGCCCGTAAGTTGACTGGAGCTGCAGCCCCATAAGTTGAATGGGATGCCGTGTCGCCGTCCCCGATGTGCAGTAAAGCGGACCGCCCGCAATGCGAGCCAGCCATGGATTGGCGCCGACAAGTCTGCAGCCCTAAAATTTGCACGACCCGTTGGACGCATTGTGGTACCAAAGTTCTTCTGGGGTGGCGAAGCCACCAGGGCGACAGGCACTCGTTGCACGCCGCTCGCTTGATCCTGATGGGTGTCTGGCGCGATCCGTCGCAGCCAAGAATTGAAGAAACGGGCGCGCTCGGCCATTGCATGCGGGTATTGGAATCGAAGAAAACGGCTGATTGGACAGTCGCGGATGTTGTTTGCTCACTTGACACCGGACCCGCTAATGGGCGTCAACTCAAGCGTCGAGCGCCTTGTGCAGCGGGCATTTCGAGTTGACATCTTTTATTTGGTCTACGGCAGGCCCGGCCGCGGCGGCCGCGTCGAAATCCGCCCCGCGATCGCGCAAGTGTGCACGCGACGCGTCGACGTACACGTCGCTGATCGGCACGAAGCGCTGCTTGTCGCCCTTGCCAACCATCTCGAGCAGCCAACTGGACGGGGTGTCGCCGTCGGCCATCACCAGCAGCAGCAGCGCGCGTGCGGCGCGCCAGCGCGGCCCGCTCAGCCCCTGCAGCTCGCCGCGCTCGGCCTGGGTCGCGCACACGCGGGTCCACAGGTCGAGCGGCAGGGCCCGCTCGACCTGCAGCTTGCGCACGCGCTTGACGACGCTCGGATCCGTGACAGCTGCCCGCGGATTGCCGGCCAGGTAGCGCACGGCGACCAGCCTGGTGAACGCGGCGCGAATCGTACGTACCGCGTAGCGCTGGCTCTCCGGCGCCAGACCGCCGGCGCGAACGGCCGCCATCGGCCGCTCGTGCGCGCGACGGGCGGGCCCATGAAACGCTCGCCAGGTGTGACCAGAAACGCCTTTTAGGCCTCGCAATCCTGGCCCCGCATCGACGACAGCGCGACACCGCGTTCGGCTACGCACCTTAGCACCAGGCGCGCGAGCTCGCGCGCATACGCGCGCCGCGTGGCCGGCCGATCGTCATAGTGGTGAAGGTACGCGCGCACCGCATCCAGGTCGTGTGCGGCGCCCAGATAGGCAAACATCGGCGCGCGGTTCGCACCGTGCGCACCGGACAGTGCGTCCGCCAGCGCCAGGCGCTCGAGCGGCGTCAGCTGCCCCGCGCCGGTCGTGATGCGGGTCGTGGTCGGCGCCAGTGCGTCGCCGGCGTCGACGTTGGGCTCGACAACCGCGCCGATTGACGCGGCGTGACGCCGCAGCCAAGCTACCAGCACGCGGGCCCGGCCGGCGTCGATGCGCGGCACCGATCGCCACCACTGCCCGCCGCGGCGGTTCACCAACGTGACGAGCTCGCCGGGCGTGCGAATCCCCTCCCCCGCCAGTCGCACTGCAACGATCGACCGGAACCACCGGCCGACCGGTGCTCGGCCGCCGGCGCGGCGACCGCCCACTGCGCCGCCACCTGCTCGATCAGCTGCAGGGACACGGGCGTGAGGCGCGGCTCGCCGAATTTGTCGATCGCCGCCCGCAGGTACGAGCGAACCGTCGCGCAACGCGGCCTCAACCAGATCGTCGCGCATCGTGCGCAGCAGTTGCGCGACGTCGACCCGGTCGTCGGCGTCGCGATCGAAGTAAGCCGCTCGATCGTCTCGAGAGGCAGGCCTTTCACGCGCGCGCAGCGCGGTGAATTCGGTGCGGCTGTAGGCACGCAGCGGGGGCAGCGTCAGCTGCTGCGGGCGGTTTTGGCCATCGTCGATCAAGCGATAGCGGCTTGCGCTGGCGGGTCGGCACCAAAGGCCTTCGCCCACGCCTCGTTAGGGACAGCATCGAGCGTTGCGATCGCGGCCGCGCGCGCTTTGTCGATCGTCCGCGCCTCACTGTTGGGCACATGCCGGCCGGACAACACGTCTGAGACGGTGTAGCACGGCGCGTCCTCGGCCGACAAGCCGACGATGCCGTGCACGGCCCACGAGCGGCCGCGATGCTCGAAGGGGATGCCGATCACCTCGACGTCGCCCGAACGCATCGCGACCGAGAACACCACGGCATCGACGTGGCGGGGCGCCGGACGAGCCGGCGATTGCTTGGTGGAGGCACGGGCCATGGAATCAACTCCTGTCGGGACGTGGCACGACGACGAAGGGCAGCGGCGGCTCGCCGCGCACCAGCGCGAAAAATTCGCCGGCGGCGGCCGGATGTGCGATGAAGTACTGCGGGTAGCCAGGCGCGGTATAGGTGACGTCGAGCAGTTCGCCCGCAGCCGTGCGAACCAGCGAGTGCGCGGCAAACCGAATGCTGCAATCAAAGCAAACATCGGTGATCCAGCCGCGCACGGGCGTGTCGCCGGGATGCGACCGCAGCCACCGGTCGACCTGGTCGTGGCAGTAGCCAGGCGTCGGGGCCCAGCCCGGCAGCGCGTCGACGTAGTGGTGGATGCGAAGCGCGTCACCGAAGTCGCGCGCGATCGCGTCGGTGAGCGCCGTCTGCAGGGCAGCACGTGCGGATCGGCGGTCGATCATGTCAGCACGCACGCATCCGTCAACCATCGCCATTGAGCCTGCATCAACTGCCGCAACGCGTCGTGCGGGTGACCAGGATCACGAAGGCCAGCTGGCCAAGCATCCGCTCGAGCGGGGCGAACCCATCATTGTCGGCTTCGGCCGCGACGCCGGCGACGACGGCCGCCAGCGCGGCGTCGATTGCGTCGAGCAGCTGCGCGATGACGTCTTCCTCGCACACCTCCAGATCGGTCGGCCGGCGCCATGCGACAACGCGCTCGCGAACCGCGTAGAGCATCTGGTCGATCATGGCTCGCTCGCGGTCAGGCCGCCGGCGCACCGGGCGCCGTCTCGTACATCTGCTCGACGATCGCGAGCAACGCGCGTAATCGCGCGGCGACACGCGGCGTCACGGACAGGTCGACGTCGGCCGTACGCGCGCTCGACCAGTTCGCGCGCGTCGAACAGGTTGCAGATGAAGCCGCGCGCGGTCCAGTCGCGCGTGTCGACGCCCCAAGCCGCGGCCAGCAGTTGCTCGAGGTGCGCCGCCGCGCTCGCCGAGCTCGGCGCCTCAAAAAACACGGTGCGCTCCTGCGCAACCTGCCCCGGGTCGCATAGAGTGTCCGGCAGCGCGACGAAGGCGCGGTGCAGGATGCCCGTACCAAGGGCGTCGATCGTCCAGCGCGGGTATCCGTTTTTTCAACAGGTCCATCGAGGAGGGCTCCAAGAGAAAGCGGTTATGTGGCCGGCATGTCGTCGCCGTAGATCAGCGCCTGCAGGCGCACACGGTCAGCCTCGTAGATGGTCCGCCCGAACGCGTTGAGCTCCGTCACCAAGTCTTCCCACAATTCGAGTGCACCGATTGCGTGCTCACGGTTCTCCACGACCAAGCGGAGAATCGTCCGCTCGGCGCGGGCCGTGAGCCGTTGGTAGGTCAAAGTCGACATGCGGTCTCCGTGAAGGCGCGAGGCTCGCGTCAGGCGGCCGGCGCGTGGGGTACGCGCTGCTCGAGGCGGATCACGTTGGCGCGCGCGAAGGTTACACGCTCGCCGATGCGGAACAGGCCGATTTGCGCGGCCGTCGGCTGGTCCGGGAAACCCGTGACAAACGCGCCGTACGACTCCTCGTCGATCAAACCATCGTGCGCACGATCCAGCCAGACCACGCCCTGCAGGCGGGTGCCGTCCAGCGCGTGCAGCTCGACGGCGTCGCCGTTCTGGATCGACGCGGCGGTGACGACAGGCGCGCGCACGAAGTCGACCGGATAGTGGAACGCGCAGGTCAGGCGCAGCAGGCGCCACGTCGCGTAGGGCATGGTGCCCTGCCCGGCCTCCCAGCGCTGCACCTGGCGCACGTTCACGCCGAGCTGCTCGGCGACCTGTTCCTGGGTGCGGCGGGCCTGCGCGCGCAGCGCTTTTAGGTCCGCCGGCGTCGGCTTGACGCGCTCGCCGATGGTGGAGAGCGTCACCCCGCCATCCCATTCGAGCGTGACCGGGCCGTGGCAGCCCGCGCAGGTGGCCGCCGCGCCGTCTCGTGCGCATCGTCCTCCGGCCGTCGCGTCTCGCCGCGATGGCCGCAGGCGGGACACCGATACACGTACAACACCTCGTCTCCGATCTTTTCCAAAGCGGCCCTCCGGCCAGAAACCCGACAAAACGTCATGTTGCTACAACATAGCACGACATTTTGTCGGGTCAAGCGCCACGTAAAACGGTCCGACGGGGAACGCATATCCACCGGACTTCTGCCTCTCGACCCGGAGACGTCGATCGAAGCGCCATCGATTACTATCGGGTCCGGATCTCTCGGCGCCCGCGGCATATGCTGCTGATAGCGCGAGATCCAGCGACGCAACTGATTCGGATTGACGTCGTGGTCCATGGCCGCTCGGGCAATCGACACGCCCGGCTTCAGGCAAAGCTCGACCAGCTCTTGTACGGCAGCCTCATCAAATTCCCGTCGGCCATCCCGCCTGCGGCCAACCACCAGCCTGCTTCGAAGGTCTTGTTTCTCGGTCATCACGGTCTGAGTGCATGTGTCCACGCGGACACTTAGCTTCTGACCTTCTGCCCTTCATTGGAAGGGCGTCGTTTATTGACGCCTTACAGTGTTCGCTCAGGCCCGCACCTCGTCGCGCAAACCGCCACGTCCAGACGTTTCCGCCTCAATACGTGCGACCGAGTCGGAAGTAGAGGTTGCGCCGCCCTCCCGGCGCGAATGCGACACCGACATATACCGGCCCGAACGACGTGATCAGACTCGTAAAGAGCGTGTAGCTCTGCTTGAGCGCCCCGCTGCCGATCGGCGCGCCGGGCGTCCACACGTTGCCGGACTCTGCGCTCATGCCGACGTAGAACGCCTTGATCGGCGATGCGTTGAACGTCGCCAGCTGGTTCATATAGGTGACTTGTCCATAGAAGAGTGCATCGCCACTCAGTTGATCTGCCGCATAAGCAGACAAATGCAGGAAACCGCCAAGCGTGTATCCGAGCGGATTGCCGAAGTTCGCGCCGCCGAGGCTCTTGCCGCCCTCGATCGTCGCGCTTACGCTGTGTCGACCGAACTGCCGTGCGATCATCGCCTTGCCGTAGACCTCGGTGTACGGCGTGTTTCCGATGGTGTCGGCCAACGCGGGAGCTGAAATGCCGCCGTATGACGACAGCGAACGCTCTATCCGGAATTCCGCGTAGTAGCCCCTGCGCGGGAACAATGGGTTATTGAGCTGATCGATCACGAGTTTTGCGCGCGCTGTCAGCGCGTACCCGACGAAATTCGGGTACAGCGGGGACCGCTGCGTAGTTTGATCATCGTCATAGGTCCACAAGTTGTAGGTCGGTGAGCCTGTGCTACGCGCATACGCGAGACCGACCCGGAAATCACCTAGCGGGCCGATCGGTAAGCCGAGGTCAATGCCGACGCGCTCCGTCTGCAACCGATATCGCGTTTTCTTGATATCGTCTCCGTCGTCGTAAAGGTTTACATGGTGCCGCACGTATTCTGCGTACGGCGCGACGTAATAGCCGATCGTGTCCGACAGTGGCTGGCGCAACTCGACATACGCCGATTGCATGTCGCTGCCGAGCGTCGTGTCCGCGCGGAATTCGAGACCGGACGGCGTGAGCCATGGTCGCCGGTAACCGAGATGCAGCCGGAAGCCGCCTTCGTCCGTCGAGCTGCTCGACATCCCGAGCCCGAACAGCAGGAAATTCGCCCCCCAGTACTTCTCCTGCGCGTCGATCACGAGCCGGTGCTCGTCGCATTCGTTGACGATCTGCTGCGTGACGTTCTCTAAATTGCCGCTCGTCGTCAGCGACAGCAGGTCGGCGCTCACCGCCTGCGGATCGTAGACGTCGCCAGGCTTCACGTGCAGCGCGTTGCGCACGACCTGCTTCGGCACCGACGAGCCGTTAGTCCGGATCTCGATCGACGTGATGTGGATCGGCTGCGGCGGCGGCCTCTTGTGCACGGCCCGGTACGCGTCGTATTGCTCGGGCGACAGCGCGTAGCGCGAAAGCCGCGGCAACGCTGCGATGGCGGCGGCTTCGCCCGCGGTGCCCCCGTTACTATCTTCACGCCCCGATAATCGGGGCTTTGGCCAGCCAGGTCCGGCATGATTCCCGCCCCCAGTCGCAGTCATGATCCGGGGGGGTGTTGTCACCGGGCCTGGTGGGTGGCTGGTGATCGCTGATAGGGGTTTGGCCGGGATATCCCGACGCCGTCCGTAACGTGGATGCCGAGACTTGCCACCGTTGTTGCAGGCCAATCCGTTCACTCTGCACAAACTGCGATGCAAGACACACAACAACGTGATGCCGTCGATGTCTTCGTCGGCGTCGATGTCGGTAAAGGCCAGCATCACGCCGTTGCACTCGATCGGAACGGCAAGCGCCTGTACAACAAGGCGCTACCCAACGACGAGGCCAAGCTGCGCGCCCTCATCGCCGAACTCAAGACTCACGGTCGACTCCTGTTCGTCGTCGACCAGCCTTCCACCATCGGCGCACTTCCCGTGGCCGTCGCCCGCGCTGAAGGCATACTCGTCGCCTATCTGCCGGGACTGGCCATGCGCCGCATTGCCGATCTGCATGCCGGTGAAGCCAAGACCGATGCCCGCGATGCCGCGATCATCGCCGAAGCCGCCCGCTCGATGCCGCATACGCTGCGCTCGCTTCGATTGGCCGACGAGCAGCTCGCAGAGCTCACCATGCTGTGCGGCTTCGACGATGATCTCGCCGCTCAAGTCACTCAAACCAGTAACCGCATTCGCGGCCTGCTCACCCAGATCCATCCGGCGCTCGAACGCGTTCTCGGACCGCGCCTTGACCATCCGGCGGTGCTCGATCTGCTTGAGCGCTACCCATCCCCAAGCGCGCTCGCCGCTGCCAGCGAGAAGACGCTCGCCAACCGCCTGACCAAGCTCGCGCCCCGCATCGGCAAAAGCTTGGCGGCCGAAATCGTTCAAGCGCTGAACGAGCAAGCCGTGATCGTGCCCGGCACGCAGGCTGCCACCATCGTCATGCCCCGCTTGGCCCAGCAACTCGCCGCCTTGCGCAAGCAGCGTGACGAAATCGCCGCCGAAGTTGAGCGGCTGGTGCTTGCTCACCCTCTTTGGCCGGTCCTGACCAGCATGCCGGGAGTCGGCGTCAGGACCGCCGCCAGACTCCTGACCGAAGTTGCCCATAAGGCCTTCGCTTCGGCCGCTCATCTGGCGGCCTACGCTGGCCTTGCGCCGGTCACCCGGCGCTCAGGCTCGTCGATCCGTGGCGAGCACCCATCCAGGCGAGGCAACAAGGTGCTCAAGCGCGCCTTGTTCCTCTCCGCCTTCGCTGCCTTACGGGACCCAGTCTCACGGGCCTATTACTCACGCAAGATCCAGCAAGGCAAACGCCACAACCAAGCGCTCATCGCTCTGGCACGGCGACGCTGCGACGTCCTGTTCGCCATGCTGCGTGACGGCACCATTTACCAACCCAAGTCAGCCCCTAACGCTTGGCGAAAGACATAGGGGCACGTTACCCGCCCCGCTTCCTGTTTTCATGTTTTCCGACCCCGTATTCGTCGACTTTAGTTCGTGTTGAACCGCAGCGACACCGGCTAAGCTGCGCGATGACGCAGCGGACCACGGAGGCTCGGAAGCGACAGTGGCATGCCGATGATCGCGGCCATAGATGGGCTCCTGACGGTGGGGCACCGCAGGCAAATTATCCGCATAACCGAATACCGTGCCAAGCTGAACGTACCAGTTCGACCACGCGCGCAGTGTGCGGCATATTTGTGCCAATGCGCAACGCCGGGACACTCGTCTTGTGCGGTAGCCGGCCCGGCCGCGCCCCGACCTCGACCGCGCGCAAGACACTGAGATCCCCGTGGCATTAATTCAAGTCATTTGATTTTAACAAAGAATTTCATTTATTATATTCTGAATTCATTGACAAACCACATTCACGCCGCCTCTCCACAATCAATTCCCGCGCCATCGATTCGATTTGAAAAATACTTGTGCCCGGAGTGACGATAATTTGGCTGACGTCGGCGGTCATGATTTGCCACTTCTTTTCAAGTAAAGCGGAAACAGCAGGAAAAACGACGGTAATTGCACCGGGATTCTTCCATGCAGGAATCCCTAGAGTGTTCATTAAGTGTGTGGCTTGCGAGGCGATATCCCCACATACTTCCATGCGCTTTCTAATGCCGTCCTTTCCAAGGCTGCGGATGGCATACCAAAGTACCAGTATCGCGTATGCGCTTCGCGAGTCCACAATAATCGCCGAGGCGCGTCCTTGGGGATTAGCTCCATCTACCGTCAAGTGCTCCACATGACTCTTTCGCGTCAACAAAACCCCACTCGGCACCGGACTGCCGAAAAATTCATGGCCGCTTATGGCAATTGAGTCAGCGCCATGATAAAAATCGAAATTTGGACGTGGCTTTATGAATGTCGCATACGGCCCGGAGAGAGATGCATCGCAATGAATGTAAATATTACGTATGCCGCTTTCCTCAAGTGTGCTTCTGATTTTTACGATATCGTCTCGCGCCTCCTTCATTGCAGTTCCTATATTCGCAACCACAATTGCATCGTGCCTTTTCCTTGCCATTGCCTGCAGCTTGAGATCGTCATAGTCCATTTCGCCGTGTTTCATGGCCCGTATTTCGACATGGCGCAGGCCTAAAAGGCGCGTTGCGTTCCTAATATTTCCTCTTGTTTCGCGAGTAAAATAAGTCACTGCAGCGGGAAACATCTCACGAGCAAGATATAAACCCGATAAATTCCCTTCAGCACCACCACAAGTGACATACCCCCAATATGACCCAGCTTCGGCATTGAATAGCGAGGCGAAGAAGTCCACCACGTCTCGCTCAAATATTTTAGAATTTACCCCATAATTCCCACACTCAAATGGATCCCCCATATTAATTGCAGGAAGTTGCGTGAATTTACCCAACTGATCGCATTCAAAGCCGCGAGCAAATGGGTAGCCAAGACAATTCGAATTCGCCCGCCCAATTGAAACAAAGAGATTATTCAGCAGCACTTTATCTTCAGCACTGAGCATATGCACCCCCTCACGGAATGAGATTAAATATAGTCGAGACCGATATTGACCCATTCGAGCTGCGACGGCGTTGCCTATATTTTTTTTAAATTCAGACAACCCCTATGTTTCCAGCCATGCACTGAGGTCGCGAAATTTCTCGTCGGTACGCTCGTAGTGTTATAGAGATGCGATAGTTTGCACGATCTATCGAATTTGCAACGATATCGCCGAGGCACTTTTGGCGCCCCGGCAAGCAATTGCGACGTGAATTGCCTTGTAAGGCTGTCTATCGCACCCCATATAAGCCTTTTGAGCCTACTGAAAATATCACACAGCTTCTAAGACGACATCAATCCAATACAACAAAAACATCTCAATTTTCGTACGAATTCTTACCATGACGACGAAAATCCGTGGCGCAGCAATCTGTCGAACAGGCCAGAATTACCCTCCAATTCTTTCACACGAAAAGCATCCACTCGCATAAAATATTGAACGAAGCGACCGAGAAGCACAATGCAACAATTGTCAAAATAATCAATTTCGCAGATTGCTGCACCTGATCCGCAGGATGTCCCTTCCGGATCGGCCGCGATTGCCAATTACAGCGGAGAGCTCTCGCCGTCGCGCTTAGCTCAAGTCAAAAATTGACATCGCTTTTCGTCATGTGCAAAACGATTATCAGACAACGAGCTGGCACATCGCCAATATAAAGCCAGTCAAGTTGAAAGGCAATCGGAATACATTCATTAGAAACGGCTTATCGGTATTGGCAATTGTCATAGCCTGCCGCCTTTCAGATTGGATCCGAGGTGCCGACCGCATAAGTAACGCAGCGCCCGCCTCCATGAGACGCTAGCAATCACTGCAACTTCGCTTGATTGGCGTGGAGCAACCTCCCTTGCGCACCAATACCGGTACCTGGAGTTGTCCCCACTGTCCAGAACACACCAACATGCTACGGTTGGTGAATTAATGGTGCGGTGAAACTCGCGTAGCTGGCGATATATCAGCGCATAACGGAGATACCGCCCATTGTGATGATCGAACACGACGGGTGGTTTTGTACGGCCGTCGCGGCGTCCCGCCTTGGCATGAACTCCACGTAATCGCGCTTTGTCGCTTTCACGAAGTTCTCGGCTGCGCCGGTTACCCTTGAATCCCATACCAACCTGGCCAATGGGTTCAAACCGATTGCGGGGATGAAGCGCCGTGTTTCGCCCGCCGTATAACCGGAACCGTTGTCTCTCAGCCACTCAATTTCTAACGGGACTCCCGCGCGTTGTCGAAGTAGGTTTCGACGGCGGCCGACATCACTTCGCGCACCACGTAGCCGCTATAGCCTCGCTGTCGCGGCAACCAATCTTTGCGCTTTATGGCTGCGGCAATCCAGCGCGAACGTCACCCGCAAAGGTTCGCCATTGTCGCATCAAAATTCGAAACCATCCGAGCACTAGCGCTTGAAGTGGTATTCAGCGCAAGTGAAGCAAGCCGACGCATTGCACAGATCGAAGGAGTCGGACCGAAGACCGCAATGACCATTGTTGCGAACCAACACGCGCGAGCGCGCTGGTTCCATTCGTGAAAACTTAAGCCGTTCGAGTGGTCCGGTTCTGTTGCGACAATACAGACCTATGTGGCGGGAAACTTGTCTCGATCGGCTCCTTCGTGCTCTCATTGAATATGTGGAATTCACTTGAAATTCCTTCATATCGTTGCATCAGTCTCGAAAATTCGACGCGATACTGCTTTATGGCCTTTTCCTTCACATGCCCGAAACCGCGAATTCTTTGCGGAAGAGTCGCGAGTTCGATCGCGATAGGCAGGCGCTCGGCGTCCAGCTGACCAATCAGACGGAGAATCGCCTCGCGGTAGTCGACGATCAATTGACGCTCCATCCGCCGCTCCGCCGTGTAGCCGAACGGGTCTAAAGGGCCACCGCGCAGCATTTTGAATTTTGCAAGAAGTCTGAGGCAGTACCCCACCCACGACCCAAACTCGATCTTGATCAATTGCCCATCCGCATCCTTCCGTGCAATGAGTGGTGGTGCAAAATGGAACCTGAGCGTGAATTCGCCTTCGAACTCCCGTTTCAATTTTTCTATGAACCGCCCATCGGTATACAGCCGGGCCACTTCGTATTCATCCTTGTATGCCATTAATTTAAAATACGAATTCGCCACCGCGCGAATCAATTTATCTCCGCGCCCGAGTTTCGATTCGGCATCACCTACGCGGGCAATCAGGTCTCTATACTTCGCTGCATAAGATGAGCTCTGGTAATCGGTTAGAAATTCGACGTGGCACTTGATCAGCGCATCCACGCTTTTGGGAAAATGCATCGCAACAGGTTGTTCTGGTAAGGCTATTTTTTCTACGTGTGCCAAGTCCACCGCTGCCCGACGGCCCCAAAGAAAGCTTTTCTTATTGGCGTCGACTGCGACACCATTGAGTTCAATAGCGCGCAGAATGGCAGCCTCGGATAAGGGTAATGCCCCGTTCTGGTAAGCAAAACCGATCATGAACAGGTTCGTCGCGATCGAATCGCCCATCAACGCCGTGGCAAGGCGTGTCGCATTGATGTATTGGGTTCGCCCCCCAACGGCTTCATCGATCAGGGCTTGGACGTCCGCCGACCGGAACTGCCAATCAGGATCCTTGGTGAAATAGCCAGTGGGCTGCTGATGCGTATTGACAATGGCGCGTGTTCTCTCAAAATGCATTTTCGATACCACATCGTGTGCGCCCGCAGTCAGCATGTCGCATCCGAGAACGAGATCGGCTTTGCCGGCAGCGATACGTTGCGTGAAAATCTGTTCTGGGCGTCGCGAAATTCGAACGTGAGAAGTGACTGAACCGTTCTTCTGCGACATGCCGGTCATGTCAAGCACCGAGGCACCCTTGCCCTCGAGGTGTGCGGCCATGCCGAGCAGTGCTCCGATCGTTATGACGCCGGTGCCGCCGATGCCCGTGACGAGAACGTTGTATGGCGCATCGCAGGCGGGCAGATTGGGTACGGGCAGAGCACCCAGATCATCCAGAGCGCAGGTATCCGCTCTTTGTTTCTTCAGCTTACCGCCCTGGACCGTAACAAAACTCGGGCAAAACCCCTTTACGCACGAGTAGTCCTTGTTGCACGATGATTGGTCGATGGTGCGCTTGCGGCCAGACTCCGTTTCAAGCGGCAGTATGGAGGTGCAATTGGATTGAATTCCACAATCTCCGCATCCTTCACAAACCGCATCGTTAATAAACAAGCGCCTGTTCGGATCCGGGAGTTCGCCCTTCTTGCGACGGCGTCGCTTTTCGGCGGCGCAGGTCTGGTCGTAGATCAGGACCGAAACACCGGATACTTGCCGTAACTCTCGCTGCACTGCGTCGAATTGCTTGCGCACGTGCAATGTGACGATTGCCGGCAGCGCCGAACGGTCTGCATAACGGCTCAGGTCTTCGGTGACGAGGGCGATGCGCTTGACGCCTTCAGCCACCATCTGCTGCGCAATCATCGGCACGCTGATCGTGCCGTCAACGGGTTGGCCGCCCGTCATCGCAACAGCATCGTTGTATAAGATCTTGTAAGTAATGTTGATGCCGGCCGCGATAGCCGCGCGGATTGCCAAATAGCCCGAATGAAAATATGTACCATCCCCGAGGTTCTGGAACACGTGAGGCACCTTCGAAAACGGGGCCTGGCCAATCCACGGAGCTCCCTCTCCACCCATATGCGTCGTCAACTTGTTGTATTCGGGGTAGATTGCCGTCGCCATCACGTGGCAACCGATGCCGGCCAAAGCGATACTGCCTTCGGGGACCTTTGTCGAAGTGTTATGCGGGCAGCCGGAACAGTAATAGGGTGGGCGCGGGACTGTGTTGACCGCTTCATTCAGCGCCTTATCCTTCGCTTCCAGAAAGGCAAGCCGAGCCTTTATGCGCTCACTTGTATGGAAACGCGCAATGCGCTCCGCGATGACACGCGCAATCGTCGCGACGGACAAGTCAGCTTTCGACGTCAGCAGCCACTCACCGCGCGAACATCCCCATTCGCCACTTTCGTCGAACTTGCCAATCACGGAGGGGCGCACGTCGTCGCGCCAGTTGTACAGTTGTTCCTTTAATTGGTGTTCAACGACCTGGCGTTTTTCCTCGATAACGAGGATTTCATCGAGACCCAGGGCGAAACCACGCACGCCTTCTGGCTCAAGGGGCCATGGCATCGACACTTTGAAGAGCCGGAGTCCGATATCGGCGGCCGCGCTCCCATCGATCCCGAGTTCCTCCAGCGCTTCAAGCACATCGAGGTACGACTTACCGGACGCCACGATCCCCAGACGCGCCCTCGGGCTGTCGATGGTGACCTGGTTCAGTCTGTTGGCACGTGCGTATGCGAGCACCGCGTCGATCTTGAAGTCATGCATCAGAGCTTCTTGCTTTCGCGCCTGCACGCCGAGGGAATCCGTTGATAGCCGCGTATTGAGGCCACCTTCCGGCATCTCGAAGGATTCGGGATAGTGTATCTGCAAGCGGAACGGGTCAGCATCGACCGAAGCAGCCGATTCAACGGTATCGGCGAGCGCCTTGAAACCGACCGCACAGCCGGAATAGCGCGACATCGCCCAAGCGTGCAGGCCTAGATCGAGATACTCCTGTACGCTGCAGGGATACAGCACGGGAATCATGCATGCCGCAAAGATTTGGTCGGACTGATGGGGTAACGTGGACGAATAGGCGGCATGGTCGTCACCCGCAACAAGCATTACGCCGCCATGCCGCGACGTTCCCGCATGATTGAGGTGCTTGAATACGTCTGCACTACGGTCAACGCCCGGGCCTTTGCCATACCACATGGCGAACACGCCGTCGTACTTTGCCGGGCCGATCAGATCGACGGTTTGCGTGCCCCAGACGGCTGATGCCGCCAGGTCCTCATTCACACCTGGAACAAACCGGACGTGCTTGTCTTCGAGCAACTGGCGGGCCTTCCACAAGGCTTCGTCGAGACCTCCCAACGGTGAGCCACGATAGCCCGAGACGAATCCAGCGGTATTTAGTCCGGCGGCAAGATCGCGTTGACGCTGCAACATCGGCAGGCGCACCAAGGCCTGGATCCCGGTGAGAAATATCCTTCCGGATGTACTGGTGTATTTGTCGTCCAGTTTTACCGCAGCGAGCGAAGAGTGATCCGATTGGACATCAGTCACCTGCTGGTTGATAGGGACAGTGGTATCAATCTGCATGGTTAGTCTATTCTTGAAAGTTGCACCTGCAATTTCCGCCCGCTGCCAATGTGCCCCGAAACGGAAAAGTGCGTGGCGCAACCGGCGCTATAGATCGGCGTCAAAGCCATGTTAATCGGGTTTTGAAATTGAAGGCCACTTCCGATTGGCGCGCCAACATCGACGCGCTCACGATTGTCTCGCCCAATTCTCCCGACAGATGAAATGCGCCCACTCGCCCACATCAACGGTTAGCGGCTAGACCATTTCGTCACCAGTGAGAATCACTGCCGTTTTCAACGGCGGATTCTGCGGTTTACGCGTCATTGGAAAATACGGTGGCGAGCTTCCCGACTGGACCTCACCAATTACCTCCCACCCAAAGCGCTCATAGATTTGCGCGGCGCGCTCGCTTGTCGTCTCGCCATAGGCAAGCATGCCTGCCTGATCAGTCAGGCTCGCACCATAGCGATATATCTCCTCGCCCAGCCCCCGTTTCTGGTAATAAGGATCGGCACCCAGCATCGTGAAGTACCAGCAGGGTTCCGACGGATGATGCTCGGCAAATCCTTCAAATACGCGCTCAACATCACCGCAATGCGACTCCGGAACTGTTCGCATCATGTAGGACATGAGTCCCGACACATCCTGTGGCACCAATGGATCCAGCCACGTTAATGCGCCTTCCAGCCCCTCATAAACCACCCCGTTTCCACGTAGATAAGGATCGCCAGCGTAGTGGTCGAGCCAGCCGGCAAAACAGCGTAGGTAGCGATCCGGTTCGGGATACAGCCACCGCAATAGCGGACACCTGGCAAAGGCGGTTGTCAAAATTCCGGTCACGACAGCCCGGTCAGACGGGGTGATCCGCCTGACGGCTAGATGCGGGGTTTTGCTCTGTGTCATGTTGATGCTTTCCTCAAAAGTCTCATAACGTTTCAAATCAACAGTTGGAGTCGATGCGCGTCAATCCTCGTTCTCCAGTTTAAATGCTCCCTGTGATCAGTTATGGTTGCATAAGATAGTAGTTGCCCGCGTTCCGTATCGATTCAAACGGGTGATCAAACCTGTTTAACCTCTACCGCCGAATTTACTTACTACTTTTCGGCATTACCAATCAACACCACCCCACAAGTCATTAATTTTTAAATCCATATAACAACAAACTCATTAGCCATGCAAAAAATAAAACGACAAGCATCTCGTCGCACCGACTTCACCAAAACATCTCGCGAACATCGGTAACTTTAATCAGCTGCACCGCCCGACCCAAACAAACCGTCCAGCAACAGGAACGACAACACCCTACTCCGCAAAAAATATCACCCACCTGCCCTTATACATCCAACGCAAAATAAGAAAATACCTTTTTCCTCGAATATTTTCTCTTGCCGATATGATTCAATGCTATGCATAGTTAAATTTTTATGCAATCCAACAATTGTCAAATTCATGCGTGAACAGGGATATGTAGACGAAGGCATCCAAATTTGTGCATGACGTTAAATTGTCAAAATTTCACATTACTTGACCATCGATTCTTCACGGAATGCACGTCTGCGATCGCCCCGCATCTGGGCCGCTCGAACTGAAGACCGTCCTGGTTTGCGGGTCATCGTGCAGCGGATCGTTGTGATACGCCGCATGATTGATCGACACCCGGCATTGATCTTCGCCGAACACGACGTCGAGCACCCCGCACATTGAGTTCTCGATACGTCAGCGCGAGCGCACGGCGTGCACAATGCCGTGGCGTAGGAAGCTATGCTCGTCTCGTAATATCGTTGCTCGACGGTGTCCGAAACTCGCTGCTGCGCCTGACAATTGTTGATGCTTGAAAGTTAGCTTTGCTCCTAGAATCGCCGCAAGGCAAGTCAGCGTGTTCTTCTTTCGGCTTCTTTCGGCACGTCGTATTTGGCGTCTCTGGGTAGAAGTCGTAGCGCCGTAGAAGAGACAAATATCGGATGATGCGCGCTCGCTCGTTGTCGAAAGTGCATCGGAACGACCGGATGTGCATTCGCGCCCCATTAGACGCGCATTCGTATGCTGGACAGAGTGGATATGAATACAACACGAACGCCGGCGCCGCGAGAGCTCCACGAGCTAGGAATGCGATCGCAACACTGTCTAACACTTATGTATTCCGAAATTGCGGCATGGAGTCAGGGATACAGGATCGGATGGCTGCATCGATATCCCCGATGGAACAATCCACCGCGATCGACTCCTGTCGCCTTGTCATGATGCCGTTCGAACAATTCGCCAAGCGCATTTGTTCTCCTTCTCTGCGTTCCCGAATCCACGGTCGCTCACCGGGACGTCTTTGCGTGACGCCTAAAAATTTCATTTCAACATAACCTAACAAGTATGATTCGACCCAGCCGCTACCCAGCATACTTCACCATTGCCGTTGCAATGTCGCTCGTGTCAGCCGGAGACGCATCGGCGCAAACGTCGGCAGAGCCGGAGAAAGTGCCTGTCCAAAGCGCGCAAGTTTCGCCCGCGCCAACAGACAACGGGCCATCGGTCGGCGACGTACAGGAGGTGCAGCAAATGCTGGAACGCAACGCGTTGGAAACCCTGCGCAGCACATCGAACGGGGATTACGACGCCCGGCTTCTGATCGATAGACGAACGGGAACGTACTATTCGGCGTTGATCCAGCAGGGGGCCGTTTGGCGCGTCGTCAAGGCACAAGATGAAGCTCGCACTGGCTCGATTTATCGCTCGTTCGTTAGGCAAACCGAACAGCTCTCCGCAGCGGAAATGCGTCGGACACAGCTCGAAGCTCAGAAGGCGCAGACGGAACAACGGCTAGCATTGGTGGAAGAACGCGAGAACCGACTCCGCGCGGATTTGAATACGGCTCGAGAGCAAGCAGCCCGTGCGGAAAATCGGAACCTGGAAACACGGGCTCAGATGATGGAGCTGCGAGCGCAGCGCGACGCCGCTCAGACGAAGCTAATGCAAGCACGAACGCAGGTAGGACAGTTGCAGCGTCAGGTATATGGCGGCTTGCCGAGCGAACACCATACTCATGGTAGGAAGCGCAGAGCGTACCACCAGTCGTAAGTCCTGCATTCATCGAACATGATGGATACTGTCGTGAACGCGATTTGCTCGCATAGCGCGATTGGCGCGACGGACCTTGGTGGTCCAATGAATGCTTTGAAGAGCCAGGCAGAATCGAACGGTTGGCGCTGCCTGGCGGATACATGGTCCGGCTACGCCGCCCGTTACACGTTTATGTGCGGCGCAGAGCATTGTTTCGTGCGCCAGGGAACTTACATTTTGTATAGTCAACCCGGGACTTTGATGTGTCCAGCCTGCCGACAGGACGCGAAGCAAAAACGACTTGGCTTGGATAGGAATGCTTGAGAGCAAGCAATAGTACATGAAGCGAAAAAATGGACCGCTTCGGGTGCCGCGCACCAGAGACATGCTGCTACCGTTGGCAATCGGTGTCGCACGCAAAATTTCACTCGAAAATCATCTTGCACTCGCAATCATTCAGACTGGGAAGGGCACACCCGAATCGATGATCGCTTTGCTTCGGACTCTATACATGACGTATTTCCTGATGGAGCGGAACATTTCCGAAGCCGAAGTCGAGTCGTTTCGGGAAGTCGAGGCGGCGCTAGACGAGAGCATCCGTGCTGCGGATGGCGGGCATGACTGGCGAGTCTGCGCAGAGAGAATACCCGCCATCGAGCGGATGCTGCTGCTTTTCGATGACGTGATATCGAGCGCGCCAAAATATCGCTTCGTTGAGGCGTGGCAGAAGATGGGGAAGTTTGTCCATTCTCCGGATCAGTCGCCGTTACCGGGTAGCCGGGTTCTAGATATTTGGGAATGAGCATTCACAACGTTACCGTGCGATGTCGCATTGGCGAACTGCCTCCTCGGATCGTCTTGGCAAATCGAATCGGAAAGAGCGCGGGCGAACTATCGCCTCGCCGTCGGTTGGTGGGAAGTTGCTACTTCGCTAGCGATTCGCGCAGCAGAAGACGACGAGAGTCCGGACGACGTATTGACCTGAGGACTACGCACGACAACTTTTGATGGCCGCTGATATCTAATATGAAAAGAAATTTTCTGATATTCCGGCGGATTCCGTCTATTAGCGCAACGATGGCAGCGACAGTTACGCAGCCCGCTCATGCGGGCTACTGGTAAAGTTGGTTAAGCCTAGCTGACGTGGGGAACGAGATCGCCGTGCGCAATCGCAATGCCGAAAGCGCCGTACCGCAGATTGCAGGAAACCAACGCCCGGCGAAGCTCGACTCGCCCAAGCGGCCCGTTCGTATGACGAATCGAACCACCAAGGATCCTTTTCTGCGTACGCGCTTGGTCAGCCGGGAAGCGGCACGCAAAAACTCAAGGCCGCACGGCGCCGAGACCACGCCCTGTCGCCCCGAACGTAAGAGCGCATGGCTCGATCTCGCGGCAGTGCCGAATCTCTGCCGCGCAGTCACATGCTCGAAAGGTGGTCACTAGCTGACTCGCTGCGCCAAACACACAAGATGCACGCCACCGATCTTCCCGCACCTGTCCCGTGATTCGGTGCGGACATTTCGCGAATTGTTACGCCGATTCGGCCAGCGTGCATTCACTATGTAGCACCACCAGTGGCACCTTCGCCTTGTCACTCGGAGTGCGCTCGCTGGATCCTCACGGTCATCTTCTAGATTCCATTTCCGACGTCATGCACTACCCGGTTTTCAGCAATTTCAATTATCGTGCCACCCGAAGTTCCGGCACCATCTCAACGGCCCCCGGCAACGAAGCCAAAGTTTGAGCATGATGCGCATCGGTGGCATCGTCACAATTGACGATATCGAACCGATAACCGTGCGTGTACACGGAACTGAGCCTGACGCCATTTCTGGGAGACAAATCAAGCTTCTTCCGCAATCGATAAATGTGGGTGTCGAGCGTGCGCGACACCCCGCTCATTGGACGGCCCCAAGCGGCCATCCATATCAGCTGTCTCGAAACGACTTTTCCGACGTTTCGAAATAGAAACGCGAGCAGATCATATTCCTTGGCCGTGAGACGCACTTCCTCGCCGCGAAGCAAGACGCTCCTTCGATTGAAATTCAATACAAATTTGCCGGCACATACGTGGCCGCTTTCAACCGAACCGACGCACTTCGCCTTCAGTCTCGCGTCGATTCTTTCTGCCAGCTCGAATCCACTGAACGGCTTTAGAACGTAGTCGTCGTTCATTCCGCGCAGCATGGATGCGAGATCGATCTCGGATGCCTGGTTGGCCAAGCAAAGAACAGGCAGAGGTTTTATGCTGCGCGAGCGAATCGCTTCGATCAGTTCAGAACCGCGCGCCTTGGAGGACTCCCAGTCCAGCAGCAGCAGATCGGCCTCCCCTTGTTCGATAATACTCATCGCATTCTTCGGGTCGGCCATGCACGAAACTCGATAGTTCAAGTGACGGAGGAACTGCCCAATGGCTCCCGCCTGCAAAATGTCGCCCGTAATGATCAGAATGTGCATCGCTGCCCCCAAAATTTTTCCCGGTAAATATCGAAGCCAGCCCGAACCCGGCTCATCGCCCACCCCTTATCCGTAGATCAAATTCGACTGACTGCGTCACCGATCGCCTCCGCCCCCACGGGGCCAACTCGCCTTCGCCGCTTCGGCCATAGCGCATCGCGCGCGTCCGAGTTTGTCGGCCGCAATGAGCTCCCTCCCACTTTCTGTTTTCGCTGAATACTTGGCTTCCTGTAACGAAACAGGTTCGCGTTGTCGATCGCGCCGATCAATTCATCGATCAACGATTGCGTCACGTACGGCATGGTAAAGATATGAGCCTCATCACCCTGGGCGATTACCAGGACCCGATCGAAAATATCATCGGCCCGCCGGGCAGATCGCATTCTGAGCGAATGTGGTGCACTGTCGGTCCAGAAGACCAGATCGCGGTCTGCGAAGTCCTGCCATGAAGGCTGGACATGCCAAAGTGTCGCGAAGGGACTCAACACCTCCCGCTCGAACTCGTGGGTGTTCAGCAGGTTGACCTCTGAATCGAAGGCGTCACTAACATTATTGAGATATAGGTTGATGAACGGCATCAACACCGAGCAATCAAACGTTCGATTAATCTGGCATCCAAATGGCGCGCCCCACCCTCGACAAAACGCAACATAAAAATCAATTAGACTCGCATTTACCTCATTAATCTCGGGCTCCAGACGCACACAAATCGAATCACAAGCGCCCATAGACTTTCTCCAACCAGCTCAATTTACAGGCCAATTTTCCATATATATCAAATAAGCATCGCAATCAGGTAATTTACTTCACTAACGAATTATTCTGAAAAGTGCAAATCCACATAAAAATTTCATTTCAGTCTGCCAAACGTCCCAGACCAGGAAGCCGTGAAGCATGTGGCGAGACAACCTCCTACTATTCCGCGCAAAGCTATCTTAGGAGGCGTATCACAACCGAGGCGACACACCGCCTGCCATCAAGATCGACAGACATTTGCGCGAGCTTACGGACATACAACCACATGCCCTTACCGACCGGCTGTCTCGAACTCGCCCATCTGGCGTCGCAAATCATCAAAGTCGATTTAACAGAATTTCCACTCAAATCGTCAAGGGGGAAATAAACTATCCGCTCAAATATTTCATATCGCACGGTATTTACTGACAACACTGTAAGATCATTCTTATAGGGATAGCTAACGAATCACACCGATTTTAAATTCTTATGACAAATTTATCGACTCCTCCGGCATTCCGCATACCGCGAAGTTCGCGATTCAGCCACTTCTGGCGGGCTTGCAATTACCCACAATCCGCGAAAGCAAGTTCATAGCCAAGCTGGATGTCGGTCAGGCGCCGAGATGCCGCGCCACATGACGATATTGCCTGGTGGTGGATCGCCGGCACGCGCGAGATAACCACCAAGTCTGGCCAGCTTCGTGGCGCTACGCAACAATGGTGGGGCTTGAGCCGTGCCTGGTGTATCCGCGACGAGCCGGTCAAGCAGTTGGACTTCTGTGTGCGAAAGCGCCAGTCCGGAGGGCGCATCTGATACACATCGGCTAAGCATAGTCAGCCAGAATATGCGCCAGCTGAGAATGCAAAAGACGCAGATGAGGTTGGCCAGACGATCCGCAGTACGAAGTTTCGACTCCTCGGCCCTGCATCCGGACTTCAGTATCTTGTGAAATGTCTCGATCTTCCAGCGCATCGCATACCAGTCGAGCTTCTCCACAGCGTCCTTTCTGGTCGTTACCGGCAAGTCAGTAATCAGCTTCCACTCGACGCGCGGACGACTCGTTGGTATGGACTGCTCGACGGCGTGGATGACGGTCAACCGCAGTTGTGGATAGCATTTTTGCTTGCCAATGGGAGGCAGTACAGTAATGCAACGACATCTGATTTCGAGAAGTGCCTCGTCGACGCGGCCTTTTGAATCGCGAAGCTCGATGCGATGCAGGCCCTTGACTCTCATCTGCGCCATCTCGCCGACGATCGTATGATTATCTCGCGCGTGCCGGCGATCCACCTCCAGGCAATATCGTCATGTGGCGCGGCATCCGGCGCCTGACCGACATCCAGCTTGGCTATGAACTTGCTCTCGCGGGTTGTGGGTAATTGCAAGGGCGCCGCCACCGTCTTGCTTTAGCATGGCGGCTTGCCGCGGAACACGAACACGTGGCCGCTGAAGGGGTCTCGCTCCAGCACGGTCTGGACCTTCGCGGCCAAGCTGTTGAAACCCGAACTCATGTCGGTCACGCCGGCGGCAAGCCAGATCTTCGTGCGGCTGGGCAGTGCGATCATGCTGTCGGTCCCGACGTGCCGCGCAACATGCGCAGCACCAGCAACAGCGTGGCTTCATGGGGCGAGCCTTCGATGCGCATACGGGTGTTGCGACGCCCGCCGGAGCGGCACGGGCTACCGGCGCTGGGGCCGGCTGCTCGATTTCTCGTGCCGGTGCTTCCACGGTCACCGGCAACAAATCCACCGGATCGTATTCGCCGGCACGCAGCGCTCGACGCCATTTGAATACTAGGCTCGGATTCACCCCATGCTCCATCGCCAAGCGCGCCACCGATACGTCCGGCTCGCAGGCCAGCTTGGCCAGATGCCGTCGAAATTCGATCGGGTGATTCGGGATGCCTTTGCGTGATGCTCTCTTCGGTGCGTCTGTTGTCACTTTGATCCCCACTACTTTGGTGGGGACTACTCTGGGAACTTCCTTTCACACCGTCGAGACGGCGCAGGGGACACGCTTACCGCTCAACATCACGGCGTCGCGATTCCGAGACCGTACGCATCACGTAGGACACGAGCCCTGCCTTGTCCTGGCCGATCTCCGGCTGCAGCTATAGAAACGCACCCTCCAAGCCCTCATGGCGGACACCGTATCCATGCGCGTATGGTCCCCGCATTCATAATCCAGCCAGCCGGGGACGCGGCGGACAAGTGCTTCAGCTCAGGATAAAGTCATCGCAACAATGGGCAGCTAGTGAATGCGGTTTTCAGAATTTCGGTCAAAGCCATCCTGTCGGACGGCACGACACGTTTTATCCGGAGATGCCTCGAAATTCGCCAAGAACGATATACGCATGCTCTCGATGCGATGCTATCGCCGGCTTGTGCATTAATTCGCTCGAACCTGCCAAGCCGCATGCCGACTAATTTTGCCGCAGCTTTTTACCAAATCTCCGAATTGGTGCCGGCACAGAGCGCACAGAGCACGCATCTTCCACCACAGGGCGGACTGCTTCGGCCATTACAACCGATTGCGGATGAAGCGAAAATGCAACGGTCTGCAACTCAATTTCCCGAATTTCCAAGTAATGGTCGCTGACGTCGAACGCCTCGTCCACGCACCCACCCTTTCCCTCACTGCCGTTGTCATTTTTCATATTAATCCGCAAACAATTCGCAAATTCGGAAATTTTAGATTAGCGCCATCCATAAAGGTTCGCAACACAACCATTGTCACAATTGTCACGATTTCATGAATTTTATAAGTCTGGAGTGTTAACCGGCAACAACGCATGACTGATTCAGACGTTCCAGGCTTGCAAAACTCACGAAATCGAATTTCAACGGCTGGCAGGCAAGTGGCCTTGGACCGCTGTCGTGCCAGACGCAGCGCAGCATGCATTGCACCCAATCTACGCGACGACGCCCGAGCACACGGCCGAAACCACGTCAAGCCTACGGGCTACGGGCAGCTTGCGAGCATGTCGCGAACGTCGTCGGCCGGGTGCAATAATTGCAAATCCGATTTTTGACAATTGTTTGATTGATAGCGCCGACCACCTTCAGCTAGATTTAATCGGCAGAAGACGTGCGCCCAAACCATCAACAGCATTACGATGGAATTCTTACGTAGCGGACTATCAATAAACGCGAGTAACGATCATGCTTACAAAAATCGACCAAAATAGATTGGACCAGTTGTTCGAATCCATGAACGAAGCAAACAACCACTTTCTGGGTTATCCGTTTGCGCGCGACTTCGACTACAGCGCACTTTGGCGCTTCCTCGGACTCACGGGTAACAACCTAGGCGATCCGTTCCAGGACGGTTACTATCGCGTCGATTCCCGTGAATTCGAGCGGGAAGTGGTCCGATTTTTCGCGTCACTTTTCAATGCGGAAGCGGATGATTACTGGGGATACGTAACGAATGGCGGAACTGAGGGAAATATTTACGGCTTGTATCTCGCCAGACAATTGTATCCGAACGCCGTCGTCTATTGCACACCTGACACTCATTACAGCGTGAATAAGGGAACACACTTGCTTGGCATGGAGAGTGTTTCGGTTCGATCGGACCAGTATGGCGTCATGGACTATGACGATCTCCTGGCGAAATCGAGGCTCAACGCCGATCGGCCTGCAATCGTCGTAGCCAACATCGGAACGACGATGAAAGAAGGCAAGGACGACATCGCACGGATTCGCGAGACCTTGCGCGAGTCGGGCATCCGCGATGTTTACGTTCACTGCGACGCGGCATTGTGCGGTCCATTTGCTCCCTTTCTCGATCCCAAGCCCGCATTCGACTTCGCGGACGGCGCTGATTCCATCACGATCAGTGGCCACAAGTTCATTGGCTCCCCTATGCCGTGCGGCGTGATTGTCGCGCGAAAGCAGCATGTGGAACGGGTAAGCCGCGCCATCAAATACATCGGCACGGTGGATACGACGCTGACCGGGTCCCGAAACGCGTTCACGCCAATTGTCCTCTGGTATGCAACAAAGCAACTTGGCCGAGAGGGCCTCAGAAAGCTCATGATCGAATGCCAGGCCGTAGCCGGTTACGCGGTGGAACAGCTCAACGCAATTGGCGTTCCTGCATGGCGTAACGCCGGCGCGCTCACCGTGGTGTTTCCGAAGGCCCATGGGTCTGTTAAGACCCAGTGGCAATTGGCTACCGACGATGTCAGCCACCTCATTGCAATGCCGGGTACCACACGCCAACATATCGACTCGTTCGCAGCCGCAATCGATGCAAACCGCGATGCGACATTTTTGCTCGACTCAGCTCGTGATGCCCTCGAAAAACTCCACCTCACCGATCAAGTGATCTGAAGATGAATTGGTTCGCTGCTCGCAAACTTTCGTGGCATTTCTATCCGTCTTGGGGTTCTGCGGGCCAACTTCAAATCCTCAAATGCGTTTAACTTAAAGCACACCAAAAATTATTTGAGCTTTTTATTGCAATACTCAACTGTGAAATTTTTTTAATTCCAGATCAAATAGGCGAGATCCAATATATAGATCATTGAATTTCAACCAGCTCCAATTGAGTTTCAGTTCAACAATTTTCAAATTTTAGGACTACTCATGGAAATGACGACTGGTCGGCTTGATGTACCCAGGAAGGTTCAATCTATCGAGGCACCGATTAACTATATTGCGCCAACGGCGCGAACGCCCTACGTAGACGTGAGTGACCCAAGCGCCAGTCAACTGGATCTCGAAAGCCATAACTGCACCATTCTGGACGCACGCACCCTTGACATTCCGCCAAGTCTCGAGCGGGAGGGTTTCATGCTTGTTCGGCACAAGCTTCCCGCCATCAATTATCGAGATCATGAAGAGGTCGTCCGCCGCTATCTTCCAGCCGTACAGGAACTTATCGTCGATCTGACCAGAGCCGACCGCGTCGTCGTATCCGACGGGCCGGTCGTTCGCTTCACGTCACCACAGGAAGTCGGCGTGAACCGCCCTAATATTTTTGGGCATACGGACTATACCGACGCAGCAGCCCGCGCATATCTCCGCTTGTCCTATGACCGGAGTCTGGCGCCTGAGGAGGGTTATGCCGAGACACGTCGGCTTATGGCCGGCTCCATCGATCTGCAAGAAGGACAGGAACCAGAATATAAGAGGGTGCTCGGAGTGCAGACTTGGAGAGTATTGTCCAACCCTCCGCATGACATACCGCTTGCAGTTTGCGCGGCCAACTCAGTCGCCATCGAAGACCGAGTCGACGGAGTATATTCCTATGGCGCATCTGATCTCGAGCGGCAAATCCTAGGGTTTACAGCTTACCGATTCAATCCGCGGCATGCGTGGTACTACTTCTCCGACATGGAGCCTGACGAAGTTCTGGTGATGTTAGGTTACGACTTCAACAATCATGAGGCGGCCCGCGTACTCCACAGCGCCTTCAGAGACCCTAACTGCCCATCGCACGCCGTTGGCCGGTCCAGCATCGACGTTCGAACCTTTGCATTCTTTAAAAACAATGATTATTTTCCGTGTCAATTTGCAAAGTAAAATAAAATTTTCGCAACTTCGTCAATAGGAGCGACACTTCCTGCGCCCCGGGTCCGATGCACCAGAAAATTCCATTTCATTAGCTTGATTACAGGGCGAAAAAATAATAGTGTCACCGGACCCGAGAGTGTAGGCCATCATCCTACGGTGATGGCCTGACTCGGTTACCGTGCGCGCTTTCCCATTGTTGTATACACGTGACCGAAACAACACGCATGAACAAGAAGAGCATGTCAACGTGGTCGTTTCGATCATCGCCGACTTGTTTTACGAGGTCCGACTGATGCGATGGCTATACAGTGATCGCCCGACTATCGCCGTTGCTGAAAGTGCTTGTGCTAGCGTACTGGGACGCCGCCTTTCCATACGTATAAGACTGCGCATTTTGCACTTACAGTCAGGAATTGGGCATTAATTTGTCTTCCACAATCTCTCCGTTCCGACGATAGAGCGCACACACGGTTAGTTCCGGAGAATATGTCCGAAACCTCACGACATTCGGTGCGCATGCTCTTCGAAAACGTGAAGCTCATACACCCGAAATTGCCGTAACGTCACCTCGTCACCACAGTGGGGACTACGGAACCGACTTGCTGCAACATGCTCTGATGCGTTGCGATCAAGAAGGCGTCGGCACGTACTGTGAAGTGAGCAATTCCCGCTTTCTTCCAACGCCGGAACAAGATGGTTTCAAGCCGACAGGAATGGCACAAGTAGATGGTTCGCCTATCGTGCTCGGAATATTCCGGGAGGCGATTCAAAGTGGTGAAAAATCACCCTTCCTTCCGTCTACGCAATTCTCGCCCGAAGCTCGGCCGCGACTTCCTCGACGACCTGCATCCAAGCACCTGGTGATCGTTGCCTGAACAGTCGCGCAGTCGGATACCACGGCGAATCGTCGCGATTCGAAAGCCAGCGCCAGCATCCGTCGAATCGCGACAGGATCCAGACGGGCTTGCCAAGCGCACCGGCGACATGCGCGACCGACGTGTCGACCGTTACCACAAGGTCGAGATTTGCGACGATTGCGGCTGTATCTGCGAAATCCGTCACCTCGTCCATGAAATCCACTGGACGCAATTCGCCCGGAAGCGTGAAGAGTTGACAACGTGCGGCTTCTCCCTTCTGCAAGCTGACGAACGTCGCCCCTTTTAACGCAAGCAACGGAAGGTATGTGCTTGCATGAAAGGAACGTCGGCGATCGATTGCGTTTGCGCTAGGCTGATCCGGACGCGAATCGCCCGCCCAGACCAATCCCACCTTGAAGCCGTCGACTGGCAGGCGCGCGTTCCAATGCGACACCAAGTCGTCGCGCGGCCGCACATACGGTATATCGGAAGGAATGGACCGCAGTGTCGTCGCAAACCTCATCGGCAAGCTCATCAACAGGCACGCGAAGTCATGGGCCGGCAGCGACTCGATCTCGCCCGGCGTGTAGCATGAATCTACGCCTTCGATCGATTCCGCCAGCCTGCGCAACGCGACAGGACAGACCACACTTAGCCGCCGCACGCCGCGCGCCTTCAACAACGGCAGATACCGACAGAAATGCAGGAAATCCCCGAGCCCCTGCTCAGGCAGTACGATGAGCGACTTGCCGTCTATCGGCTCGCCGCGCCATTCAGGATAAGGCAGCCTCGGCCGCACATGGCACGACGCATCTTCACCCCAGTATGGCGACTCGCCGTATCGCGCTTCGTACAACTGCCAGCCTTCTTCGTAACGCCCCATCGCAAGCAGGACGAGTCCCAGATTGAATGCGGTCGGATGCCGCTCCGGAGCAAGCGCGAGCGCGCGACGAAAGCACTGCTCGGCCTCCGCGAAACGCCCGCTGTCCTGCAGCACGCGCCCCAGGTTATTGACCGCCTCTACCGAACTCGGCATTTGCTCGAGTACCGCCCGATAGCAGGCCTCCGCTTCCGAGAAGCGTTGCTGATCATAAAGCAGATTGCCGAGACTCCCGTACACATCGCTATGATTTGAATCCAATGAGATCGCGCGGCGTAAACAGTCTTCCGCGTCGGACTGGCGCCCAACCTTGTGGAGTAGAACACCAAGGTTCTGGTGGACGCGGGCCAGTTGAGGGGCATGCACTATCGCCTCGCGATAAAGCGTCTCCGATTCCTGATAGCGACCATCCTCGTGCAGCAATGCACCAAGATTCGCCAGCGCGTCCACGTCATTCTCAGCAGACATCAACGCGTGGCGAAAGTGATGTTCGGCTTCCGACCGTCGCCCGGCCAACTGAAGAACGAGACCCAGCTTGTTGTGCGCGATCACACATTCTGAATCGAGGGAGAGGGCTTGTCGGTAACAGCGCTCCGCCTCTGCCAAGCGTCCTTCGGAATGCATCAAAAGGCCCAGATTACAGTGCGCTTCAATGTAGCCGGGCCTCGATGACAATGCTCGACGGTAGTGTGTCTCAGCCTCGTCGATCCTTCCTGCTATCTCCAGCAAGATACCGATGTTATTGTGAGCTTCTGCGTGACCAGGCAAAATCGCGATAACCTCACGATAGCGTTGTTCCGCAACAGCAAACGACTTTGATCGATGCGCGACCACGCCCGCCTCGAACGCCTTCGCTGCGGCGGCTGCTGAATGCGCGTTATCCTTCTCCGACATGGTCATCGCTGCTTGCTCGCAACGCCAATACACATCACGACACCCGCAAGCGAGCAACCTGGACTTAAAAATCCAATACAAACTTCTGTAGCGTGCAATCGTGCCGATGCGGTCGGTTCCATATCAGGTCCGCCTCGCAACCAGTGGATGAAAAGTCGCGTCCACGATCTCGTCGCAGTCGTCCAACGTCGCGCTCGACTCTCGCGGCAGTCCTATCATGTTGAAAGCACTCAGATTTTGGTAGCGATTGTCTGTCCTGCCCCGGAAATTGAGAGGATTGAACAGCGGAGTGATGTGCCACCACAGTCTATAACCCAGCTCCCACAGGTATTCAACGAGTGCGTAGGATTGGGCCAGTCGATCATTTTCGATGTACACGATTGGCCGATTCTTCGAAAGTGTTTCCCGCGCGCCTTGCAGCACCTGCAGCTCGAACCCTTCGACATCGACTTTCATGAGGCAGACTTCCCGCGCAGGAATCATGTCGTCCAATCTTACGCACGGCACCTGAATTCCGCCTTCGATCACGTCCGCACGGACCGACACCGCCCCAAAGTTTCCCTGTTGCCTGTAGTTCGGAGCGGCGAGCCAAAGGGCGCCTGCTCGCATAGCGCAAGCGAAAGGCCATGCAGTCACATTGTCCACAGCGTTCAGCGCGAGATTCGCGCACAAGTTCTGGAAAACGAACGGCTGAGGCTCGAACGTGATCACGTCGGCGCCCACTGTTTTGGCGGCTTTGGCTAGCGCCACGGTCTGGCTACCGACGTTGGCGCCGACTTCAATCACGGTACCCGGTCGGTCGATCCACCGCTTCAGGAACTGCGTTTCAAGCTCACAGTACTCGCCATATTCGATCAGCGCCTGACCGATGTAGTAGTCGTAGCGGTTCGCAAGCATCGTCCCGTGTCGCGCTTCGACGAGAACATACGGATCCGCGATTTGTGCCATCTGGCTGCTTACGCTCATGTGTTCGTGGACACCTCAATAGTTCACAGCATGCGACATCATTTCCCAATGAAGCTCATTGGCTGACGGGACGAGCTTGTAACCGGAGCCGCGAACGGATATCAGCTGATATCCATATTCGCCGCTCAATCTGAGCTTTGCGCGCACGCGCGACATGTGGACACAGACGGTTCTCCGCTGCGGTTCCAACCCGGATATACCTTCCCACATCGCTAGCCAGAGGTCAGCAAACGTCACAATGTGCGACATGCGCTTAAAGAGCAGCAATGCCGCCCGGTATTCCATGCGCGTCAGCCAGATCCGTTCCCCATCCAGGCAGACCCGATCGGTACCCGTGTAAAAGGTATAGGCGCCGTGAGACCGGATGGCCGAGCGCAGATGCGAACTGCATATACGGCGAAACAGTGCACGGATTCGTGCAACCAATAACTCCGGAGACGTGGGCCACGTGATATAGGCATCCGCGCCGGCGGCAAGCACATTGACCATTCTGCATTCGTCGTCAGGACCGACAATCACCAGCGGTATGTGGTTGATTGCGGGGTCGGACCGCAGCTCCGCGACGAAGGCCTCCAGCGACGCTCCCTGCTCCGGCTCCATCACCAATACCAGGTCGATATCAGTCGACCGGACGTGACGTAGCAATTCAAATTCTTCGTCGAATCGTGTGCAGCCATACCCGACTCGTGCGAGTGCTTCGCGCGCCTCGTTCAGCCGAACGCGGGCCTTATCCAAGATCGCACACATTGCCTGAGGCCGATCAATGTCCGGGAATCCAAACAAGGTCCCGCCCGATTTTTCCGTGAACGAGCCAGTCAACGACAGAGGCAATGTGGCCACCGTCTCGGTACCAGCTTCGTTTATATGGCTTACTTCAGCAAACGCGAATTTCATTGGTTGTTCTGCTTCTCGCCAGAATCGATCTCCGGTTCATGCGATCCATCTACAGGCTTGAGTCTGAATTCTTCCGGATCACGTCCGTTCATCCAACGAGGTCGCTTTCCTCGCCCCGACCACGTAGCGCCGGTTTGGGGATCCCAATAAAGCGGTTCCACACGACGTCGTCGAGGTGCGCGAGAACCTTCATCGGACGAGAAAAAAAGTTCGAGTTCCCGAGGCGTAATCTTGTATTCGCGTATGAGCCGATTGATTTGCTCGACAATTTCCTTGCGCCGTTCTGCACGGTACGTGGCGATTTCTACATCAAGCTGAGCACGCCTCGTCAGCAATTCCTGCAGGCGATCGATCGACATTTACTCTCCTTTCCTCCAGCGCAGCGCCTCGTCAAAGCGCGTGCCGGCATAGCATCCGTCCGCCGCTGCGATATTCGAGGCAACTCCGCTGTAATCGAATATCTTCCATCCGGTCAGTTCGAAAGAAGACATCGATATACTCACCAGATAACGCATACTTTGTTACTCCGCCTCGCCCACGACAATTTCCCATGACCATTCGCGCCGCGCCCGTCGGTGCATGACCACCGGACGGGCGATGTCCAACCCTGCCGCTACGATTTGCAAGGCAATACGCGGCGTTGCGCTCTCACCGCCACACAACATGCCGCCCGTTCGCGATGCGGCTGCCGTCATCGTCATGTGGCAGCCGCATCGTCATCAGGCCCTACGAATCACGTTGATGACGAACAGTAAAAGGACCGCACCGGCGATCGCGACGACGATCGTCGATACGATGCCGGTTCCGATACTGATTCCCAATACCGATGCAATCCAGCCGCCCACGATCGCACCGGCAATCCCCACGAGGATGTCGATCACGAGGCCAAACCCGCTGCCTTTCACGATCAAGCCGGCGAGCCATCCCGCCACACCCCCAACAATTAGCCATACGAGAAATTGATGAAGCATTGCTGTTTTCCAGAAACAAAATTTTTAACTATCAAGATCGACTTACAGGTTAGTTCACCTGATCATGATCCCCATGAAAACGGAAATGATGCCGGCGATGCTTATGGCGCTGCGTCGCAGCCTGTGCGCCCCCTATACTGCACCGCGACCATAAGCGCAACGATCGTCATCATCGAGCGTCTTTTCATTCGATTTCTCCTTGAGTTGATTCGGGCGAGTGGCCGGCCGCCCTTCCGGCTTTTTGCATGCACTCAGGACTCGGCTCTGCGCGTGGGCAGGTGTGGAACGCGCTCGTTGCTGGTCGCCCGCAATTGCTGGATCTGCCTCAACGTCTTGTTCAATATGGCCTGTGTTCCAATCCGCTGCGTCTCGAGTTGAGCGACTTCCTTGCGCACTTGCTGTTGACGGCTCGTCACCAGTTGGGTCTGCGCGGCATGCGCGTCCAGGTCATTTCTCAGCCGCTCCGCCCGCGCCTCGGACGCCTCGATCTCGGCCACCAGTTGCTGGTTCTGGGCCTCCAGATGCGCGCGCCTCAGCTCCGCATCCGCCAGCCGTACCACCTGCTCTTCGAAATGTCGGAACGCCAACTCCGCTGATTCGAACTCGGCTGCATGCAACGCCCTCCACAGGCGTCCGTCCTGTGAGAGCGTGATGTAGTACGAAAGCGCGGTACGGTGGAACAGCAGATTCGCCGAGTAGGAGAACGCGTGCATCGACCTGAAAGAGGTCAGCGTCTGCTGCGCGTTCAGTGCCTCGACCTCCGCGACCTCCGCCATGTGCACCGCACGTGTGCTGCCGTGCGGCATGACCGCATTAAGCGGCCGCAGTGGCGAGACAGTTGCCGCCGCAGGCGTCGCTTCTTCTGCCGGTACAGCGCCGACGGCGGTTCCCGGCGACTTGCCGGCACCAAGGAAGTCATCCTTCACTTCGATTTCCCCGGCCGCCACCGGGTATCTGTCTTGATGCAACTTCACGATCAATCTCCTCAATTGCGGACGCCGACACACGCGTGGCAAAAACAATTTTGCGTTCACCCTTGCACCGAAAACTCGATACGGCGATTGGCAAATCGGCCAATTTCCGTAAGGTCGCTCGCGACCGGACGAGTCGCGCCGTAGCCCTTGGCCGTTAATAGGGCTGCCGGCACCCCGGCCTCAATGAACTGGACGCGAACCGAATCGGCTCTCTTTTGCGACAATTGCTGCAGCGCCTGGGCATCGCCCATGGAATCCGTGAAGGCGGCAATCTCGACCTTCACCGGATGACCGACGTTCGCGCACGTCTTGAGCAGGAGCGCAGCCTCGTTGAGGTTTTCTCTCGCCGTCGCGGGGACATGGCCGCTTGAACGCGCAAAATCAATGATCTGGGCGTTCAGCACGTTCGCCACGTCTGCGGGTGCGCACGGATGGCCACGGTCTATCGCAGCGACCAGGACGCGACGAAACGCCTGCGTGGACTCCTCAACGCGTGCCGCCTGATCGAACGCTTCGACTCGCCAAGGGGCGCCGAACGCCCGCTGCAAGCGCTCGGACCACCCGCGCTGCTGGTCTGCGGCGGAACCTGCAAGCTCGATCGCCGTCGCGTGAAGATTCAGCTCCGCGTCCCTCACTGTCATGAGTTCGCTCAGATCATCCAGATGGTCGAGCCAGTCGGTGCGGGCAGTCGGTGCGATCGTCACATCGGCCTGAAAGCGATTGACGCCGAGCTTTGCCTTCAGCCGATCGTAAAGTGCTTGACGCTGAGCCTCGTTCGATACTGTCGCAACGATTCTCGTGAATCCCGCCGCATCGACGCGGAATGCCATGGCTGCGTTCGTAGCGGCCGCAGGTGCGGATTCTTCTGCGGCGGTCGCCAAGTTGACGCCGCTCGCGCCTGACGTCGTGGCGGACTGCGAAGCGCTGCTCGGGGAGGCGGCGGTCGGCGCAGCAGATGCCGGATCACCGTGCGCAGCAGTCCGGGGCAACACTTCGCTCGAAGGCGAAGACGGGCCGGCCTTGCCATCCGCTCGTGGATCGGACGGCGGCCACAACGTCGTCTTCGAGGCGCTCGAATGCGTTTGCTCGTAAGCAAACACTGTCGCCACGCCCGCGGCGATCAGCGCAAGAATCCACACCAACTTGCGGCCTGCACGACTGCGTCGTGGCGCCGATCGGCGAAGATCTGAGATGGGAGCCTGCGCCATGGCCGCGGCCTGCGATTGAGCAGCCGGCTCACCGGATGAAGGCGCCGGTTGCGAGCCCACCTTCTGCGCGTAGCTCCGAGCAGTTCCAGAGGTGGTCATTGCAGGGCGCGCCGCGCCGATATCCGATGCGCGAATCGACGCCGAGACAATGTTTGCGCTGACCGTCGTGCCGGCGGCGAGCTTGGGCAGCCCATACGTCGTCGGCAGGGCGACCGGCGCCGGAGCTGCGGCGGCCTCGGCGGACTCAGCGGACTGTTTGATCGCTTTAACAAAGTGTTCCACGCTCTCGAAACCCAGCAGATGCGCCAGCGCGTCGGTCATCCCTGCCTCGATCGACGGCAATTGACCGTGCGCCAGCTTCGACAGGTCTGCAGCAGTTGCCTGATCGATCAGCAGACGATGCTTGAGCAAGCCAAAAAGGACTGCACCTGCGGATGCCGTCAACACGTGCGTGGCTTGAGGCGGCACGCCCGTCTGTTGCGATATCAGGTCGCTGTAAGCCGCCACGCGTCGCTGCGTCGCCTGCTCCGACAGCGCGTCGCCGCTCGCCTCCAGATCCTTGAAGCTCGCGGTATCCGTTACCAACGCGCCCAGCTGTTCGGCGATGCGCGGGTTCGCCGCCGCAGATACGACTGCGGCAAATGCAGACTCCGCCCCTTGGGGAGTCAGGCATCGCGCGACCAGGCCGGCCGTGATCGCGGCTGCGCCGCGTTCGGCGACACTCCGGATGACGTTCTGCGCCAGACCGACCCGGGCCGACATCCGCTCGCACAGTTCAGGCGCAAATGTCGTCGAAACCGCGTGCGCGAGATCTAAGTTGTTCAATGCTTACTCCGTGAAGTCTATTTTTTGTGTCATTTCCGCTGGATCCGGGCACACATGTCGAGCCCGGCCCGCAGTTCCGCATCGCTGGAAAACCGCCAATCGCCTGAATCAGACCGAATGCGCACGCATCCTGCATAGATCTGCACGATCGCGTCTTCACCCCATGCGTCGTGCAATCTCCGCAGCAGTGCAAGTTGGCGGTGATTCAGATAAAAGGGCCATTCGGCACCCTGCGGGCCGCAGGACGCGGGAGGGGGAAAACTGAATCGGTCCTGTTTATCCATCGCCTTACTGCTTACTGTTGCAATCGCGTGTTTGCTCCTGAAGACGGGATCTACTGCAACACCGGCGAGTCGGCGGTCCACGCGCCCGAGGTCCGTTCGGTTGCACTCTCCCGCCAGTCAGTCAGGTCTTGGACACGGCTTGTCAATTCCTTCAGATCGCCCGCCAGTCGCTCGAACACACTGAACCAGTCGCCGTAAGTACGCTGCCGATACAACTTGACGCTCGGATACCATGGACTATCCGCACGTTCGGTCATCCATACCCAATGCGGGTTGACGTCCAGGAGAACCCATGTCGGCACACCCAAGCCGCCAGCCAGGTGAGCAACCGACGTGCAAACGGTGATCACGAGGTCGAGGCCTTGAATGAACGCAGCGGTGTCGTCGAAAGAATCGAACTCGTCGGTATGGTCAATAAGGCGAAGCCCCGCATCGCGCGCTTCGCTTGCCCCGCCCTCGTCGCCCACCTGCAAGCTATAGAAATCGATGTTGGGGATAGATCCGAATGCTTTCGCGTATTCCACAGGATTGACGGATCGCATCGGGTTTCGCTGGTGATCGCGGCTACCGGACCATACGAGTCCGACCTTCAGTTTCGCGTCGCTCTCGTTGCGCTTGCGCCACGCCAGCACCTTGCCCGGGTCGGCTCGCAGATACGCCGTGCGCCCAGGCAAATGTTCGACTCGGATGCCGAACGTCAACGGCACGCTACAAAGCGGCAGGTGATAGTCGAATGCCGGCAGCGGACGCTGATCGTGCGGCACTACACACTCCACCGCATCGCCCAGGCTGCGCTTGAGGAGAGGCAACAAGCTCGCGAAACAGCAGTAGACGAGTTTGCCGCCTTCTCGCTTCACGCGCTCCGCGATGGCGGGCACGAATCGCACGAACTGGAGGACGTCGCCATGCCCCTGCTCGCCCCACACGATGACGGTCTTCCCGTCGAGCGGCTGCCCGGTCCATTGCGGTACCGGCATGTTATGCGGGATGGCGCGCAATTCCGGCGATCCGTTCCAACGGGCCTCGTGATTGATCCAGCCGTTCGCATAGTCACCACGCATCAGTTGCAGCATCGCAATCGTCCAAACAAGCGCCACGTTCCGAGAATCGAGCTTCAACGCGCGCTCAGCCGTTGTCAATGCGTTATCCCACTGCTGATGCTCGCGCAACACGTACGAATAGGTCAGCAACGCCGTCGCATAATTCGGCGCCAACGCACACGCGCGCTCCGCCGCGACGAGACTGTCATGCAACTCGCCCCGCTTCAGCAGCGTCGTTGCAAGGTTATTCCATGCGAGCGCGTTGTCCGGGTCGTCCTGCAACGCCTGTACGAGAAGCGTTTTTGCCTCGTCATATTGCTTGAGTTCGAGATGCGCCGCCCCCATGTTGTTGCGCAGCATCGGCAAGGTCGGCTCGATCCGCGCCGCATGCCGATAGGCGTCGAGCGCCTGCAGATGATGACGCGCCTGTTGATGAGCAAGACCGAGCCTGAACCAGGGCGCAGCCTGGTTCGGCGCACGTTCGCAACGCACCGTCGCAATATCGCGCGCTGCGTCGTATTTTCCGAGCCGCAACAACACGTCGATCCAGTCGACCAACCAATCGTCACCGCGCGCGCCCTCGCGATACGCATGGCCGAACCATTCGTCAGCGCCTGCGTCGTCGCCCAGTCGCACCGCGAGGCGCGCGCGCTCGGTCAGCGCATCAACGTTCGTGCCGTCCAGCGCCAATGCGCGATCGAGCAAATCGCGCGCTTCAATGAATCGCCCGCGCAAGCAAAACAGCCGACTCGCGAGGATCAGCTCTCGCGGGTTGTCCGACCGTGCAACTCGATCCTCCGGCAGGAGATGCGATGCTTCGATAAGCGAGCCGCGTTCCATCAGCGCCTCCGCCTTGTCCAAATGAGATTTGGTCTGCTTTGTCATATAAACTTTCCTCTGCTCGTCGGCCCGGTGCGAACTCCACGCCGCTCACATGCCTTGAATGGCGATGCCGACGACAAGCCCGACGCCCATACCGATCAGCCGTCCACGCCATGAAGCTTTTCTAGCATCGTCGTCGTCGAATATCGACGGCCGGATCCGGCATACGAATTTGAATGCGACCGGGACAACGAACAGCACGACGATGGCCACGACGGTCGCGAAGCCGATTTCGGCGCGAGCGGTCGCGTTTCTGAGCCAAGGCATATCGATCGCGTAACAGTCGACGACCATTACCACCCAGCAAGTCACAAGCCAACTGACGAGCAGATTGGCGATGAAACGATCTGTGTATCGCAAGGTGTCCATCTTCCCTCCTCTTGTGACTTCATGTCGTCTACGTCACCGGCGCACAATCGTCGCTTGCTTTGCCAGCGAGTCGACCAGCGCACTGAATGCATCTTCCTGAGCCTGGTTCTGCAGCGATCGGTGTAGTTCGTCGCGAGTCTGCTCGTATGAAGGTACGGTCGTCGGGCGCTTCGCATCGAGCTTGACCAACACTCGCGCCTGGCCAACCGCGAGCGGCGTCCTGGTGTACTCTCCCGGGCGCAATTTCACGAGCGCACGGGCAACTTCCAACGGAAGGTTTTGCGTATGTCCTTCGGTGATAGGTGTCTTGAAAGTCACCCAGGACAGCGCTCCGCCATTCGTCCTGCTCGAGTCGATGCTTTCCTTCGATGCGAGGGACTCGAACGACTCGTGACTGGCGAGCCGGCCAAGTACAGCCTGCGCGGCAGCATCATTCGGCAACACGATCACGCGCGGCTTGTAGCTAACGGGCCCGAGCGATGCGGCAATCGCGTCGTACCGGGCACGCACCTGTTCCTCGGTGACGACGCGCGGCACTGCATGCCTGGCGATGTAAAGGCGATTTTCGGTATCGACTCGCGCCTTGTTCGTAGCGGCAAGCACTTCCGCCGAATCACCGAGCTTTTCCGCTTCGGCCGCCTGGCGAATCAATTCTCGAGCGATCAATCCGCGCTCGATTACATCTCGCTGTCCGCCATCCCGCGACAACGCGTCGACTTGCGTACGATCGATGGGGACACCGTTGACGGCGGCAACCGCATCAGCCGGTATGACGTGCGCCACCGGCGATACAAGCGCCGACGGCACAGATGCTGCCTGGTGCGCGCATCCGGCCAGTACGAACGCCGTTGCGATCGCCGCTACCGAATGACGCAGTTCGATCCCCTTCGTGCTGTGAATATGATTTTTCATTGTCAGGTCCCTATGGTGGTGGCTGAGTTATCCGTCGCTGCGGTTTGATGACGTGGCTGTTTCAAGTTGATGGGCTGGCGTCGTCGAACAAACCGATCAGAAGCCGGTCATACGCTTCGACTTGATCCGGGTTGGTCGCCAAGAACCGGCCGATGAGCTTGCGCTGCTGTTTCAGATAGCGCTGCCAGGTCTCGCTGTGGCATTCGACCGCCTCGACGACCCGTCGCGCACCTTCGTCCACGTCGTTGTTCGGGTAGTAGTAGCCGAGCTCCTTGCACAGATGGGCGTTGTGCACGAGCGCATAGCCGTTCCAGCACACGTCGAAATAGAAGTAATTCAGCGCAAGGCCCCACTGATTCGACACCACGATGTCCGTGTGCTCGACAAGGAATTGCGGCGTGTCGTAACGTCCAACGAAACTCACCTTGCTGTCTCGTACGAGATCGAGGTGGCGCGCCACACCGATGAACTCCGGGCTCATGCGCGCGAAATGGTCAGCGTTCGTCACGTGCACATAGTCGATCTTCGGCCCGCATTGCCGATAGGCGGATTCGGCGATCAAAAGCGGATAGAGGCAGAACTTGAGCACATCGATGTTGGGCTCCATGATCGACAGCCGTCTCGCGCGCGCCGTGGGCCGATACTCGCCGGAAAACGGCAGGTCGCGGGTACGCATGTCGAGACACATCGGGTCCCAGACGAACGGCACTTCGCGCACCGGACGACGCCGCAGCACGCTGAAAAAGCCCGCGCTGGTCTCGACCACCTGCGGAATCACCCAGACCTGGTCATACTCCTGATTAATGAAGATCGAATCGGCCAGTCGCCGCGAAAAAATCATGGCCTCGGTCATCTGCACGTATTCGGGCCCGCAGCAATAGCTGACGACCTTCGCGCCGCGCGACTGCAGATAACGCGTCTGCAGCGGATCGATCTGCCCGCCCAGCTCGATCAATACGTCGAGCGAGTCCTTCGCGTCGTCGAACGAGCGCACCGGAAACTGCTCGAGATCCCACGGCAGACTCGGCGTGATCTCGACGGCCGTGGTATTGACCAGCGTCACGCGATGACGCAGCGGCGAATGCTGGAACAGCTTCATCAGGTACAGCGCATTCTGTTTGATGCCGTTGACCCACAGGCTCTCCGCCGCGTCGCGCAAGCCGATCGTGATGCCTATCCGAAGTGATCGCGCGGTGTTCATGTCTGCCCCCCTGCCGGACCGCTCCGCGGCCAGGAAAATCGTTCGTTGATTGCGTTCATTGCATCCCCACCCCTCTCGATCCGTAATGGACCTGCCGCCGCACGATCACGCACGACGGCGGTGCGTCGAGCAGCGTGACCGTCTCGCGCGGACGAGCCGGATTCGTATAGACCGTGACCGATTTGACGAGCGGCGAAGCACGGTAGCCGGCAAGCTCTGACCGCGCCACGTCCTTGCATGGCAGCGGCGCGCTCGAGATGCGCTCGGCCAGTACGGTGCACCCGGTATCGGCAGGCGCCGTCGTGAGGGACAGCAGCGCCGAAGCCTGACCGTAATCGAGGCCCGACAGCGAAAAGAACGGCTCGCCGTCCGGATTGGTCCGATCCCAGTCGAGGACGACGTCCGTATGTTCCGCATTCGCGAACGTGCGGCCAGACACCGCATTGATCATCGGGTAGCAACGCCTCACGCCCGCACGCATCGCCGCGCCGGCGAGCACGGTGCCCGGCAGATCCATTGGTTGTGCGCTCCCGGCGCCAGCGTTCGCCGGAAGCGGCTGGCCGAACACAGTCGATTGGACGAGCATCAGGACACCGGCCAGGACCGACCACGGCCACGCGACGCCGATGCGAACGGCGCACCGGTGCGTTTTCGGTCGTGCGGCGGGTCCAGGTTTGCGGATGCTTTTCATTGAAAGAGCTCCGCAATGGCCGCGCCGTACGCATCGACATTCTCCTTTCGCTCGGGATCGAGCTTCGCAAGAAAGGCGCGCGCATTGGCCCGATAGATCGCGAGATTCAAGTCGTGAACGTGGAACGCTTCACGCAACGCGAGCGCGCCGTCTTCGCAATCGAAGCCCTCGTATCGGTAGCCACAGCCGTCCAGAAGATCCGAGTTGTGGATGAGCGGATAACCGCCATGGAGCGCCTCGTAATACAGATAATTTTGGGCGTTCTCCCACTGGTGAGAGACCACTGCGTCCGCCTGGGGACCAAGAATTTCGTAGATCGGCAGGCGCGGCTCGAATGTCGCGCGCCCGTGATTGACGAGGTCGAGACTGCGCGCGAACCCAACGAACTGTGCATCGCTCTTCATGTGCAGCGTGTTGTACACGCGCAGGTAATCGATCGTATGCGGTGCCTGACGATACGCCACATCCGCGGCGAGCATCGCAAGATGCGACGTCTTCACCATGCAGATGTTGGGTTCGAGAACGGCGAGTCGCCAACGTTGGCGGCCCGGTTCGTAGCTGAAGCTAGCGGTGCCGTTGGCCTCGACCGAGCGCATGAGCAACTGCGGCCCCCACAGGTGCTGCATGACGCGAACCGGCGCACGCAACGCGGACTGGTAGTAGCTTGCGCAGGTACGCTCGAATGCCGGAAGCGTCCAGATCGCGCTGTACGGCGTGCCGGACACCAGCATGCCGTGCGGCAAATCGAACATCATCCGCTCGATATCGATTACATAGTCGTTCGCGACCCGCATGCCGATCACGTGGCCGCCGCGCTCGCGGAACGAACGTGCCCAATCCGGATTGAGTTGCGCGCTCAACTCGATCACGACGTCGAGCTTTTCCCGTGCGACGTTCAGATCGATCGTAGGTGCCGGCGCCAATGCAAGAAACTGTTCCGCTTCGGATGGCGATCCGTCCCCGCCGTTGACCAGATAAACGGCATCGATGTGCGGCGACCTTTTGAGCAGCATCGCGAGGAAGAAACAGTTCTGGAAGATGCCGTTTTCCCAGATCGATTGATGTCCAGGACGCAGGAAAATGGTGATGCCAACCTTCAGGCGGCGACTCAGCATGATCGCGCTCCCATGGCGGTACGTCGGCCATCGGCCGTGTTCAGCGCCAGCAGGGTCCGCGCGTAGTCGGACCGGTTGCGGGGATGCGCGGGATTGAGACGCGCCAGAAATGCCTTCGCCTGCGCGACGTACCCGTCGTAAGCCACGTCGTGCATGTATGCCGCGTTCAACAACTGATCAGCACCTTCTTCGACGTTCGAATCGGAATAGAAATAACCGACCGATCTGAGCCATTCTGAGTTGTGAATCAACGGATAACCGCCATAAAGCGCGTCGAGATACGCGATGTTCTGGTCGTTATGCCATTGATGCGCGACGACTGCATCGACGAATTGGCAGGCATAGCCGACGAAATCGTGTCGCTTGTCGATATGCAGCTTGCCTCTTTCATTCAACGCGAGTGATCCGACCAGAAATGAAAAAGTTGGGTGATCCTTCATATGGACACTGTTGAGTATGCTTACGGAATCGATCGATTCCGCATCGCGCCGAAACGCGGTCTCGCAGATCAGCAGAGGGATCGTGCAACATTTCACGACGGAGATGTTCGGCTCGAAGATGGCGGCACGAAGACGGCGCGGCGATTGCAATCCTTGCATCGGACGGCATCCGAATCGCAAGCCTGCCGCTTCGATTTCGCGTGCGCGCCGGTCGATAAAGACTGGATCCCACAGGAACGGCACCTCGACGACCGGACACCGGTGAAGCGAGCGCAGCATCGGCGCGAATACACGGTCTTTAGCGAGAATCCAGATCTCGTCGCAGCGTGTAGCGCGGGAGAAGTAGCCGTTCTTGTTCTTGAACACAGTCGGCTCGATCAGCCCCGCATAGGGCTGACCACAACAGAAGAACACCACCTTCTTGCCGAGGGTCCGGATGTAGTCCAGCCATTCGACGTCGAGCCCGCCGCCCATCTCGAAGACGACATCGACGAGATCCGTCGCGTCGCGCGGTGCCACGAGCCGCATGTCGAAGGCCGTTTCCGTGGCTTCCGGTGCGACGCTTTCCTGGTCGCCGCAATTCAGCAGCACGATGTCCGTCACGAACGGCAGCTTTCGAAGAAGCTGAGCGAAAAAGAATACGTTCTGTCCCAGCCCGTTTTCCCAGATGCTATGTCCGGCATGGGTAAGCACTGAAATTCCGATACGCATTGCTGTTTTTGTGAAGCACGATTGAATTGTTATGAAAAAGGGGGGAAGGAATTACTCTTCCGGGGCGTTGCAACCCCCTCCCCAAAACCCGCTGCATGCATACCGCGCTCCTGGATGACGAGGCGGACAGCGGGGTACTTCACAGCACTATTTAATTTGTGGGATCGAGCAGAATCTCGACGCGCCGATTCTGTGCGCGGCCGATATCCGTTGCATTCGTTGCAATCGGATTGGTCTTGCCGTAGCCATGTGCGATGAATTGCTGCGCGTTCAACCCACGATCGTGCAGATAGGTCGCCACCGTTTGCGCGCGGCGCTCTGACAAGCCTTGGTTGTAGGCGATGGAACCAAGCGCGTCGGTATAGCCATCCACCGTCACGCTTCGGAACGACATCCCGCGAGCTTGCGCGACAAGCTGATCGAGTCGTGCGCTCGCGTCGGGCCTAAGCGTCGCTTTGTCGAAATCGAAGTTTGCATCGCCGTTCAGTGTGATCTTGCGCGGCGGTGCGGGAACAGGCGCCGGGGCGGGTTGCGGCGCCGGGGCGGCTTGTGGGGGCACGCCGCACTGGAACGTCAGCAATCGCGCGTCGGCGCCACTCGAATACGGAGCCACTGCCTCGATAGGACGAACCTGCGCGTTGCCACAGATTTCGCGTGCCTTCGCCTCGCATGTGCCTTGTCCCTCGAGGAGACCGTCGCACCGCACGCGGAACGCCTGCTGCTGGTTCGGCAGCGTCACCGAATACGCGTCGAACGTCGGACCCGACGCAGACGAGCAGCCCGTGAGCACGACGGCAGAGAACAGCGCCGTGGTCATCATTTTCATCATGTCAAACCTCGCTTTCTTGTACATCTCACAACGATTCGCACACTGTGCGAGGCAAGCAGCGTCGCCGCTCGCCTCACCGCCATCGCACTACCACTGGTAGCTGATGCCGCCACCGAACGAATAACCGGAACTGCTGCTGCTGAAACCACCCTTCAGCTTGACGTTGTTCGTCAGGCGCGCGGTGAAGCCAAGCGCCACGGCGCCATAGCCCTGATAGGTCGCGGCACCCACGCCCACAGCAATCGTCTTGCCGAGATCGACATCCGGGATCATCGTCAAAGCCGTCGCGCCTGCCACACCCGAGTAGGCTCGCCGTGCGACGTTGCTCACGTCTTTCTGGACCGCGCCCAACTGCGACACATTCACCGCGTCGGTCGGATTCACGCCCGCCGCGACGTTCGTGATGCGCCGTTCGCTTCCGGCCGAACCGACGGACACGGTGTTCGCTTCGCTCGCGATCGAGCCCGCACCCAGCGCAACCGAGTTCGCCCCGCTCGCGGTGGCATTTGTGCCGAACGCCACCGCATTGGACCCGGTCGCCAACGCATTTGCGCCGATCACCGTTGCCCCATCCGAGCTCGCGTTAGCGCCGTTTCCGATCGCGACCGCGTTCTTGCCGGCTGCCGATGCGGACGGACCGACAGCGATCGAATTGGTACCAGTCGCGCCGTCGTTGTTGTAGTTGCTCTGCTGTTGCCCGTCGTCGTTCACGCTGTAGTAATGCGAGTGCGAGTTCGAGATCAGGGTGGACAGCGACACGACCGCGGTCGAACTCGACGTGGACAGCGACGACACGTTGCTGTTGGTCGTGCTCAAGCCCGTCGACAGCGAGCTCACACTGGTCGACAAGGAGTTGGCCGTAGTCGAGGTCGACGTGGACAGCGATGCCACCGTGCTGTTCGTCGTCGACAAGCCCGTCGACAGCGAGCTGGCCGTGGTGGACACCGATGTCGACAACGACGTCGTATTACCCGACACCGAGCTGATCGTGCTCGACAGCGACGACACGTTGCTGTTGGTCGTCGACAGACCCGTCGACAGCGAACCGACTGCAGTCGAGGTCGACGTCGACAGCGACGACACCGTGCTGTTCGTCGTCGACAAGCCCGTCGACAACGAGCTGACCGCCGTCGAGGTCGACGTCGACAACGACGACACATTGCTGTTCGTCGTCGACAAGCCCGTCGACAGCGAGCTGACCGCCGTCGAGGTCGACGTCGACAGCGACGACACGGTGCTGTTCGTCGTCGACAAGCCCGTCGACAGCGAGCTGACTGCCGTCGAGGTTGACGTCGACAGCGACGACACCGTGCTGTTGGTCGTCGACAGGCCGGTTGACAGCGAACTCGTGGCCGTGGACGTCGAGGTCGACAGCGACGATACCGTGCTGTTCGTCGTCGACAGACCCGTCGACAGCGAGCTCGCCACCGTCGAGGTGGACGTCGACAGCGACGACACCGTGCTGTTCGTCGTCGACAGGCCCGTCGACAGCGAGTTCACCGCCTGGTTCGTCGCGAACAGCTGCGAGCCGTTGACCGCATCCGTACTCGTCGCGCTCACTTGGCCCGCCGCCACGTTGGTGATCTGGCGTTCGGCACCCGCCGAACCCACGCTCACCACGCTCGTCGGGCTGGTCCCCGCATACGAGTACGTCGTCCCGCCGATCGTCCCCGTCGACGTCGGGTTCGCCGCCGACGTCACCGAACCGCTGCCCAGCGCCACGTCGCCGGCATGCGACGCCGTCGCGCCCGAGCCGATTGCCACCGTGTTCGCGCCGCTCGCGTTCGCGTTGTTGCCCACCGCGACGCCTGCCGCGCCTGCCGCCGTCGCGCCCGTGCCTGCCGCCAGCGCGTTGATCCCCGTCGCGCCGTCGTTGTTGTAGTTGCTCTGCTGCGTGCCGTTGTCGTTGACGCTGTAGTAGTGCGTGCGCGTCGTCGACACCAGCGTCGACAGCGAGTTGACTGCCGTCGAGCTCGACGTCGACAGTGATGACACGTTGCTGTTCGTCGTGCTCAGACCCGTTGACAACGAGCTCACGCCGGTCGACAGCGAGCTGGCCGTCGTCGACGTCGACGTCGACAGCGAGGTCACCGTGCTATTCGTCGTCGACAGACCCGTCGACAGCGAGCTCGTGGCCGTGGACGTCGAGGTCGACAGCGACGACACCGTGCTGTTCGTCGTCGACAGACCCGTCGACAGTGAGCTCACGCCGGTCGACAGCGAGGTCACCGTGCTGTTGGTCGTCGACAGACCCGTCGACAGCGAACTCGTGGCCGTGGACGTCGAGGTCGACAACGACGACACCGTGCTGTTGGTCGTCGACAAGCCCGTCGACAGTGAGCTCACGCCGGTCGACAGCGAGCTGGCCGTCGTCGACGTCGAGGTCGACAGCGACGTCACCGTGCTATTCGTCGTCGACAGACCCGTCGACAGCGAACTCGCGGCCGTGGACGTCGAGGTCGACAACGACGACACCGTGCTGTTGGTCGTCGACAGGCCGGTTGACAGCGAACTCGTGGCCGTGGACGTCGACGTCGACAGCGACGTCACCGTGCTGTTGGTCGTCGACAGACCCGTCGACAGCGATGCGATGCCGCTGCCCGTGGTCGACAGCGTCGTCGAGATCGACCCAATGCTGCTCGACAGCGACGACACCGTACTGTTGGTCGTCGACAGGCCCGTCGACAGCGAACTGGCCGTCGTCGACGTGGATGTCGACAGCGAGTTCACCGCCTGGTTCGTCGCGAACAGCTGCGAGCCGTTGACCGCATCCGTGCTCGTCGCGCTCACCTGGCCCGCCGCCACGTTGGTGATCTGGCGTTCGGCACCCGCCGAACCCACGCTCACCACGCTCGTCGGGCTGGTCCCCGCATACGAGTACGTCGTCCCGCCGATCGTCCCCGTCGACGTCGGGTTCGCCGCCGACGTCACCGAGCCGCTGCCCAGCGCCACGTCGCCGGCATGCGACGCCGTCGCGCCCGAGCCGATTGCCACCGTGTTCGCGCCGCTCGCGTTCGCGTTGTTGCCCACCGCGACGCCTGCCGCGCCTGCCGCCGTCGCGCCCGTGCCTGCCGCCAGCGCGTTGATCCCCGTCGCGCCGTCGTTGTTGTAGTTGCTCTGCTGCGTGCCGTTGTCGTTGACGCTGTAGTAGTGCGTGCGCGTCGTCGACACCAGCGTCGACAGCGAGTTGACTGCCGTCGAGCTCGACGTCGACAGTGATGACACGTTGCTGTTCGTCGTGCTCAGACCCGTTGACAACGAGCTCACGCCGGTCGACAGCGAGCTGGCCGTCGTCGACGTCGACGTCGACAGCGAGGTCACCGTGCTATTCGTCGTCGACAGACCCGTCGACAGCGAGCTCGTGGCCGTGGACGTCGAGGTCGACAGCGACGACACCGTGCTGTTCGTCGTCGACAAGCCCGTCGACAGTGAGCTCACGCCGGTCGACAGCGAGCTGGCCGTCGTCGAAGTGGAGGTCGACAGCGACGTCACCGTGCTATTCGTCGTCGACAGACCCGTCGACAGCGAACTCGCGGCCGTGGACGTCGAGGTCGACAACGACGACACCGTGCTGTTGGTCGTCGACAGACCCGTTGACAACGAGCTCACGCCGGTCGACAGCGAGCTGGCCGTCGTCGACGTCGAGGTCGACAGCGATGCAACATTGCTGTCCGTCGTCGACAGACCCGTCGACAGCGAACTCGTGGCCGTGGACGTCGAGGTCGACAGCGACGACACCGTGCTGTTGGTCGTCGACAAGCCCGTCGACAGTGAGCTCACGCCGGTCGACAGCGAGCTGGCCGTCGTCGACGTCGACGTCGACAGCGATGCAACATTGCTGTCCGTCGTCGACAGGCCCGTCGACAGCGAGCTCGTGGCCGTGGACGTCGAGGTCGACAACGACGACACCGTGCTGTTCGTCGTCGACAAGCCCGTCGACAGTGAGCTCACGCCGGTCGACAGCGAGCTGGCCGTCGTCGACGTCGAGGTCGACAGCGACGTCACCGTGCTATTCGTCGTCGACAGACCCGTCGACAGCGAACTCGCGGCCGTGGACGTCGAGGTCGACAACGACGACACCGTGCTGTTGGTCGTCGACAAGCCCGTCGACAGTGAGCTCACGCCGGTCGACAGCGAACTGGCCGTCGTCGACGTGGACGTCGACAGCGACGCGACATTGCTGTCCGTGGTCGACAGCCCCGTCGACAGCGATGCGATGCTGCTGCCCGTGGTCGACAGCGTCGTCGAGATCGACCCAACGCTGCTCGACAGCGACGTCACCGTACTGTTGGTCGTCGACAGGCCCGTCGACAACGAGCTGGCCGTCGTCGACGTGGATGTCGACAGCGAGTTCACCGCCTGGTTCGTCGCGAACAGCTGCGAGCCGTTGACCGCATCCGTGCTCGTCGCGCTCACCTGGCCCGCCGCCACGTTGGTGATCTGGCGTTCGGCACCCGCCGAACCCACGCTCACCACGCTCGTCGGGCTGGTCCCCGCATACGAGTACGTCGTCCCGCCGATCGTCCCCGTCGACGTCGGGTTCGCCGCCGACGTCACCGAACCGCTGCCCAGCGCCACGTCGCCGGCATGCGACGCCGTCGCGCCCGAGCCGATTGCCACCGTGTTCGCGCCGCTCGCGTTCGCGTTGTTGCCCACCGCGACGCCTGCCGCGCCTGCCGCCGTCGCGCCCGTGCCTGCCGCCAGCGCGTTGATCCCCGTCGCGCCGTCGTTGTTGTAGTTGCTCTGCTGCGTGCCGTTGTCGTTGACGCTGTAGTAGTGCGTGCGCGTCGTCGACACCAGCGTCGACAGCGAGTTGACTGCCGTCGAGCTCGACGTCGACAGTGATGACACGTTGCTGTTCGTCGTGCTCAGACCCGTTGACAACGAGCTCACGCCGGTCGACAGCGAGCTGGCCGTCGTCGACGTCGACGTCGACAGCGAGGTCACCGTGCTATTCGTCGTCGACAGACCCGTCGACAGCGAGCTCGTGGCCGTGGACGTCGAGGTCGACAGCGACGACACCGTGCTGTTCGTCGTCGACAGACCCGTCGACAGCGAACTCGTGGCCGTGGACGTCGAGGTCGACAGCGACGACACCGTGCTGTTCGTCGTCGACAGACCCGTCGACAGTGAGCTCACGCCGGTCGACAGCGAGGTCACCGTGCTGTTGGTCGTCGACAGACCCGTCGACAGCGAACTCGTGGCCGTGGACGTCGAGGTCGACAACGACGACACCGTGCTGTTGGTCGTCGACAAGCCCGTCGACAGTGAGCTCACGCCGGTCGACAGCGAGCTGGCCGTCGTCGACGTCGAGGTCGACAGCGACGTCACCGTGCTATTCGTCGTCGACAGACCCGTCGACAGCGAACTCGCGGCCGTGGACGTCGAGGTCGACAACGACGACACCGTGCTGTTGGTCGTCGACAAGCCCGTCGACAGTGAGCTCACGCCGGTCGACAGCGAGCTGGCCGTCGTCGACGTGGACGTCGACAGCGACGCGACATTGCTGTCCGTGGTCGACAGCCCCGTCGACAGCGATGCGATGCTGCTGCCCGTGGTCGACAGCGTCGTCGAGATCGACCCAACGCTGCTCGACAGCGACGTCACCGTACTGTTGGTCGTCGACAGGCCCGTCGACAACGAGCTGGCCGTCGTCGACGTGGACGTCGACAGCGAGTTCACCGCCTGGTTCGTCGCGAACAGCTGCGAGCCGTTGACCGCATCCGTGCTCGTCGCGCTCACCTGGCCTGCCGCCACGTTGGTGATCTGGCGTTCGGCACCCGCCGAACCCACGCTCACCACGCTCGTCGGGCTGGTCCCCGCATACGAGTACGTCGTCCCGCCGATCGTCCCGCTCGACGTCGGGTTCGCCGCCGCCGTCACCGAGCCGCTGCCCAGCGCCACGTCGCCGGCATTGGTCGCCGTCGCGCCCGAACCCAGCGCCACCCCGCCCGTGTTCGCCGCCGTCGACGTGCTCCCCAGCGCGATCGATCCGGTGCCCGTCGCCACGTTCGTGTTGCCGATCGCCAACGCGCCCGTGCCCGTCGCCGTGTTGTTCGCGCCGACTGCCACCGCGCCCGTGCCCGTCGCGCTATTCGGATCGCCGATCGCGACCGCACCATTGCCGCTCGCCGTCTGCTGATAGCCCAACGCCACCGCGCCGTTACCGCTCAGGACCTGAGACTGATAACCGCCCGCGAACGCGCCCTGGCCCGCCGCCGCGGCCGCCGTGTTGCTGTCACCCAGCGCCACCGTCGACGCCCCCAGCGCCTGCGAGCCATTGCCGATCGCCGTCGCATTGACACCCGCCGCCGATGCACCCACGCCTGCCGCCAGTGCATTGACGCCAGTCGCACCGTCGTTGTTGTAGTTGCTGCCCTGCGTACCGTTGTCGTTGACGCTGTAATAGTGCGTCTTGCTGCCCGACACCGCCGTGCTCAGCTGCGACACGTTCACCGCATCGGTCGACGCCGTACCCGCCGCCACGTTGTGGATCTGCGCGGCCGAGCCGCCCGGATCCAGCGTCACGCTCGTATAGTTGACCGATCCGTCCGGGTTCAGGTCGTACTTCACCGCCTGCGCGCTCAGCGTGCTCACCGTCGTCGACACCGACGCGATGCCCGTCGATGCCGACGTCGACAGCGAGCTGATGCCCGTCGACAGCGAAACGGCCGTCGTCGAGGTCGACGTCGACAGCGACGTCACCGTGCTGTTCGTCGTCGACAGACCCGTCGACAACGAGCTCACGCCGGTCGACAGCGAGCTGGCCGTCGTCGAGGCCGATGTCGACAGCGACGTCACCGTGCTGTTCGTCGTGCTCAGACCCGTCGACAACGAGCTCACGCCAGTCGACAGCGAACTGGCCGTCGTCGACGTGGATGTCGACAGCGACGTCACCGTGCTGTTCGTCGTCGACAGGCCCGTCGACAACGAGCTCACGCCAGTCGACAGCGAGCTGGCCGTCGTCGAGGTCGACGTCGACAGCGACGTCACCGTGCTGTTGGTCGTCGACAGACCCGTCGACAGCGAGCTGGCCGTCGTCGACGTCGACGTCGACAGCGACGCGACATTGCTGTCCGTCGTCGACAGTCCCGTCGACAGCGAACTCGTGGCCGTGGACGTCGACGTCGACAACGACGACACCGCGCTGTTCGTCGTGCTCAGACCCGTCGACAACGAGCTCACGCCGGTCGACAGCGAGCTGGCCGTGGTCGACGTGGATGTCGACAGCGACGTCACCGTGCTGTTGGTCGTCGACAGACCCGTCGACAGCGAGCTCACGCCGGTCGACAGCGAACTGGCCGTCGTCGAGGCCGACGTCGACAGCGACGCAACATTGCTGTCCGTCGTCGACAGTCCCGTCGACAGCGAACTCGTGGCCGTGGACGTCGAGGTCGACAACGACGACACCGTGCTGTTCGTCGTCGACAGGCCCGTCGACAACGAGCTCACGCCAGTCGACAGCGAGCTGGCCGTCGTCGAGGCCGACGTCGACAGCGACGTCACCGTGCTGTTGGTCGTCGACAGACCCGTCGACAGCGAGCTCACGCCGGTCGACAGCGAACTGGCCGTCGTCGACGTGGATGTCGACAGCGATGCAACATTGCTGTCCGTCGTCGACAGTCCCGTCGACAGCGAGCTCGCCGTCGTCGACGTCGACGTCGACAGCGACGCGACATTGCTGTCCGTCGTCGACAGTCCCGTCGACAGCGAACTCGTGGCCGTGGACGTCGACGTCGACAACGACGACACCGCGCTGTTCGTCGTGCTCAGACCCGTCGACAACGAGCTCACGCCGGTCGACAGCGAGCTGGCCGTGGTCGACGTGGATGTCGACAGCGACGTCACCGTGCTGTTCGTCGTCGACAGCCCCGTCGACAACGAGCTCACACCGGTCGACAACGAGCTGACCGAGGTCGACGTGGACGTCGACAGCGAGTTCACCGCCTGGTTCGTCGCGAACAGCTGCGAGCCGTTGACCGCATCCGTGCTCGTCGCGCTCACCTGGCCTGCCGCCACGTTGGTGATCTGGCGTTCGGCACCCGCCGAACCCACGCTCACCACGCTCGTCGGGCTGGTCCCCGCATACGAGTACGTCGTCCCGCCGATCGTCCCGCTCGACGTCGGGTTCGCCGCCGCCGTCACCGAGCCGCTGCCCAGCGCCACGTCGCCGGCATTGGTCGCCGTCGCGCCCGAACCCAGCGCCACCCCGCCCGTGTTCGCCGCCGTCGACGTGCTCCCCAGCGCGATCGATCCGGTGCCCGTCGCCACGTTCGTGTTGCCGATCGCCAACGCGCCCGTGCCCGTCGCCGTGTTGTTCGCGCCGACTGCCACCGCGCCCGTGCCCGTCGCGCTATTCGGATCGCCGATCGCGACCGCACCATTGCCGCTCGCCGTCTGCTGATAGCCCAACGCCACCGCGCCGTTACCGCTCAGGACCTGAGACTGATAACCGCCCGCGAACGCGCCCTGGCCCGCCGCCGCGGCCGCCGTGTTGCTGTCACCCAGCGCCACCGTCGACGCCCCCAGCGCCTGCGAGCCATTGCCGATCGCCGTCGCATTGACACCCGCCGCCGATGCACCCACGCCTGCCGCCAGTGCATTGACGCCAGTCGCACCGTCGTTGTTGTAGTTGCTGCCCTGCGTACCGTTGTCGTTGACGCTGTAATAGTGCGTCTTGCTGCCCGACACCGCCGTGCTCAGCTGCGACACGTTCACCGCATCGGTCGACGCCGTACCCGCCGCCACGTTGTGGATCTGCGCGGCCGAGCCGCCCGGATCCAGCGTCACGCTCGTATAGTTGACCGATCCGTCCGGGTTCAGGTCGTACTTCACCGCCTGCGCGCTCAGCGTGCTCACCGTCGTCGACACCGACGCGATGCCCGTCGATGCCGACGTCGACAGCGAGCTGATGCCCGTCGACAGCGAAACGGCCGTCGTCGAGGTCGACGTCGACAGCGATGTCACCGTGCTGTTGGTCGTCGACAGACCCGTCGACAACGAGCTCACGCCAGTCGACAGCGAGCTGGCCGTCGTCGAGGCCGATGTCGACAGCGACGTCACCGTGCTGTTCGTCGTGCTCAGACCCGTCGACAACGAGCTCACGCCGGTCGACAGCGAGCTGGCCGTCGTCGAGGCCGACGTCGACAGCGACGTCACCGTGCTGTTCGTCGTGCTCAGACCCGTCGACAACGAGCTCACGCCAGTCGACAGCGAACTGGCCGTCGTCGACGTGGATGTCGACAGCGACGTCACCGTGCTGTTGGTCGTCGACAGACCCGTCGACAACGAGCTCACGCCAGTCGACAGCGAACTGGCCGTCGTCGACGTGGATGTCGACAGCGATGTCACCGTGCTGTTCGTCGTCGACAGACCCGTCGACAACGAGCTCACACCGGTCGACAGCGAACTGGCCGTCGTCGACGTGGATGTCGACAGCGATGTCACCGTGCTGTTCGTCGTCGACAGACCCGTCGACAACGAGCTCACACCGGTCGACAGCGAGCTGGCCGTCGTCGACGTGGATGTCGACAGCGACGTCACCGTGCTGTTCGTCGTCGACAGACCCGTCGACAACGAGCTCACACCGGTCGACAGCGAACTGGCCGTGGTCGACGTGGATGTCGACAGCGACGTCACCGTGCTGTTCGTCGTCGACAGACCCGTCGACAACGAGCTCACGCCAGTCGACAGCGAACTGGCCGTCGTCGACGTGGATGTCGACAGCGACGTCACCGTGCTGTTGGTCGCCGACAGCCCCGTCGACAGCGAGCTGACCGCCGTCGACGTCGAGGTCGACAGCTTGTTGACCGCCTGATCCACAGCGTAGAGTTGTGATCCATTGACCGCATCGGTGCTCGACGGACTGATCCGTCCTGCTGCCACGTTCGTGATTTGCCGCTCTGCCCCTACGTTACCGACACTTACGACGCTGGTCGGATTGGTGCCAGCGAAGTTGTACACCGAGCCGCCGATCGTCGCACTCGTCGTCGGATTCGCGCTAGACGTCACTGAGTTCGAGCCGAGTGCGACGTCGCCGCCATTGAGCGCAACGGCATTCGTTCCGATCGCAATTCCGTTCTGAGATCCAGCGCTAGCGGTAGTGCCCATTGCGATCGCGCCGTCCGCGCCGGCAATCGATCCACTGCCCAGTGCGATCGATCCCGTGCCCGTTGCCACGTTCGCGTTGCCGATCGCCAGCGCGCCCGTGCCCGTCGCCGTGTTGTTCGCGCCGACTGCCACCGCGCCCGTGCCCGTCGCGCTATTCGGATCGCCGATCGCGACCGCACCATTGCCGCTCGCCGTCTGCTGATAGCCCAACGCCACCGCGCCGTTACCGCTCAGGACCTGAGACTGATAACCGCCCGCGAACGCGCCCTGGCCCGCCGCCGCGGCCGCCGTGTTGCTGTCACCCAGCGCCACCGTCGACGCCCCCAGCGCCTGCGAGCCATTGCCGATCGCCGTCGCATTGACACCCGCCGCCGATGCACCCACGCCTGCCGCCAGTGCATTGACGCCAGTCGCACCGTCGTTGTTGTAGTTGCTGCCCTGCGTACCGTTGTCGTTGACGCTGTAATAGTGCGTCTTGCTGCCCGACACCGCCGTGCTCAGCTGCGACACGTTCACCGCATCGGTCGACGCCGTACCCGCCGCCACGTTGTGGATCTGCGCGGCCGAGCCGCCCGGATCCAGCGTCACGCTCGTATAGTTGACCGATCCGTCCGGGTTCAGGTCGTACTTCACCGCCTGCGCGCTCAGCGTGCTCACCGTCGTCGACACCGACGCGATGCCCGTCGATGCCGACGTCGACAGCGAGCTGATGCCCGTCGACAGCGAAACGGCCGTCGTCGAGGTCGACGTCGACAACGACGACACCGTGCTGTTCGTCGTCGACAGACCCGTCGACAACGAGCTCACGCCGGTCGACAGCGAGCTGGCCGTCGTCGAGGCCGACGTCGACAGCGACGTCACCGTGCTGTTCGTCGTGCTCAGACCCGTCGACAATGAACTCACGCCGGTCGACAGCGAGCTGGCCGTCGTCGAGGTCGAAGTCGACAATGATGACACCGTGCTGTTGGTCGTCGACAGGCCCGTCGACAACGAGCTCACACCGGTCGACAGCGAGCTGGCCGTCGTCGAGGCCGACGTCGACAGCGACGTCACCGTGCTGTTCGTCGTCGACAGACCCGTCGACAACGAGCTGACCGAGGTCGACGTGGACGTCGACAGCGAGTTCACCGCCTGATTCGTCGCGAACAGCTGCGAGCCGTTGACCGCATCCGTGCTCGTCGCGCTCACCCGGCCCGCCGCCACGTTGGTGATCTGGCGTTCGGCCCCTGCCGAACCCACGCTCACCACGCTCGTCGGGCTGGTCCCCGCATACGAGTACGTCGTCCCGCCGATCGTCCCGCTCGACGTCGGGTTCGCCGCCGACGTCACCGAGCCGCTGCCCAGCGCCACGTCGCCAGCATTGGTCGCCGTCGCGCCTGAACCCAGCGCCACCCCGCCCGTGTTCGCCGCCGTCGACGTGCTCCCCAGCGCGATCGATCCGGTGCCCGTCGCCACGTTCGTGTTGCCGATCGCCAGCGCGCCCGTGCCCGTCGCCGTGTTGTTCGCGCCGACTGCCACCGCGCCCGTGCCCGTCGCGCTATTCGGATCGCCGATCGCGACCGCACCATTGCCGCTCGCCGTCTGCTGATAGCCCAACGCCACCGCGCCGTTACCGCTCAGGACCTGAGACTGATAACCGCCCGCGAACGCGCCCTGGCCCGCCGTCGCGGCCGCCGTGTTGCTGTCACCCAGCGCCACCGTCGACGCCCCCAGCGCCTGCGAGCCATTGCCGATCGCCGTTGAATCCCCCCCGGATGCTGTCGCGTTAGGCCCTACCGCGCTCGCGGATATGCCTGACGCTGTCGACGTCGTCCCAATTGCGATTGAATTGCCGCCAATTGCGGATGCGGCATTCCCAAGGGCAAGATCGTTGATTATGGTGGTGCCGCTTCCACTTACGCCCGCGACCGCCCCTTCGCCAGCGGCGAGAGAACCCTGTCCATAAGTTGTCGAATTAACGCCAATCGAAGTGGAAAAATCCCCAATCGCAGAAGCTGACCGCCCGGCTGCAAGCGTTTGCGCACCGGTAGTGAGAGCCCACTGCCCGATCGCCGTGCTTCGATCGCCCAATGCTCGGACAACGCTGCCAACGCCTGTCGCCGCCAGGCCTGACACAATCGCGCCATCACCGACCAAGACTTCGCCGCTGACTCCGGATGCTGTCGAATTATTGCCAACAATGAGATTGTCGACACCTAATGACTTCGAGCTCCAACCAATAGCGACACCTCCTGATTGCGTAGCGGTCGAACCAAATCCCAATGCAATTGAAATGTTTCCGGCCGCAACCGCACCAGTGCCAATCGTGAGTGAGTTAGGCCCGGAGGATGTCGCAGCATCTCCCATTGCTATAGCATTAACGCCAGTTGCGATAGCGCTAAGGCCAAACGCTTGAGAACCGAAATTTGTCGCAGATGCCGCTTGACCAAGCGCAATTGCATCTTGCCCGCTCGCCACTGCAGCATCACCGAATGCGGCGGAGCTTAGGCCGCTTGCAGTCGCTGCACGGCCGACGGCGACAGCGCGAAATGCGGTTGCGGTTGAACCCGAACCGAGTGCTTGAGAACCTGTCCCACTCGCTGTTGCGCCCACACCAAGCGCCGTCGAATTCGCTCCGGATGAAACAGCAACCGCACCAATGGCCGTTGAAGTCGCTCCTGATGAGGTCGCAGCCGAACCGACGGCCGTAGAAGACCCCCCAGTCGCTGTAGTATTCGGACCTAGCGCCACCGAATTTCCTCCGCTGGCCGTGGTCGCGTTTGCTCCGATCGCAATGTCCCCGCTATTGACAGCTGTCACTCCACAACCGATAGCATCAGCCAACCCGTTGCTGGCCGTCGCGGTTCCGCATCCGGAAAGTGTGGTGCCGGCGAAGACATCATGTGAGAGCGTCATGCCACCGGCCAACAACACCGCAGCAACCATGAAAACATTTAGCGCGAATCCCTCGGCCTGGTCCTCACCAAGGTTACTGATTGCGCCGGCTCCTCGCTGATCAAAGACTCCAGACGCGGCGCCTCCCTTTCCCTTACCCTGCGCACTGTCGAGCTCCGAAGCCGCCACATACGTGCCAAGCGACTTGTTCCACACAACTCTATAGATCTTGTTCATTTTTATCCTCTAGTAGAGGTCGCCTATCTCATTAAATCGCACTACTAATTTCACACGTAGAAAGCACAAGGCATTCGAATTCGGTCCGAGAGTTATCGATATCCGCTGGGCTCCAGCCACACGCGTCGGCTCTAGATTCACCCCCTAAACCTTTGGTCGCGATCTCCGAATCCAAGTCCAACGCAAGCGCGACCATATACTCAAATCGAACGCAGTCTGCCGTTCGGCGCTGACAGCCGCTAGAAGCGGCCTACCTACTTTCACGATAGATCCGCACTATGACTGAACAACTTCATGCCCGAAATGATCCAAACCACCCCAAACTCTTGCCAACCTACCGTGCCTGATCCCTAAATCGAACACACCATGAAGTAAAGCCGGAGCAGCTCCTTTTGCGAGTTCATCGCTTGGCCCGCCGGCTTCGGATTTCGAAATTGATCCCATAGTGATTGCCGATCGCTCTCCGCAAAATCCGGCGAACAATCCCATGTCATATGCTTTTTCCAAATTTTCTGAGGCCCCGGGAAAGTAATGAGCCATCAGCACGTAAGCCGCATTTCGAAGCTGCACCATCGCCGCCTCTGCAACTACCGCAGACACCCCCTCTGCAGACTGCGGCAGCACCTGTCGCGGGCCAGTTGCCGTCAACAGAGCAAGTATCCTGTCAGCCAACGAAACATCGCGACTCTGCCCACAACGTCGCCTTCCGAACAATCTCGACGTATAAGGTGCGAGCGCACCTCCGGATTTGTGCGTCCTGTTCTGCATCCCCCCCCCCTTTTCGGCCATCTCTAGCCAGCTTGCGATTACCTGACTTCACTACCGAGAAGCTCCTTAGATTTGCTTGCAAAGGGCCCAGGACCGCACAAATATCGCCACAGCACTGTTCGCCAATTGCCAACAGCATCCGGGTGTGCAAAAGGGAACCCTTGTGCCAAAGTGAGAGAAAATTTTTAATGGTCAGGCCCTGCGAGGCGCCGCGGCGTTGAGGGTGTCGAAGAAGCGGGGTGGCAAAAGGGTTCCCTTTTGTCCACTACAATGGCGGCGACTTTACAAGTTTTGACATTTGTAGTCGACCGAACCAATCGGCACGTGCCCGCCGCCCGCGCAACATCACAATTAGCTGCCAAACAATGCTGCGTCGCGGGGTGGCAGAAGCTTTTTTTCGCACTGTTCCGTTGGATTTTTCAACCAAGCTCTCTGCGTACGATGCAATCTTTCGTCCACTTTCCCCGTTTCCGATGGGCCGCGGAAACATTCTGCACGCCTGGTGAATGTCCCCCGAACCGCGATCTCGGCATCCGAGACACGAGTCACTTGCCGGAGGCTGCCCAGTGAAGATAGGGTATGCCCGTGTATCAACGGACGAACAGAATCTCACATTGCAGGAAGACGCCTTGTTCCGTGCCGGCTGCGACGTGCTATACATGGACCAGGGGATATCGGGCGCCGACTTCTCGCGCCCGGGCCTGAACGAGGCGCTGGCGGAGGCTTCAAGCGGCGACACGCTGGTAGTTTGGCGGCTCGATCGTCTCGGGCGTTCGCTCGCGAAGCTGATCGATCTGGTCAACTATCTCGGGAAAAACGGCATCGGGTTCATGTCCCTTACCGAATCGATCGATACGTCATCCGCAGGCGGCGTGCTGATGTTTCATATGATGGCGGCGCTGTCCGAATTCGAGCGCCGCCTGATCAGCGAGCGCACACGGGCAGGCATGCGTACAGCCCGGTCGCACGGCAAGCGCATCGGGCGCAAGCCGATATTGTCGCCAGCACAGTGCAGGCAAGCCGTCACGCTATTGAAGACGAAGCCGGTGTCGGACGTTGCCAGAAAATTCAAGGTCCACCCCCGCACGCTGAAACGCGCATTGGCGAAACGGAAAGATACTTTGCCGCCCGGTGCGAAACCGCAAAAAGAAAGCTAGGCGCCAATCATCGCGGCTGTGTCGCCTGTCCTGCCTGCATTCCGAACACCGAACCAATTTCCCCCGGGCAACAAGCTGAACTCATATCGTTGAGGAACATCGACTATGGCTCAATGCACAGTTTTGAGCTTCTTTTTCGAATCCGCGCCTACCGCATGCGCAAATCACGCGCGGTATGCGAACGCCCATTCGTATGCGCATCAAATCATGGATACCAGCAACGGGCCGCGAGGGCATCAGGTGCACGCCTTGCACAAATACGAGTGCCTCCTCGACACGTTGAGCAAAACAGCTGACGGACACATCGTGCTCGTGCTCAACGAGCACGCGGCAATCGTGTCGTTGGTCCCGCTTGACGCGTTGATCGGCGATCGCGACCACCTGCTGATATCGACGTCCGGAGAAGTCCCTCAGCCGAATGTGCAGATCTGGCGAAACTGCGCGGCCACGCGCGAGCGGGTCGTCGAGATCGTAATGCAATGCAAGCTCGGAGGTAGGCCTTTTCCCGGCGAGCGTCGATTGCTTTCCCGGCTCCATTCGCTGCCATGGCATGCCTCAATCGACGGTATGTGCGCAGTCATGCACACCGGGCCGAACGTCGATCCGCGCTGGCGCGTTTTGCCCACCTTCGCGATCAGCATCGAGGACGAAACGCATTCACCCGTCGAGATGGGCGTCGTCCCGCGGTTCCTGAGTACGCTCGTCGCTCACATCGACGACTGCATGACCGGCGTTCGCCCTTACTTCGCCTTCGACTGGTCGGACGGCATTCCGTCCGAAGAGCGCAGCACCTACAATCCCGGCCGGCCGATCGCGTTCGTGACGCTTTATACGCCTGAGATCAGCACCTACGCGCATATCGCCGAAAAAAACTTCCGCCGCTACTGTGAGCAGCATGGGCATACGCTCTACGTGCACCGCGCGACACCGCCGGAAATTGGCCTTTCCGGAACCGGAAACTGGCTCAAACCTTGGCTGCTGCACGCATACCTCGCGCATCACGAATGGGTGATCTGGCTCGACGCCGATGTTTTGATCGGCAATCAGACGTTGCGCATCGAACCGTTGCTCGCTGGCAAGGACCGACTGCTCGCGCGGGACATCGGGCAATGGCCGTTCAATTCAGGCGTGATGGGATTTCGACGCACCGACGCGAATCGCGCGATGCTGTCCGACCTGATGAATACGATCAACGCGCTGCCGGACCGGTCGAACGTCTACGCGGGCAACGGCGACCAGTACTATTTCATCGCGGCGATGAAAGAGCACGGCCTGCTCGATGCGACGGAGATCCAGAGTCCACTCGCCATCAACACACCATGGTTTTTCAAGCAGCGGGACAGCTTTATCGTCCATTACTTCGGCATGTGGACCGAAATGCGTGCGCTGATGATGGATTGCGACGAGCGGGCCTGGCTAGCGGAGGGTCAAACGCTTCACATGTAGACGCGGTGCGCTTTCACCGCATCCGCTTGAAGTGTCAGCCGCACGCGCGCCCCTTCCCCTCGGGCACTGTCGATCGTCAGTTCCCCCCCGAGCATCCGGGCGCGCTCCTTCATGCCCAGCAAACCATATGACTTGCAGGGGCGAACCGTCGGATCGAACCCGATACCGTCGTCGGTGATCGTCAGTTCAATCCTGTGACCGTTGCCGCCGAGTCGTAATTCAACCTGGGTCGCTCCCGCATGACGGGCAACGTTGGTCAGCGCTTCTTGCGCAATGCGGAAGATGGCAGTCGCTTGTGCGTCGGGAAGTTCCGGCGCATTCGTCGACAACACAAAATCGCATCGCACGCTTCCGTGCCGGGTGAACTCGCCAGCCAACCATTCCAAAGCCGACTCAAGCCCGTAGTTGAGCGCCGCGGGCCGCAAATGACTGGCAACGTCACGAACGATTTGCAGCGTCTTGTCGACGAGGCCGCTCATCTGGTCGATCCTGTGTACCCCCGGGCTATCGTGATCCAACGCATTCTTCAGCAACGATGCGTCGATCTTCAGCGCCGTCAGCAATTGACCGAGCTCATCATGGACGGTCATTGCAATATGCTTTCGCTCCTCTTCCCGCACCCCTTCCATATGTGCAGATATCCGTCTCAGTTGCTCCTGCGACGCGACGAGTTCCGCTTCGGCACGCCTGCGTTCCGATACCTCTCGCTGCAACCGGTCGCGATGCGCACGCAGTCTCTCTCGTGCGAATCGCCGGATGGTGATATCGGCCAACATGCCCTCTAGATATGCCGGCTCGCCATCAGTGGCCGCGACAATGCGGGCGTTCAATTCAACCCAGACAGGTGCGCCGTCGTGCTTGCGCAACTCCATTTCCAATCCGACTATGCCGTCGTTACTCACCGCAATGACGAACAGGTGCTGAACTTGCTCGACCGAAAACACCGATCGCCGCCCCTGCCCAGGATCGCCAGACAGCAATTCTTCCGCGGAGGAATAACCCAGCATGCCAACCATCGCGGGGTTCACCTCGCGAAGTCGCCCGGATCGTTCGAGCAGAAACATGCCTTCGATCGCGTTCTCGAAGATCCGCCGATATTTCTGTTCGCTTTCGCGCACGAGGCGCGTCGACTTTCGCAGGTTGCGTGCCATCGCATTCACTCTGACGGCCAGACCACCCAGCTCGTCATCCGACGTGATCGGACACCACGCATCCAGATCGCCGCAGGAAATCAAGTCGATCGTTGTCGTCAGCTGTTTGATCGGACGGTGCACCATCAACCTGAGAAGGTGATAAACCGCTACGTAAAGTCCGATCAGCAGACATAGCATCGAGACGAGAAGGATGATCTGCGCATGGCGAATCTCTTTGGTCGCCGCGGCTTTCGACATCACGACCTTGATTTCGCCGAGCTTTTCTCGAGGCGCAGCGGGAGACGCCGAGTGAAAAATCTCTTCGACCCGGACGATTTGGTCGTTCGGATCGGTCGACGCAAGCGGTTTTACCGACGAAATGATTCCTGCGTTCGTTGCCGTGATTGTGAATTCGGCCACTTCCGGGTTGACCGCCAACGAGGCGAGCAGTGCGTCGATTGCAGCCTTGTCTACGTTCCAAAGCGGCGGGTCGAGCGCAAGGCTGAGGAAATTGGCCACACGCGTGGCTTTGCCTTCCAGTGCGTCGAGACGAACCTCCCGCTCATGTTCCGTCAAACAGAATGCGCCGACGCCCCCGATCACGACCACGAGGATGAGGAAAGAAAGCATCAGCTTTCCCTGCAGACCGAGCGGTCGGCGCAAGCCGAACAATCTTTCGAACCAGGACATCACGAAAATTTCTTTACATGGCTCAACAGACGGTCGATTTGGAAATCGTAGCCCCCCGAACCAGGATGTATGTATTTCGAGAAGATGCTGAAATCCGGATCGCCAAGCCCGCCGAAAAGCAATTCGTAGTACGAAGCTGCATTGCGCTCGCTCACCACCGTCAGGAAATCCAACTTCTTCCGTGCGCCGCCAAGGAGAGCGAAATCCACCCCACGGTAGTGGTCATGTATCAGCACCATCGCAAATGCGCCGATGAAGTAGTCGCCGGCCATCATCGCGGACAGCCCGCCAGACTTCACTCTGATCAACGCCTCCGGCAAAGCACCCATTCCACCGACGGCCGCACGTCCGCCGCACGTCCGGCACGCATTTAACGCGCCCAACGTCATCGAGTCGTTCGCGGCCCAGATCAGATTAGTGTCGGGATAGCGCTTCAGAAGCACGCAGACCTTTTCGTAGCTGTCGGAGAAACTCCAGTCGCTGTAGACCAGTTGATTCAGCCGGGCATTGGGAACGGCGGCCAGCCAATCGCGCACACCCTGCGCGCGCTCGGTCGATACGGGCGTCATGGGGTCTCCCGTAATGCCAATAACACTCGGCTGCGAAGCCGTCTGGCTTCGGCACAGAAAATTCATCAATCGGTATCCGCCGCGCCTCGCGTCGGCCGTCACCGTACCGATCCAGTTGGCGATCTGTCCGCGCTCGTCACCGACGACCGCGCGTTGCTGGTCAGTCAGATCGTTGTGGATCAGCACGATCCGGGACTTGATCCGGCGGAGCACGTCGAATATTCGTGGCGCTATGCCCTTCTCGTTCACAACGACCACGTAATCGGGGACGGAACTGCGATTCGCAACTGCCTCCGCTTGCCGCAGCATCAGCATGTAGTCTCGTTCGGCATACAGGACCTCCAATTGCATGTCGAGCGCTTTCGCCGCCGCGGCCATGAAACGAACCACCAACTGCCATTGCTTTCCGGTGCTCCGTTCGACCGATTCGCCCGGATTGAGGAAGACGACGCGAGCGCTCCGCGTCGCGGGCCTGACTGACCTGGCGCCGAGACTCAGTGCAGACGCCGCCGCACCGACAAGCAGTCGCCGCCTCGTCACAAAATTGTCACATTCCACCACGCACACCAAGGGATGTTGGAAGCATCTCGCGCGCGGAGATTGCATTCGACGATAGGTTCGGATGTGGCGCGCGAACGAGCAAAAAATATCAAGACTAAATGTTAAAAAATCATTTTACAATCTCTATTTGAATCCAATGTGCACCCAAGATGCGTCCAAGATGGTCGTATCACCCCGGAATCGCCCCCCAATTCGTCCAATGATTGTTTGCAGTGGAAGGATGAAGGTTTCACCGCGCGCGCCCCTACGAGAAGTACGTTTATGATTCACACGCTGATAGCCGACGATCACGCGATCGTCCGAGGCGGCATCAAACAGATTTTGGCAACGACCTCGGACATCGTGGTTGTCGCGGAGGTCGGAAACGGCGACGACGTTGTGGCTCAGCTGTGCGCCCACCCCGTCGACGTCCTGCTGTTGGACATGACGATGCCTGGGCTTTCCGGCGCAGGCCTGATCCAGGCGGTACGCGCCGGCCATCCGGCGCTGCCTGTGCTCGTCTTAAGCATCCATAACGACCCTCAGACCGTCACGCGCGCGCTTCGCGCCGGCGCGTCCGGTTATGTCACCAAGGACAGCGACCCGCAAGTCCTCATCGCTGCCGTACGGAGACTCGCTTGCGGCGGGCGGTTCATCGATCCGTTACTGGTCGAGACTGTTGTCTTCGATGCGCCCTCGCACGCGCCGATCGCCGGAGAGGTGCTTTCGACCCGCGAGCTTCAGGTTCTGAAGCGTCTCGCAGCCGGTCGTTCCGTCAACGAGATCGCCGCCGAGTTCGCATTGAGCGCGAAGACAATCAGCACACATAAGATGCGGCTGATGCAGAAGCTGGGGGTCCGCAGCAATGCGGAATTGTTCCGCTACGCGATCGACAACAACGTCTGCACGAGCTGAGCCCCGAGCGACCGTTTCCTTACGAACTCATTCCGGAACTCGCTCCGCGAAAATCAGGCGCACCGGTCACGATACGCTCGACGGCGAAGCAAATTGATTTGTGGCGTGGTCGGGTGCTATGTCCCGACGGCGGTCCTGATACATCTTGATATGCCGCATCAACGTTGAGCGGTGCACGTTGAATCGCTTGGCGACCTGGGACGGCGGATGCGCTTCGAGCAGGCATTGCGCCTCGATGCACTGCTCGTCGCTCAGCACTTTCGGGCGCCCAATGCGGGAACCGCGGTCGCGAGCCGCGGCCATACCAGCACGCGTGCGCTCGCTGATCAGGCCACGCTCGAACTCGGCGAGCGCGGCAAGCATGTGGAACGTGAAGCGGCCACTCGATGATCTTGTATCGATGTACTCCGTCAGCGAGACAACCCGGATCTTCCGCTTGTCCAGTTGACTGATGATGTTGGCCAGATGGCCCAACGAGCGACCGAGCCGGTCGAGCTTCCAGACGACAAGCGTATCCCCCTCTACCAGTTCCTCCAGCACACGTTGCAGGCCGGGCCTATCGAAACGTGCGCCCGAGATCCCCTTGTCATAATGCGTGACGTCACATCCGAATTTCGCTAGAGCCATGATCTGCATGTCAAGATGCTGCTCATCAGTCGAAACCCGCGCATACCCAACATTTTTGCCAGTCGCCGTCATTTATATAACTCGCTTCCATCCAAACCCGTTATCCAACACTCAAAGCATCGGATTATATTTATTGTTTAAATTCCACACAAAAACAGCATCCACGCTCTTCGCAAGCGCCGACCAGCATAACAAGCACATGCGCAGCAATGCAAAAAATCACTGTCAATGATTGTAAAACCGCAACACACAAACTAAAACGTTACCCAATCCGATAAAAATCACAGAATCACCCTACCCTCAACGTAAGAATTTTCTTACCCCCAGAAAGTCACAAATCCCCATTTAAATTTAGAATCGGGAAAATCCTTGACTTCGCCAGGCCTTGTCAGCATGCCGACCTGCCATCGATGGCGCGCACGAGAAATATAACCAATGGAATTATTTTCACTCTTTTTATTATATTACCCATATTTCCAAGGCAGCCTCAAATTGCAGCTCCACTCGATCACGTTGATCCAAAGGCGAACAGCAATTTAATTCCAAGAATGGGTAACAAAGCAGCACACTCCAATCCGAATCGCCACGAACCTTATCGAGACATCTTCAATTTCGGCATTTTATCGATTGACGTGATTGATCAAAATCAACGTCATTGCGACGCAAAGTTTGCGCGCACCGGGTTGGATGGAGATTAACGCACACCACATTGGACGGCCTTTCTCGTGCTATTGCGTCGATGCGATTCGTCTGACCAGCACGGCAGCAATTCGCATGGCTCGGCAGTGCCTGGATCGAGCTCAAAAAAGGAGCGACGGACAATTGTTCGCAGGTACGCGCACAGACGAATTGTCAAAGGCGCGACGCATGCTCATGCACCGCCCCCCCTGAATTCGCGCGAAGATGCGTCGTGACAAGGGTTTGGAGCACTAAGGCGCGCCGACGCCAAGCATGCCGTTTCACTTACCCGTCACCAATCCATGGTGAAACGCGAAACGCATGAGTTCGGCATTATTCTCTACTTGAGCTTCAGCATCAGCCGGATTTTACGCGTACTGATCGTCTTGACACTTAGAAAAACTACGCGCGATGTCGCTCAGACTGTATCCGGAAGCGATCGATCTCAGCACCTGGCGCTCCCTTGTCGACAACCCATCCTCCGGCACGTGGCTTGAACCGGTTTCCCCGAAGAAAACGGCATGGATCAGTGCCGGATCGATGAATCGGATGCCCGCTGCAACCAGCCTGACGGCTTCCAGCAACACGTCTGGATCGCTCTCTTTCGCGATGCATCCATTTGCCCCCGCCCACGAGATTCGCGGGATTGCTTGCGCATCTTCGAGTCCGCTCAGTACCAGCAACGGCAGTGTCGGCAGTTTTATATGCAGCGTCTGGATCAATCCAACCCAAGCTTCACCTGCTCGGCCGACGTGAACGTAGAACCGCTCTTGATCGATGCGCGCCATTTTGGCGCGGTGACAGGCTTTCAAGGATCAACAATTGTTATGCGGGCCCGAAACACTCAGGGCAATCGCATGAAGGCCCTTACCAGCCAAGGAATTGGGCGCGGTAGATGTCGCCGATGGCGGCCTTGAGTCGACGGATTTTGAGGCCGGCCCTGGTCTGAGTATCTTTGCGCAGCAGGTTTATCGTGACACGCCGCAGGATGGCAAAGTTCCGCGCTGCATTCTCGACCCGCACCCGGCACTGGTCTTCACCGAATGCCACGTCGAGCGCCCAATGCATCGAATTCTCGATGCCACAGTGGGAACGCACGGCGTGTGCAATGTGCGCCGCCTCGGGCGGCAGGCTCGCCACGTAATACCGGCGCTCAACCGACACCGTGCCACAGATCTCGCGCGTGGCCTCGACCATCGCGATCGGGCGCATGCCCGGCCAAAGCGCCGCTGGGCGCCCGACGCCCAACACGTCGCCAACGAGGCAGCTACGCGTTTCGATCCGGCCGCAGTCTCGACTGTCGATGGCTCGATGCTCATTCGAACAGTCACAGCGGCCGCCGGGCGGGAGACGGTGGATCGCGTCGAGCGTGGCGCGAATCTCCACGAGCAGCGTCGTTTCATCAACAGTAGTGTGAGGAGGTGTCCGGGACTACGGGGTCAACTCTGCTGACGCGTAAGTTATCGGAACGTTACGTTCGGTGCGCGGCTACGCGTCAAAAAGTTCGCCGCGAAAATGTTCGCTTCGGTCGCATGCGCACGATTCAACACGTCTGACGACGTTGACGATATCACCGGAATAGAAGCTGCCGTTCAGTTGGGTTTGATCGATCACATGGGATCGGAAGCGACGGTACAGCGACATGTCTGGTCGAAACGATGCGGCTTCGTCCCAGAACCTGTCGAGCCGGCCCTGAAATGTCAGGCCCAGCATATCGTAGATCGCATCCCCGAGAACCTTGACCGGCAACCCATGATGAATGCCTGACAGGCCGACAGTACTGTTGACCACCACCAAGCCGGCGGCGTGCGTGAGAAGCGTAGGCAGATGCTGATCGTGAATGTACAGTACACGGTTCGCAACGCCGTTCCGCTTGGCAGCAGACTGGATCACGCGGCCGTAATCCGTATGGCCGCGATCGAGCGGGTGATGCTTGAATACCAGATCGTAGTGCTCCCGGCAGGAATCCGCGAATGAATCGACGACCTCCTCTATGAAGGTCTCCAGCGAAGGGAACCGGGAATGTACCCGAATCTGTGTGTCGATAGCTGTCTGTAGTGACACGAGAAAATACCGTCTCGACTTGCACTCGACCAGATATTCGAGCGCCCCACTTTCTCGGAGCCGGTAAGCGACCTTACGCCACGCCGCCCGCAACCATCTGCCGCCTTCGGCCAAAGCCAACGGGCGATGGTGGCGGTAGTGAGGAAACCATGGCTGCCCCGCCATCGCGGCCACCCCGTATAGACAGCCCCAAACCACGAGATTTGGGATCACGTTCCCGACACTGCGCTCCGTCACGGGTGCCAGTTCAGGAAGCGCGCGATAGAACGCGGGCATCTTCGGCAGGCGCGAGTGCCCATTCGTTCCGCCTTGCTCCATGGTCACGAAATCCGGCCGGACGTAGCCCTCTTCGAATACCCACATGTCCACGCTGCGCTCATTCGCCAGCTTTCGAGCGATCACATGAAACGGGCGACAATCGCCGAACAACATGATCGTGTCGATGTGCCGCTCAGCCAGTATCCGGTCGAGAAACGCACGCCAGTCCCGCTTTTTGCCGCGATAGTTCAACGCGTCGCGAGGATAGAAGAGCCAGTCTCCACCGTTGAAGTTGACCTTATGAACCGCTTGCGCGCCGGCTTGCGACAATGTGCTAGCCAACTTCGAGAAAAATGGACCAACCGGTCCCTGCAGCAGCAATATATTCTTGCCGGCAAAAAAGTGCCATCCGTCGGGCAACATAAAGCGACATCCTCTTTACCTCCCTGCACGCGATACGCAAGCAGGAAGCCCGAAGCAAGTTCGGGAAGCAATGGAAATGGGGCGGCGAGAACATCGATGCCATCTGCGTGACCGCGGCCACGCTACCAAGGCGCCTGACGCAATACCAACCTGCCAGTTTGAGCACAAGCGGAAGTCGCAGCGCGAGAGTCGGTCTTCTGGTCGCGCCGGCCATGCAAGCTCTTTCAGCGCGTGGCGGATTGCAGCCTGCTCTTCGCGTCGAGCAGAATCTTCCTGGCCGGCGCCGCAATGCCGTTCCAGTCGAATCCGCGATCCGACAGCATGAATACCAGACAAGCCGTCAAGAAGATGAGCGCAACGCCTCGAACGACGATACCTGTGTAAACGCTCAACATCATCAACACGACGGGCACAAGTGCCAGCAACAGAGCGACACGGTCATGAAAACCGAGGAGCATCAACGAGAAGTACGTGACGATGCCAAGTACAGTGGTCTTGAACGAAACTGCCAGAATATGACTCATATTTCCTCACCCGGATGAAACGGCGCGATCGTCGAACGGAATGCCATGGGCAGAGGATGGCAGCACTTCCCAAGTGCGGGAGCGCCGCGCCTTATGCAGCACTTGTCATTGAGACAGTCTCAATGACAAGTGCGAAACGGCCTGCCCGCTCGTCGGTCAGAAGGAAAAACCCACTTCGTTGCGGCGCAGGTCGGCCTCAACCATCATCTGGCACAACTGCTCGAGCGTTGTCTCCGGCTTCCAGCCGAGATCGGTCATTGCTCTCGACGGATCGCCGATCAGCAAATCGACTTCAGCCGGCCGATAGAACTTCGGGTTGATTCGCACGATAACTTTGTCAGTCCGCTGATCAATCCCGACCTCGTCAACGCCCTGCCCCTTCCACGCGAGCTCGAACCCCGCTGCTTTGCCCGCGAGCGTCACGAAATCACGTACCGTCTCCGTGCGATTCGTCGCGAGAACATAGGTATCAGGCTGATCGGCCTGCAGCATGCGCCACATGCCCTCTACGTATTCCTGCGCAAAGCCCCAGTCTCGTTTTGCGTCAAGATTGCCCAGTTCGAGCGCGTCAAGTTTGCCGAGCCGCATCTTCGCCATCGAATCGGTCACTTTCCGTGTGACGAATTCCCGACCGCGCAGCGGCGATTCGTGATTGAATAGGATGCCACTGCTGCCAAAAATGCCGTAGCTCTCGCGATAATTGACCGTCATCCAGTGCGCGAACAGCTTCGCGACGCCATACGGGCTACGCGGGTAGAACGGCGTATCTTCTTTCTGCGGCACGGCTTGCACACGGCCGAACATCTCCGAGGTGCTTGCTTGGTAGAACCGCGCACGCGGATTGACGACCCGGACGGCCTCGAGGAGATTCAGCGGCCCGATACCGGTGATCTCGGCTGTCGTGACGGGCTGCTCGAACGACACACCGACGAAGCTTTGTGCGGCCAGGTTATACACTTCGGTCGCTTCGCTCGACTCCATCAGCCGGATGCTCGTGCCGAGATCGGTCAGATCGTATTCCGTCAAATGTAGCTGAGGATGATTTGCGATGCCGAGCTCCTCGAGCCGCCAGAAATTGACCGAGCTGGTCCGGCGGTAAGTGCCGTAGACAACGTACCCTTTTTCCAGCAGCAACTTTGCGAGGTAAGCGCCATCCTGGCCGCTCACACCCGTCACAATAGCTTTTCGATTCACTTCAGCCTCCCAACACGATGGTTCAATTGCTCTTGAGCGACGCTCATCACGTCGCCCGATTGAAAAAAAGAGCCTTGCAATACGTCGCTATATTCGACTCTGTTCCTGGTTCCTGATCGTCGGCATTGTGCTGTGGCATGCTGAACGCGCCGGTCCTGATGATCTGGCTCAATTGCAGGAAGTTGCCGATATCGAACAACGACACCCGCCCCGGGTAGTAGCGGCAGAACTGCAGAAACGTCTTTGTTCGCGTCGCAATGACTGGCCGGTTCAGGTTGACCGCCATCGACATCGGGCCCGAAGCCGACTGTCCAACCTCCAGGTAAGGCAACAGCACCGCGTCGCAGATTTCCATGGCGCGCGGCATCTCGTCGTCGGTCATCGGTCCCATGAAATGAGTGCGGTGCGAAATGTCTTTTATGTGGGGCGTATCCGCAAGATTCAACAGCTCGCTGATCGTCGCATTCAGGTTCACAGCCTTGCCTGCGGCGCCCTGCACATCGTCGAGCCAGCTTCGCCCGGGATTGACGATCTGGAGAAGCTCCGAGATGTACGGGTCGAGGGCAACGCCTCGCTGAATCGCCTCGGGATGCACGCCGCCGAAGATCGCGAGGTGGTAGTTCTCAGGCAGCAGGTGCAGCGCGCGTATCGCAGTGTCGATCCCTTTATAGGTCCCGGTGAAACCGAAACATCCGAGTAGAATGACATCATCGCCGCAATCCTTGAGCAGAGGGAACTCGTCCCGGCTCGCGGTCCGGGCATACTCCGCCGCCTCGCCACGAGAGTAATAGGCGAGCGGGTGATCGTGGACATTCTTGATTCGTTCGACGACTCGCAATGTCCGCCCGTCGCGCCTCGTGTGCACGACTACGCTGACCTTCTTCGTCCATTGCGCGCGGCGTATCGCACCATAAATACCAGCGCCAAGCAGCGTATTTTCGAGTCGCGAACCGACTGCGAGCGACCACGCCTTGCTGATATTGAAACGCCCGAGTTCCTGCCTTACCGCCTTCCAGTCAACGGCCGAGCCGTCAAAAACGGTATGAAATGTGATCGACAACGTCGGGGCGGCGGAGATGATCTTGCAAATTCTCTTGTAGGAATCGCGCTTGTTCCTACCGAAGATGCCGTGCTCGAGTTGGACGTTTACACAGTCGAAGCCGCGAATTTCTTTGCAGATCCGTTCGATTTCCTTGTCCGCCATCTTCCGGACATATCGGCTCGTATGCCGGAAGACGTACTGATCGAGATCGAAGACCGTGATATTGAAGTATGGCGACAACTGACGGACCAATGCGCGCGCGTAGCTCGCAATGCCGCACAGATCGTCGTAGGTACTGATGATCGCGAGCCGAGGTTTTTCCTTTTTCATCCTGTTTTTTTCTGCGCGCGGATCCGAGCCGCACACTCCCTTGTCGTTAGTTAACCCGATGATCAAACTCTTGCGTATAGATCGAATAGGCTTCGTCCACGGAACTGCACATGGTTAGCTTTCCGTTGTCGAGAATCGCGGCACTATCGCAGCACTCGCGAATCAAGTTGGGATCGTGGGACACAAGGATCATCGAACGATCCTTACGTTTCACGAACAACTCTTCTCGGCAGCGCTCCTGAAACTGCTGGTCGCCGACCGCGATCACTTCATCGATCAGGAAGCAGTCGAACTCCACAGCAATCGACAAGGCAAAAGCTAGCCGGGCGCGCATACCGCTCGAATACACCTTGATCGGCTCACGCAAATATCTCCCGAGGCCGGAAAACTCTTCGACAAACAAACGCATCGACGCCTCGTCGCAGCCGTAGACCCGCGAGATGAACCTCAGGTTGTCCAATCCCGTCAGGCTGCTCTGAAACGCCCCGCCGAACGCAAGCGGCCACGACAAGCTCATGCCCCGATATATGACGCCGCTCGACGCGGGTTCGACGCCAGCCAACACGCGAATCAATGTCGACTTCCCGGCGCCGTTCTTCCCGAGAATGCCGATCTTTCTGCCCCGTTCCAGCGTGAACGTAACTCCGTCGAGCACCTGCCTGCTTCCGGAGGCAATCGGATACCGTTTACTGATGTTCACAAGTCGAATCATCCCGCCTCCACTCTACGATGAACGACCTTTAGGATCAGCAATCCACCTAGCATCAGCAACGACGCGGTCCAACACATGAATGCCGTGCTGTAGTGGTACGTATACGCATCACCAAGATAACCGCTTCTAAGCATTTCGACGCCATGCACCCATGGCAGAAGCAGCACTGCCTCACGTGCCTTTGCGGGTAGCCAGTCGACCATGAATACCGCGCCGGAAAATGGAAACAGCAGATAGGTCACGGTATGCCAGACGCGCTCGGCGACTTCCGACAATTCGCTGACCGCGCCGATGAAGAGTCCCAGCCCCGTCGACAGGAACGCGGTCAATCCCCAGGCGACGATAACCCGTGCCGGATGGGCGGGAAGTCCTGCGAGTCCGAATAGCCAGAAAACCACCGTGAGGCAATAAAAGGATGCTGTCGCGCCGGCAATCTCGAGAATGATGCGGGCCAAGAACACATCAAGCGGTTTCACATTCCGGTGAAACAGCAAACTGAGATTAGGCTTGAGCCCACCGACACAGCGCGTTGCGCAGTTGCGCCAAAGGAGAACAGTCGAATAACCGGTAAGTGCGAATTCGACGATCGGCACATCGTGACCATGAGACGCCTTGGTCACGTACCAAAGCGTCGCGATTCCGAGCGTGAACATCATCGGCTCGACGAACAGCCACAGGAAACCGATATTGTGCCGCCCGAAACGCGTAATAATTTCGCGCATGATCAACGCGCCTATGACGCGCGCCTGAACGATCAGCGATTCACTAAACGATGTCTGTTTCACGATGCCCTATTGAAGCGTGTGTTCGCGCACCCCGAAGAGGAGCAGTGACAAAATGCCCCACGTCACCAGACCCAGCGTGAACGTAACAAGAATCGCACGCAGCCGCTTCGGCTCCTCGGGCGCATCAGGCAACCCCGGCTGAACGACGCGCGCGATATAAAGCTGCTTTTTCGATGCCTCATTCCTCGCCTGCTCTTGTAGTGTCAGCGCGCTTGCGAGTTCACGCTCCGCGAATCCCTTCTCAATGCTCAGGCGCTCAAAATCACGGCTCTTCGCCGCGAAGCTGTTCGTGCCCTTCCCCGTTACCGTATTCGAAGCTGCGTCGATCTCGTCACGAATCACGGCGATCCGCATCTTCAGGCTGTCGACCTGCGGATTCGCGGGCGCAACTGCGGCGATTTCCGCGAGTTTCGCGCGGGCGGCGAGCAGTTCATCCTGAAGCCGGCCGATTTGTTGAAGTCGCAATGAAGACTGCCGATCTGGATCGAACACGGCGGCATCACTACGATAGCGCGCCAGCGCGAGCGCGCTTTCCGTCACGCGCCGCTGAGCATCGCGCACGGAGTCGTTCGCATAGCGCATACCGTCCTCCAGTCCGCGACGGTTCAATTCGTTGACGAGCGCCTCGCTCATTGTCAGCAAGTTTTCGTTGATGGCCTGCGCGGAGCGCGAATCGAATGACGACACACGCAAAGTCGTGATGCTGCTCGTACTATCGTGGACGACTGCCACGATCCGGTTTCTGTAGTACCGCAGCAGACTCTCATAGCTTTCGTCGCCGCCCGGTTGAGGAAAGCGGCTGATCACGTCGCCGTTCGGCCGACCGATCCACTTGCGCAGCGGCAGATTCCGGTCAAGCGTCCGCAGCGCGTCCATCGACTCGATATAGTCCGTCACGATCCAGGCATCATCGAGCGAACGGCCGAAACTCGTCCCCTGCAGGAACGTGCTGAGCAGCGCACCGTTCTCCTGCCGTTGCTGACTGCGCACGACGAAACGGCTTTCGCTGACGTAAACGTCAGACGCAACCATCCCGAAGTAGATGGAAGCCAACAGCGTCGGTACGACAACCGTCACGGAAAATAGCAGCTTGTTCGAACTACGCCAAGATCGATTGATCAATGACATTTCTCTATGTCCGGATTGAATTGGATAACTAACCTTTGGCGACTCAACACACTTCTCGGACGTTGGCACCAGCCACTTCCGTTACTTAAATTGCGTGCCAACGCTAACCGCAGGAAAAACGATCGTGTAGAAGAGGTTGGCGAGCTTCTGGATATCCGCGACCGGCGCGTTTGACACGTACAGCGCGTCCTTGTCTCGCATCTCGAACTGCTGAGCGAGGAACATGCCAGACGGCTCCTTCAAGTCCAGCCGGTATACAGTCGGAACGCGTTGGACAGACCCGGCTTGCGTACCGACGGTTCCCGGCTCTCCCGCTACGCGTCGGTCCTCGAGGCGAAATACGAATACCCCTTTCGCATCCGCGCGGCTATCAAGCAGCCCGCCGGCTCTCGCGAGCGCCTGCGCGAGCGAAATGCCTTTTCCCTCGAAGCCGATTTCCTCGTTTTTTCCGGTAGCCCCAAACGCCATGAAACTCGACGGCTGGTAGAGTGCAGTCACCACGTCGCCCGCACGCAACGGAACATTTTGGTTTGGATCGCGAATCACTGCGTCCAGTGGCATCGAATAGACGCTCGTTCCTCGCGTCACCTGCAACGATACCTTGTCCACCGCTTGACGAACGCCACCCGATGCGGCCAGTGCATCCAGCAGCCGCTCGCACTTCGGCGTCAGTGGCATGCGCGTATTGCTGTTGACATCACCGATCACCGTCACGTCGGCCGCTGCATTGCGAATCAGCCGCACCATCACCTGCGGACGATTCGCCTTACCCGTGAGCCGCTTCACGACTGCCGACTCGAGCCGCGTGAGCGTCAGGCCGACGGCATGGATCTTTCCCGCGAAAGGCACGCCGATATCGCCGGCCGCATCAATCACTTGGTCCGGTAACGTCACCATATGGCTCGAGGCAGGCAACGAGGACATTTCGGCATCGCCGCCGCCAAATAGTGTCGCGGGCGGTGCTTCCCATATTGACACGGCGACGGTGTCGCCCGCACCGAGCGAGTCGTCGCACTGCCGTGCCGCACCAAGCCCCTCGGAGAACGTCTCCGCCGATTTAGCGGCGCGAAGCCGCCGAACCACTTCCGGAGTCAAGTCGACCACCGCGATTCGGCGCTCACCACCGTCACCGGTCCGTACGGAAGCCAGATCGCCCGTCGCTGGGCCAGATCGTGGAATCGCCGTCGTGCATGCGGCCGAGCCAACGCATAGTGCCACGGCGAGAAATCGCAAATAATGACTCAATGACATGGAAAAAATAATCGTTCCGCCTCGACGACCGAGCCTGCGCCGTCACCTACCAATTCAAGGGAATATATCGTGTGCCGACAGTATCGAGTCGCGGGCGCCCTGCGCCATCAGCCACGCTGTTTCAGCGATGCGTCACCACTCCATGACGAAGGGCATAACGCATCAGTTCGGCGTTGTTGTCCACGTTAAGTTTTCGCATCATCCGGATCTTGTGCGTGCTGATTGTCTTGATGCTCAGCGAGAGACTGCGCGCGATGTCACTCAGGCTATAGCCGGAAGCGATAAATTGCAGAACCTGTCGCTCCCTTTTCGACAGTCCGTCCTCTAACGAACGGCTCGTGACGGTTTCCCCAAAGAACACCGCATCGATCAATGCCGGATCGATGAATCGCTCGCCCGCAGCCACCAACCTCACCGCCTCAAGCAATACCGTCGGTTCGCTCTCTCTCGCGACGCATCCTTTCGCGCTGGACCGTGATATCCGTGGAATGGCCGGCGCATCGTCGAGTGCCACCAGAACAAGTAATGGCAGCGTCGGCAACTCCACATGCAGTTTCTGGATCAGATCGATCCAGCCTGAAATGGACGTCGGTGCGTCGATTAGCATCAGATCCGCCGGATACCTTCCTGACGCGCCGATCACGGTTGCGTCGAAAGCCAGCTCAGATACGACCGTCATGTCCGGCTGCGCCAGAACGAGTTGCGTCAACGCGCCGCGCATCATCGCGTGACTCCCGGCTATAACGATCCGGATCATTCCGCGTTACCTGTTCGACCGATATGACGCGAACGCCGCATTCTGCCGATCTTCATCGTTGCGACCATTGATTTCGCCAGTCATCCTCATTCCGTTGATCCATGTTCGACCATCCTTTACATTCCCAGCCGACCCTCGGCATTTTCGCGCCGCAACCAGCTTTCAAGTATCAACAATTGTTATGCCGATAAGGAGTATTCCGACGCCAATCGATATCACTCTCACGCAGCATTCCCTGCCAGCAGAGCTCGAAATCGAGGCGGAACCATTTTGGCGATGTACAGAATGCGCGTCTGTCGTGGTCCAGAAAGACGCACTGGAGCCCTTTATGTGCGGTCGTTTCATGCCGACTCATGCGGTCTGACAAAACGCTGTACCAGAACATTTCCATCGCCGCGAAACGGACCAACTGCACTTCGGTTGGCAAACCGATTCAGACGACGTAAGACATTCCCTATAGGATCTGGCCGACTGACAATTCAAGCAACATCCGGCTACAGTGGAAACGTAAGTTCAATTCCAATCTTTCACGTGAATTCGAATCATCCGTACAGAGGCGAAGCCGCTTCGCCCGTTGTCTGGTTGACGGGGTTGTCGGGGGCTGGCAAATCGACGATCGCCAACGGCTTGCGCGCGTCGCTCGAAGCGAAAGGCAGAAAGGCAATCGCGCTCGACGGTGACAAACTGCGAGCGGGAATCTGCGCCGATCTCGGCTTCTCGGTCGCCGATCGAACCGAGAACATCCGGCGTATCGCCCATATCGCGAAGCTCTTCAAAGATGAGGATTACGTGACGGTCGTCGCCACCATCTCGCCTCTTGCGTCACAGAGAGCGCTTGCGCGATCCGTGATAGGCGCTGGATTCATCGAAGTGTTCGTATCGACCCCGCTCGAAGAGTGTATTCGACGCGATCCGAAAGGGCTGTATGTGCTGGCCGATTGCGGCGTGGTGCAGAACTTCACCGGAGTTTCAGCCACCTACGAGCGTCCAATTCATCCGGACCTGATACTCGATACATCGGGCATTACGGTCGATAGCGCCGTGGCGAGCATTCTGCCGTTGCTTGATTTCGCAGCGGATCAGACACGGACAGTCAGTTGAAATAGCCTGCGCGCACTGGCGGATATAGCTCCACCGCCAGTGCCGATAGAGCCGACAGGTAAATGTCTTTCATGTGACGCGACGGCCCGGCCTGCGAACAGACTGGTCAGATTTGACGATATGCGAAGGCTTCGTAAAATATTGATTCAGAGTACATATGAAAATCGATTCGACCAGAAGAAACGTCTTCCTCCACATGCAAAAGACGGCAGGTTCCGATATCGCCGCCCAGTTTCATAAGAGCCGGCTCGGGAAATACTTCTTCCCGGAAGACCTGCGCGCAACGCTCGCATACCTGCCGTCCGAAACGCTGGAGTGCTACCGCTTCTTCTATGGACATGAATATCGGCGACAAGAAATCCGCAATATTCCCGGAGAGAAATTTTTGTTCACGTTCCTTCGCGATCCGATTGAACGTTTGATTTCCCATTACGAGTGGCTAGCCAGCTACAAGCTCGACATCGAAAAACGGATCATTCCGCAACCAGAAACCATACCGGTCAAGACGATGTCGTGTGACGAATTCTTTCAGTCTGCTATTTCGGACCACATTCTGGCATTCAACAACTACTATACGCGAACGATTCATGATTTTTTCGTCGACGAGCGCACCGACGACGTCGAACGGATGCTATCCGTCGCACTGGAAAAGCTACATGTGTTCGACTTCATCGGACTAGTCGATTGCTACGGCGCGTCGCTCGATTATCTCGGGCGGCTGCTCGACATCCAGTTCGAGGATCCCGCGGAGCGCCCGAAGATCAACGCGACACTGGCGCTGCCCAACGAGAACGAATTCCATGAAGGCGGGGGAAGATTCAACGTTTGCCCCGAAACGATGTCCAGAATATTGCACAGAAACAAGGCGGACATCGAACTCTATCGCCACGCGCGCCGGCTCGCGCAGGAACAGTTCGGGTTGCCGGAAGCCCGAATCCTGTCCGGCTTCAGCACACAAGGCGTCGTGCACCGCGGCTATTCCGCGACTCGACTTTACATCGATACCGAGGGCTATCTGCAGTTCGGCCCATACGAGCGTCTCAATGCCGGCGACTATATCGTCACATTCGAACTCAAGTTTACCCAATGTCTTCGTGCAGCGCCCGCGCTCGATCCCGACACAATCGTTGCCACACTCGACGTTGTCCAGTCGTACGGCGGCGACTTCGAATTGGCGCGACGCGTCGTCAAATGGCGTGAGATCAACTCCGAACGAATGACGCCGTTTCCACTGCGAGTCAGCACGTCAATGCCCATCCCCTGTTTCGAGTGCCGGGTCCATTCGACGGGCATGTGCGAACTCGAGGCGCCAATGTCACTGAAGATGGAGAACGCAGCAGACTATCGGCCGGATGGAGCAGCACTCGGCGTCACGCCCCCCTGAATGGCTTCTCACACACAAACATTGCGATGCTTTCTTGGGTTCCCGTTCCCGCGCATACGTGCCGTGGCCCTTCTCGCTTTAATCGATCCCCAATTCGCCGACGCACGGAGGAACAATGACGCAGATTCATCTCGACGTCACTCGCCTACTCAAGCGCATGTTTCAAGAGCGAACTTTTACCGGGATCGACCGAACCGGTCTCGCGTATATCGAGCGTTACGGGAACGACGCGTGCGCGACGCTCTCCGTTTTTGGACGCCATACGAGCCTGTCCCGAAGCGCATCGACGGCCCTTTTCGAAATGATCCGGCGCCATCATGCGAATGGGAAAGCTCCCGATCTGCACCGGCTGATGCGGATAGCCGCCGGCGCCCAGCGCAGCATTCCTGCCGGCGCAACACTGCTCCATACATCTCACTCCGGCGCCGAACACGCCCAATACTTCCGTTCCGTGAACAGGCGCGGCGCGCGCGTGGTCTTCATGGTCCACGATCTGATTCCGCTCACGCATGCCGAGTATTGCCGCGCGGGGTCCGCGCGCACGCATGCGGCAAGAATGCGATCCGCGCTGTCAACGGCGGCAGGATTGATCGCGAACTCACAGGCGACGCTCGACACAGTCACCGACTACGCGGCACGCAACGGTCTGCACGTGCCACCTACCGTCGTGGCCAAGCTTGGCCCCGGCATACCGTTGGAACTCGACGCCCCGGCTCCGCTCAGCCGGCCGTACTTCGTGATGGTCGGCACGATCGAGCCGCGGAAGAATCACTGGTTCATGCTTCATGTGTGGCGGCGCCTCGTTGAGCACCTCGGGCACGACGCGCCGACGCTCGTTGTGATCGGCTCTCCCGGATGGAAATACTGGAACGTCACCGACATGCTCGCGGACTGCGAGCCGATCAGGCACGCTGTCATCCATGAGCCGAATTGCGACAATGACCGTCTTCGCGCATGGCTGAGGCACGCGCGCGCGCTCGTTTTCCCGTCACTCGTGGAAGGATACGGCATGCCTGTCGTGGAGGCGCTCACATGCAGAGTACCGGTTCTCGCAAGCGATCTTCCAGTGTTTCGCGAGTATGCGGCCGGGGTGCCCGACTACCTCGATCCGCTCGACGGCCTTGCATGGATCGCACGGATTATTGCGTACACCGGTCATGACAGCGACGAACGCGCCCGACAGATGAAGCGCATAGAAACCTATCGCGCTCCTACGTGGGAAAACCATTTTGCGCAAGTCGACCGATTTCTGGCGGAGCTCCGTACATGAACCCCTTGCGCCGGCCGACCGCGTTCGAGCATTCACGTCACGATCCGGATACGCGGCGCTGCGCGTGGCCCGTCGGACGTCCCGGTCCTTGCCAGATCGACGGATGGGCAGACAAGGCGGCTATGGCGATGGCCGCGGCGTGCGGATTGCGCCCGCGGATCGCGTGGCGCGGACCACTCGACCGCGCGCGGCAACACACGCTGCCATGGCTCTCGTGGTTCGAACACGACATCACAGAAGGTACGGTACCAGGCTCATTCATCGCCGCGTTGAACCGGACGTTCGACGTCGGCACCAGCGATTTCCCGCCGGACATCGACGATCTAATCAATCGTGTTTACGCGACGTGGATCCCCGCGGGAAGCGCAGATGGGCCCCAAAATATGTCGCCGGCGACGCAGGTCGTCATCCTGGACGAGCGGCGCTGGCCTCACGATCCCACGTACGACTCGCCCGTGTCCCGCCCGGAGGCATTTGAGCGCATGGTCGCGGCTGCGAGCCGTAACCATCCCGCTGCGAAGCTGTGGTTGGTTCGGTCCGCTGATCGTGGGTCTGGACGATGGTTGTCCGAAAGTGCAGCCGGTGTATTGGCGGATGTCCGAATACATCGCATTGCCGACCCTACAGGCCTGCGGTTGAGCCGCATGAGTCACGTGTATACGATCGGCGCAACCGAAGGACTGCTCGCACTGCTCGGCGGTACACACGTGCACGTATTCGGCGGCCCGTATTACGCCGGCTGGGGTCTCACTGTCGATTATTTTTCGCTGTGTGCCAGGCTACACCGCCCCACCGTTCGTCAGCTCTTTCATGCTGTTTTTCTACGACTTGCGCGTTATCTCGATCCACACACACATGAATCAGGCGATATTCGGTCCGTTCTCGCGTCGCTCGAGCTACAACGCGACATCGCGGCTCGGTATTCCGATATGCGCCATCTCGCCGCCATCCACATTAAGCGGTGGAAACGCCCCTTCGTTACCCCTTTCCTGACAGCGGGCGGCGGCACACTGCGCTGGACCAACCGCCATGAATCGCTGAGCGCTTCCGAACAAGTGGTGCTGTGGGGCGCGCGCGATCTTGCAGTGCCGCCGCGGACGGCGGGGTACGTCCGTATCGAGGACGGCTTCCTCCACTCGCTGGGGCTCGGGTCCGACATCATCGCACCGTACAGCCAGGTCGTCGACACGCGAGGCATCTACTTCGATCCGAGGACTCGTAGCGACCTCACAGATATTCTGAACCACGTATCGTTTGACGACGCAGAGCTTACGCGGGCGGCAATGCTGCGCGAGCAGATCGTCCGGCACGGCCTCACGAAATACAACCTCGGACGGCGACGACCGCTCTGGAGCGCGCCGCCGGGCCGCAAGGTCGTGCTCGTTGCTGGTCAGGTCGAAGACGATGCGTCGATCCGCCTAGGCTGCCCCGAAATCCGGACCGCGCGCGCGCTCCTGCGCGAGGTGCGTGCTCGACGCCCGCACGCACTGCTCGTCTACCGGCCTCATCCGGATGTGCTGACGCGCAACCGCCGCGGACTGATCGATGCTTCCGCAATTGCGGACGTCGTCGATACGCAGGCCGATATCGTATCGCTCATCGAGGCGGCCGATGAAGTACACACGCTGACTTCATTGGTCGGATTCGACGCCCTACTGCGCGGCAAGCCAGTCTTCACGTACGGGGTCCCGTTCTATGCGGGATGGGGACTCACGCACGACGCGATCACTACGATTCCGCACCGAGAGCGGTCGCTTTCGCTCGACATGCTAACGGCAGGCGCGCTACTGCGTTACCCGGTCTACTGGGATTGGCGGCTGCGCTTGTTCACGACTCCGGAAACCGTCGTCGACCGCCTCGCGCATCGCGCATTCCGCCCCCTCACGCGCGTCCGCTGGTCCCCCCTGCGGTTGGCGAACCGGACCCGTCGGTGGGCATGGAATACGTGCACTTATTTCTGGGCGTGTCGAAGCAGGCTTGTCGACGCACTTCTTTCGCTCCATACCTAACCTCTCATAGGAGCAGCATCATGGATCTATACCCCGTCATCCTGTGTGGCGGCAGCGGCACCCGCCTCTGGCCGATGTCACGCGGCAGCCATCCGAAGCAGTACCTGACATTGATCGGCGAGCATTCGCTTCTGCAACAAACCGTCCTGAGAGCGAAAGCCGTTGCTGGCGCCCGCGCGCCGATTCTTATCGCAAACGGCGAGCAGCGCTTCCTTGTAGCCGAGCAAATGCGCCAGATTGACGTCGTTCCGGAAGTCACGATTCTCGAGCCGGTCGGTCGCAACACGGCACCGGCAGTCGCTGTAGCAGCACTTGCGGCAATGCAGCGTTCGGCAGACGCTCTGCTGCTTGTGCTGCCGGCTGATCATGTGATCCTGCACCCAGCCGAATTTGCGAATGTCGTTCAACAGGCCGCGCAAACGGCTTCAGAAGGCCATTTGGTCACGTTTGGAGTGGAACCCAGTGGCCCGGAAACCGGTTATGGATATATCCGTATGGGCGAACGGCTGCGCGCAGGCGGGCACGCGTTCGACGTCGAGCGTTTTGTCGAAAAGCCGAACCTCGAAACTGCGCGTGAATTTCTCGATAGCGGAAAATACGCGTGGAATAGCGGGATGTTCATGCTACGGGCCGCCGATTACCTCGACGAACTGCACCGCCACGAGTCAGAGACCGCCCAACTGGCCGAATTGGCGTTCAGGCAGGCAGTGTACGACCACGACTTCCTCCGTCTCGACCGTGATGCCTTTTCCGACTGCCGTGACATTTCGATCGACCATGCCGTGATGGAACGGACCCGCCGGGCAGCGGTCGTGTCGGCGAACGGGCTCGGCTGGAGCGACATCGGCTCGTGGAGCGCGCTCGCGAACTTGTCTGAGTGCGACATGTCCGGCAACGCGGTTCAAGGCGACGTGCTGGTGGACGACGTCTCGAATTCATACATCCGCGCGGAACATCGAATGGTCGCGGCGGTCGGTCTCGAAGACGTAGTCATCGTCGAAACGGCGGACGCAGTACTTGTCGCGCACCGCGACAAGGTCCAGGACGTCAAACAGATCGTTCAGCAATTGAAGGCCTACGGTCGGCACGAATCCGTCACGCATCGGCGCGTCGCGCGACCGTGGGGTTCTTACGAGGGCATAGATCATGGTGACAGGTTTCAGGTGAAACGCATTGTCGTCAATCCGTCCGCGCAGCTCAGCCTGCAAATGCACCATCATCGCGCCGAGCACTGGATCGTCGTCAAAGGAACGGCACTCGTCACGAATGGCGATCGCGAGATCATGCTGAGCGAAAACCAGTCGACCTATATCCCGCTCGGCACGACGCACCGTCTGACCAACCCGGGCAAGATTCCGCTCGAGCTCATCGAGGTTCAGTCAGGCGCCTATCTCGGCGAAGACGATATCGTGCGCTTCGAAGATAGTTACGGCCGGACTTCCACTGGTTGATCGTTTGTGACCGGCGGCAGCGGGAACGTGTGCCGCCGGCGGTCAATTACTCCAGTCTCGCGCGAGCACCGCGGTCGGATCCGTTTAGTCGCCAGGAGCATGAGTCTTACCGTCCTCGCGATTTCCTCCGTATTCAAATACTCCTGTCAGACATGCATGCCATTCAGAATCGCCCTATGATCTGGATTTGATCAATGTTGCCGTGGCCGGACGCAGGATGATTTTCGAGCGTCAGCGAACGCACGTGATCCGTTGGAACGGCAGGACTTGCCCCTTGCTGAGCGGTTGGCGCTTCACTCGGCCGGTACGGTTTTTGTACCAATTCGTTAGGCGATGCACGCGGGATTCGTTCTCAAGGCATGAAAGTGTTATATATGACTGACCGCCAACGCATCGCCCAAGCGATCCGCCGCAAAGGCCTCGACGTGCCGATGCGGAGGATGATCGTTCGTGGTAAGCAACTGCACGATGCTCCGCGTTGCGACGCTTGTCGGCATCTTCGCGATCTGGACCGTGTCGAACCACTGACAACCCATGATTTCTTGCGACGCGCGCGCAACGGCGTCGCGTGCGATAAGCGCGTCAAACACCTGATGTTCCGTGTTTCTACCGCGAAATTCAAAGAGCCACGTCAGATCGCGCACGACAAGCTGCGTTTCTTCTTCCAGTTCTCGACGCGCTGCGTCATCCGGTGATTCGCCCCGGCGTATTTTTCCGCCCGGCAACGACCATCGCGCAAAGCTCCGAGTGACCAACAAAATTTGGTCCGCCTGTCGGCAGACAATTGTGGCGCGCTGCTTCATTACTCTGCTCAGAATCGAGTGCCTGCGTGACAGCCGCCGAACGCGCCACCGTTGGTTGCCGCGCCACCGCAGCCAAACATTCCGCAGCCGCCGAGAAGCAGAAGCGCGGCAGTCAGAACGGCGACGCCAGTTATTTTTTTCAGTCGCATATGCGTGTCATCGATGAAGCGATTGAGTTGAAAGTATCTCGGACAACGCAATGTGGAGTGCGCCCCATGTCAGCAATACGGCGACCATCAGCCATATGATTTTTCGACGCCGGGTTCGAGGAACGGCCGTCCGCTCTGCCGCGTCCCGATCCGATCGCGCAAATGTGAGCTTTTTCAGGTCCCCAATTCCGTCGTTAAGATTTTGCATCGATTCCCGCTCCTTGCCATGCCCCGACTTTCAACACTTCTTTGCGCTTTATGACTTCGCGGTGCATCGACATAAGCCGTCCGCCGTGCACACACTTCACCGGCTTTCAGTTAACGCAAAACCGCGGTTGCCGTGAGCCATACCGTACGCACGGCGTGCGCTCGCCTGCCTGTATGCGCGCCGCAAGATTTCCTGAAGAATCAAGTTGCGCATAACGCTCGCAAAATTAGTTGACCAAGCGATTCGTGAGACTTGGATCGAGTCTCAATCATCTCTACCAGTCGTATGAGCGATAGCGGCAGACTCATATATCGGATCAGCTCCCGCTGGCACGCGGCACCATGATTGCGAGTAAATGGCGTACTCGTGCGCCGATTGAATTGCTTGCGGCACAACGAGCGCTGGTAGCGCGGCAGATCACCCCAAATGCCCTCTGTCCGCACCCGCGCGCTTCCACACGCCAGGCATGTCGTCGGCCCATGCATCGGGGCATGAATTTCGTCGTAGCCGCTCAGCATCGATTCGATGAGCAAGCGATCTTCCTGCGCCATCAGATCTTCGGCGACGCCCGTCGCCGATATGCGTAACCTCCCTCCAAGCGAAATGCATTCGCTCGGATCGAATTCACACAGCCAATATCGGAATTCACGCACCGTATTGTGATGGACGTGAACGTTCATATTCAAAGCGCATTGCTGTCGACGCAATCGAGGAAGTTCCGGCTCAGTGATTTCCGCAGGCGGAGCAGATTGTCGGCCTCAACGCCCGCGCGATAGCGCGACATGTCCGCGACCGATCTGCCGTGATTGTCGACTCCGATGTTGCAATGCAGTCGATCTCCGAATCGATAGTCAAATTCCACAATCGAATCGCCAAGACTCTGGCCGGGCAGGATTTACACTGTCGCCTGAATGCGCCGCATCCGATTGATCTGCGCTACGCCCTGGTCGACGTATGACAGGCGCAGCGGGTCACCCGGCGACGCCAGAAACGCGTTCTCGTCGCCGGCATCGGTCAGCCAGCCGCCGCCCGCCGAGGGCTCGCCCGCTTTGAGGCGACGAACCGGCGTGTCGTTGACCATGAAGCTCGCGATCCGGCCAACCTGCATTGTGACCTTGAGCGTGCCGGTGGCGACGCGCCGCGGCCCGAGCAACGCACGCGTCGTCACGAAGCCAGCTTCCACAAATACATCGGTGAGCCGTTTCAACAGCACGTTGACGCGGTGCGAACCGAGATCATGGCCAACGAACGGTGCGACGACCGCCTCGAGCCGTGCCCAGGAAAGGCCTCCGGGCGGATCGAACGGCCTGCCGTCGGACGTCTGCAACACGATCCGCTGTACCGGAAAGGTCGGCCCCGTCTCGACGATCGCATCAACGGGCGTGCCGGGCGGAATCTCGAGCGTCGTCTCCGACGTCGGTGTGATCGTGATCGATGCCAGCGGCTGCTTGAGTTGCCGTTGCCGGGCTTGCCCGCATTGCTGCTCGATGATGAGCGGCGCCGGGCTCTGCACCGGTCGGGCGCCCGGCGGCAAGGAATGAGCGTGGACAGGACGATGGGCAAGCCATGCCACGCATACAACCAGTACCGCAGCGCCGACCCACAACTTCAGCAATACATGCATCCTCACCTCGCCTTGGCCGGCTTTACTGCCGCAAGCGCCGCTTTTTCCTGCGGCGTCGGGACCGTCTCTAAGACGATCACCAACGTCACCACCAATCCGGCGATCACCAGACCGGTCGTGCTCAACGCAGTTCTGTTCATCTCAATGCCACCACCAAGTCGTCAGGCCCAAGTGCTAATCGATCTGCAATGCAGTACGGGATGCGACGTTGCCTTGGCCCGTGATCGAACTGCCTTGCGCGGCAAGCGTCACCGCCCCCTGCCCCGTGGCGCCGATTGCAGCGTTCTGGCCGGCCGTCTCCGACCGCGCATTGCCGTTCACGGTCACGGAACCCGTTTGCACGGCAAACGTGGTATCGCCAACGCCCGACTACTGCCCGTTAACGGTCGCGTTGTGCACGCCAGTCAGCCGACCGTGCTGCCGCCGTGCACGGCACCGTTGACGATCAGATCCCGCCCGACTTGGGTCGAGACTGTGCCGGGCGCGCTCAGCCCGCGGACCCTCAGATTGCCGTTGAACGCCTGTAGCGCGATATCGTGCGCGGACAACGCGCCGACCGTCATGAACGGCACGCGCTACCGGCGGAGATCAGATCGAGGCCTCGTCAGGAAAGTGACCAGCGAACGAGGCGAATGGCAAAAAGCAAGACTACAGCGCCGATTACCGCGACGATGATAGATCCAACGATGCCTCCGCCCACGCTAATATGCAGCGCGGACGCAAGCCACCCGCCAATGAATGAGCCAACAATCCCGACGATGATATCGACGAGAAGCCCAAAACCACTTCCAGCGACAATCATCCCAGCCAGCCAGCCGGCGACGGCACCAATGACCAGCCATACAACCAAGTGTTCTAGTGACATAACCTTCTCCAATTTTTAAAAATCCTGCTTATTGCGCATTGGCATACCGTCGAAATCGCCCGTGTGATAAACGCCGCGAACGGTTGCAACTGCATCATTGAAATTCACACGAATAACGCGCCGCGTAGCCTCGCCGGCATACAGCGCGTGCTCGTCTGCGTTACTGGACGTGAATCTCGACGCGGCGATCTTTCGAATCCGACGTGCCGCCGCTCACCTCAAGCGGCTTGTCCAAGCTGATGCGTGATGCATCGATCCCGGCTGCCATCAGAGCCGCCTTAACCGACTCGGCACGTTTTTTTGCAAGCTCCGCGTTCAAGGTCGGGTCTCCGCTCGAATCCGTGTAACCCGAAACACTCGCCTTCGACGAAGGGTTGTCCGTCAAATATGCCAAGACGTCCTTAGCCTTGCCAGCAAAATCTGACGACAGTTCCGCCTTGCCGTACTCGAAATAAATCTTGAGCTCGGGCTTCCCTTCCATCATCGCGGCGATGATCCCCGCGCCCTTGGGGATCGCGTCTGCCACAGCGCTCACTGTGCTCGAAGCCGGCGCCGCTGCGTCCGACGATTGAGACATATCCGGTGTGCGCTTCGAGCAAAAGCCAAGAAACAGGAGCGCTAAAAGTGCCAGCAATATCAGACCAAGCCACAACCATTTCCGCTTATGCGTAGCGGCCTCCCGCTCGATACCCGATTCCGCCCGCCTCACCTCGGCCCCGGTTGCGCGCATATCATCGCGCAGGTGATGACTTTCCCCGCTAAGCCAGGCGGCAATACCAGCAAACCCCAGCGCACCAAGCAGCCTTTCAGACAGGCGTCCCTTCAGGTAACGTGACTGAGCTTCCAGCACCGCGCTGAGACTCGATGTAGTTAGCGGTCCCGCGGTGGTCGCGGCGTGCCTAATTGCCGCCAATACAAAAGACGTTACCATCTCGGCGAGCAGCGCCGCATTTTTCGACATCAGCCCGCTGACGCCGGAGAGTACGCCGTTGAACTCGTGGATTTTGGAGCCAAACAGGAGTTGCAGCGCCAACTTGCCCGTCTCGACCAGTTTGGACGTTGCTTCTCCCCCGGAAAACATACCTGAAAGATCACGGGTAAGCAGATCGGGGGTGACGTTCGACGCATGCAATACATGCAAAAGCGACTCAGTTCCCGTCGAGGTCTTACAGAGATGCACGATACCGCCTAGCACGTTCGCTAGTGCGCCATCGAAGCCGTGAATCACCGCGATGCGAGATTCGTTGAGAAATGCCGGTGCCTGTTGCGCGACCGGCTCGCTAAGGAGCGATTCGAGTGATTTTAGAATGTCAACTTGACTCATCTCGACTCCTTAAAGTTGAATTGCATGTAACAAACCATTCCCCATCTTCGATTCCTACCTTCCTTCTGGATGAACCAACGCATGCCTACCGGGTTCCCCCTGCGGTTTCCGTCGGTCTGTTCAGAAACACGGATAGCTAAACACTATGGAAAAATCTCACATCTTGCAGGGGTAAACGTTCTACTCGTCGCGCACACTGATCGGAACAGATCGCTTGTGGATGACCTTTTCCTCACGCACGTAATCACTGGACACCGTGGTCGTGAGTTCCCACAAGTTCCAGTACTACTTCATCACGTCGTAAGCGATACCGGCCGATTCGATGAAGTATCGTTTTCAAGGCGTCACCCAAACTCAGCCTTAGTTCGCGCGCAATCTACTAGGATGTTATGCCATTTGCGCGGCGGGCGTGATCAACAATCGTCAATTCCGATGAGCGCGCTATCAGACGGGGCAGCGACAGAGGCAGTCCTTGTAGCAGCGGCCTGCCGCCCTGTTGATCAACTATTGTTAAGTCTTGCCATGCAATCTGAACCGCGACGGGAATCATGGAGGCCGGTTGGTTTAAGTTAATGCGGGCACTTCAGCATCATTTTTGAGTTGCCTGTAATAGTTTGCCTCGGCTTCGGCAGGCGGGATATAGCCGAGCGGTTCCATCAGCCGATGATGGTTGTACCAGGCCCCCCATTCCAGGGTCGCCAGTTCGACGGATTCCCGCGTTTTCCACGGGGCGCGTCGATGAATCAGTTCCGTCTTGTAGAGACCGTTGATCGTTTCAGCCAGCGCGTTATCGTAGCTGTCGCCACGGCTGCCGACGGACGGCTCGATACCCGCCTCGGCCAAACGTTCGCTGTACCGAATGCGGACGTATTGAGCCCCCCTATCGGAGTGGTGTATCAATGCCCCATCGTCGCCCGGTTGGCGCGCGTACAGCGTCTGTTCAAGCGCATCCAGAACGAAGTCCGTGCTCATCGACGAACTGACGCGCCAACCGACGATGCGACGGGCAAACACGTCGATTACGAATGCCACGTACGGCCAGCCTTGCCATGTCGAGACATACGTAAAATCCGACACCCAGAGCTGATTCGGTCGATCAGCCTTGAACTGCCGTAGACTCGGTCCAGCGGGTGCGGCGCGCTCACATCTGGAATCGTCGTGCGAACACGCTTACCGCGACTGCGCCGCGCAAGCCTGCAGCTTCATCAACCGTCCGACCGTGCAGCGTGCCACCGCAATGCCTTCCCGGTTCATCTGCTTCCAGACCTTCGGCACGCCGTAGACCCGCATGTTGGCCTGCCAGACACGCTTGATCTCCGGTTGCAAAAGCTCATCGCGTTTCGCGCGGGGGCGCAGCGTTTCGACGGATCGCGAAGTTGTGCTGCATGGCGTCGGTAGCCTGACGGGGCAATCCGCAAAACCTTGCAGATCGGCTCAACCCGAAGGTGTCGCGATGCTGATCAATGAAGGCCTTCAGGACTTGAAACGGCGGTCGAGCTCCGCCTGGGCGAAAATGCGCTCGCCAG